>JALHMR010000082.1 GCA_022843945.1 Rhodospirillaceae bacterium | reverse complement strand
CCCAGGCGCGCCAGCCGGGCCGGCAGCATCGCATGGTGCCGCGCCCGGCCGCCGAGGCGGCGAGCTACCGCGCCGCCGGGAAGCTGATGAACAAGGTGGCGATCATCACCGGCGGCGACAGCGGCATCGGTCGCGCTGTCGCCGTGGCCTTCGCCAAGGAGGGCGCCGACGTTGCCGTCCTCTATCTCGATGAGCACAAGGACGCCGCTGAGACGGTACGGCTGATCGAAGAGGCCGGACGCCAGGCCGTTTCCTTTGCCGGCGACATCGGCAACGAGAAGTTCTGCAGAAGCGCCGTGCAGCGGGTGTTCAAGCAGTTCGGCAAGATCGATATCCTGGTCAACAACGCCGCCGAGCAGCACCCGCTCGACGAGCTCGAGGCGATCACCGCCAAACAGCTGGAGCAGACCTTCCGCACCAATATTTTCTCGTTCTTCTACCTGACCAAGGCGGTGCTGCCGCATCTCGGGCCCGGCGCCTCCATCGTCAACAGCACCTCGGTCACCGCCTTTCGCGGCAGCAAGCACCTGGTCGACTACGCCTCCACCAAGGGGGCGATCCTCGCCTTCACCCGCTCGCTGGCCCAGCAGCTGGCCGACAAGGAGATCCGGGTCAATGCCGTGGCGCCCGGGCCGATCTGGACGCCGCTGATCCCGGCTTCCTTCCGCGGCAAGGAGCTCAAGGAGTTCGGCAAGAAGACGCCGATGGGGAGGGCGGGCCAGCCCGACGAGGTGGCGCCCTGCTATGTCTTCCTGGCCAGCGACGACGCCTCATACATGACCGGGCAGACGCTGCATCCCAACGGCGGCGAGATCGTCAACGGTTGACGCCGATCAGTGGTGATAGTGGTCGGAGCGCACCTTGCCGCGGAAGACCCAGTAGCTGTAGCCCGTATACGCAAGGATCAGCGGGATCAGGATCAGCACGCCGACCAGCATGAAGAGCTGGCTTTCGGGTTGTGCCGCCGCTTGCCAGATGGTGATGTGCGGCGGCACGGCATAGGGCCACAGGCTGATGCCCAGGCCGAGGAACGACAGCAGGAACAGCCCCACGGCACCGGCGAACGGCAGGCGGTCTGAGTCGCTCGCGATGGTCCGCCATGTCAGGAGCGCGAGCGCCGCCGTGACCAACGGTACGGGCGACAGGTAAAGCAGGTTTGGCCAGGCGAACCAGCGTTCGGCGATCATCGGATGGGCGAGTGGCGTCCACAGGCTGACGATGCCGATCAAGGCGAGCACCGCGAGCAGTGCGGGCCGCGCCGCGCGCCGGCTCCAGGCCTGCAGCGATCCGTCGGTCTTCCAGATCAGCCAGGTGGCGCCGAGCAGCGCGTAGCCGAAGACCAGCCCGATGCCGGTCATCAGGCTGAAGGGTGTGAGCCAGCCGAAGGCGCCACCGGCATAGCGGCCATTCTCGACCGGAAATCCCTGGATGAAGGCGCCCAGCACCAGCCCCTGCCCCAGCGCCGCCAGGGTCGAGCCGCCGGTAAAGGCCGCGTCCCAGAGAAAGCGGCTGCGCTCCGCCTTGAAGCGGAATTCGAAGGCGACGCCGCGCAACACCAGCGCCATGACCATCATCAGGATCGGGATGTAGGTGGCAGGCAGGATGACGGCATAGGCCAGCGGGAACGCGGCCAGGAGGCTGACGCCGCCGAGCACCAGCCAGGTCTCGTTGCCGTCCCACACCGGGGCGATCGAATTCATCATCGTATCGCGGTCGGCATGGCTGGGCGCCAGCGGGAACAGAATACCGAGGCCGAGATCGAAGCCGTCGAGAATGACGTAGAGAATAATGGCGAAGGCGATGACCACCGCCCAGGCCAGGGTCAGCAGTTCGCCCTCGCTCATGGCCGGCCCGCCAGGACGTGGCGCGGTGCCGGGGCGGGCTCATGCTCGGGCCCGCGCCTGGCCAGCTTGCGGGCATAGAACAGGAAGGCCCAGAGCAGCGAGATATAAAGGACGATGAACGAGATCAGCGAGACCAGAACGGTCTCGGCCGCCACCGGCGAGACGGCATCGGCGGTGCGCATTAGCCCGTGCACGATCCACGGCTGGCGGCCGGACTCGGCGACCACCCAGCCGGCCAGCACGGCGATGAACCCCGCGGGGCCGCACGCCGCCACCACGCCGAGGAAGAGCCGGCTGTCGAGCAGTGTGCCGCGCCATAGGCGCCAGGCGCCCCACCACGACACGGCGAGCATCACCACGCCGAGCCCGATCATCAGGCGGAAGGCGAAGAAGACGAGCGGCACGTTCGGCCGGTCCGCCGGGCCGACCTCGCTCAGCCCTTTGACCTCGCCGTCGAGCGTGTGCGTCAGGATCAGGCTCGTCGCCTTGGGGATCTCTATCGCGTAGCGGTTGGTCTCGGCCGCCTGGTCCGGCCAGGCGAGGAGCACGAAGGGCGCGCCGCGCGTCGTCTGCCACAACGCTTCCATGGCCGCGACCTTCACCGGCTGATGATCCCTGGCGTTGAGCCCGTGCAGATCGCCGATCAGCACCTGCAGCGGCGCCAGGATCGCGGCCAGGCCGAGGCCGTAGCGCAACCCGTAGGCGACCGCCGGATCGCGCCGACCGATACGCCACTGCCAGGCAGAAACGGCCGCCACCGCGAAGGCCGCGGTCAGGTAGGCGGCCACACCCATATGCGCGAAGCGGACCGGGAACGATGGGTTGAAGATCACCCGCCAGAAATCCTCCACGTAGAAGATGCCGTCGACCAGCGTATGTCCGGCCGGAGTCTGCATCCACGAATTGGCGGCCAGCACCCAGAAGGCGGAGATCAGCGTGCCCAACGCCACCATCGCCGTGGCCAGCAGATGCACGCCCGCCGGCACGCGGTCCCAGCCGAAGAGCATGATGCCGAGGAACCCGGCCTCGAGGAAAAACGCGGTCAGCACCTCGTAGCCGAGCAGCGGCCCGATGACGTTGCCGGTGGCCACGGAGAAGGCGCTGAAATTGGTACCGATCTGATAGGAGAGCACCACCCCACTCACCACGCCCATGCCGAAGGCCAGCGCGAAGAGCTTCGACCAGAAACGGTAGAGCCGGCGCCAGGCTTCGTCTCCGGTGCGCAGCCAGCGGATCTCGGCGAGCAGCAGGAAGCTCGCCAGGCCGATGGTCATGGTCGGGAACAGGATATGGAAGCCGATGGTGAAGGCGAACTGGATGCGCGACAGAACGACGGCGTCGAGATCCATTCGGGTTGCCCTCTTGCGACGCTGGCGCCGGAACTTTGGGACCGGCCGCGCTTTACTTAACTATGACGGTGATCCCTTTTCCCCACCGCCCAGTATCGCATGGCTTGCGTCCGCGTTCAGCCGGGGTGCTGATCTGGGTCTCCCCCGCCCGCTGGCGCCGCTCCCGGACCCTGTGGCGCCAAGCCACCCCCGAACCCATGAGCCCGCCAGACCCGAACATCCCGCGACCCGGCCCGCCGACCACGCCCGGCCGCGAGCCGCCTGCCGAAGTCCCGGTGGAAAAGCCCCCGGTCGAGCTGCCGCCGGCCGACCCCTCGCCGATCCCCCAGCGGCTCCCCCCGTCCGCCTGAAGCCGCTGGTTCTTGTACCCTAAGGTCCGCGGCCGCGCCGGATCAGGCTGGTGACCAGCGTGACCAGGAAGAGGATCAGGAACAGGAAGAACAGGACCTGGGCGATCGAGGTTGCGGCCGAGGCCACACCACCGAAACCCAGCGCGCCGGCGACCAGCGCGACGATCAGGAAAATGAGAGCGTAGTGCAGCATCGACGGTCTCCGGCTTAGCCAAAAGGAACCGATACCCCAACGGTGGGGCGGAGCCCCAAGTTCCACCGGCGCAGCCTCGTCACCCTTGATCCCGGCCACGCCACAAAGCACGATACCGCCGCAAGCTTGGGTTTCACTGGCCAATCGGGGTAGCCGGGCGATGACGACCGTAACCAACAGCCGCATGGCCACGCGGGCCGAGCTCTTTGCCCGGGCCGAGGCCCTAGTGCCTGTGCTGGCCGAGCGCGCCGCCAAGTGCGAGGAGCTGCGTCGCTGTCCCGACGAGACGCTCGCCGATTTCCATTCGACCGGCCTGTTCCGCATGCTGCAGCCCAAGCGCTTCGGCGGCAGCGAACTGGACTACGGCGACATCGTCGAGCTGGGCGCCGTCACCGCGCGCGGCTGCGGCTCGTCCGGCTGGGTGTTCGGCAATCTCGCGGTGCATCACTGGATGCTCGCCATCTGGCCGGCCGAGGCCCAGCACGAGGTCTGGGATGCAGACCCCGACGCGCTGATCGGCTCGGCCTTCGCCTTCCCCTGCGGCCGGGCCACCAAGGTCGATGGCGGCTATCGCGTGCGCGGCCGCTGGCCCTTCTCCAGCGGCATCGATCCGTCGACCTGGGTCATGGTCGGCGCCATGGTCGATCCGCCGGAAGGCCAGACGGCCCCGGAAGCGCGCATGTTCCTGGTGCCGGTGAAGGACTACAAGGTCATCGACAACTGGTTCGTCGCCGGCCTGCGCGGCACGGGCAGCAAGGACGTGGCCATCGACGACGTCTTCGTGCCCGCCCATCGCACGCTGGGCGTGAACGAGGCCAAGGGTGGCCCCAATCCGGGCACCGTGCTCAATCCGAATCCCTCCTACCAGCTGCCGCTGATCGCGACCTTCGCCTACACGCTGACCGGCGTGGCGCTCGGCATCGCCCAGGGCGCCATCGATCGCTTCGCGCAGGAGACACGCCAGAAGGTCGCCAAGTACAGCGGGGCCCGCATCGCCGAGCTGACGACCGTGCAGCTCCGCGTCGCCGAAGCGGCCGCGTCTGTCGATGCCGGCATGCTGTTGATGCTGCGCAACTGCGCCGAGGCGTTGCGCACGGCCAAGGCCGGTGAGACGCCGACCATCGAGCAGCGGACCCGCTACCGGCGCGATGGTGCTTTCGCCGGCCGGCTGGCCGCCAGGGCCGTTGACCTGATCTTCGAATGCTCGGGCGGTGCTGGTCTCTACGACACGCATCCGATCCAGCGCTCCTTCCGCGACATCCACGCCTGCACGTCGCACATCGCGCTGGTCTTCGACATCGCCGGCACGACCTACGGCAAGGTGATGCTCGGCCTGCCCTGCGACAACCCACTCCTCTAGTGCCCTCGCTGGTCATTCCCTACGGCACAGGCACGCCGGGCGGCCCCTCCGTCACCATCGATACCAGCGCCGGCGAACCCCTGCGACTCAACAACGCGCCCTACACCTACGACGACGGCACGCAAGGACCGGGGCCTTCGGCCGAGGACCGCCTCGCCTTCCTGCGCGATCACCTCACCGATCTCTGCGACCTGTGGGCCAAGCGGCCGCGCCAGTTCGTGGCGCTCTATTTCCGCCTGATCGAGCGGGTCATGGAGCGCGACCGCGCAGCCATCGAGGATAGGACGCGCCGCCTCGGCGGCCTGTTCACGCCGGCCGATTATGCCTTCAGCGCCCTGCGGCCGCTGCCGCGCGCTCATCTCAACGGCGTGCGCGTCGACTTCGCTTTCTGGACCGGCAAGGCGCTCGTCACCGTGGACATCGCCGGCGACGAGGCGCGCGGTCCGGCGTGGGAAGCGCGCCGCGCGACATTGACCGCGGCCCAGGTTCAACCGCTGGAGATCCCGTCGGCCACGGTGGCGCGCGATGATCCAGCTTCTCTCGAGACTCTCCTGCCGCCGGTGTTCACCGCCTTCTGGCAGGACGAGGCCCTGCCCTCGAGTCCGTTCAAGGCGAGCGGCCTCGACACGCTCAGCGCCGCGCCGGATTTCTAGCTAGATCGCAAAAGCCACGACGAGCGACAGGATCAGCAGCACCGCGAAGGTGACGTTGATGACGCGGTTGGCTTTCGGGTCGCGGAAGCAGCGCGTCAGGGCCGAGCCCAGCAGCAGCCAGACGATGTTGACGATCACCAGGACCGGCGCCAGGGCCACGAGCTTGAGAACGACCTCCGCCCAGGCATTGCCGGGGCTGAGCGCGAAGCCTGTATGGAGGGCGGCCACCGCGGCGAAGGTCTTCGGGTTGCCCGCACCCACGAAATATCCCGAACCGAACGACGGCGGCCGGGCCTCCGTGCTCGTATCCTGCAGCGGCGGCGCCGTGGCGATCTTCCAGGCGAGATACGCCATGTAAAGCACGCCCGCCGCGGTGGCGACCGGCGCCACGCCGGGCAGCGCCAGGATCAGCCCGGCCAGGCCCGTCGCCGTCAGCAGCATGACGGTCAGCACGCCGCTGATGATGCCGGCCCCCAGCCAGACGCTGCGGCGCAGGCCGAACGCCGCTCCCGCCGCGGCGAGGACCGTGTTGGCCGGGCCGGGACTGCCGGCCAGCGCGAAAGCCGCAAGGATAAAACCGGGAAGGTCGTTCGGGGCTATCATCAGGGTCGCCAGCCTACTGGACGAAGGGGCGCTTTATTCCATGCCGAAGAAACACTGTCACCCCGGCGAAAGCCGGGGTCCATGGTGACACAGGCGAGATGGACCCCTGTATATGAACCGCCGGCACGTTGGTAACGTGCTCGAGCGGCACGGAGCCCGTTGGACCCCTGCTCTGCGGTGTGAGGCCGTAGGAGCGCGATTCCGGCAGGGGCCCG
>JALHMR010000081.1 GCA_022843945.1 Rhodospirillaceae bacterium | reverse complement strand
TCGGCGGCGGGGGTGGCGGTGCGGGTGCGGGTGCCGGAGGGGGCGGCGGCGGCGGCGGTGCCGCGGCAGCAGCCGGCTTCGGCGGCTCTTTGCCGGCCTCGCCACCGTCTTCAGAAATGATTCGCCGGATGGAGGCGAGAATTTCCTCCATCGACGGTTCTGCTGCGGCTGATTTGGGATCGGCCATATTACGAATCCGGGTTTCGATTCAAGCTATTCGAGAGCGGTCCGGAAAGCCAGCACATTCCTAACGAGAGCCGCTGGCCTAACGAGAGCCGCTGGCGGACCCGCTACGGGCGGCCCGGCCGGTCCTCATCGCCGCCGACCCCGGTCCCGATCCAGCGGCCGCGGGTATCGTTGTAGTACTTGGTCGGGTCATAGACCTCGACCGGCAGCGCCAGTTCGAGAGCGGTCAGCCGCCCGGCCGAGCCCGCCAACTGGTAGGCGGCCACGATCTCGTCGCGCTGGGCGCCGACGAGATTGACCTTGGCGTTGAACAGCTCCTGCTCGGCGTCGAGGACGTCGAGCACCGTACGCAGGCCGACCCGGGCTTCCTGCTCCACACCATCCAGGGCGATCTCGGCGGCGCGGATCTGCGACTCGAAGGCCTGGATACGGGCCCGCGCCGTGGTCAGCGCCTCCCAGTTGCGCCGCGCCGATTCCTGGGTGCGGCGGCGCTGGTCCTCGAGCTCGAGGCGGCGCTGGCCGGCCGTCTGCTTCGATTCGCGCACGCGGGCATCGACCGAGCCGGCGGAGTAAAGCGGCACCGAGACGCTGACCGTGACCGACGCCGTGTCGCGCTGGAAGCCGCGGGTCGTCGCTTCCGTGTCGCGCGACAGGCTGGAGTTGAGGTTTACCGTCGGCAGCTTCTCGCCGGTGACCAGATCGACATCGTCGGCTGAGGATTTCTGAAGGAAAGTGGCCGCGACCACGTCGGGGTGGGTGTTCGCGGCGTCACGCGCTTCGTTCTCCGAGCGCGGCAGAGTCTGCGGAAGGCGAGCCGAAGCGAGACGTTGCGGCGGAACGGTGCCGATCACCCGCTCGTAGGTCGAGCGCGATGACGTCAGGTTGCCTTCGGCCTGGATGCGATCAGCACGGGCGCGCTCAAGGCGGGCCTCCGCCTGGGAAACATCGGTGCGCGTGATCTCGCCGACCTGGAAGCGGTCGCGGGCCGCCTGCAGCTGCCGGGTGAGAACCTGCTCGTTGTTGATGTTGAGATCGAGCGTCGCCTGGTCGCGCAGCAGGTTGGCATAGGCGGTCGCGGCATCGAGCAGCACCGTCTGCTCCACGCTCTGCAGCACGGCGCGGCCACGCTGCACCAGGTTCTCGGCGCGGCTGGTATCGGCCAGGGTGCGGCCGCCGCGATAGAGCGGCTGGCTGACGGTCAACGTGGCGTTATCGGGCGTGCGGACGCGATCGACGCTCGCCGTGGTGTTCGCCACGGTGTCTTCGGTGCGATTGGTATCGCGCGCCTTGCCGACCGAGCCCGAGAGCGTGACGGTCGGGCGCCAGCCCGACAGGGCCCGCGGCACGCCTTCATCGGTCGCCCGCAGGCGAGCCCGCTCGGCCGCCAGCGACGGGTTGGTGCGATAGGCGGAGGCCAGCGCCTCGTCGATGGTCTGGGCGCTCACCGGGGCCACGACCAGGGCCGCCGCCAGCCCGATCGCCGTACCGGCCAGAAGCATCGCCCGTCGTGTCGAAATCCACCGCATGCTGTTTGTCCGCACCTAGTAAGTCGCCATCGCCGGTTCAACCTGGCGCGCCCATTCATGGATGCCACCGCGCAGATTCACTGCGTTGGCATAGCCCTGGGCCCGCAGCCACATCACCGCCTGCATCGACCGCCCGCCATGATGGCACATCACGACGAGAGGTTCACTCCTGGGAAGCTGAGCGAGAGCCTGGGGCAACGCACCGAGCGGCACGGCCAGGCTGCCGGCGATCCTGCAGATGTCCAGTTCCCAGGGCTCGCGCACGTCAAGGACCGCATGTGGCCGGTTTTCCCGGCGCATCGCGTCGAGTTCCGGCGGCCCGAGCTCGAGGGCGGCCTCGGAAGTGGCGCTCGTCAAAACGCGAAGCCCGGCTCGACGGCGAAGCCGGGCAGCGGCCGGCTGCCGGCATCAAACACCACGCGCCGCGAATAGGCGCCGGCGATCCGGGTGAACACGGTCGCGCGCCCGGGCTCGCCGGGAGCCGTCACCACCGCGACCAGACGGCCTTCATCGCTCAGTTGCTCGAGCAGCGTCTGCGGCACGTGCTGCACGGCGCCGCTGATCACGATGGCATCGTAGGGGGCGTGGCGCGGATCGCCCGCGCCGAGCGGACCGGTCACCACGCTGACATTGCCGACGCCGAGTTCGCGCAGGGTCGTCTCGGCGCGCCGCGCCAGAGCCGGATCGCTCTCCAGGGCGATGACCTGCCGCGCGAGACGCGACAGCAGCGCCGCCCCGTAGCCGGTCGCCGCGCCGATCTCGAGCACCGAATCCCCGGACTCGATCTGCGCCGCCTGGGCGAGACGCGCCAGAACCATCGGCTCGGCAAGGTAGCGGCCGCCGCCCAGCGGCACGTCCTCGTCGACATAGGCGATGCCGCGCATCGGCTCCGCCACGAACCGTTCCCGCGGCAGCTCGAGCATGGCCGTCAGGATGCGCGGATCGGTAACCCGATTGGGCCGCACCTGGCTCTCGACCATATTGACGCGGGCGGCGGTGTAGTCGGTCATCAAAGAACGCTCCCGGGCGGGGGCGCTCAGCGCGCGGCCAGCCGGAGAAATATGAAACGGTTCCGGCCCTTATAAGGAATTGGCGCAGCAATGACAATGGAGCGGCCGGGTAAGCAAGGCCCCCCGGCGCTCGGTTGACCCGCGTTGGCGGGGCTTCTATATCTCCGCACCCGCATCCGTCGGCGCGACGGCACGGCCGGGTAGCAAAGTGGTAATGCTCGGGACTGCAAATCCCGCATGCGCCGGTTCGATTCCGGCCCCGGCCTCCATCGCGTCCCTCCGGAAAGGCGCTGCCGCGACGCTGGCGCGCTGGCGCGGGAGTGGTTATAAACCAGCCGCCCTGATGTTCCCCGGTAGCTCAGCGGTAGAGCAACCGGCTGTTAACCGGTTGGTCGGCGGTTCGAATCCGTCCCGGGGAGCCAATTCACAAGGCCAATTCATCAGGGCAGCAGCAAGGGGTCGGCCCAGCGCCGGCCCCTTTGCATTTCGGCGATCAGCCGCACGGGCATAGGCAGGCGCCGAGTGCTAGCCTGTGAGCACAAACCGATGAGCTCGCCCCCCGACGCCACTGACCCAGCGGCCCAGGCCGCGCATGGCGATGCCGCCTGGGCGCGCGGCGACGCCCTGGGCGCGATCGGCTTCTATGCCAAGGCCCTCGCCGGCAACCCGCGCGACGCGCGCTCGGCCATGAACCTGGCGCATGCCCTCGCCGCCTGCGGCAATCATGACGCGGCGCTGCAATGGATGCGTCACGCGCAAGCGCTGGATCCGTCCGATCCCGTGCTCGAGATGAACCTCGGCACCATCCACCAGGCGCGCGGCGAGATCGCCGAGGCGGCGGCTTGCTATGCGCGCGCCATCGCGCGGCGGCCGGACTATGCCGAAGCCTGGCTCAACTCCGGCAACGCCGCGCTCTATGCCGGCGATGCGGCCGCGGCCGTGCAGGCCTTCGACCGGGCGCTCGCCCTGGCGCCGCAGCTGCGGGTCGCGCTGTCGAACATCATCTATGCCTTGAGCTATCTCCCGGACGCGACCGCCGCCGACATCCGCGAGCGCGCCGTGGAATGGGACCGGCGTTTTGGCGCGCCCCCGGTTGAGAAACCGCCGCGGGCGCCGCGGCGTTCGGGCGAGAAGATCCGCCTCGGCTACGTCTCGGCCGACATGGGCAACCATCCGATCGGCCATTTCATGGCCGGGGTGATGGAGCATCACGCGCGCGACGCCTTCACGGTCACTGTCTATTCGGAGCGCGCCGTCGAGGACGAGCTCTCCGCCCGGCTCCGGGAGCGCAGCGACACCTGGTGCAAGACCACCGGCATGGGCGATGCCGACATGGCGAACCGTATTCGCGCCGACGGCATCGATATCCTGGTGGATCTCGCGGGCCATACCGCTGGCAATCGACTGCCGGTGTTCGCCTTGCGCCCGGCACCGGTGCAGCTCAGCTGGATGGGCTCGGTCGGCACCACCGGGCTGCAAGCGATGGACGGCATCATCGCCGACCGGTTCCACGTCCCGGCGGACGCGGAAGCCGACTACGTCGAGCACGTCTGGCGCCTGCCGGACAGTTTTCTCTGCTACACCCCGCCTGGCTACGCCCCGGCGGTCGGCGAATTACCGGCGCGGCGGAACGGCGCGATCACCTTCGGCTGCTTCTCGAATCCGGCCAAGATCAACGGACCGCTGCTGGCGAGCTGGGCGGAGATCCTGCGGCGTCTACCGGGGTCCCGGCTGCTGCTGAAGTATCGCTGGATGGATTCGTCGGCCAATCGCGAGCGCATCGTCGCCGCGATGACGGCCGCCGGCATTGCCCCTGAGCGGCTGGTGATCGAAGGCGAAGCGAAGCACGCCGAGCTGCTCCGCCGCTACAATGACGTCGATATCGCGCTCGACACCTCGCCCTATTCGGGCGGCGGCACCACGCTGGAGGCGCTGTGGATGGGCGTGCCCGTGCTCACGCGGCCGGTCGCGCGTTTCGCCGGACGGCACTCATTCAGCTTCCTGTCCGTGCTTGGCCTGAACGACTGGATCGCCGCGACGCCGGATGAATATGTAGCGGCGGCAACCCGGCATGCGGCGAACCTGGAGCGGCTCGATGAGCTGCGGCGCGGCCTGCGTGGTTGTCTGGCGGCCTCGCCTCTTTGCGATACAAGGCGGTTCACCCGGAAGCTCGAGGCGATCTACGTCGAGGCCGCCGATCACTGAAAGTCTTTGCGTTTTCTGGGGGCGAAATGGCGCCGATACGTGACAAATACTTGCGCTGTTCCGAATCTGCCCGTCGAATCACAGCCGAATACTAAAAAACAAAATAAAAGCAATATATTCCCCTACCCCGTTAACTGCTTGTCTTAGTTGCGACTTAAGACTTCGATCGATATCCTCTCTAGCGATCGGGCTCGGATTCCCAGAATGGGGTCGAGTGCGATTCAGGCCAGAAGGCCTGTTTTTGAAACCTAGAATTAGGAGCTATCTATGACATCTATTAACACCAACATCGGTGCGCTCGTTGCGCTCCGAAACCTCGGATCGACCAATAGCCTGCTCGAGCGCACCCAGGACCGGGTGTCGACGGGCTACAAGGTCATCGGCCCCAAGGACGATGCTTCGAGCTTCTCGATCGCGCAGGGTCTGCGCGCCGACGTGAAGTCGTTCCAGGCCGTCCAGCAGTCGTTGTCCTCGGGTCGCGGCGTCGTCGCCGCCGCCATCGCGGGTGCAACGGCGGTGTCGGATCTGCTCGCTGACATCAAGAAGAAGGTCATCGAGTCGTCCAACCCGGCCAACACGGCCAGCCAGCAGTCCATTCTGGCTGCTGACTTCACCTCGATGCTGACGCAGCTCAACACCTTCGTCAGCAACTCGGTCTACAACGGTCGTAACCTGATCTCCTCGGCGTCGGCGAGCGTGTCCATCACCTCGACGATCACCGGCGGTCAGCTGACGATCACCAACGCCTCCAGCCTCGGCGGCGTCTCCACGGCCCTCTCGGCCGGTGTGGCGTCGACGGCGGCAGCTCTCTCGCTGCTGACGGCGATCGATGCGCAGGAACTGCTCGTCGGTCAGGCCCTGGGCACGTTGGGCGCCAACTCCAAGAACATCGAGTTCCTCTCGACCTTCACCTCGACCCTCTCTGACGCCGTCACAGAAGGTCTGGGTGCGCTGGTCGATGCGGATCTCGCCAAGGAGAGCGCGCAGTTGCAGGCCCTGCAGGTCAAGCAGCAGCTTGGCATCCAGGCCCTCGGCATCGCCAACCAGCGTCCGCAGACGCTGCTGTCGCTGTTCGGCTAAGCAACAGTCAAAGCCTAGGAAGCCCGGGCGGGGTCCTCCGCCCGGGCTTTTTTTATATGTATCACTTGAGCTTTTCGGCCCTAGCCGCTGATTCTTTTATTATTTCTTAAATATCGTTAACGTCGCCGGGGTCGTAGCGGAAAAATCCTTAAAATACAAACGCTTAAACACGAACCTTAATTGACAAGCCCAAGCTGACTCTCCATACTTGGCTCTGACGCTCAAAGAGCGTCCGCCAGGCCAAAAAGGCCTGACGAAACCACCGGCCAGAAGGCCGGGGTTTGCGAGACCTAGAAAAGGAGACCCGGATGTCATCCATCAACACCAATATTGGTGCGCTGGTGGCGCTGAGAAATCTCGGCACCACCAACTCGTTGCTTGAGCGCACCCAAGACCGCGTATCTACCGGCCTCAAAGTCATCGGTCCCAAGGACGACGCATCGACCTTCTCGATCGCGCAAGGTCTGCGGGCCGACATCAAGGCTTTCGACGCCGTTCAGCAGTCTCTGTCATCGGGCCGCGGCGTCGTGGCAGCCGCCATTGCGGGTGCAACGGCGGTGTCGGATCTGCTGGCCGACATCAAGAAGAAGGTCATCGAGGCCTCGAACCCGGCCAACACGGCCAGCCAGCAATCGATCCTGTCCTCCGACTTCACATCGATGCTGTCGCAGCTCAACACCTTCATCACCAACTCCGTCTACAACGGCCGCAACCTGATCTCGGCAGGCTCGCCGTCGGTGTCGATCACCTCGACGATCACCGGCGGTCAGCTGACGATCACCAACGCCTCCGGGCTTGGTGCCGTGTCAACGGCTCTCTCGGCCGGTGTGACGTCGACGGCGGCAGCCCTCTCGCTGCTGACGGCGATCAATGCGCAGGAGCTGGTGATCGGCAACGCCCTGGGTACGCTGGGTGGCGCGTCGAAGTCGATCGACTTCCTGACGAGCTTCACCAAGACGCTCTCGGATGCGGTGACCGAAGGCCTTGGCGCCCTGGTCGACGCCGACCTGGCCAAGGAAAGCGCGCAGTTGCAGGCCCTGCAGGTCAAGCAGCAGCTTGGCATCAGCGCCCTCAGCATCGCCAACCAGCGGCCGCAGACCCTGCTGTCGTTGTTCCAGTAAGACGAACGCGCGGCATAAACCCGCGGTTCGGCGCGCCGGCGGCTTCAGCCTCCGGCGCGTTTTTTTTGCCTCGGCGGCAACGCCGGTGCCGCCACCAGCGACTTTGGTCGAGGGCGGCTGTCGATGACATCCGCCCTTAATCTTTACTGTTAACTTTTTCCCAAGATGCCGGCAGAAAAGCGTTAACAAACGCGCGCCTTTTAACACATTTTTTACCGAGATCGTTGACTCGGGTTTTGGCCTCTCACATACTCAACCTTAGCTGTTGGATGCACGAAAAGTGTGGCAACAGCGCGGTTAGCGATCCTGACCGGGATGTCGTCAGCCAGAAGGCTGCCGAACGAAAAAGAACCTAGAAGTAGGAGACCCGGATGTCTTCCATCAACACCAATATTGGTGCGTTGGTGGCGTTGAGAAACCTCGGCGTTACCAACTCGTTGCTTGAGCGCACTCAAGACCGCGTATCTACCGGCCTCAAAGTCATCGGTCCCAAGGACGACGCATCGACCTTCTCGATCGCGCAAGGTCTGCGGGCCGACATCAAGGCTTTCGACGCCGTTCAGCAGTCTCT
>JALHMR010000080.1 GCA_022843945.1 Rhodospirillaceae bacterium | reverse complement strand
GCGGCGCGGGCGATGGCGCAGGTGGCGCGCGCCGACTTCATCTTGGGCACGATCAGCGTGCCGCCCAGCCCGGCGGCGGCCAGCGCCGCCGCTTCGGCGACACCGGGCACGCCGACGGCGGCCTCGACGACCGGCGAGGGGTTCTTCAGGCGCGGCGCTTCGGCGCGCAGGCTATCGGCGTCGAAGAAACGCGCCGGCACGTCGAGCAGGCCGGCCAGCTCGTGCAGCGCCGGCTCGTCCGACTTGAGGTCGAGGCTGACCAGGCAGGCGACGGCGTGGCGCGAGAGGCCGTGCGCGGCGAGGCTTTCGCGCGCCAGGGTCTCGACCTCGGTCCCGGTGACGTCGCGTTCGGCGCCGATGCCCAGCGCCAGCACCGGCGGGTGATAGACCAGGGTGCGCGCGTCGCCGGCAACGTCGAGATCGGTGACCACGACGGCAAGCTCGCCGGTCTCGCTGAAACGCCCGCTGCGTTTCAACCAGCCGGCATCGCCGGCCTCGACGGTCAGCGTCACCTTCTCGCCGGCCAGCAGGGCCGCGGTGACGGTCTTGGCCACGGCGGGATTGGCGAGGCGCCAGCCGGGTGGCGGCATGTCGAGCGCCAGTGACAGCGAGACATCGCCGGCCGTGGTAATGGCGGCGACGCAGCCGAGCTCGTCGGCGAGCTGGCGGGCCAGCGCGTTGCCGCCGCGGTGGCCGCCGATGAGCGGCACCACGGCGCTGCCATCTTCGGCAATGGCGATGACCGGCGGCTCGCCGCGCTTGTCGTCGAGGATCGAGCCCAGCGCGCGAATCAGGATGCCGGCCGCGCAGATGCCGACGATCGGCGTACCTTCGGCGAAGAGCTTGCGCAGGTGGGCGAGGGTGTCGAGGAATTCCACGTCGGCGCCGATGACGCGCGGATCGAGCCCGTGCACGCGAGAGCCGGGAAACGCCGTGTGCAGCCGGCGCGCCAGGTCGGCGCCGGTCTGGGTCAGCGCCACGAAGGCCGGCGGGGTCATGCTACTCTCCGCACCAGCAGCAGCGAGAAATAGGGCGCGGACGAGGGGTCGACATCGGCCAGCTTCAGACGACGCTCCTCGGCCACCGAAGCGCGCTCGATGTAGTGCGCCTCCAGCCCGAGACGCGTCAGCAGCGCGCGTACGCGCCCGGCATGCCGGCCGAGCTTGAGGATGGCGGCGGCATCGCAGGTTGCCAGGCGCCGCTCGATCTCGGTGTCGTCGAGCCCGGCGGGAATGACGGCAAAGCTCTCGTTGCGCGCGGCCAGCGGCAGGCACAGGGCCGCACTTGCCGCCGAGACGGAGGTGACACCCGGCACGACCACGACCGTGTGGGCGGCGGCCAGCCGCTCGAACAGGTACATGAACGAGCCGTAGAAGAAGGGGTCGCCGAGGCAGAGCACGGCCACGTCGCGCCCCGCCATCAGGTGTCCGCCGATCTCGGAAGCGGCGCGGTCGTAGATCGCCCCCGTCGGGAAGCGCTCGCCGCTCATCGGCACGCCGATGACGATCTCCGTCTGCCCGCCAGGCAGGTGCGTGGCCACGATGCGCCGCGCCAGGCTCTCGCCGCCCTCGGGGGCCGGATAGGCGATGACCGGGCAGGCGCGCAAGTGGCGCAGCCCCTTGAGGGTGATGAGCTCGGGATCGCCGGGCCCGACGCCGATGCCGTAGGCCGTGCCGCTCATCCCAGAACCCACTGCGTCACCGGCATCAGCGGCCGCCAGCCCTGGAACGGCCCTACGGGTTCGGCGCGCGACACGGCGATGCGGGTCAGCTGCCCGCCGTGCTTGGCGTGCAGCGCCAGCAACCGCGCCTCACCTTCGACCGTCACCGCGTTAGACACCAGCCGGCCGCGCGGCTTGAGGGCTTTGAGGCAGGCCTCGGCCAGCCCGTCGACCGACAGGCCGCCGCCGATGAATATGGCGTCCGGCGCGGGCAGACCCTGGAGCGCCCCTGGCGCCTCGCCGGCCACGATCTCGAACCCGGGCACGCCAAGGGCCGAGGCGTTGCGCTGAATCAGGTCGCGCCGTGCGGTGTCGCGTTCAATGGCGATGGCCCTGGCCGAGATCTCGGCCCGGCGCCACTCGATGGCGATCGAGCCGCAGCCGGCACCCACATCCCACAGGAGCTGCCCGGGCAACGGCGCGAGGGCGGCGAGAGTGGCGGCCCGCACCTCGCGCTTGGTCAGCTGGCCGTCATGCACGAAGGCGTAGTCAGGCAGGCCGGGGACCCGCGACAGCGCTTGCGCCTTCGGCCCAGGACGGCATTCGATGGCTAGGGTGTTGAGATCGGCGCCGGGCGGGTGCGGCCAGTTTTCCGCCGTGCCGTCGAGCCGGCGTTCTTTGGCACCACCGAGCCGTTCGAGCACGGTGAGCCGGCTCGGTCCCCAGCCGCGTTCGGTCAGGTAACGCGCAATGACAGCTGGTGCTTTTCCATCTTCGGTCAGCACCAGCAGCCGCGCCTCCGGTGCCAGGTGCAAGGCCAGACGGTCGAGCGGTCTTCCATGCAGGGTCAGGGTGGCGACGTCGGCCAGCGGCCAGCCGAGCCGCGACGCGGCCAGCGAGAAGGCGCCGGCCTGCGGCAGCACGATCGTTTCTTCTGGCGGGAATCGCCCGGCCAGGGTGGCGCCAGCGCCGAACCACAGCGGATCGCCCGAGGCGAGCACCACGACGCGCTTGCCGCGCCGCGCCGCGATATCGTCGAGCGTCGCCGCCAGCGGCGAGCGCCAGGCGAGGCGCTCGGCCTTGCCACCGCTGACCATCTTCAGATGGCGCTCGCCGCCGACCAGGATCTCGGCACTGTCGAGAACATGCCGCGCCGCCGGCGACAATCCGTCGGCGCCGTCCTCACCAATCCCGACGATGGTCAGCCACGGGGTCATCGCTTGCGGGCGTGGGAGTGCCCGTGGCCGTGATCATGGGAATGATCGTGGTCGTGGTGATGGTCGTGCCCATGGTCGTGGCCGTGATCGCCATCGGTGCCGATGCCGCGCACATGCAGATGGTGGCCGGCCTGCGCCGCGCCGACATCGGCCTCGTAGCCGATGATCTGGGCGCGGTACTTGCAGAGCTGGCAGTTCATGGCGGCAACACCGGCATCGATCTCGCCGACCCGCTCGACGAAGGCCTCGAGCACCAGCGGATGGTCGTTGAGGTAGCCGGCCTTCACGAACTCGATATCGCGGTGCATCGCCGCCGCGGCGTCGGTCTGGTCGTAGATGCGCTTGACCAGCACGCCGGTGAACAGGAAATAGGGGAAGACGATGATCCGGCGGAAACCGAGGCGCACGATGCGCGCCAGGGCGGCATCGACCCGCGGATGGGCGACGCCGCTATAGGCGATGGCGGTCCAGCCATAGCCCATGCCCTCGCCCAGCATGCGCGCCACCTTGGCAACATTGGAGTTGGCGTCGGGATCGTTGGTGCCGCGGCCGACCACCAGCAGCACTGTGTCGGCGCGCTCGACCCCCGGCCTGGCGCGCGCTTCAGAGGCTTCGATGCGCTCGCGCGCCGCTTCCAGCAGCTTGAGGTCGATGGCCAGGTCCCGGCCGTAATCGACCCGGATGTCCGGGTTCTCGGCGGCAAAGCTGTTGATCTCCCAGGGCAGGTCGTTCTTTACGTGGCCGGCGGCGAAGAGCATGGCCGGCTGCGCCAGGATGCGCGTGGCTCCCTGGCGCTTCAGCGTCTCGAGCCCGTCGCGGATGATCGGCCGGGCGAATTCCAGGAAGGCGTGGGTCACGGGATAGGCCGGCAGCCGGTCGCGCACCCGCGCGGCCATCGCCTCGAACTGGGCAATGGCGTCGGTATCGCGGCTGCCGTGGCCGCAGATCAGCAGGGCTGTCTTGCTCATGTTCTGGATCCTCGGGTCCTATCCTAGTGCGGGAACGGCCCGAGAGCCGCCGCTTTGTTGACGGGTCGTGGACCTGCGTCCATGGTTCGGTCGATGTTCGGCCTCGTGCCCGAGTCGCGGGTTGACCCCGTCTTCATCCTGTTCCTGGCCTTGACTGTCGACGCCGCCGTCGGCGATATGCGCCCGCTCTTCCGCTATGTCGCGCACCCGGTGGTGCTGGTCGGCAAGTTGATCGAGTTCCTCGAACTGCGCCTCAACCGGGCCGAGCGGCCCTCGTCCACGCGTTTCCTGCGCGGCGGCCTGACGGTGCTGTTCGTCGGCAGCGTGTCGGTCTGCGCCGCCTGGGCGATCCTCTGGGCCACGCGCCAGTTCTCCGGCGGCTGGCTGATCGAACTCTTCCTGGTGGTCACGCTGGTTGCCCAGCGCTCGCTCTACGACCACGTGGCGGCGGTGGCCAAGGCGCTGGCCGATGGCGACCTGCAGGCGGCGCGCCTGGCGGTCAGCCACATCGTCGGCCGCGACCCGCGCTCGCTCGATGAGCACGGCGTGGGGCGTGCCGGTATCGAATCGCTGTTCGAGAACTTCGCTGACGGCGTGATCGCCCCGGCCTTCTGGTACATCGTCGCCGGCCTGCCCGGCCTGTTCCTGTGCAAGGCGGTCAATACGCTCGACAGCATGATCGGCCATCGCAACCCGCGCTACGCCGCCTTCGGCGCCATCGCCGCACGCCTCGACACGGCGATGAACTTCCTGCCGGCGCGCATCGCCGCCGTGTTCATCGCGGTCGCCGCGGCCTTCGCGCCGCACGCCAAGCCGCTCTCCGCCTTCCGCGTCATGTTCCGCGACGCGCGCAAGCACAAATCGCTCAATGCCGGCTGGCCGGAAGGGGCGGCGGCGGGCGCGCTCGGCCTGGCGCTCGCCGGCCCGCGCCAGTATGCGGGTGCCAGGGTCGACGATCCGTGGATCGGCGATGGTCGGGCGCGGGTCAATTCCGGTGATATGCAGCGCGCGCTGTTCCTCTATTTTGTGGCCTGCCTGATCCACGCGGCGCTGGTCGGCAGCCTGGCCCTGGGGCGCGCCGCCGCCGGACTTTGAATTAGCGAGCCCCAATTCAGCGTGCATGGGCGATCTCCAGCAGGCGATCGAGATCGATCGCTGCGGCCAGGTGATCGGCCAGGCGGGCGAGAACCGCATCGACCGTGGCGTCGAAGGCCAGCGTGCTGGTGACGCCGAAGCCCGCCAGGAAGGCGCGGCGGAATTCGTCCGAGGCGAACAGTCCGTGGAGATAGCAGCCGGCGATTTGCCCGTCGGCGCTGACGGCCCCTTCGTCGCGCCCGTCGGGCTTGAGCATCGGCCGGGCCGTATCCGCCCCCGTGGTGCGGCCCATATGCATCTCGTAGCCGTGCAAGGCCGCACCGCTCAGCGCGTCGCGGGCGTGGATTTCCTGCAGGGACTTCACCGGCTCCAACACCGTCTCGACATCGAGCAGGCCGAGGCCGGGGGCTTCGCCGGCGGGGCCTTCGATCCCTTGCGGGTCGGCGACGCGGCGCCCGAGCATCTGGTAGCCGCCGCACAGGCCGACGATGCGGCCGCCGCGCCTGGCATGGGCCTGGAGATCGATGTCCCAGCCCTGTTCGCGCAGCGCCGCGAGATCGGCCAAGGTCGCCTTGGAGCCCGGCAGCAGAATCAGATCGGCGTCGCCGGGCAGGGCACGGCCTGGCGGAATGAGCATCAGCCGCACGCCGGGCTCGGCGCCCAGCGGATCGAGATCGTCGAAATTGGCGATGCGCGGCAGGCGCGGCACCACGATCTTGATGGAGCGCTCCGCGCGCCTGCCCAGGTCGAAGCTGCGGCTGTCGAGACTGGCAGCGTCCTCGGCCGGCAGACGCGCGGCGTCTGCAAACCACGGCACGAGGCCCAGAGGCTGCAGGCCCGTGCGCGAGGTGATCTCGTCCATTCCGGCCTTGAACAGGGTTGGATCGCCGCGGAACTTGTTGACGATGAAGCCGCGCAGGCGGGCCTGCTCGGAGGGTTGCAGCAATGTCACCGTGCCCAGCAGGCTGGCGATCACGCCGCCGCGGTCGATATCGCCGACCAGCACCACCGGCACATCGGCCGCTTCGGCGAAGCCCATATTGGCGATGTCACCCGCGCGCAGGTTGATCTCGGCTGGGCTGCCGGCCCCTTCGACCAGGACCAGGTCAGCCTGGCGGCCGAGGCGCTCGAAGCTTTCCAGCACGCGCGGCATCAGGGTCGGCTTGAGGGTGTGATAGTCGGCGGCCTTGACGTTGCCCGCGACCTTGCCCTGCACGATGAGCTGCGCCCCGATATCGGTCTGCGGCTTGAGCAGCACCGGGTTCATGTCGCTGTGCAGCGGCACGCCGCAGGCCCGCGCCTGCAGGGCCTGGGCGCGGCCGATCTCGCCGCCGTCGCTGGTCACTGCCGCGTTGTTCGACATGTTCTGCGGTTTGAACGGCCGTACGCGCAGGCCGCGACGGGTAAAGGCCCGCGCCAGCCCGGCGACGAGCAGCGACTTGCCGACATCCGAGCCGGTCCCCTGCAGCATGATGGCGGGTGGGTGGGCCATTCAGAACTCGATCCCGGCCTGGGCCTTCACGCCGGCGCGGAAGGGATGCTTGACCAGGGTCATCTCGGTGACCAGGTCGGCCGCCTCGATCAGCGCCTCGGGCGCATTGCGGCCGGTGAGCACGGCGTGCTGTCCCTCGGGCCGCGCCGCCAGCGCTTCGAGCACCGCGGCCAGGTCGACCAGCTCGTAGCGCAGCGCCACGTTGATCTCGTCGAGCAGCACGAATCGGAGGCTGGGATCGGCGAGCATCTGCTTGGCCGCGTCCCAGGCGCGCGCGGCGGCGGCGAGGTCGCGTGCCTTGTCCTGCGTCTCCCAGGTGAAGCCCTCGCCCAGGGTCTTGATGGTCACCAGCTCGGGAAAGCGGGCGAGGAAGGTCGCCTCGCCGGTGGACCAGGCGCCCTTGATGAACTGCACGATACCGACCTTCATGCCGTGGCCGAGGCAGCGCATGACCATGCCGAAGGCGGCCGAGGACTTACCCTTGCCCTTGCCGGTGGTCACGACGACGAGCCCGCGTTCGACGGTCTTGGTGGCCATGATCTTGTCGCGCGCCGTCTTGATGCGCGCCATCTTCTGATTGTGGTCGGCGTCGTCGGTCATGGTCATATCCCGGTTGTCATCCCGGCCAAGCGAAGCGCGAGCCGGGATCCATTTATCCAGTGGCACGATGGATCCCGGCTTTCGCCGGGATGACACCGTAAGAGCGGCAGCCGCGTCCTCACTCTGCGATCTCCGCGCTTCTCTGCGTCCTCTGCGGTAAATCCCTTAAATTTGTCAGTGTCTGCCGCGTGCTGTTGGTCCGCGGCTTCCACAGGCCGCGCTCTTGCGCTTCGAGCAGGCGTTCGCTCATCTCGCGCAGCGCCGCCGGGTTGGCCTCCTCGATAAAGGCGCGGACCTCGGGGTCGGCAATATAGGCCTCGAACACCGCGTCGAAATGGTCGTCGCGCACCGCACCGGTGGTGGCGGCGAAGCCGAACATGTAGTCGATGGTGGCGGCCATCTCGAAGGCGCCTTTGTAGCCGTGACGCATCACGCCGGCGATCCATTTGGGATTGGTGACGCGCCCGCGCACCACGCGGGCGATCTCCTCCTCCAGGCTGCGGATGCGCGGCCGTTCGGGATTCGAATGGTCGTTGTGATAGACGATCGGCGCCTCGCCGGACAGGTGCTTGACCGCAGCCGCCAGCCCGCCCTCGAACTGGTAATAGTCGTCGCTGTCGAGCAGGTCGTGCTCGCGGTTGTCCTGGTTGTGCAACACCGCCTGCACGCCTTTGAGGCGCGTGGCGAAGGTCTCGTGCGCCGCCTCGCCCTCGCCGGTGGCGCCGTAGGCATAGCCGCCCCAGGCGATATAGGCGCGCGCCAAGTCGCCGGCATCCCGCCAGCCGCGCTCGTCGATCAGCGCCTGCAGGCCGGCCCCGTAGGCGCCCGGCTTGGAGCCGAAGACGCGGGCGCCGGCCCGCCGCGCTGCGTCCTTTTCATCGGTACCGGCCGTCCGCAGCGCCGCGCTTTCGCTGCGTACCCGCGCGGCCAGCGGATTCTGTTCGGCCGGCTCGTCGAGCGCCGCCACGGCGCGCGAAGCGGAGTCGAAGAGATCAATGAGACCCGGAAAGGCGTCACGGAAGAAGCCGGAGACGCGCAAGGTGACATCGACCCGCGGCCGGTCAAGCAGCGACAGCGGCATGATCTCGAAGCCGGTGACGCGGCGCGAGGTCCCGTCCCAGCTCGGCCGCGCGCCGATCAGGGCCAGCGCCTGGGCGATGTCATCGCCACCGGTGCGCATGGCGCTCGTCCCCCAGGCCGAGAGCGCCAGTGCCTTGGGGTAGTCGCCGTGCTCCTGAGCGTAGCGCTCGATCAGCAGCTGCGCCGATTTCCAGCCGAGCTGCCAGGCGGCCGGGGTCGGCACGGCGCGGGTATCGACCGAGAAGAAGTTGCGGCCCGTGGGCAGCACGTCGGCCCGGCCGCGCGTCGGCGCGCCGGAAGGGCCGGGCGCGACGCGCCGGC
>JALHMR010000079.1 GCA_022843945.1 Rhodospirillaceae bacterium | reverse complement strand
CGGCAGGCGCGGCGCCGCCGCCTGGGCCGCGGCGGCACGGCGGGTCATCGGCTCGGGCGGCAGCGGCGGCAAGGGCGGAAAGAACGCGTCGTAGCCCAGCGGCGCCGGCGAGACCAGATCCGCCGCGATACGCGGAACGGCGCCCGCGAAATCGGCGCTCAGTGTGCCGCTGAGTTCGGCGGCCCCTAGTTTCAGCGACAATGTGTTGAAAGCCAGCCGTGGTCCCGGCGAAATTTCCAGGCGGCCGGCGGCGCGCGCCGGCGCCCCGGCGAGGCTGCGCACCGCCAGTTCCTTCAGCTCGGCCGTCGAGCCGGTCCGGGTCAGGTCGAGCACGATGCCTTCGGCGGCGCTCCCGCTCCACGAGACCCGGCCGATCCGCAGCCGCAGTTCGAGGTCGGGAACCGCCAGAAGCGGCGCGAGAACGAATGCCGCCTGCGGAACCGCTGCCGCCTCGACCTTGTCCAGCCGCAGCTCGGCCGTGGCCTTGAGCTGCTGCCCCTGCTGCAGCAACACGCGGCCGGTGAGCTCGGACCCAGCCGAGCGCAGGGCGATATCGGTGACTTCGACCTGGCGCTGGCGGGCGTCGAAGCTGACGCTCAGGCGTGCACTGGCTTCAACCGGCGCGGGACCGGAGGCGAGCGCCTCCAGCCCCCCGTCGAAGCGCAGGCCACCGGCTTCGACCGATGCCAGTCCGAACACGGCGGCCTCGACGCCCGCCGGCGTCTGCAGCGCCGCGCGCTCGATCAACGCGCCATCGGCGGCGAAGGTGATCGCCAGCGCGCCGCGCCCGATATCGGTCCCGCCATAGGCGATCCGCTCGGCCACGAGCACCAGCCGGGCCCCCTGATCGCTGGTGAGCGCCGCCGAGCCGCCCGCCTCGAGGCCGACGACACGCAGATCGAACGAGTCGACGGTGAACTGCTCCGCGGCGGCCCGGCCGGTCAGCCTCAGCTGGCCGCCATCGAAGGTCGCGGTCGCCGTCGTCGACGACCCGTTCATCACCAGCACGACGTCCGCGGGCGGATGAGCCGGCAGGCCACTCAGGCGAAGCTGTCGCAGGGTGGCGCGTTCGATCTCGACCCGTCCCGCCATCAGCCCGCTGGGGCTGAGATCCACGGTGAGGGTCACGGCGCGCGCCCCTCCCCCGCCCGCCAGCGAGGCCTGCACGTCGGTCGCGGCGAGCCGCAAGGAGGGCAGCAGCTGGAGACGGAACGGTCCTGCCGCGGTCACCTGCATCTTCGTCGAGGCGGCCAGCCGCTCGCTGGCCAGCGCCCAGACCCGATCGGCCAGCAGCGCGGGCGCGACCAGCACCGCCGCAGCCAGCGTCAGCACGGCCGTCCCGGCGGCAACCGCAAGTTTCATCGTTCGCGTCATGGAGCCCTACGGGCGTGCAGTATAGTCATTTTCCCGGCCCCGGCATGCGCCGGCGCCGGCGTGGACGCACGGCCGGAAACCCGGCAAACTCGGCCCGGATCGATGACTTAGCAGGTGGCGATGACTCGACTGGTCGTGGGGATCCTGGCGCCTGGCGAGATGGGGCACGCGGTCGGCGCCATGCTGCGCGGCAACGGCTTGCGCGTCCTGACCAACCTCGCCGGCCGCAGCCCCGCCAGCGTCGAGCGCGCCCGGGTCGCCGGGCTCGAAACCGTGGCCGACGATGACGCCCTGGTGCGCGGCATCGACCTTTTCCTGTCCATCGTTCCACCGGCCGAGGCCCTGCCCCTGGCCCGCCGGATCGCCGGCGCCGCCCGAACCGCCGGGGTCAAACCGCTCTACGTCGATTGCAACGCCATTTCACCGGCCTCGGCCCGCGAGATCGGCACCATCCTGGGGCAGATCGGGCTGCCCTATGTCGACGCGGGCATCGTCGGCCCGCCGCCCCGCCCCCAGGAAACCAAGACCCGGTTCTACGCCTCGGGTAACGAGGCGCCGCGCTTTGCCGCGCTCGGCCACCATGGTCTCGACATCCGCGTGCTGGACGGCGGTATCGGCGCGGCATCGGGGCTGAAGATGTGCTACGCGGCGCTGAGCAAGGGAACCTGGGCACTCGCCACCCAGGTCGTGGTCACCGCGGCGCAGCTCAACGTGACCGAAGCGTTGCGCGCGGAATGGGCGTTGAGCCGCAAGTGGGTGATCGAGGAGGTCGACCGCCTGCCACAGGTGCCGTCCAAGGCCTACCGCTGGGTGGCCGAGATGGAGGAGATCGCCGCTACCTTCGCCACCGCCGGCTTCTCGCCCGACATGTTCAACGCCGCCGCGGAGCTCTTCCAGACGGTGGCCGACGCCAAGCTCACCGAGGTGCGCAGCGCCAAGACCTACGCCGAGAAGCTCGACGCCGCCCTCAACCCGGCCGCCCAGCGGCCGAGCGCTGCGGACTGAGGGCGCGATGGCGAACACGGAGCGCGACCTTCGGCTCGATTTCTTCCGCGGCCTGGCGCTGCTCTTCATCTTCCTCGACCACATCCCGGACAACGTCGTCGCCTACTTCACACTTGCGAATGTGGTGTTCTCGGATGCGGCCGAGATCTTCGTTTTTCTGTCCGGCTACACCGCCGCGATGGTGTTCGGCGGCATCATGCGGCAGTTCGGCCCGGCCTACGGTATCGCGCAGACCCTGAAGCGCTGCTGGACGCTCTACGTCGCCCATATCTTCCTGTTCGTCGTCTTCGTGGCGCAGGTCTCCTATACCGCCGCGAAGTTCGACAACCCGATGTTCCTCGACGAAACCAAGGTCTGGGACTTCCTGCAGGAGCCGCACATCGCCATCCTCCAGGCGCTGGCGTTGCGCTTCCAGCCGCACTTCCTCGACATCCTGCCGCTCTACATCGTCCTGCTGCTCGCCCTCGCCTTCCTGCTGCCGGCCCTTCTGCGCTGGCCGCTCGCCGTGCTCGCCGGATCGGCGGTGCTCTATATCGCGGTGCAGATTTTCCGCTTCAACTTGCGCACCTATCCCGAGGGCGTCTGGTACTTCAACCCCTTCGCCTGGCAGATCCTGTTCCTGATCGGCGCCGCCCTGGCGCTGGCGGACGGCGACGGGCGACGGCGGCTGCGCTCCTATCCCGGGCTGATCTGGGTATCGGCCTCGTTCCTGGCGGTGATGGTGATCCTGCGCACCAGCCACACCGTCGCCTCCCTGCTCGACGCGCTGCCGGGCTGGGCGGCGGAATTGACCTGGCTGGTCGCCGACAAGAGCACCCTCGGCCCCCTGCGGCTGCTGAATTTTCTGGCGCTGGCGCATGTCATCGTGACCGTGTTCCGGCGAGACCACCCGATCTTCCGCTCGCCCTACGCCGAGCCGGTCATCCTGTGCGGCCAGCACTCGCTCAACATCTTTTGCTTCGGAATCTTCCTGTCATTCCTCGGCCATTTCATCCTGGTCGAGGTCAGCCGCGCCCTGCCGGTGCATATCGCCGTCTCGGCGGCTGGCATCCTGATCATGTTCGGCACCGCCTATTTCCTGGCGTGGTCCAAGCAACGTCGCCGGCCCGCCGGCGAGCGCGCAGCAATAACGAGGCAGCCGCCACAGGCGGCGCCGCAAGGGGGGCATCCGCCGCAGGCGGCGCCTCAAGGGGGGGAGTAATGCACACACAAGGGACGAAGCCGGTGATCGCCGCGCTGATCCTGCTGCTGGCGGCGCTGGGAGCGCCGGCGGCCTGGGCTCAGGCCCCGCGGGTTCCAATCCCCGCGCAATGCCAGGTCCCGGACGAACTGCTGCTCGATTCCTCACCGCTTCTGCACGTCAGCAAGCAGATCCGCTCGCAGCGCCGTCTTAAGGTCGTCGCGCTCGGCTCGTCGTCGACCCTGGGCATGGGGGCGACCGGCCCCGAGGCCGCCTATCCGGCCCGACTCGAAGCCGTGCTCGCGCAGCATCTCCCGAATGTTTCCATCCAAGTGATCAACAAGGGCGTGTCGCGCCAGTCGGCCAAGCAGATGCTGGAACGCCTCGCCGCCGACGCGCTGGCCGAAAAACCCTCCCTGGTGATCTGGGAAACCGGCACGGCCGAGGCCGTACGCGGCGCCGAACTCGACGAGTTCGTGCACGCCCTGCTGGTCGGCGTCGACAAGATGGCGGAAGCGGGTATCGACGTCGTGCTCATGGATACGCAGTATTCACGCAGCACCGCCCGAATCATCAATTTCCAGCCCTATGTCGATGCCATCAACCAGGTCGGCGGCATGCGTGATCTGGTGGTCTTTCCGCGGTATCAGGTCATGCGGCTGTGGGTTGACGAGGAGCGCTTTACCTTCGCCGACAAGAACCCCGCCGAAGCCCGTAAAGTCGCTGATCAAATTTACGACTGCCTGGCTCGGCTACTGGCCAGAAGCATCGGGAAAGCGCTCAAATAGTGATAAATTTTCGACCGTCGCCATGGTATACAAAGGCAGGCTTAAAGTTGGCTGACGGTTAGGTTTTGGTAATTTCTCTTTCCTATCCTCGGTTTATGGATTTGATCAAGCCCGCCCGCCTGGCGCTGGGCGCCGCCGCCTTGGCTGCGGGCCTGAGCTTTAGCGTCGCCGTTGCGAATTCCGAA
Organism: Rhodospirillaceae bacterium; assembly: GCA_022843945.1. Classification (GTDB taxonomy): domain Bacteria; phylum Pseudomonadota; class Alphaproteobacteria; order CACIAM-22H2; family CACIAM-22H2; genus VGEI01. The sequence continues at coordinate 3,945 of JALHMR010000079.1, read as the reverse complement.
GCCATGCCCGGCCAAAGCTGCGCGGTGCCGGCCGCCCTGCTACGCAGCAGCTACGACCTGCCGCACGTCGCGGCCAAGCTCCGCGCCGGACAGCCGATCAAGATCGTCACCCTGGGCTCGTCATCGACCGAGGGTGTTGGCGCCAGCAGCGTGGCGGCGAACTACCCGAGTCGCATGCTCGCGGAGCTTCAGCAGCTCTGGCCCAAGACTGCGATCACCGTCCTCAACAAGGGCGTCTCGGGCGAGCAGGCACACCAGATGATGGCGCGCTTCGAGCGCGACGTGATCGAGGAGAAGCCCGACCTCGTCGTCTGGCAGACCGGCACCAACAGCGCGCTGCATCGCGGCGATCTCGAGCGGTTCATCGCCGATGTCGATAGCGGCATCGACCGGGCCCGCGACGCCGGCATCGACGTGCTGCTGATGACCCCGCAGTACTCGCCGAAGTTCGAGGCCGTGTTCAACAAGCAGGCCTATCTGCACAACATCGCCACCATCGGCGCGGTCAACCGCGTGCCGGTGTTCCGGCGCTACGAAGCGATGAAGCACTGGCAGAAGAACGGCCAGATGACGGCCGACGACATGATCGACGCCGATGGCCTGCATCTCACGGATCAGAGCTACTACTGTCTGGGTGTACTTACCGCTCGGATGATCGCCGGCCTGGCCACGCCGCCGGCCGAGCAGGTCGTGCCTGCTCTCTCCGCCTCGGCCAAGCGCCCGCTGCGCTGATTTCGTCCGCTAGACGCGGACGATCTTCCCCGGATTGAAGATGTTGTCAGGATCGAGCGCCTGCTTGATCGCGCGCATGACGCTGATCGCCTCGCCGTGCTCGGCAATCAGGAAGTCGAGCTTGCCGTAACCCACGCCGTGCTCGCCGGTGCAGGTGCCGTCCATGGCCAGCGCCCGCTTGACCAGGCGATCGTTGAGCCGCTCGGCCTCGGCCACTTCCTTGGGATCCTCGGGCTTGAGCACCAGGGTCAGGTGGAAGTTGCCGTCGCCGACATGGCCGACGATCGGCGCCGGCAGGAAGGATTTCTGGATGTCCTTCTGGGTCTCGACAATGCACTCGGCCAGCCGCGAGATCGGCACGCAGACATCGGTCGCCCAGACCTGCGCCCCGGGGCGCAGCGCCTTGTTGGCATAGGCCGCGTCGTGCCGCGCCTGCCAGAGCTTCTTGCGTTCCTCGGGATTGGTCGTCCACGAGAAGTTGGCGCCGCCGTGCTCGGCGGCCAGCGCCTGCACCATCTCCGCCTGCTCGGCGACGCTGGCCTCGGTGCCGTGGAACTCCAGCCAGAGCGTCGGCGCCACCGGCTGGTTGAGCTTCGAGTACTTGTTGATCGCGTCCATCTGCACGTCGTCGGCGAGCTCGATGCGGGCGATCGGAATACCGGACTGAATGGTCTGGATGACCGTGTCGACCGCATCCTTCACCGTCGGGAACGAGCACATGGCCGACGAGGTCGCGGCGGGGATGCCGTAGAGACGCAAGGTGATCTCGGTGATCACGCCCAGCGTGCCCTCGGAGCCGACGAACAGCCGCGTCAGGTCGTAGCCGGCCGAGGATTTGCGCGCCCGCTTCGAGGTGCGGATGACCCGGCCGTCGGCCATCACCACGGTCAGCGCCAGCACGTTCTCGCGCATCGTGCCGTAGCGCACGGCGTTGGTGCCCGAGGCGCGGGTCGCCGCCATGCCGCCGATCGAGGCGTTGGCGCCGGGATCGATGGGGAAGAACAGGCCGGTGTCGCGCAGGTATTCGTTGAGCTGCTTGCGCGTCACGCCGGGCTCGACCCGGCAGTCGAGGTCCTCGGCGTTGACCTCGAGCACCTTGTTCATCTGCATGAGGTCGATGGTCACGCCCCCGCTCAACGCCGCGACATGGCCCTCCAGCGAGGTGCCCGCCGCATAGGGAATGACCGGCAGCTTGTGGCGGGCGCAGATCTTGACGATGGCGCTGACTTCGTCGGTCGTCTGCGCGAAGGCGACGGCATCCGGCGGGCTCGGCGCGTGATAGGACTCGTCGCGGCCATGCTGCTCGCACACCGCCGTCGCGGTCGACAGCCGGTCGCCAAGCAGGGCCTTGAGCTCGGCAATGGCGGCGTCGCGCGCGGCCGGGGCGACACGGGTATTGGCAAGCGGCAGGGCCATCGACCTCTCCAGAAAACCGTAACATCAGCACGTTAGCCCTGCAGGCCAAGGCTCGCAACGAGGATCGGCGCGGCTTTGCCCGCCTCGGAAAGCCCTACGGATGGGACAGCGGGATGGCAGCCTTCCGGATGCGTTGTTCGCGCCAGATCACGTAGAGGCCGCAGCCGATGACGATGGCGGCCCCGATCCAGACATGGCTGTGCGGCCAGTCGTCGCCCAGCGCATAACCGATCAGCGTCGCCCAGATGAGCTCGGTGTACTGGAACGGGGCGACCGCGCCGATGGGCGCGGCGCGGAAGGCCTTCACCGTGAACATCTGGCCGAGAAAGAGGAACCCCGCCATGGTCACGATACCGGCATAGGTGCTCCAGTCGAGCGGCTGCCAGACGAATGGCAAGGCGCAGGTGCTCAGCACCAGCAGGCCGAGATTCTGGTGGAACAGGATACGCAGGTCCGTCTCGGTGACGGCCAGCCAGCGCGTGGTGATCTGCGACAGGGCGAAGAACAGGCTCGACAGGATGGTGAGCAGGGCCGGCCACGAGGCGAGGCCGCCGCTATCCGGCCGGGTGATGACCAGCACGCCGAGAAAGCCCACCACGATCGCCGCCCAGCGGTGCCGGCCGACGCGCTCGCCCAGCAGCACGACCGAGGCGAGCGTCATGAACAAGGGGGCGGCGAAGCTGATGGCGATGCAGGTGGCGAGCGGCAGGTGACGCAGGGCCTCGAAGAAGCTGATCAGCGCCACGAAGGACAGCCCGATGCGCGCCAGCAGCCCCCAGGGGCGCACCGGGCGCAGGCTCGCCAGTCCGCCGCCGCTCTGCGCCACTTGGCCGCCCAGCAACAGCAGCACGAAGACGCTGCGGATGGCCACGATCTGCAGGATGGGCGCCACGGTCACCAGCCACTTGGCCGTGCCGTCGAGCAGCGAATAGAACACGATGCCCAGCATCGCGTAGGCGATACCGCGCACGGGGTGGTCGCTGATGCCAGTAAGGCCGGGGGAAGAAGGGCTCATCGCAAAGGCTAAAGTTGCAGTGCGGTGCGATTTGTACTAGGATTATCCGTAGCTTGGCGCAAATAAGGTTAACTTGTAGCGCCATAATGCCCAGAACGGGCTGAAAGACCGGAAGAATACGGACCCGAAAGGATTAACGCCGCCATGACCAATCCCATCGTCCCGGGCGTCGGCGCGCCCGCTCCCCGCCCCACAAGCGACGCCAAGCCCAAGACCACCAACACCATCGGCTCGACCTTCACGGTCCCGAGCAGCGACGACAGCGTCACCACGCGTGGCACCCTGTCGTTCGGCAGCCTCGCGCCGCTGGTCAAGACCGACCTCAACAGCGACGCCGCGATCATCACCGCCCAGCAAATGGAAAAGCTGCTGGAGAAGGAGACCCTGCCGCTGGTCAACAACCGGCCGCAGGTGGTGAACAGCCTGGTCGAGGCCATGCTGGACGAGACCAAGAAGGGCTGAGCGACTTCTCGCTTTGGCTTGCGGGACGGGCGCCTTCGGGCGCCCGTTTTGCTTTGGGCTCTACGTCAGCTTGCCAAAACCGCCGCCGCCCGGGGTCTCGATCACGAACACGTCGTCGGGTCCGACCTCCCACTTGGCGGTCGCCCCCTTCTCGTCCCGCGATCCATCCGGCCGCTCGACCCAGTTGCGGCCTGGCTGGCCGCTCTCGCCGCCAGCCAGGCCGAAGGGCGGCACGCGCCGCCGGTTGGCCAGCACGGCGCAGGTCATGGCCTCGCGGAAGCGCAGGCGGCGCACCACGCCGTCGCCAGATCGGAAGAGCA
>JALHMR010000078.1 GCA_022843945.1 Rhodospirillaceae bacterium | reverse complement strand
CCAATGGGGGGGGGTTCTGGCCCACATTCCGCCCCCCCCCCCCCCCCCCCCCCACGGCGCCCCCCGCCGCTGTCGACGCTTAGAGGCCGGCGAGGGCCTTCTGGTGATAGGACAGGTCGAGATACTTCTCGGCCGGCGGCGGCGCGGCCCCGCCGCCCTCGAACTCGGCGCGGATCTTCAGCACGTTGCGGAAGCCCTCGAGATCGAGCGCCGCGTCCTTGGCGAAGCCGAGCCTGGCATCGGTCGCTTGCGAGTAGGCTTGCTCGGCCACATCGGCGGGGATCTTGAGCCCGCTGGCAAGCAGCGCCACGGCCTCGGCCTTGTTCGCCGGGTTGAGCGACCAGCGCAGACCTTCGACATAGGCTTGTATATAGCGCACGACCACCACCTCGTTCGCCTTGCCCCAGTCGCGGCGCACCCAGCCGGCAGTCGCCTGGTAGGGACCGATCGACTGCACGGCCGCGCCCATGTTCTTGAGCCCGGCCTTTTCCGCCTGGATGGAGAAGGGCAGGTTGAGGATGCCGGCGGCCAGCGTCTTGTCCTCGATCATCGCCTTGACCCGCACCACGGTGGCGCCGACCGGCTTGACCTGGTAGTCGACGCCGCGCTGCAGGCCCTGGTTCTTGAGCATCTGGTAGAGCACCAGCGCGTAGGCCGTGTTCGTTGCGTCGACCGCCAGCGTCTTGCCCTTGAGATCGGCGAAGGACTTGATGTCCTGCTGCACCAGCAGGCTGTTGAAGCCGTTGTCGCCGCCCATCAGCACGGCGATATCGACCTTGGCGACGTCCATCATGGCGACGGCGTTGTCGACGCCGCCGTGGACGATCTGGTAGCGGCCCTCCGCCAGGCCGCCGCGCAACTCGCCCGAATTCGGCGCGATGAGCTGCTCGATCTTGAGCCCGCGCTTGGCCCAGAAGCCCTTGGCCTCGGCGGCGAAGAGCGGCAGGTTCTGGATGCCGGCAAAGACCATGGTGCGCAGCTGGGTTTCCTGCGCCGTTGCGGCGCCCGGCCAGGCCAGGGCTGCCGCCATCATCGCGCCACAGTACAGGCGCATTTTCATCGTCGTCATTTGCGTGTCTCCTCCCGTAACGGCGCCTTGGGTCCCGCCTGATCCTGCATGGGGCAGGGGTGGTGCCGGTTGGGGGTCAGGGTAGGGGGGAGAAGACGGCGGGGCAAGCCGGTCCGGTCCGCTGCCGTCCGCGGCGGACTACCTATATCGGGACGACGGACTGGCCGAAGGGCGCGGGGCCGATGGCCTGACGGTCCGCGGCGGAAACGCCGGATAACGTTGCTTTTTTGCGGGCCAACCCCACATAGACTGCGCGATCCAAGCCGTTGCAGCTTCGGGGCGGATTTGCCACACTCCCGGACCGGCGCGCCCCCGTGTGGCGCGCCAGCATCCAATACCGTTCGGGCCGAGCGAGATCGAGGGAGTAAATCATGGGTTCAATGAGCATCTGGCACTGGCTCGTCGTGCTGGTCATCGTTCTGCTGCTGTTCGGCGCGGGCAAGATCCCGAAGCTGATGGGCGACATGGCCAAGGGCGTGAAGGCCTTCAAGGAAGGCCTCAAGGACATGAACGACGACACCAAGACCGAGGCCAAGCCGGAAGCGGCTGCCGCTTCCGCCCAGGTCCCGCCGCCGGTGGAGCCGAAGAAGGACCCGGCGAAGGTTTGAGGCGGGCCAGTCGGCCTGCCATTCGTCCGGCGGAGCGTGATGCATGTTCGATCTGAGCTGGACTGAAATTCTGCTGATCGGCACCGCGGCCATCATCTTCATCGGGCCGAAGGAGCTGCCGAACGCCTTGCGCACCGCCGGCCAGTGGGCCGGCAAGGCGCGGGGCCTGGCGCGCGAGTTCCAGAGCAGCGTCGACGACATGGTTCGCGAGAGCGACATCGCCAAGATCAAGGACGAGGTCGGCAAGCTGGGCTCGGGCGACCTGCAGCGTCAGATCGAGCAGAGCATCGATCCCAAGGGCGAGATCGACAAGGCATTCAGCACGCCCGAGTTCTCGCTCGAGAGCCCGCCAGCCGCCGCCAGCCCGGCCGCATCCGAAGCAACGGCGATCGCGGCACCCGCCGAGACGACGCCGAAGCCGGCCTGACACAGATTGCCTGACGCGAGCGATCCGTGAGCCCTCCCGAAGCCAGCCAGCCGCAGACCGCCGACCCGGTCGAAGAGCACAAGATGCCGCTGATGTCGCATCTCATCGAGTTGCGCACGCGGCTGATCTATTCGATCGGCGGCTTCCTGCTGTGCTTCATCGCCGCTTACTACTTCGCCCAGCCGATCTTCGATTTCCTCACCCATCCCCTGGAGCAGGTCTATCACGGCCAGACCGGCCGGCGGATGATCTACACCGCGCCGACCGAGGCGTTCTTCACTTACGTCAAGGTCGCCTTCTTCACCGCGGCCTTCGTCGCCTTTCCGCTGATCGCCACCCAGATCTGGCTGTTCGTGGCGCCCGGTCTCTACAGGCACGAGAAAGCGGCGTTCCTGCCGTTCCTCGTCGCCACGCCGGTGATGTTCGTGCTCGGCGCCTCGCTGCTCTACTACTTCATCCTGCCTTTCGCCCTGCAGTTCTTCGCCAGCTTCGAGACGGTCGGCACGAGCGAGGGGTCGCTGCCCATCCAGCTCGAAGCCAAGATGAGCGAATACTTGTCGCTTGTCATGAGCCTGATCCTGGCCTTCGGCATCAGCTTCGAGCTGCCGGTGCTGCTCTCGCTGCTCGGCAAGGTCGGCATCGTCACGGCGGAAGGCCTGGCCTCGAAGCGGCGCTACGCCATCGTGGGCATGGTGGCCTTCGCCGGCGTGGTCACGCCGCCGGACGTGTTCAGCCAGATCAGCCTCGCGGTGCCGATGTATCTGCTCTACGAGGCGACGATCTGGATCGTGCGCGGTATGGAGCGCACCAAGGCGGCGCGTGACGCCAAGGCGGAGGCCGAGGAAGCCGCGGCCGAGGCCGCCGAGGCGGCGGCGCGTCCAGCACCTGCCGCGGCGATGGCGACCGCTGGCGGCCCGCCGACGCCGGAGACCGATTTCAACCTGTCCCGTTCCTGAATCGCGCCGGCACGGGCGCGGTCAGTCCGGGCGGATTCTGCCCGCCATCCTGAGCGGCGCCGCCTCACTCTTCCGTCGATACCGTGATTTGCCTGCCACGGCCCGGCTAACGCTCCCGGTTGCGTCAGGGGTGTGCGAGTAAGGCTTTGGAACTCTGCAAAAAAACAGGAGAGCAAAAACCGGCGCGGCTGGTTCAGGGGGAACGGACGGGCCCTTGGATAGTTCTGTTGATACGCAAAGGGCGCAACTCTTTCGAGAGGCCCGCGGAACTCGGGCATGACGAATGCATGAACAGCGACCTGGTACACACGTGCTCGACCGACCCGCGTCTCGAGAGGTAACGCGTCGCCGGCGGCGCGTGCCGTCGAGCCAGGTTCTTCTCGATGCCGCCGAGGCGCGGCAGAAGGCGCTGGTCGACGAGGTCAACCACCGGGTGAAGAACACCCTGGCCACGGTTCAGGCCCTGGCGCACTACACGCTGCGCGGGCCGGGCGTGAGCGCCGCCGTGCGCGAGGATTTCGAAGATCGGCTGTTCGCGCTGAGCAGCGTGCACAATCAGCTGGCGCGCGAGCGCTGGGCCGGTGCGGAGCTCGGCCTGATGATCCACAACCTGCTGGTGCCCCACGACCTCGAGGAGCGCGTGTATCTGAACGGCTCGCCGGTCCGGCTGTCGCCCAAGCTCGCGGTGGCGCTGGCCATGGCGATGCAGGAACTGCTGACCAACGCGTCGCACCATGGTGCGCTTTCGACGCCGGGCGGCCATGTCGCCGTCGACTGGCGCGTCGTCGAGGAAGGCGCTGAGAAGGTTCTGCGGCTCGATTGGCAGGAAAGCGGCGGACCGGTCGTGCGCGCGCCATCCCAGGGCGGCCTCGGCAGCGCGCTGCTCGACCATGCGGTCCGCGAGGAGTTGTGCGGCACGCTGCGGCTCGATTTCGCGCCAGACGGGCTGTGCTGCCAGATGAGCGTACCGCTGCCTGACGACGGCGGCTGAGCCATGGGAGTCGGCGAGGCAATGCCGGCTTCCGTGGCTTCGCGCCTCGAAGGGCTAACAGCGCTCGTGGTCGAGGACGAGACGCTGATCTTCCTGTTGCTGGAGGACATGCTGCATGAGCTCGGCTGCACCGAGGTCCAGCATGCAACCGGCGTGCTCGAGGCGCTCGCCCTGCTGGACAAGTCGATGCCCGATATCGCCGTGCTCGACGTCAACCTCGCCGGCGAGCCGGCGTTTCCGGTTGCCGCGCGGCTGACCGCCGGCGGTGTGCCCTTCGTATTCGCGACCGGCTACGGCAAGCAGGGTGTGCCGCCGGAATGGGCGCCCAAGCCGATCATCCAGAAACCGTTCCGCATCGAGACGCTGGCCGCGGCGCTGCGCGGCATCCTGCCGTCCTAGGAGACGGGGCCCGTCCGGTTTCGGCCCCGTCAGGTGACGGCGAGGGGCATGGTCGCCGAATGATGCTCGGCGATACGCCACGAGCGGATGTGGCGGACGAGCATGAAGCGGTACCGAGCCCGGATCCAGTTGCCCTCGCCACGCGCGAACTCGAAACGACCTTCGACGAAGGCGGAGCGGTCGGAGAGCCGCTTGGCCGTGGCCTCGTCGACGAGCCGCGCCGCCGGGCGGTTGCAGGCGATCGTCCCGAAGAAGCGTCGCAGGGCGCCGGCGCCGACGATCGGCTCGGCCGCAGGAGAGGCAAACAGCGCCGCTGCCGGATCGTAGAGCTCCAGCAGACCGTCGAGATCGCCCGCGGTGAAGGCGGAGGCCCAGTGCTGCGCCAGGCTGCGCGCGGCTTCGAGGCTGGCGCCACCAGGGCCGAAGGAGATCTTGGAGCAATCGAGAGCGGCAAATGACATGCGGACCGTGCACTCTGACAGGATCGACTCGGGATGACCGGCAAAGGCGCTGGCCCGCCCTTTGGTAGCCCGGTGCGGGTTGCAGATTCGCTAATGCTCGCGAGAAGACGTTTCAAATTGCGCCGATAGTGGACGGCACGGTTAACCATCCGTATAAGCTGCGGCACGACGATTCCGACCGGCGATCCGCCTCATGCACGACATCCGCTTCATCCGGGAAAATCCCCAGGCCTTCGACGCGGGGCTGGCTCGCCGTGGCCTGCCCGCTGCGTCGCGAGAGATATTGGACCTCGACCAGAAGCGGCGCGCGGCCCAGACGGCGGTGCAGGAGCGCCTGGCGCGCCGCAACCAGGCCTCCAAGGAGATCGGGCAAAAAAAGGCTAAAAAGGAAGATGCCGCCGAGCTGATGGCGGAAGTCGCAAGACTTAAGGATGAGATCACCACGGCCGAGACGGAGGATCGCGATCTCGGCAAGGCGCTGGAAGATGTCCTGGCCGGGATCCCCAACCTGCCGGCGGCCGATGTGCCCGAGGGCAAGAGCGCCGACGACAACAAGGAAGTGCGCCGCTGGGGCGAGCCGGCGAAGCTCGCCTTCACGCCCAAGGACCATGCCGACCTCGGCGAGGCGCTGGAGCTGATGGATTTCGAGCGCGCCGCGAAGATTTCGGGTGCGCGCTTCACGGTGCTCTCCGGCCCGCTCGCCCGGCTGCATCGGGCGCTGGGCCAGTTCATGCTCGACCTGCACACCAGCGAGTTCGGCTACACCGAGACCGACCCGCCGATCCTGGTGCGCGACAAGGCCGCCTATGGCACCGGCAATCTGCCGAAATTCGCCGATGACCTGTTCCATACCACCACGGATTACTGGCTGATCCCGACCGCCGAGGTGGCACTGACCAATCTCGTGGCCGACGAGATCGTCGACGAGACAAGCCTGCCCCGGCGCTATACCGCGCTCACCGCCTGCTTCCGCGCCGAAGCCGGGGCGGCGGGCAAGGACACGCGCGGCATCCTGCGCCAGCACCAGTTCTACAAGGTCGAGCTGGTCTCGGTCGTCCATCCCGACCAGTCGAACGACGAGCACGAGCGCATGACCGGTGCGGCGGAGGAGGTGCTCAAGCGCCTGAAGATTCCGTACCGCACCATGCTGCTGTGCACCGGCGACATGGGCTTCGCCTCGCGCAAGACCTACGACATCGAGGTCTGGCTGCCCGGTCAGAACGCCTATCGCGAGATCTCCTCCTGCTCGAACTGCGGCGACTTCCAGGCGCGGCGCATGAACGCGCGCTTCCGCAAGCCGGGTGAGAAGGGCACGCAGTTCGTCCACACCCTCAACGGCTCAGGCCTGGCGGTCGGCCGCACGCTGATCGCGGTGATGGAGAACTACCAGCAGGCGGACGGCAGCATTCGCGTGCCCGATGTGCTCAAACCCTACATGGGCGGCATCGAGGTGATCGGGGCCGGCGGATGAGCAAAGTCACCCGCGGCGCGCCGCTCGACGCCACCTTCGCCGTCCCCGCGGATCTCTCCAAGGCGCGCATCCTGGTCACCAACGACGACGGCTACCAGTCGACGGGCATCAAGATCCTGGAGAAGGTGGCGCGCACCCTGTCGAAGGACGTCTGGGTGGTGGCACCCGAGACCGAGCAGAGCGCCGTCGCCCATTCGCTCACCGTGCGGCGCCCCTTGCGCATCCGCAAGCTGCGCGGCAACCGCTTCGTGGTGGACGGCACGCCGACCGACGCGGTGATGCTCGCCGTGCACCACATCATGAAGGACAGGCGGCCCACGCTCTGCCTGTCCGGGATCAATCGCGGCGCCAATCTCGGCGAAGACATCACCTATTCGGGCACCGTCGCGGCGGCCATGGAGGCGACCCTCCTCGGCGTGCCGGCCATCGCCCTGTCGCAGGTCATTGGACCCGGCCAGCCGGCGAAATGGTCGACGGCCGAGGAACACGCGCCGCGCGTCATCCGCCAGGTCATGAAGGTTCTCGGCAAGGAAAAGGACGGCTGGCCGAAGAACATCCTGCTCAACATCAACTTTCCCGACGTCGCCTCCGCTTCGGTCAAGGGCGTGGTGGCGGCCGGCGCCGGCCGCCACAAGATCGGCGACGACCTCCACGAGAATCTGGACCCCCGCGGCGTCCCTTATTACTGGATCGGCTCGATGCGGCAGGAAAGCCCGGCGCCGCGCGGCACCGACATCGCCGAGGTGCGCGCCGGCCGCATCACCGTGACGCCGCTCTATCTCGACCTCACGCACCAGGCGCTGCTCAAGCGCCTCAAAACCGTTCTGCGGTGAGCACGCCCAACCATCGCATCCGGCTGCTCATGGAGCTGCGCGCCTCCGGCATCACCGATACCGAGGTCCTGGCGGCGATCGAGCGGGTGCCGCGCGAGGCCTTCACCCCGCCGCAGTTCCGCGACCAGGCCTATGAGAACATGGCGCTGCCCATCGGCCACGGCCAGACACTGAGCCAGCCGACGGTGGTGGCGCTGATGACCCAGGCGCTGGGTGCCAACAAGCGGGTCAAGGTGCTGGAGATCGGCACCGGCTCGGGCTACCAGACGGCGATCCTCGCCAAGCTTTTCCGCAGGGTCTACACGATCGAGCGCCACAAGCCGCTGCTGGCCGAGGCCGAGGCGCGCTTCCGCGAGCTCAAGCTGCACAACATCACCACCAAGCTGGGTGACGGCTGGGAAGGCTGGCCGGAGCAGGCGCCGTTCGACCGGATCATCGTCACCGCCGCCCCGCCGACCATCCCCGAGACGCTGGTCGCCCAGCTGAGCCCGGACGGAATCATGGTGCTGCCGGTGGGCGGAGAGAAGCGTACCCAGCGGCTGGTCAAGCTCACCATGACGCCGCAGGGCTACGTCACCGCCGATATCGCGCCCGTGCGCTTCGTGCCGATGGTCGAGGGCCTGCCGTCCGATCCCGCGGTTTAGCGCCTCGCCGCGGCGCCTTGAGCGTCGAACGTTTTCGTGCGTCGCGCCGGATTCGTCCGCAATCAGAAAGGGGATAGCGGGCTTATCGCAAGTTAAGAAAGCACTTTAAGTCGCGCGTGACATTGGACAGAAGGCGCATCACGCCCTTATCTCTAGACGTCATGACTCGCACGCTGCGACTCGGATCGATGGTTGTCGCCCTCGCGACGCTCGCCGCCTGCGCGCGCGGCGGGCCGCCGGCGCCCGTGGTCCAGGCTTCCGGACCGACGCCGGCACGCCCTTCGGCGATCAACGCGCCGGTGTCGCCGGCGCTGCGCCCGGCACCCGGAGAATGGGACGGCGAGATCGTCGTCCGGCCCGGCGAATCCCTCTACGTCGTGGCCCGGCGCGCCAACGTTCCGGTGCGCTCCCTGATCGAAGCCAACGACCTCAAGCCCCCCTATGCGCTGAGCAACGGGCAGCGCCTCGCTCTGCCGCGCGTGCGCACCCACGAGGTGCAGCCGGGTGACACGCTGGCCAACATCGCCCGGCGCTACGGCCTGGGCAACAATGAGCTGGTGCGGGCCAACGCCCTGCAGCCGCCCTATGCGGTGCGGGCGGGCCAGGTCCTGAACCTGCCGGGTGTGATCGAGCCGGCGGTTGCCGCAGCATCACCGGCGGGCCCTTCGGCAATGACGACGTCGACCGTCAGCGCCGCCCCGCGTGGCGCGGTGGAGAGCGCCGTGTTGGCGCCGCCCTCCGCGTCATCGCCGGCGGCTTCGTCGCCAGCGGCGGCCGCCCCCTCATCGTCGGCGCCGGCTTCGTCTCTGCCGCCGCTGCCGGCAGCGCGCGACATCG
>JALHMR010000077.1 GCA_022843945.1 Rhodospirillaceae bacterium | reverse complement strand
CGCCGCACGCGCTGGCGCAAGGTCCGACGCAGTTCCGCCCGACGGCCTGCGTCGCCAGCCAGGGCGGCCGCGATCCGCACATAGTCGTCCGCGTCGGCAGCCACCAGCTCACCCAACCCCACCGAGCGCAGCATCGATCCGCTCCACCGTCCCGCCATGCTCTCACCCAGCCGCGTCACCACCGGCACACCCATCCACAACGCCTCGAACGTCGTCGTCGAACCCGTGAACGGCAACGGGTCCAGCGCCACGTCGATCCCATTGTACGACCCCAGATGCTCCGCCAGCACCGCATCCGACGTCTCGAACTCGACACGGGTCGCGCCCAGACCCGCCTCGAAGCGCGCCCGCAGACCCGCATTCCCGAACCAGTTCTTGAACCGCACCCGCAGCACCGAGCCGGGAACCGCCTCCAGAACCCGGCGCCACAGACCCAGCACCTCAGAACTCACCTTCGCCGGGTTGTTGAAGCTCCCGAACGTCACCCGACCCGTGCGCTGGCTCGGCGCCTCCCCGATCGCCACCTCGGCCAGCGGCGCATGGATATAGAACCACGGCAGGCGCACCACCCTCTCCGTGAACTGCTCTTGTGGCTTTCGGGGGACCAGCACCGGGTCGGCGATCAGGTAGTCCATCCCCTCAACCCCGCTCGTCCCGGGATCGTGGAAGCTCACCTGCACCGGCGCCGCCCGGTGGCTCGCCACCAGCGGACGGTTGCGATCGAACCGACCCGCCAGCAGCACCAGCACATCGATCCCGTCCGCCACCACCTGCGACGCCACCTGCGCATCCGTCTGACCCACCGTGTTGCGCCAGACCTCCACCAGACCCTTCAGCCGCTCACTCGTCGCGTCCTCGCGCGACACCTCCGCATACAGCACCACCTCGGAGCGCGCCCGATCCCGACCCGCCAGCACCGGCTCCAGGTTCCGGCCCACCGGGTGCTCGTAGAAATCCGACGACACGTAGCCGATCTTCAGCCGCCGACCCTCCTCGCGCGCGTTCCTGAAATCGCGCCGCCCCACCCCCGCCCCGTAGCGCCGACCAAACTCACGCGCCACCGCGAACCGCTCACCCTCCGAACCGTACAGCATCACCCCCATCAGATTCCGGTAGGCGGTGATGAAATCGGGCCGCAGCTCGATCGCCTGGCGAAAGTGCTGCAAGGCGGCGTCGACCTCGCCGAAAAGCGGCAGGAGAAGACCCAGATTGTTGTGCGCGTCGGCGTCGGCGCGGATGGCGCAGCACCGGTCATAGGCATCCCGGGCATCGTCGAGCTGTCCGTTCTGCTGCAGCACGACCCCGAGATTGTTCCAGGCAAGGGCGAAGTTCGGGTCGCGATCGAGCGCCCGCCGGTAGAAAATCTCGGCCGTGGGGCGGTCGCCGACGGTCAGGTAGGCGTTGCCGAGATTGTTGAGCGCCTCGACGCTCTCCGGCTGCAGCTCCAGCACGCGCTGGTAGGCCGCCATCGCCTCCGCCACCCGCCCGAGGGTCTGCAACGCCGAGCCGAGATTGAGGTAAACCGCCGGCTGCTGCGGCTCGAGCTGCAGCGCGCGCTCGTAGACCGGAACCGCGGCCTCGAATTTTCCCTGAAGCTGCAGGATGTCACCCAGTGTCCGGTGCGCCGCCGCCAGGTTGGGCGCCAGCCCGAGGGCCCGGTGAACGGAGGCGGCGGCCTCCTCCAGCCGTCCCATCGACTGCAGGGCGCTACCGAGATTGACATGCGCCTCGGCGTAAGAAGGGCGCAGCGTCACCGCCCGCCGGCTGCTTTCCATCGCCGCGGCGATCTCGCCGCACTCGCGCAGCGCGTTCCCCAGATTGTTGTGCGCCTCGGCCAGATCCGGCTGCAGGGCGACCGCCCGCCGGTAGCTGGCGATCGCCGCCGTGATATCCCCACGGCGCTGCTGGGCGAGACCGAGATTGAAATGATAGACGCCGACCTTCGGCTTGAGCTGGACAGCCCGGTTGACCCGGGCAATAGCGCCATCAAGGTCGCCCCGCCGCAGCGCGATCAGGCCCAGGAACTGGTGCACGTCGGCGTTGCGCGGCTCCTGCTCGAGGATCGCGGCATAGATCGCTTCCGCCTCTTCCAGCCGACCCTGCCGATGCAGCTCAATCGCCTGGCTGAGGCGCGTCGCGGAGGCCGTCATGCCGGCCTCGCCGAAACATCGGCATGCCGTCCGATCGGGCGTGCCGGCGTCTCGACAGGGGATTCAACGTTGGCGCGATGGGTCATTGTCGGTGATAAACATGCCGGCACGGAAACGCTTCCCGATTCGCCCGCGTAGCGTGAAAAGAGTACATGCTTCGCAGCATGATATCGATCTTGGCCGCCCCCCGAGTCGGTCTCGGACGATGAGCCGGACAGAGCTCACGCTCGCCGAACGCGCCCGGCAGTTTCAGCAGGCCGGACGGCTGGCCGAGGCGGAAGCCTTGTGGCGGCATCTGGCAGCCACCCATCCTGACGACGCTGCCGCGCATTTCAGCCTGGGCGTGGTCCTCGCGGCGCGAGGCCGGGTTGCCGACGCCATTCCCGCCTTCGAACGCGCCACGGCGCTGGTGCCGAGCGCCGCCGAGGCCTTCGCCAATCTGGGCGTCGCCCGCCAGCGCCTGGGACAGATCGATGAGGCCGTCGCCTGCTACAGGCAGGCGTTGACGCTGAACCCTGATCTGATGATCGTTCAGAACAATCTTGCCGGCGCGCTTCAGGAACTCGGCCTCGCCGACGAAGCCCTCGCCCTCTATCGCCAGATCGGCGCTTCGACCGAGCTTGCCGCGATAGCGGCGAATGCGCTGACCTCGCTCAATCTCGTCCCGGGCTCGCTGCCCGACAGTCTCGCCGCCGCGCGGCAGTGGGCCGGGCGGTTTGTCGCCAGACCGGCGCTGCCGTATCCGGCCCCGACGCGGACTCCCGGCGAGCGGTTGCGGGTCGGCTATGTCGGCGGGCCCGGGCTCCGGCGTCATACTCTGGCCCTGACCTGGCTGCCGCTCATCGAAGCGCACGACCCGGCCCGGGTCGAGGTTTTCGCTTACTCCGATCTTCCTGAAGACCAGGAAGACGACGTCTCGCATCGATTCCAGAAGGCCGCGCAATGGCGCCGCACGGCTGGGCTTGATGACCGCGCCTTCGCCGAGTCCATCCGGCGCGACGGCATCCATATCCTGGTTGATGGCATCGGCTTTGCCGCCGGCTCCCGGCTGACGGCGTTCGGCCAGCGGCCGGCGCCGGTTCAGATCCATTTCCCGCCAATGTCGACAACCGGCATGAGCGAAATCGACTATCTCATCGCCGATGGCGTGCTGATCGAAGAGGGCGCTGAGCGCTATTTCCAGGAACGGATCTGGCGCCTGCCCTGCGGCTTTCTTTATTCTCCGATCGAGGCCTTGCCGGCGGTTGCGCCGCCACCGTCGGTGCGCAGCGGCATCATCACCTTTGGAAGCTACAATCGCCTCGCCAAGATCGGGCCGGCCGTGATCATCGCCTGGGCCCGCATCCTGGGCGCGGTGCCGCGCTCACGCCTGCTGATCAAGACCGGCAGCATCGTCTCGCCGGGCATGATCGAACGCTATACGGCGCTGTTCGCGAGCCAGGGTGTGGCAGCCGAGCGGCTTCAGTTTCGCGGCCGAACCGCAAGCGATGCATCGCACTACCAGATGCTGGGCGATCTCGACATCGCCCTCGATCCCTTTCCGCATGGCGGCGTGCTGACCACCTGCGACGCACTGGCTTGCGGCATTCCGGTGATCACCCTGGCGGGCGCGCGCCCGCTCGAGCGTTACGGCGCGGCCATCCTCAGCGCCGCCGGCTTCACCGACGGCATCGCTGCATCCATCGACGACTACGTCGCCCGGGCCGTCGACCTCGCGCAGAGCGGCCGGCTCGACAGCCGGCGGCTGGAGCTGAGCCGGCAAATGCGCCAGTCGCGCCTCATGGATGCGCCGCTATTTGCGCGCTCCCTCGAAGAGGCCTACGAGGGAATGTGGCAGGCGCATGACGCTAAAGAGAAAGCGCAATAGGACGGCGACGGATGCTTCGTGAAATCGTTCTGCTTACCGGCGCACAGGAGGGTCCGCACCTGACGGACTTCCTGCGCAAGCACAACAGCGAACTGACGATCACTCACGCGCAGACGCGCGACGAGCTGACCCTGGCGCTGCACCCGTCCCGGCCGGGCATCCGGCTGATCGGATTTTGCACATCGGTCGTCGTGCCCTCCGCGCTGCTCGCAGCCTGCGAGTGCCAGGCCTACAATTTCCACCCGGGCCCGCCGACGCATCCGGGCAGGCACCCGGCCAGCTTCGCGATCTACGAGGGCGCGGCACGGTTCGGCGCCACGGCCCATGAGATGCTGCCGAAGGTCGATTCAGGATCGATCGTCGGCGTGGAATGGTTCGATATGCCCGCCCAGCCGCGCCTGTCGCAGCTGGAAGGCCTGACGTTCGACGCCGCCGTACGGCTTTTCTCGCGGCTCGGTCCCGCGCTCGCCACCTCTGGCAGCCCCCTTGCGTCGAGCGATACGGCGTGGAGCGGCCGAAAGAGCACCCAGCGGGATTTCGACGCCATGTGCCGAATCCCGCCCGACATCGCCGCTCCGGAGCTCGAGCGGCGGTTAAGAGCCTTTGCCGATGGCCTGCCAGGGGCCCTGTCGCTGACCCTCCACGGGCATCGTTTCCGGCTAGACGATCAAAAAAATATGTAGTTTTTTCAAATACATGACTTTCCCGGGCAATAGATACAAAAGTTTCTATCCGCTATTTAGTAAAATTTAACACATGTTGGCTAAGCTTCGCGGTACGGCAGAGAGGGTAATCGCCCTCGGGGAACGAGCGTATTAAGCGCCGGTCTTTGCCCCCTAGAAGCAGGAGATAGAGCAATGACTTCGATCAACACCAACGTCGGCGCACTCGTCGCGCTCCGTAACCTCAACGCCACCAATTCCTCCCTGGAGCAGACCCAGGACCGCGTGTCCACAGGCTACAAGGTCATCGGCCCCAAGGACGACGCGTCGAACTTCTCGATCGCGCAGGGTCTGCGCGCCGACCTGAAGGCCTTCGACGCCGTCCAGCAGTCGCTGTCTTCGGGCCGCGGCGTCGTCGCCGCCGCCATCGCCGGCGCGACCTCGGTCTCCGATCTTCTTGCCGACATCAAGAAGAAGGTCATCGAATCCTCGAACCCGGCCAACACGGCGACCCAGCAGTCGATCCTCGCGGCCGATTTCAACTCGATGCTGCAGCAGTTGAACACCTTCGTCAGCAACGCTGTGTACAACGGCCGTAACCTGATCTCCTCGGCCTCCGCCACCGTGTCGATCACCTCGACGATCACCGGCGGTCAGCTGAGCATCACCAACGCCTCGACCCTCGGCGGCGTGTCCACCTCCCTCAGCGCCGGTGTTGCCACCACGGCGGCGGCGCTCTCGATGCTCACCACCATCGACGCCCAGGAGCTGATCGTCGGCCAGGCGCTCGGCACGCTCGGCGCCAACGCCAAGAACATCGAGTTCCTCTCGACCTTCACCAAGACCCTGGCTGACGCCGTCACCGAAGGTCTGGGTTCGCTGGTCGACGCGGATCTCGCCAAGGAAAGCGCCAAGCTGCAGGCCCTGCAGGTCAAGCAGCAGCTCGGCGTCCAGGCGCTCAGCATCGCCAACCAGCGTCCGCAGGTCCTCCTGTCGCTGTTCGGCGGCTAACACGATCGGGAGCCGCGTTCGCGCGGCTCCCCCTTCGACTCTCCCCGCCTCGGGCGGTCGTGGCTTCGGCCCGACCGCCCGTTTTCTTTTTGGCGATCGCCTTCCCGCCTTACGCCAATTCGTCTCCCCGGAAAATCTTGCCGGGCACGAGCCGAAACTGCCCAATTCTATAAGCTTCGCAACCGCTTAACTGTAAAAATACAAATCATTTCAATTATTTATAAAATACTATCGATGGCACGCTGCTTGCTCTCCTCCTGACCCCAAGAACCGTTTTTCTTTGGCCGGAGAAGTGAGCCATGACTTCCGTCAACACCAACGTCGGCGCGATGGTTGCGCTTCGCAACCTCAGCTACACCAATTCGTCGCTCGAGCAGGTCCAGGACCGTGTCTCCACGGGCTACAAGGTCATTGGCCCCAAGGACGATGCGTCCAACTTCTCCATCGCCCAGGGCCTGCGCGCCGACCTGAAGTCGTTCGATGCGGTCCAGCAGTCGCTGGCCTCCGGTCGCGGCGTGATCGCCGCCGCCATTGCCGGCGCCGAGAACATCTCGAATCTCCTGGCCGACATCAAAAAGAAGGTCATCGAGGCTTCGAACCCCGCCAACACCGGCAGCCAGCAGTCGATCCTGTCGTCCGACTTCAACAACATGATCATGCAGCTGGACACGTTCGTCAGCAACGCGGTGTACAACGGCCGCAACCTGATCTCCTCGGGCTCGACCACCGTGTCGATCACCTCGACCATCACGGGTGGCCAGCTTTTGCTCACCAACGCCTCGACCCTCGGCGGCGTCTCGACGGCGCTGTCGACGGGCGTGGCCAGCACCGCCGCGGCCCTGTCGCTGCTGACCACGATCACCGCCCAGGAGCTGATCGTCGGCCAGGCGCTCGGCACGCTGGGCGCCAACGCCAAGAACATCGAGTTCCTCTCGACCTTCAGCAAGACGCTCTCCGATGCGGTCACCGAAGGTCTGGGCTCGCTGGTCGATGCCGACCTGGCCAAGGAAAGCGCCAAGCTGCAGGCCCTGCAGGTCAAGCAGCAGCTCGGCGTCCAGTCCCTCAGCATCGCCAACCAGCGTCCGCAGGTCCTGCTCTCGCTGTTCGGCGGCTGATCCCAGGCCGGCTCGCCGGCCTGGCTTTCTTCGACAAGAGCGCGCCCAGGGCTTTGCCCTGCGGCGCGTTTTTCTTGACCTGAAAGACGCTTCCTGGACGAGGAAATTTCTGCCGCCCCCGGCCGATCTGTGGATGAATTTACCCGTCGTTCCAGCGGCTTAAAGATCAAATAATTTTAAATAACTCAATTAAATCAACAATTTAATATAATTGTATCGACTGGCATCCGGCTTGCGTAGTCCCCTGCAAATACAAGCGTCGAGTGGCTGACCCGGCCGCCGGCCTTGTTCCTAGAAGCAGGAGATCGGCCCGTGACCTCAATCAACACGAACGTCGGCGCCCTCGTCGCGCTCCGCAACCTGAACCTCACCAACATCGAGTTGGAGAAGGCGCAGGACCGGATCTCCACCGGTTACAAGATCATCGGCCCCAAGGACGATGCGTCCAACTTCTCCATCGCCCAGGGCCTGCGCGCCGACCTCAAGGCCTTCGACGCCGTTCAGCAGTCGCTGTCAGCGGGTCGCGGCATTGTCGCCGCCGCCATTGCCGGCGCCGAGAACATCTCCAACCTGCTCGCCGAGATGAAGCAGAAGATCATCCAGTCCGCCAACCCGGCGAACACGGCGAACCAGCAGTCGATCCTGACGGCCGACTTCGACAACATGGTGATGCAGCTCAATTCGTTCGTGAACAACGCGGTGTACAACGGCCGCAACATCATCTCGAGCGGCTCGGTCACCGTCTCGATCACCTCGACCATCACCGGCGGCCAGTTGCAGATCGTCAACGCCTCGACCCTCGGCGGCGTCTCGACGGCGCTGTCGACGGGCGTGGCCAGCACCGCCGCGGCCCTGTCGCTGCTGACCGCGATCACCGCCCAGGAGCTGATCGTCGGCACCGCTCTCGGCACGCTGGGTGCGAACGCCAAGAACATCGACTTCCAGTCGACCTTCAGCAAGACGCTCACCGACGCGGTCACCGAAGGTCTGGGCTCGCTGGTCGATGCCGACTTGGCGAAGGAAAGCGCCAAGCTGCAGGCCCTCCAGGTCAAGCAGCAGCTCGGCGTCCAGGCGCTCAGCATCGCCAACAAGCGGCCTGAAATCATCCTCGGCCTGTTCCGCGGCTAAGGCCGCGGCGCTGGTTCTCGCTGACCGGGCGGCCCCGCTCCGCGATTTGCTTGCCGGCCCGGCACGAAATCGTCGGTCCACGGGGCAACCCGGAGCGAAACGCCGGGCAAAACTGGTTAACGCCGGACTCGAGGGTTCATCGGAATTACCGGCAGAATTTCCGTCGGGCTGGTTAATATTTCGCGTCCAAGAGGCGCGAAACACCCCCAGCGGCCCGAAATTTGACAGAAATCGAGTTCCGTACTAGAAACACTCCCGTCGATCGGCAGCGTTCAGAATGAACGTCACGAGCGACCAGGCCAGAAGGTCTGTTCTGATCCCTAGAATTAGGAGCCAAATATGACGTCTATTAACACCAACGTCGGTGCGCTCGTTGCGCTCCGCAACCTGAACTCGACCAACAGCCTGCTCGAGCGCACCCAGGATCGGGTGTCGACCGGCTACAAGGTCATCGGTCCCAAAGACGACGCTTCCAGCTTCTCGATCGCGCAGGGTCTGCGCGCCGACCAGAAGTCGTTCGACGCCGTCCAGCAGTCGCTGTCTTCGGGCCGCGGCGTCGTCGCCGCCGCCATCGCGGGTGCAACGGCGGTCTCGGATCTGCTCGCTGACATCAAGAAGAAGGTCATCGAGTCGTCCAACCCGGCCAACACGGCCAGCCAGCAGTCGATCCTCGCGGCCGACTTCACCTCGATGCTGACGCAGCTCAACACCTTCGTCGCCAACTCCGTCTACAACGGTCGCAACCTGATCTCCTCGGCTTCGGCGAGCGTGTCCATCACCTCGACGATCACCGGCGGCCAGCTGACGATCACCAACGCCTCGACGCTGGGCGGTGTTTCCACCTCCCTCAGCGCCGGTGTCGCCAGCACGGCGGCAGCCCTCTCGCTGCTCACCGCGATCGACGCGCAGGAGCTGATCGTCGGTCAGGCCCTGGGCACGCTGGGCGCCAACTCCA
>JALHMR010000076.1 GCA_022843945.1 Rhodospirillaceae bacterium | reverse complement strand
CGCGACTTCGAGTCCGCAGGCACGCAACCCTTCACCTACAGCGCACGCATGCGCACGATAACGATGTCCTACTGGGAAGCGCCGCCCGAGTTGTTCGACGATGGCGAGCAGATGATCCGCTGGGCGCAGCGTGCACTCGACGCCGCCATGATCTCAGCCAAGACCAAAGCCAAGCGCGGCGGCAGCAAGCCGACAAAACGACGTCGGGTTACCAAGAATTAATCCACCGGCCATCTGGGGTTCATTGCGGCTCCCTTAATGGTGATGGTGCGGATCCGGCTTCCGGATTCCCGTCATCAATAGGAGCCGACAATGCTCGATACCGTTACCGCAGCCCGCGCGCCGCGCCGGCGCCGGGGCATGACCGCCGCGGCGCTCGCCGTGGCGACGCTCGTGTTCACCGTGCCGCCGGTCTTCGCACGGCCGGGTCCCGAGGGATTCTCCGATCTCGCCGAGAAGGTGAAGCCGGCCGTGGTCAATATCGCGACCACCCAGCGCCTCGCCCAGGCGGAAGGCCGCGGCCCGTCGCCGTTCGAAGTGCCGCCGGGCTTGCGCGGCTCGCCCTTCGAGGAGTTCTTCAAGCGCTTCGGCCAGCCCGGACAGCCCGGTTCGGACGAGGACGATACCCCTGGCCCCGGCCGCCAGGCCCTCGGCTCCGGCTTCATCGTCGACGCTTCCGGCTATGTCGTGACCAACAACCACGTCATCAAGGATGCCGACAAGGTCACCGTCACCCTGGCCGACGGCCGCAAGCTCGACGCCAAGGTGGTGGGGCGCGACGACAAGACCGACGTGGCACTGATCAAGGTCGAGAGCGACAAGCCGCTGCCCTTCGTCCCCTGGGGTGATTCCGACAAGTCCAAGGTCGGCGACTGGATCATGGCCGTCGGCAACCCGTTCGGGCTCGGCGGCACGGTCACGGCCGGCATCGTCTCGGCCCGCGGCCGCGACATCCAGTCCGGCCCGTTCGACGACTACCTGCAGATCGATGCGCCGATCAATCGCGGCAATTCCGGCGGCCCGACGTTCAACATGAACGGCGAGGTCATCGGCATCAACACCGCGATCTACTCGCCCAATGGCGGCTCGATCGGCATCGGCTTCGCCATCCCGGCGTCGCTGGCCAAGCCGATCGTCGAGGAGCTCAAGGTCAAGGGCCGGATCGACCGGGGCTGGCTGGGCGTCAGCATCCAGCCGATGTCCAAGGAGATCGCCGGCAGCATCGGACTCGACAGCGAGGAGGGCGCGCTCGTCCTTGGCGTCACCCCCGACAGCCCGGCCGCCAAGGCCGGCCTGAAGCAGGGCGATGTCATCCGCAGCGTCGATGGCAAGAAGGTCGGCGAGTTCCGCGACCTGGCCCGGCTGGTGGCTGGCGCGGGCCCGGAGAAGAGCGTCAAGCTGGGCGTGTGGCGGGATGGCCGCGAGACGCCGGTCAGCGTCTCCCTCGCCCGCACGCCGAGCGACAAGACCGCGAGCGTCGAGCCGGGTCGCGACGCGCCAGCTGCCGAGCAGGCCAGCGCGCTCGGCCTCGGCCTGGCGCCGGTCACTCGCGAAACGCGCCAGCGCTACAACCTGCCCGAGGCGGCGAAGGGCGCGGTCGTGATCAACGTCAAGCGCGGCACCCCCGCCGCGGAAGCGGGGATCCGCGCCGGCGATATCATCGTCAAGGCCGGCGACAAGACCGTTGCCGCGCCGGATGACGTGATCGCCGGCGTCAAGGCCGCCAAGGACCGCAAGGCGGTGTTGCTCCTGGTGACCCGCCAGGGCAACGAACGCTTCGTCGCCGTTCCCCTCGGTAACGAAGTGAGCTGAGCGGTGCGGGGCCGGGGAACTCCCCATCCTTCCCCGGCCCCAATCTCTCCCCGGCGTGATGGCCGATTGCATTCCTGAGGCGACCGCCGCACGATCCGGGCATCCGGATGGTCCGGCGGTCGATTTTTTCATGCGTGTGCTTGTCATCGAGGACGATCCGGAGGTCTCTCGCTACCTGGTCAAGGGTCTGCGCGAGAGCGGCTATGTCGTCGATACGGCGATGACTGGTCCCGAGGGCCTGGCCCTCGCCACGGGCGAAGCCTACGACGCGCTGATCGTCGACCGCATGCTGCCCGGTCTCGACGGGCTGGCCGTCATCGAGGCCCTGCGCAAATCCGGCAAGACGACACCGGTGCTGATCCTTTCCGCCCTGGGTGACGTCGATCAGCGCGTACGCGGTCTGCGGGCGGGCGGTGACGACTACCTCGCCAAGCCGTTTTCCTTTGCCGAGCTTCTGGCGCGCCTGGAGGCGGTGCTGCGCCGGGGCGCGGCCACCGCGCCGCAGACCGTGCTCAAGGTCGGCGATCTTGAGATGGACCTGCTGAGCCGTACAGTGCGGCGCGGTGGCGCGGAGATCGACCTCCAGCCACGCGAGTTCCGGCTGCTTGAATACCTGATGCGCCATGCCGGCCACGTCGTCACCCGCACCATGCTGCTCGAAGGTGTGTGGGACTATCATTTCGATCCGCAGACCAACGTCATCGACGTGCATATCAGCCGGCTGCGGCAGAAAGTCGACAAGGGCTTCCCCACGCCCCTGATCCACACGGTGCGCGGCGCCGGCTACACGCTGCGCGCCGGCCCGGCGCCGTGAAGCCACCGAGCCCGACCGGCCGCCTGCTTCGGACCACGACGTTCCGGATCGCGCTGGCCTATCTCGCCTTCTTCGCCGGCTCGGTGGTGCTGCTCTTCGGCTTCGTCTACTGGACGACGGCCGGCTACATGGCCCAGCAGCTCGACGACGCCATCGAAAGCGAAATCGTCGGCCTCGCCGAGCAGTATCGCCAGGGCGGCCTCGACGGCCTCGCCACCTCGATCCGCCAGCGCATCGCCGTCGATCCCGGCGGCAGCGCGATCTATCTGCTCGCCGATCCCCAGACGCGACCCATCGTCGGCAATCTCAACCGCTGGCCCCGCGAGGCGACCACGCGCAACGAGTGGCTCGAATTCGAGCTGCACGACCGCAGGGGCGCACGCGGCGATGCCTTCCTGGCGCGCGCCCGCCACTTCACGCTCACCGGCGACTACCACCTCCTCGTGGGGCGCGACTTCCGAACCATCCAGGAGGCGCAGAGCCTGATCGTCAACGCCCTGACCTGGGGCCTGGCCATCACGCTGGCGCTCGGCCTCTACGGCGGCGCGATGTTCAGCCGCGGCTCGCTGCTGCGGCTGGAGGACATCAACCGCACGAGCCGGGAGATCATGGGCGGCGACATGGGGCGCCGCATCCCGACACGCGGCGGCAATGACGATTTCGACCAGCTCGGGCACAACCTCAACATCATGCTCGATCGCATCGAGGCGCTGATGACCGGCATCCGCGAGGTTTCGGACGGCATCGCCCACGACCTGCGCAGTCCGCTCACCCGCCTGCGCAACCGGCTGGAGGCGCTGCGCCAGCGCGGCGAGGACGAGGAAACCCGCCGGCTCGTCGCCGAATGCATCAGCGAAGCCGATCAGCTCCTCGCCACCTTCAACGCGCTGCTGCGCATCGCCGAGGCTGAATCGGGACGCGCCCGGGCCGGTTTCGCGCCGGTCGATTTCGCTGCCGTCACCCGCGATGCGGTCGAGCTCTACGAGCCGGTGGCGCAGGAAAAGCGACAGGCGCTGGTGATCTCCCTGATCGACGGCGCCACGGTCAACGGCGATCGGCACCTGCTCTCGCAAGCCCTGGCCAACCTGCTCGACAATGCCATCAAGTACACGCCCGCGGGCGGCCGGATCGAGGTGTCGCTCACCCGGCAAGGCAACGACGTCCGTTTGACGGTTATCGATACCGGGCCCGGCATCCCGGTGGAGGCCCGGAACAAGGTTCTCGAGCGCTTCGTGCGGCTGGATGCCAGCCGTTCGACGCCGGGCAGCGGTCTCGGCCTGGCGCTCGTCGCCGCCGTCGCCCGCCTGCACGCGGGCCGGCTCGAGCTGGCGGACAACCCCGCCGGGCCGGGCCTCGCCGTCACCCTGACACTGCCCACGATCCCGCAAGCTTGACTTGAGAAGGACCGGCGGCGGAGACTCCCCGGCAACCGTAAGGGGAGGACAACTATGGGTATCATGCGGCATTTGGTGGGGATTGCGCTCGGTCTGGCGGTCGTGGCGGCGGGGGCCGGCGATCTGGCGGCCCAGGCCTGGCCGACGAAAACGGTGCGGATGATCATCCCCTTCCCGGCTGGCGGCTCGGCGGACACCCTGGGTCGGCTTCTCAACCAGAAACTGACGGAACGCCTCAACCAGCCCTTCGTGGCCGACAACCGGCCCGGCGCGGGCGGCAATATCGGCACCGATCTCGCCGCCAAGTCGCCGCCCGATGGCTACACGTTCCTGATGGGCGTGAGCTCGATCGCCATTGCGCCGAGCCTCTACGCCAACCTCTCCTGGGACCCGGTGAAGGACTTCACGCCGGTGTCGCTGATCGCCTCGACGCCGAACATCCTCGTCGTCCACCCGGACGTGCCGGCGAAGACCGTGCAGGAGCTGGTAGCGCTCGCCAAGTCGAAGCCCGGGCAGCTCAACTACGCCTCGGGCGGCAACGGCGCCACCAATCACCTGGCCGGCGAGCTGTTCAAGCGCATGACCGCCACCGACATCGTCCACATCCCGTACCGCGGCAACCCGCTCGCCGTGATCGACGTGCTGAACGGCCAGGTGGCGATGATGTTCGACTTCATGATCACCTCGCTGCCGCACGTGAAAGCCGGCAAGCTGCGGCCGCTGGCGGTCACGGGCTATCAGCGCTCGCCGCAGGTCCCTGACCTGCCGACCGTTGCCGAGGCCGGCGTGCCCGGCTACGAGGCGTCGACCTGGTTCGCGGTGATGGCGCCGGCCGGAACCCCGGCCGAAATCGTGCGCAAGTTCAACGGCGAGATCAACGCCGTCCTCAAGCTGCCGGACGTCGTGGAGCGGCTGGCGACTCTCGGCGCCGAGCCGCTGGGCGGCACTAGCGAGGACGTCAGCAAGCTGCTGCGCACCGACCTGACCAAATGGTCGGAGGTCGTCCGCGCCGCCAATATCAAGTTGGAGTAGCGCCGGCCCCGGCCGGCGCTAGTGGCGCGAGCGCAGCGTGCGCGCCTCATCGAGGGCGAGGTCGGCGATCAGCTCCAGCAGGCCGACGGTCTGGGTGAGACCCTGCTGGCGGGCATCCTCGGCGAGGTAGCGAAGGCAGTAATGGATGGCCGTCGCCGTATCGGTGAGCGACGCCGCTTCTCGGGCAGACACTCTGGACAGGACCGGCTTTTCCGTGACGCGCGAAGCTTCCCGCATGTGGCCTCCCTACAACTGCAGACGTTGCAGCCCGAAGCATAGGGGTCGCCGGGGCCGGCCCGCGATGACGCATATATGCGCATAATCGCCGGCACCGACACCGACTGGGCGGCGCAGCTTCGGCGCTTCCGGCGCCTGCGGGCGATCAAGCAGGCGGCCCTGGCCGAGATGCTCGGCGTCGACCAGGCGACGATCTCGCGCTGGGAAAGCGGGCGGCAGATTCCGGATCTCGGCATCCAGCGTCGCTTGCGCGCCCTGATGCAGGGCGCCGGCTCCCGCGACGAGGTGCTGATCGGGCACTGGGTCAGCGCCGCCGTGGGCGACACGCTGCTCCTCGATGCCACGCGGATGATGCGGGCCGCCTCGCTGGAGTTTCGCCGCCTGCACGGCCTGGGCGGGGCAGAGCTCACCGGCCGTACGGCGGCGCCGCTGTTCAGCGCCGAGATGGAGGGGCTCTGGTGGCAGGCCGTGGAACGCGGCTTCTTCGAGGGCGAGCTCGCCTCCGTCACGATCGTCAGCCGCTACAACCTCCTGTCCGGCGCGCAACGCGACCTTCCCAGCCAGGCCCTGTGGACGCCCATCCATCTCAGCAGCGGCGAGGTCCTGCAGCGGATCGATAGCCGCACCCTGAGCGAGAGCGAATTCGCCCCGGCGCGCGAGCGCAACGGCGGGCCGCTGCGGGCCGTGGCCATCGACGACCTGGCATCCTGAGCCGCCTGGCGGGCGGCTATTTCGGCTATCAAAATTGCGGCAGGCCGGCGCCCTTGTTGATCATTCGGCGGCGGCTTTTGCCCTGCCGCCGCGTTAACCGTTTCCGGGATAACCGGTCGCCCTGAAAAAATGAAACGAACAGAAAGGATTACCGGGTAACCGCGCGACCCGCTGGGCCACCCGGCGGGCTGGAAACGGCCTTGCGGATGCCGGCGAACAGACAACCAAAAGGGGTAGTGTCATGCTACCACGCCGATTGGTTAATCTTGACCGGGGCACCGCGAGCCCACACATGCGTTTATACAGTTGCGGTACTCTGCCCCGTGATCACGGCACCCGCCGGATGCGGGCCGGCGGGAGGTGCGGCAACGGAGGTCACGATGCCGGATAGCACCAAGCAACGGACTCGTACCGAACAGGATTCGTTCGGCCCGATCGCCGTGCCCGGGGATCGCTATTGGGGTGCCCAGACCCAGCGCAGCGTCGAGCTGTTCCGCATCGGCGAGGAACGCATGCCGATGCCGCTGATCCGCGCGCTCGGCGTCCAGAAGAAAGCGGCGGCCCTGGCCAACCTCGCGCTCGGCATCCTCGATACCCGGATCGCCGACGCCATCGTGCGTGCCACCGACGAAGTCATCGACGGGCGGCTCTCCGATCATTTCCCGCTTCACGTCTGGCAGACCGGCTCGGGCACCCAGACCAACATGAACATGAACGAGGTGCTGGCGAACCGGGCGAACCAGATGCTCGGCAGCCCGCTGGGCTCGCGCTCGCCGGTCCACCCCAACGATCACGTCAATCTCTGCCAGTCGTCGAACGACAGTATCCCGACGGCGATGCACATCGCCGCGGTGGCCGAGATCAACGACGTGCTGTTGCCCGGCCTCAAGCGTCTCTGCGACGCTCTCGATGCGCGCGCCACCGAGTTTGCCGACCTGGTGAAGATCGGCCGCACGCATCTGATGGACGCGGTGCCGATGACCCTCGGCCAGGAATTCGGCGCCTACGTCCAGCAGGTCGAGTTCGCCATCGCGCGCGTCGAGGCGACGCTGCCGCGGCTGTTCAGCATCGCCCAGGGCGGCACCGCCACCGGCACCGGCCTCAATGCGCATAAGGGTTTCGCCGCGCGCTTCGCCCAGGAGCTGTCGCGCCTCACCGGCCTGCCCTTCATGCCGGCCGCCAACAAATTCGAGACGATCGCCGCGCATGACGCCATCGTCGAATGCTCGGGCGCGCTCAACACGATCGCCGCCTCGCTGAACAAGATCGCCAACGACATCCGGCTGCTGGGCGCGGGTCCGCGCTGCGGTATTGCCGAGATCCTCCTGCCGGCCAACGAGCCGGGCTCGTCGATCATGCCGGGCAAGGCCAATCCCACCCAGGCCGAGGCGCTGACCATGGTCTGCGCCCAGGTCATCGGCAATCACGTCACCATCACCATCGCCGGCGCCTCGGGCCATCTCGAGCTCAACGCCTACAAGCCGGTTATGATCTACAATTTGCTGCAATCGATCCGCCTGCTGGGCGACGCAACGGCGAGCTTCGCCGATCATTGCGTCAGCGGCATTGTAGCGAATGAGCAGCAGCTGGCGCTCAACGTCGAGCGCTCGCTGATGCTGGCGACCGCCCTCAACCCGCATATCGGGTACGACAATGCCGCGCGCATCGCCAAGCATGCGCTGGCCAACAACCTGACCCTCAAGGAATCGGCTGTCTCCCTTGGGTTGGTCAGTGCGGAGGACTTTGACCGCTGGGTTCGGGCGACGGACATGCTCGGGCCCGGGGATTTGTGATTGGAGAATCAGCCATGTCGGAAGCCATCCCGAAACGTTCAGTGATAGTCGCGGGCCATCGCACCAGCGTCTCGCTCGAAGAGCCGTTCTGGGCCCGTCTCAAGGAAATCGCGCGCCAGCGCAACATGTCGATCAACGATCTGGTGACCGAAATCGACGCCTCGGAAACGGCCACGGGCCGGCCGGGGAACCTGTCGAGCGCCCTGCGCCTGCACGTGCTCGCCGATCTTGAGCGCCGCCTGGCTTCGGCCGGCGGGTCCGGCATCGGTGGCGGTTCCACGCCGACCGCCGGCGGTCCGGCGGTCGCCCGGGAAACCACCGGGTAATGCAGGCGCGCCGCTGGCTGTCGGCGACGCTGCTGGCCTTCCCGCTTCTTGCGGGAAGCTGGCAGGTTCACGCCCGTGATCCGGCGCGCATCTTCGATGATGCCATCGCCGCCTACGGCAATGGCGACTACGCCACGGCATGGTTCAGCTTCTGGACCCTGGCCCGGGCCGGCGATGCGGCGGCGCAGTTCAACCTGTCGCGGCTCTATCATTTCGGCCACGGGATCGAGGTCGATCTGGGACAATCCCGCCACTGGCTTGAGGCCGCGGCCAAGCAGGGCCATCCGGCCGCGATCTTCTCGCTGGGCCAGCACTACCATCTCGGGCTCGGCGGGCCGGTCAACCTCGAAGCGGCCCGCAGCCTCTACCAGCAGGCGGCGGAAACCGGCTACGCGCCGGCGCAGTTCAATCTGGCCCTAATGCACGAGCTCGGCTTCGGGGCACCGCGCGATCTGGCCACCGCGCGCGTCTGGTACGCGCGCGCCGCCGAGCAGCGACTGGAGCGGGCCCGCGACGCGCTACAGCGCCTTGACGGAACGGCCCGGCCCTAGCGGCCGGGCGGCGTGCGGCCGCGGCGGACGAGCTGGGCCTGCAGGGCCGCGATATCGAACACCCGGCGCGGCGCGTCGATGCTGCCATTGAGCTTGAAGACGAGCGGCGGCAGATCCGCGTGCTCGCTGAGACGCAACTCGTTCGTCAGATCGAGAGTCCAAGCCGGGAGATTGACGGTCCCGATCGTCCGCGCCTGACCTGCCGCGGCAACCAGCCGCAGGTCCTCCGTGCGGGCGATACCGCGCTCGACCCGGAACGTCCCGTCGAGCCGCGAGAATGGCGTGCGGCCCGCGCCCAGGCCCAGCCGTACGACCTCGAACAGGTCGGTCGGGCGGTTCAGCCGCTTGAGGCCGGCACTCATCGCCGGCAGATCGAAGCCCGTGACCTGGCCGTCACGGCCCTTGAGCTCGATCCGCCCGCTCAGGCCGCCGATCAGCTCCGCGAGGCTGCGGCCGGCCGTCATGCCCTGCAGCGAAGCGTCGACCCGGCCGGCGATCTCGTTGATTCCCGCCTGCTCCGCCAGCAGCGCCCGCAGATCGGCGCCGGCGATGGTCGCCTCCGCCGCGAAGCGCGGCATGCCGTCCGGAGAAGCGGCTCGCCCCCGCGCCTCGAGCCGGCCACCATGGATCGCGCCGCTCAACGAGTCGACGATCAGCTCCTGCGCCGTCGCCTGCAGCAACAGCCGCGCATCGGCGAGACGATAGGTTCGCCAGAGCAGCGCTGGCGCGGCCAACCGCAGCGATATCTCGGCGGGCGGCAGCGCCGGCAGCGACAACGGGGTGCTGTCCCAGGTCTCGCGGCGCGGCGGCGGGCGCGGCGCGGCCGCCTGGGCC
>JALHMR010000075.1 GCA_022843945.1 Rhodospirillaceae bacterium | reverse complement strand
CCGGCCAGCCGCCCGGAAGCGGCGAGCCGCGCGGCGCGCGCGGGCTTGGCATAGAACAGGTTGAGCTGCGCGCGGTCGAGCGCCTGCGGATCGGCCGGGACCAGTACGAGAAGCTCGGGGACAAGGCGATAGGGCGCGTAGCCGCGCTCGCGCAAGGCGTCGGCCGCCGCGGCGCCGCGCCCGCCCGCAGCGGCGTTGACCTCGATCATCACCAGCGGGTCCTGCGTGGCGAAGAACGCCCCCCCGCCGGCGAGAATGGCGGCCTCCGCTCCCTCGGCGTCGATCTTGATGACGTCGATGGCGCCCGGATGCTCGGCGGTAAGCGCGTCGAGCGTCGTGGTGGCCACCGGCCGGCCGCCGCTGCCTAAAGCGCGGCTCTCGGGCGCCTCATCGCTGAGGTAGGCGGTGCCGACGGCGTCGGATACCGCGGCCTCGATGACCGTGAGATCGGCGAAGCCGTTGGCCGCGGCGCTGGCGCGCAAGGTCGCGGCCGTGTCGGGGGCGGGCTCGACGGCGATGACGCGCCCCCCGCCGGCGGCCAGGGCCAGGGCGTAGACGCCGTAATTGGCGCCGATATCGATGGCCCGCAGGCCGGGCCTGGCCAGCGCGCGCACGAAGCGGATCTCGTCCTCGAACCAGTCATCCTGCTCGAGCACGACATAGGTGGTCAGCGAATCGAGGCGGGCGGGCAGGTGGATCGTCACGGCGCCGGGCAGGGCGAGCGCCAGGGTCGGTTGGCTGTCGGACATTACGGAACTGTAACACTCCCGATTGCGCTTGTTTGGCGCGGCCAAGCCATTAGATTAGTCACCGAATGAACTGTCGATGGGGAGAAACGTCTATGTCCCGCAAATCCGCTTTCTGGCTGGCTGCATCCCTGGCCGCCGTGGTCGCCCTGGCCCCGGCCCTGGCCGAGGCGCGCGCCGGTCGCGGCTCCTCCATGGGCAGCCGCGGCTCGCACACCCAGCAAGCGGTGCCCTCGACCCCGACCGCGCCGGCCGCGCGGCCGATGGAGCGCTCGGCCACCACCCCCCAGCAGCGCCAGGCGCAGCCGGCCGCGCAGCCCGCTGCCGCGGCCCAGGGCGGCTTCATGCAGCGCAACCCCTTCATGGCCGGCATGCTCGGCGGGCTGATCGGGGTGGGCCTCGGAGGCCTGCTCTTTGGCAGCGGCCTGTTCGGCGAAGGTTTGGCCGGCTTCGCCGGCTTCCTCGGCCTGCTGCTCCAGGGCGCGCTGATCGCCGGCGTGGTCTATTTCGCGGTCGCCTGGTTCCGCCGGCGCCAGCAGGGCGGTGCGGAAACGCCGCGGCCCGCTTACGCTTACGCCGGAAACGAGCCGGCCTCGCCTGACACCGCGCAGCGCCGCGCCGTGATGGACGTGGCCCCCCTTGATCTCAATAAGACTGGCGATCTCAAGACCGGCCAGGGTGGTGGCGCGCCGGGCGCGCCCGCCGCTTCCATCGCCGACGATCTGGGCCTGGGCGAGAAGGATTACGCCGCGTTCGAGGAGCGCCTGGTTTCGATCCAGAAGGCCTGGAGCGAGGGCGATCTCGCCGCCCTGCGCCAGCACGCGACGCCGGAGATGCTCTCCTATTTCTCTGAGTCGCTGTCGGCCGACGCCAGTGCCGGCATCTCCAACCGCGTCGAGGACGCGGTCTTCGAGCAGGGTGATCTCGCCGAAGCCTGGAGCGAGGGCAACCTGCAATACGCCACGGTCGCCATCCGCTTCCGGGCGCGCGACTACACGGTGCGTCTGTCCGACGGCGCCGTGGTCGAAGGCAACGCCAGCGAGCCGGTCACGGCGACCGAGGTGTGGACCTTCCTGCGCAACGGCACCGACGGCCGCTGGCTGCTCTCCGCCATCCAGCAGGTCTGATTCGCTGAAGACATAAGGCGCCGCCCGCGAGAGCGGCGGCGCCTTTATGCTGCCTGGCGGCTGGCGATCGGGAAGCTGACGGTCACCGTCGTGCCGCGGCCCGGCGTGCTGTCGATGCGCAGATGGCCGCCATGCATCTCGACCAGCGCCTTGGACAGCGGCAGGCCGAGACCGGTGCCGGCGTGCCGGCGCGACAGCTGGTTGTCGACCTGCTGGAAGCGCTCGAGCGCCACCGGGATATCCTCGGGCTTCATGCCGATGCCCGTATCGCTGACGCTGATCTCGACCGTCGAATTGGCGGCCACGCGCGCGCCGAGCTCCACCGTGCCGCCGACCGGCGTGAACTTGATGGCGTTCGACAGCAGGTTGAGCAGCACCTGCTTGACCCGCGTCGAATCCGCGGCGATCTCGGGCAGCGTCACGGCTTCGGCGATGGTGACATGGATGCCGGCGTCGAGGGCGCGCTCGCGCACCAGTCGCGTGCAGGCCTTGAGCAGGGGGAAGACAGGGACCGGCTCGGCGCGCAGGCCGAGGCGCCCGGCTT
This sequence comes from Rhodospirillaceae bacterium, assembly GCA_022843945.1. Classification (GTDB taxonomy): domain Bacteria; phylum Pseudomonadota; class Alphaproteobacteria; order CACIAM-22H2; family CACIAM-22H2; genus VGEI01. The sequence goes on along the minus strand of JALHMR010000075.1, from coordinate 7,196 downwards.
CGATCTTCGACAGGTCGAGGATGTCGCCGATGATCTCGAGCAGGTGCTGGCCGCTCTCGTGGATGTCCTTGGCATAGTCGCGGTAGCGCGCCGTCAGCGGCCCGAACATTTCGCGGTTCAGCACCTCCGAGAAGCCGATGATGGCATTGAGCGGCGTGCGCAGCTCATGGCTCATATTGGCCAGGAATTCGGATTTGCCGCGGTTGGCGATCTCCGCCTCATCGCGCGCCGTCTTGAGCTCGACCGAGGTTTCCTCGAGGCGTCGGTGCTGGCGCTGCAGCATCTCGTAGGCCTCGCCCTTCTCGCGCACCAGCCGCTCCAGCTCGTCCTGGGTGCGGCGCAATTCGCGCCAGGACTCCTCGAGGGCGCGCAGCGGCAGCAGGTAGATCGAAAAATAGGCCAGCAGGCCAAGACCAAGACCGAAGATCGCCACGAGCGCCGTTTCGAGGAGCAGCGGCCGCAGGCTCGCCTCGACGTCGACCTCACCGACCTGGTTCGCGTCGATCATCACCGGCATGGCGCGGCGGATGATCGGCGTCTCCAGGTCGCTGTCTTCGGCAAACGCGACGCGGCCTGCCGGATCGCGGATCGTGTGGCGATAGCGGTCGACGTTGGCGCCGGTAATGGCCAGCAGATCGGCGAGGCGATGGTGGCCGTAATGCCACATCGGCCCGCTCACATAGGCGTGGCGGGCGGTGCGGCTGGCCCCGATATCGGCGAGAAGCTCCAGCTGATTGGCGGTCCGTACATATGACGTCGCGAGGTAGCCGCCCGGCACCGAGACGGTGATGAAGATGGCGACTGCGACCGCTATGCGGCGCACCACCCGGCGCAGGCGGTCGAGAGATTGGGCATTGCCAGCCGGGCTGTTCATTGAGGCGGGCCGACAGGCAGGGTTCCGTGCTGTCGCAGGACCTGCTGGCCTGCCGGCGAGCGGACGAAATCCAGGAACAGTCGCGAGCCCGGATCGCCCTCGCGGAATATCAGATAGAAGGTTTCGCCAAGAGGATAGGCGCCCTGCTGAAGCGCCACCAGGGTTGGTGCGATCCCGTTGAGGGTGAGGACGCGCAGATCGACCTTTTCGCCGATGATCTGTGCCAGTGTCGAGACGGTGAATGAGCCGTCGATGCGCTGGGCAAAATCGAGATTGTCCTGATCCGTGGTCGCTACCGGCAGGCTGCCGCGGCGGCGCAGGTTGTCCAGGACGGTGACCAGCTCGGGGAAGGCGTTCTCCAGCGTGCGGGTGCCGGCGTCGTCCTTCGGTCGCAGCACCGGGCGAATGGGAGTTCCATCGCCCCAGCTTTTCTTGTCGCCGCGATAGATCGCCACGATCTCGTCGGAGGTCACCCCCAGCGTGCTTCGCCCCGCGGTGACAAAGACGAAAGGCGTGCGCCCATAGGCCGCCACCGCCAGGCCACGCCCCGTCTCGTTGGCCTGCAGGTCGCGCTGGCTCACGGCAATGGCAATCACGCCATCGGCAGTCGCCCGGATGCCGCCGCCGCTGCCCAGCGCCGGCAATACCTCGACGGCGAAGGCCCGGCCGCGATGATGCGCCAGGAACGCATCACCCATCGCCTGCATGGTCGCGAGCGCGGCACCGGTGCCGCCAATGCGCAGCAGCTCGGCCCTGGCAGCGCCGGGACAGGCAGCCAGCATCAGCGCTCCCAGAAGGCCGAGCGCGCAGGCATGGAATGGTGAGAGGACTCTGCCCACCGGCAGAACCTCCGAGTTAGAAGTGCTCCCCCTACTCTCCTTAGCCTTGGCATGGCAAAAAAAGCGTTAAGCTTTGCACCTCTGCCTGCCTATACACGTAGGTCGGGCCGCCTCTGCCATAGCTCCCGTCCTCCCCTCAGACTTGGCCGGGCAGCCATTTTAGGGTGCGAAGTCAACAGCTTGTCATCCGCGGGTTGGCGCGCCTTGTGACACTTTTGGGTTTAGACACTGCTCATGGCCTTAGAGGTTGCTTGAGAAACGCGGTATGCGGTCACATTTCTCCCGTGATGACGATGACGGATGAAAAGCGCGGGGCTCTGCCCGAGCCGGCCCCGAACTGGGCCCTATTTCTCGACATCGACGGCACGATCCTGGACATCGCGCCTACGCCAGAGGCGGTGACGGTTCCGGCCGATCTGCCGTCTACCCTGCAGGAGGCGGCGAACGCGCTGGGCGGTGCGCTGGCGCTGGTGAGCGGCCGTGCAGTGCCTTGGATCGACCGCGTCTTCGCGCCCTTGCGGCTGCCAACCGCCGGTCAGCACGGCGCCGAGTTGCGCCTGGCGGCGGGGGCGCCGGTGCGGGCGGTGGCAGCGCCCGATGACTTGAATCCGATCCGCCGTCGCATCGAGAGCACGATCAAGGACTGGTCGGGCGTCGTCCTTGAGCCCAAGAGCTTTGGCATCGGCGTGCACTTCCGCCAGTCTCCCGAGCGGGCGAGCGAGGTGCGCGGGTTGCTGGAGGAGATTGCCGCCGACGCCGGCGGACGCTACGAACTGCTTCCCGGAAAAATGCTCATAGAGCTGAAACCCGCCGGGCCAACCAAGGGGCGCGTGGTGGCGGCCTTCATGGCAACCGTGCCGTTTGCCGGCCGGGTGCCGGTCTTCATCGGTGACGACCGCACCGACGAGGACGGTTTCAGGGAGGTCCTGGCGCGCGGCGGCTATGCCGTCCAGGTCGGCCCCGGTCTTTCGACAGTCGCCTCGTCCTTCGCCACGAACCCTGCCGCCCTGCGGTCATGGCTCAAACACTTTCCGACTGCCGTCCGCGGAGCTGTTGCATGAAGCCCAGTCTCGATCTCGCCATCATCGGAAACGCCATCATCGGGGCGCTGATCGACCGCCAGGGGCGGATCGTTTGGAATTGCCTTCCGCGGCTGGATGGCGATCCGGTGTTCTGCGGCCTGCTGGCCGGCCAGGACGAGGACGCCGGTATTTTCGCCGTCGAGATGGTCGATCTCGCGCATGTCGAGCAGGCCTATGTCGACAATACCGCGATCTTCGTCACCACGATGACGGATGCCGCCGGCAACGCGCTGCGCATCACCGATTTCGCCCCGCGCTTTCGCCAATTCGAGCGCATCTTCCGCCCGGCCATGCTGATCCGGCGCGTCGAGCCGGTGGCCGGCGCGCCGCGCATCCGTATCCGCGTACGGCCGCGATTCCAGTACGGTTCGGTTGTTCCGGTCACCACGCACGGCAGCAACCATATCCGCTACCAGTCGCCGGAGATGGCTGTGCGTCTGACGACCGACGCGCCGGTCAGCTACATCCTGGCGGAATCGGCCTTCATCCTCGATGGGCCGGTCAACCTCATCTTCGGCATCGATGAAGGCCTCGACGCACCGATCGGCTCGGTCGCCCGCGATTTCCAGGAGCGCACCACCGAGTACTGGCGCGAATGGGTGCGCTATCTGTCGGTGCCCTTCGAATGGCAGGACGCCGTGATCCGCGCCGCGGTGACCCTCAAGCTGTGCAGCTACGAAGAGACGGGCGCGATCGTCGCTGCCCTGACCACCTCCATTCCGGAGGTCGCGAACGAGGAGCGCAACTGGGACTACCGGTTCTGCTGGCTGCGCGACGCCTATTTCGTGGTCCATGCCCTGAACCGGCTGGGCGCCACCAAGACGATGGAAGACTTCATCCGCTACATCACCAATGTGGCGGCGCTCGACCCCTCGGGTCACCTCAAGCCGGTCTACGGCATTCTGCCCGGCACCAAGCTCGACGAATGGGTGGCGCCCGGCCTGCCCGGCTACCGCGGCATGGGCCCCGTCCGCGTCGGCAATCTTGCGGAAATCCAGACCCAGAACGATTCCTACGGCAGCGTCGTCCTGGCCGGCGCTCAGATGTTCTTCGACCACCGGCTGCCCTGGCGGGGGGACCGCAGCCTGTTCGAGCGGCTTGAGCGTTTGGGCACCAAGGCGGCGGCGGTCGCCCTCGAGCCCGATGCCGGGCTCTGGGAGTTCCGCGGCATCAAGCGGGTCCATACCCATTCGGCGGTGATGTGCTGGGCGGCCTGCGACCGGCTGGCGAAGATCGCCCGCTCCCTGGGCCTGGAGGACCGCGCGACCTACTGGCGCGAGGAAGCGCAGCGGCTGCGCAAGGCAATTCTTGACGGCGCATGGAACGCCAAGCGCAACAGCTTCGTTGAGAGTTTCGGCGGCGAGCATCTGGACGCAAGCTTGCTGCTGCTTCAAGAGGTCGGTTTCCTCACCCCCGATGACCCGCGCTTTGCCAGCACCGTCGATGCCGTCGAGCGCGAGCTCATTCACGGGGGGGTCCTGTGGCGCTACGCGCGCGAGGACGATTTCGGAAAGCCCAAGAACGCCTTCACAATCTGCACGTTCTGGTATGTCGACGCGCTCGTGGCCCTGGGACGCAAGGACAAGGCCCGGGAAATCTTCGAGCGCCTGCTTGGCTATCGCAATTCGTTCGGTCTCCTATCCGAAGACGTAGATCCAGCAAGCGGTGAACTATGGGGCAATTTTCCACAGACCTACTCGATGGTTGGCCTGATCGTCTCGGCGATGCGCCTGAGCAAAAGCTGGGAGGAGGCGTTTTGGCGCGGCTCGTAATCGTCTCGAATCGCGTCTCGACACCGCGCGAGCGCCTGTCACGGGCCGGCGGCCTCGCCGTCGCTCTCCGCGATGCCCTGCAAAAGCAGGGCGGCGTGTGGTTTGGTTGGAGCGGCGAGGTGGTCGATCGCCCCGATCCGTCGCCGCGCATCACGAATGCGGGCAAGATCACCTACGCAACGCTCGATCTCTCGCCCGTCGATCACGAAGCCTACTACAACAGCTACGCCAACAGCACCCTGTGGCCGCTGTGTCACTACCGGCTTGGCCTGATCGATTTCCGGCGCGAGCATTTCGAGGGCTACCGGTCGGTCAACGCCCGCTTCGCGCAGTCGCTGGCGCCGATGCTGCGTCCCGATGACGTCGTCTGGGTCCACGACTACCACTTTCTGTCATTCGCGGCGGAACTGCGCCGCGGCGGGCGCAAGAACCGCGTCGGGTTCTTCCTCCACATCCCGTTTCCGCCGCCTGAGCTGTTCAGCGCGCTGCCCAGCCATCGCGAGCTGGCGCGCGATCTCTGTGCTTATGATCTGATCGGCTTCCAGACCGAGTCCGATCTCAGCGCCTTTACCCGCTACATCGAGCAGGAGATCGGCGGAACGGTTCATCCGGACGGCACCTTCGAGGCGTTTGGCCAGCGCAGCCGGGCCGCCACGTTTCCCATCGGCATCGACACGGACGCCTTCACGGGTCTTGCGCGGCTTGCCGCCGTCTCGCCCGAGACGACCCGGCTCAAGGAGAGCCTGGTCGGGCGCGAGCTGGTCATCGGCGTCGACCGTCTCGACTATTCGAAGGGGCTGCCGAACAAGGTCGAGGCCTTCGGCGAGCTGCTTGGCCGCTGGCCGGAGCACCGCAACAAGGTGACCTTCATGCAGATCGCGCCGGTGTCGCGCGGCGAGGTCGCGCAGTACCGTGCGCTGCGGCGGCAGATCGAGGGAGGGGCCGGCCGGCTCAACGGCAAGTTTGCCGAGTTCGACTGGGTGCCGGTCCGCTATCTCAACCGCAGCTTCGCGCGTCCGACGCTGGCCGGTTTCTATCGCGCCTCGCGGGTCGGCTTCGTGACGCCGTTGCGTGACGGCATGAACCTGGTCGCCAAGGAGTACGTCGCGGCGCAGGACCCCGCCGATCCGGGCGTGCTCATCCTGTCGCGCTTCGCGGGGGCCGCGAAGGAGCTCAAGGCGGCGCTGATCGTCAATCCGTTCGATGTCGACGGCATGACCGACGCCTTGCACCTGGCGCTGGGCATGCCGCTCGATGAGCGCCGCTCGCGTCATGCCGCGATGATGGACGTGCTGCACGCCAACACCATCACCACCTGGCGCGACCGTTTCCTTGAAGAGCTGAACACCACGCCGCAGCGTACCTAGCGCTCATGTTCCCTTCGGCTTGGCGCGGCGTGTGGGCTCCGCCTCCAGGGGATTGTCCGGCCAGTAATGGCGCGGATACTTGCCCTTGAGATCCCGCTTCACCTCGCGATAGGCCCCGGCCCAGAAGCCGGCGAGGTCGCTCGTCACCTGGACCGGCCGTCGGGCCGGGGACAGCAGATGGAGGACGAGCGGCACGCGACCGCCGGCCAGAGCCGGGGTGCGGGCGAGGCCGAACATCTCCTGCAGGCGCACGGCGAGGACGGGCGTGTCCGGACCGTAGTCGATGGCGATGCGTGAGCCGGTCGGGACGGCGACATGGGTCGGGGCGGCGGCATCGAGTGCCTTGGCCTGTTCCCAGGACAGGCGCGTGCGCAAGGCGGCCGCCACGTCGACGCGCTCGAGATGGGCCCGGCGCGTGATCCGGGGCAGGTAAGGGCCGAGCCAGTCTTCCAGGGAGGCGAGCAGAGCCGTATCCGACAGGTCGGGCCAGGCCTCGCCGTCGAGGCGGCGCAGGAAGGCGACGCGGCTCTGCAGGCTGCGCGCCTCGGGAGTCCAGTTCAGCGCCCCCAGGCCGAGCTCGCGCACGCCGTCGAGCATCGCGGCGATGGTCTGCTGCGGCTCGGCGTCGAAGGCGGCATCGTCGAGCACGAGGTCGCCGAGCCGGCGCTGGCGGCGGGCCGCCACGAGTTGCGCGCGGCTATCCCAGGCGACGTACTCGACCGCCTGGATCTGGTCGGCGAAGGTGCGGCGCAGATCCGCCTCGGCTAGCGGCGCGGCCAGAAAGACCCGGGCATTGGCCCCGGCGCCATCGACGGCGGCCACGGCGAGGAAGTCCTGGCCGGCGAGCGGATCGCTTTCCGGCAGGGTGGCGCCGCGGCCATTGGCCAGACGGAACTGGCCGCGCGTCTCCGGCCGACGCTGGGCGATGCGGTCGGGATAGGCGAGCGCCACCAGCGTGCCGGTGCGCTCGCTCGGCGCCCGCTCGGCGTCGGGCTTGAGGCCGAGCTGCCGGCGCCAATGCGCGGCCACCTGGGCGACGGTCTGGCTCTGCCGGCCGCCGCCGCGCAGCAGGTCGACACGGTGGCGCAGATCGGCGTCGCGGCCCTCGCCGCGCAGCACGTCGCGCTCGCCAAGCAGGGCGGCAAGGTCGCAGGCCAGCCCGCCCAGGCCGAGGTCCTTGCCGCGCCACAGCATATGGGCGAGGCGCGGATGGATGCCGAGCCGGGCCATGCGCTTGCCCTCGGCGGTGACGATGCCGCGCG
>JALHMR010000074.1 GCA_022843945.1 Rhodospirillaceae bacterium | reverse complement strand
GCGCAGCAGGTCGGCGAGCGCGCACACGCTGCCGGCCGTGGGCAGTCCGGCCAGCGCCTGGCGCAGCGCCTTGACCCGCGCCGGCGCGGCGACGCTGCCGGCCAGGCGGTCGAACTTGGCATCGAGCTCGGCCTGGCTCATCGGCGCCTCCGGGTAGCCGCGGGCGATGTCCTTGCGCCGCGTGGCGGTGCGGCCATCGCCGGTCTCGATCTCCAGGATCGAAGCGTAGAAATCGGGGAACAGCCTGTCGAGCTCGTCGTCATGGATGACGGTGACGCGCGTGGCGAGCTCGGCGACCGCCTTGTCGGTCTCGCGGCGGTCGATGAACAGGTCGGCGACGTCGATCGCGCCCCGCGCGATGGCCACCGCCAGCACGTACTGGGCGCAGTGGCTCTTCAGCGGATTGCCGTCGACGCAGTGCACGCCCGAGCGGGGGAAGCGCAAGCTTACGCGCTTCACCTCGGCGGCCTTGAGCTTCGTCTCGGCCAGGATCTCGAACAGCGCGTCGAGGGCGGGATGCAGGAACGAAACGGTCGAATAGGGCTTGATGGCGAGTTCCGAGATGCCGGCCCACTCCTTTCCCAGGCCCTGGGTCAGCAGCTCGGGCTTGGGGTTGCGGCTGAAGGCGCGGAACACGGTGTGGCCGTGATCGAAGATGCCGGTCGGGCCGCCGAACTCGCCTTGCGCGAGCAAGGCAGCGGTGACGCCGTTGCGCGCCGCCATGCCCATCTGGAAGGGCCGCGAATTCTCGGTCGGGTCGCTCTCCCAGGCCATCATGCCGGAGGCCTGGCAGCCGGCGAGACCGAGCGCCCGCACGGTCTGCTCGCGGGTCAGCCTCAGCAGGAAGGCGGCGCAGGCTGTGGCGCCGAAGCAGCCGGCCACGGCCGAGGGGTGAAAGCCGAGGTTGTAGAGCTCGACGGGCTGGAGGGCCATCGACACGCGATATTCCACTTCGCAGCCGACGGCGATCGCCGCGAGGAAGTCCGCGCCGCTGGCATTCGTGCGCTCGGCGACCGCCAGCGCGGTCGGCGTCATGATGGCGATGGGATGGAGGATGGCCTCGGGGTGGTGCGGCTCGACGTCGCAGGCATAGCCCATCGTGCCGTTGGCCAGGGCGGCGTTGGTGATGCTGGTCTTGAAGCCGCCGCCGACGACGCTGGCCTCGGGCGTGCCGCCCTGGTCGCGGACGAAGGCGGTGATGCGCTGGCCGGTGGAGTAGTCGGGATTGGCGGCGGCGAGGAGGGCGGCCGTGCCGTCGGTGACCACGTGGAGGGTTTCGGCGCGGACCGCTTCGGGGATGTCCTGCACGCGAATACGGCTGAGCCAGCCGGCCAGCTCTTCGGTTTTCTCGGCGGTCATCTAGAGGGTGAGCCCGCCATCGACATGGATCACCTGGCCGGTGATGTAGCCGGCGGCCGGCGACAGCAGGAACCTGACCACGGCGGCGACGTCGTCGGGTTTTCCCCAGCGGCCCAGGGGGATGCGGTCAAGGGCCCGCTGCCAGCCCTCGGGCGTCAGCGACGATGAGGTGCCCTTGTCCTTCTCGATATAGCCCGGGACCACGGTGTTGACCGTGATGCCGTTGGGCGCCAGCTGGATGGCCAATGACTTGGCCAGGCCTTCCAATCCGGCTTTGGCGCCCGCACTCGCCGGAAAGACATCGCCGCCTAGGCGGAAGACGTGGGCGATGAAGGTGCTGGTGGCGATCACGCGGCCCTGTTTCGAGCCTTCGAGGGCCGGCAGCGCGGCGGTGGTCAGGCGCGCGAAGGCCAGCGGAATCGCGGCGAAGGACCGGGTGAGCTCGGTATCCGTCAACTCGCCGTAGCGGCGCTTGAGGGCGTAGCCGGCGTTGCTGACCAGGTGGTCGAGGGCGCCGAACTGCTTCAGGGTCTCGCCGACGATCCGCGCGGGCACTTCGGCGTCGCCAAGATCACCAAGCAGGACGAGGGTCTTCGCACCCTTGGCCTCGGCTTCCCGGGCGACGCGCTCGGCGCCAGCGCGGTTCGAGCCGGTGTGGATGGCAAGCATCGCCCCGGGGGCGGCAAGCGCCCGGACGATGGCGGCGCCGATCCCGGTCGCCGCCCCGGTGACGAGCGTGACCGGGTTCGCTGTCACGCCGTCAGACTTCCTTGAAGGCCTCTTGGCGCGTCTTGCGGAAGGTCGGTAGCACGACGATGAGCAGCAGGAGCAGGGAAACGGCAAGCAGCGTCGCGCTGATCGGGCGCTGGAAGAAGACCAGCGGATCGCCGCGCGACAGCACCAGGGCACGGCGCAGATTCTCCTCCATCAGCGGCCCGAGGATGAAGCCGAGCAGCATCGGGGCCGGCTCGCAACCGAGCTTGATGAACAGGTATCCCAGGAGCCCGAACATCACGGTGAGGCCGACTTCGAAGGCCGAGCTGTTGAGGCTGTACACGCCGATGCCGCAAAGCACGAGGATCATCGGGAAGAGCAGACGGTAGGGCACTTTGAGCAGGCGGACCCAGATGCCGATCAGCGGCAGGTTGATGATCACCAGCATCGCGTTGCCGATCCACATGCTGGCGATGATGCCCCAGAACAGGTCGGGTTGCTGCGTCATGACGCGCGGTCCCGGCGCGATGCCCTGGATGGTCATGGCGCCGATCATCAGCGCCATCACGGGGTTGGACGGGATACCCAGGGTGAGCATGGGAATGAACGACGTCTGCGCCCCGGCATTGTTGGCGGCTTCGGGCGCCGCCACGCCTTCGACTGCCCCCTTGCCGAAACGCTCGGGCGTCTTCGACACCTTCTTCTCAAACGTGTAGGCGGCGAAGGAGGCGAGCAGCGCGCCGCCGCCGGGCAGCACGCCGAGGATCGTCCCGAGCGCGGTGCCGCGCAGGACGGCGGGGATCGAGCGCTTGATCTCGTCGCGGTTGGGCATCAGGCTGCCGATGATGGCGCCGATCGTGCGTCCCTCGCGCTTCTCGAGATTGGTCACGATCTCCGCGACGCCGAACAGGCCCATGGCCAGGGTGACGAAGCCGATGCCGTCGGAAAGCTCGGGCAGGCCGAAGGTGAAGCGCTGCTGGCCGGAATTGAGATCGGTGCCAACCAGGCCGAAGAACAGGCCGAGGATGATCATGGCCACGGCCTTGACCAGCGATCCCTGTGCCAGCACCACGGCGCCGATCAGGCCGAGCACCATCAGCGAGAAATATTCGGCGGCGCCGAACTGCAGCGCCACCATCGACAGCGGCGGGCTGGCGATGGCGATGACGATGGTGGCGATCGTCCCGGCAAAGAACGAGCCACACGCGGCGACCGCAAGCGCCGCGCCGGCGCGTCCCTTGCGCGCCATTTGGTGCCCGTCGAGGCAGGTCACGACGGCGGCCGATTCACCTGGCAGGTTGATCAGGATCGCCGAGGTCGAGCCACCATACTGCGCGCCGTAGTAGATGCCCGACAGCATGATCAGCGCCGGGATCGGCGGCAGGTAGAAGGTGATCGGTAGCAGCATCGCGAGCGTCGGCACCGGGCCGATGCCGGGCAGTACGCCGATCAGCGTGCCGAGCAGCACGCCGAAGAAACAGAACATCAGGTTGTAAGGATCGAAGGCGACGCTGAAGCCCAGCGCGAGATTGGCGACAAGATCCATGGCTCAGCCCTCAGCGCGGCAAAATCGGCATCGGCAGGCCGAGACCGTAGATGAAGATGGCGACGGCAACGGCAGCGAGGACGACGGCCAAGATCAGGACCTCGACAAGGCGGAACTCCTGGCCGCCCATCGCCCCGACGACCACGGTCGCCATGACCGCGGCTGGGAGCCCCACGCCCTCGATGAGAAGGGCGAAGGTCATGAGGCCGAGGCAGACCATGATCAGGGGACGGAAATACCAACGCTCCAGTGGCAAACCGCCAACGATGGAACCCTTGCCGCCGACGATGGCGCCCAGCACGATCAGGATCCAGCACAGCACCGTCGGCAGGTAGCCGGGACCCATGCGCAGCGACGTGCCCATCGGGTAGGCCTTGCCGAGGAGAAGGCCAAGGACCCCGAAGGCGATGAACATCAGTCCCGCCACGAGGTCTTGATTAATTTTGAGCCGGTTCACGCGCCCCCCAGGGAATTTGCGCGCTACGATAGTCGCCTCGCGGGCCGACTTCTACAGCATTTTGGGAGCCCTAGGCGGCTCGCGGTAAGGTGAACCGATCCGGCGACAAGGGGCCGATATCGAGGGTCGGGGCGCGTCCCGTCGCCAGGTCGGCAATGATGGCTCCGGTGATCTGGGACAGGCAAATGCCATCGCCCTCATGGCCGGCGGCCACCAGCAGATTAGCTACCTGACTACTGCGCCCGATGATCGGCTTCTTGTCGTCGACATACGGCCGCAGGCCGGCAAAGACGCGCAGGATCTTCGCCCTGGCCAGCGCCGGCACCCGCTTGATCGCCTCCGCCAGGATGATCGCCACGCCCTCGGCGGTGACGCTGCGGTCGTGGCCGACGAAGGCGCGGGTGCTGCCGATGATGGCCTGCCCCTGGGCATTGACCTCCAGGCAGAAACCGTGGCCGATGCGGGCCCGCGGATCGGCGGAGCGCAGCGCCGCTTCGGGGTCGGCCTTGGCCACGAGATACTTGGCCGACATCAGGTAGTGGCGGGCGTAGGTCGCCCCGCGCTCGCTTACCACCAGCTCGCCGCGCCGCGGGATGACCGGAAGGTCGATGCCGACCATGCGTCCCAGGTCCTGGCTCCAGACGCCGGCGCAGAAGGCGTATTGCTCGGCAACGACGCGGCCGCCCGACGTCTCCATGGCCGTGATGCGCCCGCCGGCCGTCTCGAAGCCGGTCGGCCGGGTCTGCCAGAGCGTCCGGGCGCCGCGCGCGACAGCGCTGGCGACCAGGGCCTGCGTCATGCGGTAGGGGTTGACGATCGCCTCGACCGGGCAGCGCCAGGCGCCGTGCAGGGTCGGGCTCAGATGCGGCTCGAGGTCAAGCATGCGCGGCCGGTCGAGGAACTCCATCGGCACGCCGACCGAGCGCAGGGCTGCCACGTGCTTGTCCAGCGCCTCGAGATCGGCTGGGTCCTCGACCACCAGCAGGCCGCCGACGGCCATGTATTCGGGATCGAGCGCCAGCTCGCGCACGATCTCCGGGTAGATCTGCTTGCTGGCCACGGCCAGCTCCATCATCAGCCCGGGCTTCTTGGACGACACCGCGACATAGCCGTCGCAGGCCCCGGAGGTTCCGGCGGCCGGCACGGCCTGATCGACGATCAGCACCTTCAGGCCGCGCTTGGCCGCCTGGTAGGCGCAGGACGCGCCAATGATGCCGCCGCCGACGATCGCCAGATCGGCTTCGAGGACTGTCATGCGCCGAGAGTAGGCGCTTGCCTCGGCTATCGGCAACACGCTATCGGTCGGCGGTGAGCGATCCTTTGTTCAAGCGCCTCGACGGCGCAGGCCCTCTCGTCACAGTCACCGTCGATGGCCAGGCGCTGCAGTTGCCCGGCGGCATGCCGCTGGCCGCGGCGCTGCTCCATGCCGGCATCGCGACTTTCCATCGCTCGGTGCGAGCCGCGGAGCCGCGCGGCCCGCTCTGCCTGATGGGCAGCTGCTTCCAGTGCGTCGCGGTGATCGACGGCGTGGCCAACCAGCGCACCTGCCGGCTGCCGGTGCGCGCCGGCATGGCCATCGAGTTGTGCGTGCCGCCGGTGCCCGAGGATGCGGCATGAGTGCCAAAGTCGTCATCGTCGGGGCGGGGCCGGCCGGGGCGAATGCCGCCCTTGCGCTGGCCCGTTCCGGGATCGCCAGCGTGCTGCTCGACGACAACCCGCATGCCGGCGGCCAGATCTTCCGGCCGCGCGAGGGCGGCCGGCTGCCGCTCCTCGGCGCCGATACGCGCGGCGAGACCCTGCGCCAGGGGCTGCGTCACCATGCCTCGTTGATCGATCACCGAAGCGGCCATGAGGTGATCGCCGTCTATCCCGGGCCCAGGCTGTGGGTCGCCGCGCCCGATGGTGCCTACGAGCTGACGCCCGAACATCTCGTGCTGGCCACGGGTGCGGTCGAAGTGACGGTTCCAGTGCCGGGCTGGACGCTGCCGGGGGTCTATACGCTGGGCGGCCTGCAGATCCTGGCGAAGTCATCGGCGATCGTGCCGGCCGGCAAGGTCGTGCTCGCCGGCACGGGGCCGCTCCTCTACCTCGTGGCGGCGCAGCTCGTCTCGGCCGGTGTGGCGGTGACGGACGTCGTCGATGCCGCCGGCTTTCCCACGGCGGGCCAGCTCGCCGGCATGGCGCGCGTTCCGGCTCTTCTGCTGCGCGGTATCGGCTTCGAGCTGACCCTGCGCCGTCATGGTGTGGCGATCCACCGCCGCTCTGCGGTGGTCGAGGTCGTCGGGGACGGGGCGGTGCGCGAAGTCGTGGTGGCGCCGGTCGGCGACGATTGGGCGCCGCTGCCCGGACCGCGGACCAGGCTGGCGGCCGGGGTCGTCGGCCTGAGCTTCGGCCTGCGCGCCAACACCGAGCTGACCCAGCTCGCCGGCTGCGATCACGCCCACGATCCGGTGCGCGGCGGCTGGCGGGTGCGGCGTGAGGCGGACTACGCGACCAGCGTCGCCAAGGTCTACGCGATCGGCGACGGCGCGGGGATCGGTGGCGTCGACACGGCGCTGGCCGAAGGCACCATTCTCGGCCACGGCCTCACGCGGCGGCTCGGGGCGACGGCGGCGATCCTCGATGCCGAAGCGACGGAGGCGCAGCGCCAGATATCCTCGCTCACGCTCTTCCGCCGGGCCTTGCACGATTGGTCGGGCCTGCGGCCGGGGATATTCAGCATCGCCGACAGCCGCACCATGGTCTGCCGCTGCGAGGACGTGACGGCAGGCGACATCGATGCCGCTCTCGATCGCGGCCTGGCGCTGCCGCGCGGCCTCAAGCTGGGGACGCGGGCCGGCATGGGGCTCTGCCAGGGCCGCACCTGCGGCCCGGCGGTGCAGGAACGCATCGCCCGGCATAGCGGCGTGGCGGTGCCCGAGCTGCCGATGCCGACGGTGCGCGTGCCCCTGCGGCCGGTCACCGCGGCGATGCTGGCGTCGCTCGCCCCTAAGCTCCCAGGCGAATAACGCCGGATCCGCCATCGACCTCGACCGGCGTGCCATTGACAATGGTGGCGATCACGTCTTCCTGCGGCTCGCAGACCATCGGAATGTTGGCGAGGATGGCCCCCTGGACCACCGACGGGTCGGGCGGCTCGCGCGTCACCAGGGCGACCGGATGCGTGCCGTGCTTGTAGAGCTGGAAGAGGAAGCGCCACGCCCCGGCCGAGCCCATGGTCAGCGGGAAGATCAGTACCGTGCCCTTGACGCTTTGCCCGGCAGCGCTGGGCAGCCGTCCGATGATGGTGCCGGTGGTGATGTCGAGATCGCCGAGGAAGGAAATCGGCTCGCGGCAGACTAGCGCCGGCCCCGCTGCGGTGCCGCGCACGATGCCGCGCCCCTGAATCGTGCGCGTCATGCGGGCCGTCGAGGGACGAAACGCCCGGTGAGCGCCGTCTCCACCGCTTCGGCGGTGCCGGTGAGCAGCGTGTCGCAGCGGATCATGTCGCGCACGTATTTCGCCTGCTTGGCGGATTCGACGACGATGGCACGCAAGGGCGGCGGCACCACGCCGAGCTTGGGGTCGGGCGAGGCCGATCGAGCGAAGTGGCAGGAGATCGGGCAGGTGTCGGAGATGATCTTGGCGCCCGCCGCTTCGAGCGTGGCGACGAGGCCGGCGGCCAGCGCCTCGTTGCGCACGGCGCGGCTGGTGGTGACCCAGAGCTCAACGCCGTCGGCGATGCGCTTTCCGGCCAGCAGGCCGGCGTAGCTCTTCATCTCCTCGAGCGAGGCGTGCGGGCAGCCGAGATGGACGAGATCGAAATGTCCGTCCTTGGCCGAGCAGAACTCGTCGTACACGGTGGCGATATCGCGTGGGGCCGCAGTGATGCTCTCGCGCGGGATCTTGCCGGCAAAGGCCTGCTCGACCGATGCATAGGGCGGTGTCACGCCGGGCACGATGAACAGGGCAACACCGCCCGAGGTGGCGAGTGCCGCGCCCAGCGCGTCGAGTTCGTCGAGCGTTGGCCGGCGCGTGAAGCCCTCGAAGACCGGCACGCCTTCACCAACCAGGCGGCCGACATGGAAACCGAGGCAGGAGAAATCGCTGACCGTCGTCGGCGTGGTCTCGACGCGTACCCGATGCGTGCCGACGCGGTTGGTGTCGAGGTGATAGCCGAAGCGGGGATAGCGGCCGGTAATGCCGGCATAGACCGCGAAGAACCCGTCACGGTTGGACTTCGCACCCAGCACCGAGTTGCAGAACACAGTGACCGTGGATTCGATCGAGGTCATGTGCGTGTTCCAGGTCGGCCAGTGGCCGGCCCAGTAGGGCGTGCAGGTGAAGCTGCACGAGGCCCCCATCTTGTTCTGCGCGCTGGCGGCGCGCTGCTGCAGCCGGGCGAGCTTCTCGGGTGCGCCGGTCTGCTGCCAGTTGACGGTGTCGGCGTTGGCGATATTGACCGAGGCCGGCACCGCCATGGTGGCGCCCCTGGCGGCCAGTTCCTCCATCAGCTCGACGTCGTGCAGGTACATCGCCATGCCGGCGTGGATATGGGCGTAGCCGATGGAGACCATGTCCTCGGCCCCGAAGGCACGGCCGAGCTGCACCAGCCCGTCCATGGCCAGGCGCCTGGCCTCGCCCTGGCTTCCGTCGAGCATCGCCTTGTCGTCGTCGCTTAGCTGCATGGTTCTCCCATAAACCAGTGTACAGCCTTGCGGGCCGTTCGTATCCTCCGCCCATCTTTGCGAGGAATGAATGGCCACCAACCAGTTGACCGGTGCCGAAGCCTTCGTGCGCATGCTGCAGCTTCACGAGGTGAAGCACATTTTCGGCCTGTGCGGCGACACCAGCCTGCCGCTCTACGACGCGCTCTACCGTCTCGATCACGGCATGACCCATATCCTGACGCGCGACGAGCGCTCGGCCGCCTACATGGCCGATGCCTATGCCCGCGTCTCGGGCCGGATCGGCATCTGCGAAGGCCCGTCGGGCGGCGGCGCCACCTACATTCTTCCCGGCGTGATCGAGGCCAATGAGTCATCGATCCCGATCCTCGCCGTCACCACCGATGTGTCGGTGTCCTCGCGCGGCAAGTTCACCCTGACCGAGATCGACCAGGAGGCGCTGTTCCGGCCGCTGGCCAAGTGGAACCGGGTCATCGATCGCGCCGCCGACGTGCCGAAGATGGTGCGCGCGGCCTTCACCAACATGGCGACCGGCCGGCCGGGCGCGGCGCATCTCGGCCTGCCCTTCGACGTGCAGAAGGATGCGGTCGACGAGAGCGACGTCTGGGCCGACAAGGCGCTCGGCCGCTTCCCGGCGCGGCGCGTCGGTCCCGATCCCGATGCCGTGGTCGCGGCGGCGGAATTGATCCTGGCGGCGAAAGCGCCGGTCTTCATCTGCGGCGGCGGCGTGGTGATCTCCGGCGCCGAGGGCGAGTTGCGGGCATTGGCCGAGGCGCTGGGCGCGCCGGTCGCCACCACGATCAGCGGCCAGGGCAGCATCTCCGAGATGCATCCGCTTTCCGTCGGCGTGGTCGGCTCGAACGGCGGCACGCCGTTCACCCGCTCCATCGTCGAGCGCGCCGACACGGTGATCTTCATCGGCTGCCGCGCCGGCTCGGTGACCACCGAACGCTGGCGCCATCCCGCACCCGGCAAGACCAAGATCGTGCATGTCGATATCGACCCGGCGGTGATCGGCACCAACTACAGGACCGATGCCGGCATCACCGGCGACGCGCGCCTGGTGCTCGCGGCATTGGGGCGCGCGGTGATCGCCGGCAAGCCGGACCTCGCCCGGCGCACGCTGACCGCGGCCGACGTCGCGGCGGCGCGCAAGGACAAGCGCGCGGCCTTCGAGGCGCTGGCCCGGTCCAACGACACGCCGAT
>JALHMR010000073.1 GCA_022843945.1 Rhodospirillaceae bacterium | reverse complement strand
CGGTCGCCGAAGCCGCCGCGATCGCCACGGTCGCCGAAGCCGCGCTCACCGCGCTCGCCGCGGTCGTCGCGGCGCTGCAGGACGGCCGACGGGCCTTCCTCGAGCGTCTCGACCTTCACGGTGAGGAAACGGATGACGTCCTCGTTGAGGCGCATGTTGCGCTCCATCTCGTGCACCGCGGCCGGCGGAGCGTCGAGATTGAACAGCACGTAGTGGCCCTTGCGGTTCTTGCGAATGCGGAAGGACAGGTTGCGCAGTCCCCAGGACTCGCGCTTTTTCACTTCGCCGCCCTTTTCGGTGACAATGGCGGTGAAGGTGTCGGCCAGGGCGTCCACCTGCGTGGGGGACAAATCCTGACGCGCAATAAAGACGTTCTCGTAGAACGACATGAGGTCTCCCTATGGCTGATACCCGGAGCGGTGACATCCCTCGGGATTGAGGACTGGACCGCCGGGCCAAGCCGGCCCCGGTGTCCCGAAGGACGGTGGAAGCCGGCAAGGAGAGCGACGGGATTTCTCCCCGTCACTGTGAGGGCGCGGACTATACACTGAAGTTTTGAGGGTGCAAGCCGTCTCTGGGGGCGCCAAAGCGCCCTAAATATCGCCGTTTAGGCGCTTGATAAGATTTAAAAAAAAGACACCTCTTAAAGTGTTTGTTGAAGCGGATCGGGGGCCGGTTCGCCTTGACAGCGCCCGCGCAGGCGCTTAAGCGACGCCCGCCTTATGGGGAGTTTCAGCATGACGCGCGCGTTCGTTTTTCCGGGCCAGGGATCGCAGGCCGTGGGCATGGGCCGGGAGCTGGCCGAAGCCTTCCCGGCGGCGCGCGAGGTCTTCGAGGAAGTCGACGAGGCCCTCAAGCAGAAGCTCTCGAAGCTGATGTTCGAGGGGCCGGAGAACGAGCTCACCCTGACGGCCAACGCCCAGCCGGCGCTGATGGCGGTCAGCGTGGCGGTGGCTCGCGTGCTGCAGAGCGGGGCGAAGCTCGATTTCGGCAAGCACGGCAAGTTCGTCGCCGGCCATTCGCTGGGCGAGTATTCGGCGCTGGCCGCGGCGCGAACCTTCGGGCTGGCCGATACGGCGCGGCTCTTGCGGCTGCGCGGCGAGGCGATGCAGAAGGCCGTGCCGGTTGGCACCGGCGCCATGGCCGCTCTTCTCGGCCTCGATCTCGAAGCCGCCCAGGCCGTGGCGGCCGAGGCGGCGAAGGATCCGGAGACCGGCCAGGACGAGGTCTGCCAGGCGGCCAACGACAACGCGCCGGGGCAGGTGGTCGTCAGCGGCGCCAAGGCGGCCGTGGAGCGGGCGCTGACCATCGCCAAGACCAAGGGTGCCAAGCGCGCCATCCTGCTGCCGGTGAGCGCGCCTTTCCATTGCGCCCTGATGAAGCCGGCGGCCGATGCGATGGCCGAAGCGCTGGGGCAGACCACGATGGCCCCGCCGGTCATTCCCGTGGTGGCCAACGTGACGGCCTCGGCGGTCAGCGACCCGCAGACCATCCGTGACCTGCTCGTGCAGCAGGTGACGGCCATGGTGCGCTGGCGCGAGAGCTGCCTCTACATGAAGGCGCAGGGCGTCACGACCCTGGTCGAGCTGGGCGCGGGCAAGGTGCTGACCGGCCTGGCCAAGCGCATCGACGGCGACCTGAGCGGCATCGCGGTCAATGGACCGGCCGACATCGAAGCCTTCGCCAAAACCCTGTAGACTGGCTGCCCAACGAAGGAGGCGACCCATGACCCAGATGACCCGCCGTCAGGTCACCGCCGGAATTGCCACGCTGGCCGCGGTCGGCTGGGCCGGCGACGCCCGCGCCCATCACGGCTGGGGCAGCTACGATTCCGCCAAGGTCCTGAACCTCACCGGCACCATCAAGTCGTACAAGTACATCAACCCGCATGGCGAGCTCGTGCTGACCACGCCGGACAAGGAGTGGCTGTGCACGCTGGCGCCGCCGTTCCGCATGGACAATCGCGGCCTGGGCGAGGCGGCCTTCAAGGTCGGCGATACCTGCACCGTCGTCGGCTATCCCAACAAGACTGATCCCAAGGAGATGCGCGCCGAGCGCATCACCCTCAATGGCAAGACGGTCGAGCTCCGCTAGGTCCGGGAATCAGAGATGCGTGACACACCCCCCACCCTAACCCTCCCCCGCAAGGGGGGAGGGAAAAGAGTCGCCGCTCAACCTCTTACCCCCTCCCCCTTGAGGGGGGAGGGTTGGGGTGGGGGTGACTCTCGTATTTGCGAAAGCGGGTACTAGTCCCATGGAACACGGGGGGGGCGGCGGGGGATTTCTGCACGCGCTCGAGATGAGCGCCGTCGGCGAGGCCATGCGTCAGTCGCTGGTCCTCTATCCCGCCGTAGAGACCCTGCACATCGTCGGTTTTTCGATCCTGATCGGCTCGATCATCGCCTTCGATCTGCGCGTGCTCGGCTTTGGCCGCGCGATTCCGCTCGAAGCGGCGGCGCGCCACCTGTTGCCGGTCTCCTGGGTCGGGTTTGCCATCGCCGTGCCAATGGGCCTGCTGCTGTTCACGACCGAGGCGACGTCGATCGCCGAGAACCCGTCATTTCTGGTCAAGATGACGTTGCTTGTCCTGGCCGGCATCAACGTGGCCGTCTTCCACTTCGGCCCCTGGCGCCGCGTCGCCTCGTGGGCCAGCGGCGTGGTTCCGGGCGCGGCGCGCGCCGGGGCGCTGGCCTCTATGGCACTGTGGCTCGGCGTGCTCGCCGGCGGCCGGCTCATCGCCTATTTCTGATTTTTCGGGAGAGTGACAGGCATGTTCGGGCTTGAAGGGAAATGCGCGCTCGTGACCGGCGCCTCGGGCGGTATCGGCAGCGAGATCGCCAAGGCGCTGGCAAAGCAGGGCGCGCGGGTGGCGCTGTCCGGTACGCGCGTCGAGGCGCTGGAGAAGGTCAAGGCGGAGATCGGCGACAAGGCCGTGGTCACGCCGGGCGACCTCGGCAATGCCGAGGCGACCGACAAGCTGCTCAAGGATGCCGAGGCGGCGCTGGGCCAGATCGACATCCTGGTCAACAACGCCGGGCTGACCCGCGACAATCTCGCCCTGCGCATGAAGGACGAGGACTGGCAGAAGGTCATCGACGTCAATCTCACCGCCGGTTTTCGCCTGTCGCGCGCCGTCATGCGCGGGATGATGAAGCGCCGCTGGGGCCGGATCATCGGCATTTCCTCGATCGTCGGCGTGACCGGCAATCCCGGCCAGGCGAACTACGCCGCGGCCAAGGCCGGCATGATCGGCATGTCGAAGGCCCTGGCGGCGGAGGTCGCGTCGCGCGGTATCACCGTCAACTGCGTGGCCCCGGGCTTCATTGCGACACCGATGACCGATGCCCTCAGCGAGGAGCAGAAGGCGCGCCTGCTGACGGCCATTCCCACCGGGCGGCTGGGCTCGATCGGGGATATTGCCGCGGCGGTGGTCTACCTGGCGAGCGAGGAGGCGGCCTATGTCACGGGGCAGACGCTGCACGTCAATGGCGGCATGGCGATGATCTAACGGCGAATTGTCTCGCTAGGGGCTTGCCGGGCGGCTGGCGGGTTGCTAGTCATGCACCACGAATTATGCTACCCCAGCGGCGTCTTCGGGCGCCGGTAGAGCGGGCGGCGGACGCGACCGAAGCCCATGAATCAACAACGTTTGTCAGTCATCCAGCGGAAAGGTTTTTGCCGATGAGCAGCGTGTCAGAGCGCGTGAAGAAGATCGTTGTCGAGCACCTCGGTGTCGACGAGGGCAAGGTCACGGAGAACGCGAGCTTCGTGGACGATCTCGGGGCCGACAGCCTGGACACCGTCGAGCTGGTGATGGCGTTCGAGGAGGAGTTCGGCTGCGAAATCCCGGATGACGCGGCGGAAAAGATCACCACGGTCAAGGACGCCATTTCGTTCATCGAATCACGCAACAAGTAATGTATCGCGGCCGGCGCGACCGTTGGTCGCGCCGAACGTCGATTCGATGATCGGGATAACGCTATGAGCCGACGGGTCGTTGTTACGGGTCTGGGGATGGTCACACCGCTGGGTTGCGGGGTGAAAACCACTTGGGATCGCTTGGTCGCCGGGGAATCTGGCCTGCGCGCCATTCAGAGTTTTGACGTGTCGGACCTTCCGGCCAAGATCGGCGGACAGGTGCCACGCGGCGAAACCTCGTCCGGCCTGTTTAATGCCGACGACTGGGTCGCGCCCAAAGATCAGCGGAAGATGGACGAGTTCATCATCTTCGGCGTCGCGGCCGCGTCGCAGGCCGTCGAGGACTCCGGGTGGAAGCCGACCAACGACGAGGACCGCGAGCGCACCGGTGTGCTGATCGGCTCCGGCATCGGTGGCCTGCAGACCATCGCCGAGGCGACGCAGACCCTGCTCGAGAAGGGGCCGCGCCGTATCAGCCCGTTCTTCATCCCCTCGGCCCTGATCAACCTTGCCTCGGGCCAGGTGTCGATCAAGTACGGCTTCAAGGGGCCGAATCATTCGGTCGTGACCGCCTGCTCGACCGGCGCCCACGCCATCGGCGACGCCTCGCGGCTGATCCAGCTGGGCGATGCCGACGTCATGGTGGCCGGCGGCGCCGAGGCCGCGATCTGTCGCCTGGGCATGGCCGGCTTCGCCGCCTCGCGTGCCCTGTCGACCAATTTCAACGACACGCCCGCCAAGGCCTCGCGGCCCTGGGACAAGGCGCGCGATGGCTTCGTCATGGGCGAAGGGTCCGGCTGCGTCGTGCTCGAGGAGTACGAGCACGCCAAGAAGCGCGGCGCCAAGATCTATGCCGAGGTCATCGGCTACGGCCTGTCGGGCGATGCCCATCACAT
The DNA here is from genome assembly GCA_022843945.1 of Rhodospirillaceae bacterium. Lineage (GTDB taxonomy): Bacteria > Pseudomonadota > Alphaproteobacteria > CACIAM-22H2 > CACIAM-22H2 > VGEI01. Next base: position 5,582 of record JALHMR010000073.1, on the reverse strand, counting down.
CACCGCGCCGGCCGAAGACGGCAGCGGCGGCTTCCGCTCGATGAAGGCGGCGCTGCGCAGCGCGAAGGTCAACGTCGAGGATATCGACTACGTGAACGCGCACGGCACCTCGACGCCCCTGGGTGACGAGATCGAGCTTGGCGCGGTCAAGCGGCTGTTCGGCGACCATGCCTACAAGCTGTCGATGTCGTCGACCAAGTCGTCGATCGGGCATCTGCTGGGCGCTGCCGGCAGCGTCGAGGCCATCTTCTGCATCCTGGCCATCCGCGATCAGGTGGCGCCTCCCACGCTCAACCTCGACAATCCGTCCGATGGTTGCGATATCGATCTCGTGCCTCACCAGGCGAAGAAGCGGCCGATCAAGCGGGTGCTGTCGAACTCGTTCGGCTTCGGCGGCACGAACGCAAGCCTAGTCCTCACAGCCGTGAACTGACGGCGGGCGGCCATGGCGGCCGGCCTCCGAAATTTCCTGCTTCTCGGCGTCGGGCTCATCCTGGTCGCCGCGCTGGTGGCGATCCTTGGCTGGACCCGCTACACGCTCCCCGGACCGCTGAACGAGCCGCGCACGGTGGTCATCCCGCGCGGCTCGGGGGTCAAGGAGATTGCCCGCCAGCTCTGGAGCGCGGGGGTGCTGGCGGAGCCCTATTCCTTCCAGTTCGGCACGCGCGTCGACGAGACGGCGGCCCGCCTGCGGCCCGGCGAGTATGCCTTCGCCCCGGCGGTCAGCCCGCAGGAGGTGGCGGCGACACTCGCTGTCGGCCGGACAGTGGTCCGCCGCGTGACCCTGGCGGAGGGGCTGACCACCGCGCAGATGCTGGCCATCGTGGCGGGAGCCGACGGCCTGGAAGGCGATCTCGGCGACGCGCCGGCGGAAGGGGAGATGCTGCCGGAGACCTTCTTTTATTCGTGGGGCGATGCCCGGCGCCAGATCGTGACTCGCTCACGCCGCGCCATGGCTGAGCTGCTGGCGGACGCCTGGGCCAGGCGGGCGCCGGATCTGCCGCTGCGCTCGCCCGCCGAGGCCGTGGTCCTGGCTTCGATCGTCGAGAAGGAGACGTCGATTGCCGAGGAGCGGGCGCGCGTCGCCGCCGTGTTCATCAACCGCCTGCGGCGAAACATGCGACTGCAGGCCGATCCGACCGTGGTCTACGGCATCACCAGCGGCAAGGGGCCGATGGATCGGCCGCTGAGCCGCGCCGATCTCGAAACGCCGCACCGCTGGAACACTTATGTCTTCGAAGGATTGCCGCCCACGCCGATCGCCAATCCCGGGCGCGCCTCGCTCGAAGCCACGTTGCGGCCGGCGGCAACGGACGAGCTCTATTTCGTCGCCGACGGCACCGGCCGCCATGTTTTCGCGCGCACGCTGGCGGAGCACAATCGCAACGTCGCCCGCCTGCGCGAGATCGAGCGCGCGCGCGTTCCGTCTGCCCGGTAGCGGAACTTAGATCTTGCGCGGCGCCCGCCTCAGGAGCGGATCGATCAGAAAATCCGGCAGGGCGGCCATCAGCCGGGTCGCCAGATACATCGGCCAGGGAAAGGCGATGCGACCGCGATTGCGCGCCAGGCCACGGATGATGATCTCCGCCGAGCGTGCGGCCGGCATCAGCATCGGCATGTGAAACTCGTTGCTGGCCGTCATCCGGCTCTCGATGAAGCCGGGGCAGATGACCGACACACTCACTCCCGAAGGGGCCAGCTCGGTGCGCAGCGCCTCGCCCCACACCCGCACAGCGGCTTTGCTGGCGCAATAGGCCGGCGCTCCCGGCAGGCCGCGGAAGGAGGCCAGGGACGACATGATGGCGATCTGGCCGCGGCGGCGCGCCACCATGGCCGGGATCAGCGGCAGCACGGTGTTGAAGACCCCGTCGACGTTGATGGCAAAGATGCGCCGCGTCTGTTCGCTGTCTTCCAGGCCGCGCGCCGTGCCGGCCGAGACGCCGGCGTTGGCGATGACGAGGTCGAGGGCGTGCGCGGCGTCGACCTGGCGAAGCCAGCCGGCGAGGCCGCCGGCATCGATCACGTCGCGACCTTCATCAAGGACGTCCGCTCCCCGCTGCCGGCAGGTTTCGGCGACGCGGGTCAGCCGGTCACGGTCGCGCCCCAGCAGGGCGAGGAAAACCCCGGGCGCCGCATAGGCGATCGCCAGGGCTTCGCCGATGCCGCTCGAGGCGCCGGTGATCACGATGGTGCGGGGATCGCGCATGGGCTTGGGTCTGCGGCGTTGTTTGGACTATCGGCAACGCCTATGGTAGCCAGTCAGCCGGCCGGACACTAGATTTTGAGCGCGGGTGGGAATTTGGCTATCGCCAGCATGACGGGGTTTGCCAGTTCGGGTGTGGCGTCGCAAGGCGACAGCGGCCTTGGCTGGCAGTGGGAGATTCGCAGCGTCAACGGACGCGGCCTCGACGTGCGCTGTCGGTTGCCGGCGGGAATCGAACGGCTGGAGCCCGCGGTGCGCGCCGCCATCGCCAAGCGGGTAACGCGGGGCAACGTCTCCGCAACGCTGACCCTGCCGCAACGCGACGGCGCGTCGCGGTTGCGGCTCAACCGCGAGGCCCTCGACAACGTCATGGCCATCGTCAAGGAGCTGGAAGGCAAGCTCGACACGGCGGCCCCGCGAATCGACGGCCTGCTGGGCCTGCGCGGCGTCTTGGAGAGCGGTGACGATGCCACGCCGCCGGATGACAAGGCGGTGCTGGCGGCGCTCGACCAGGCGCTGGTCTCGCTGGCTCGCGTGCGTACCGAGGAGGGCCGGCAGCTCGAGACCGTGGTCGTGGCCCATCTCGACGAGATCGAGAGCCTGAACGGCCGGGCGGGTACCTGCGCCGGCGCGCAGCCGGCGGCGATCAAGGCGCGCCTGGAGGCGCAGATCGCGGAACTGCTCGGCGCCTCGCCCGCCATGCCCGCCGATCGCCTGGCGCAGGAGGCGGCCATGCTGGCGGCCCGCGCCGATATCCGCGAGGAAATGGACCGGCTGAAGGCGCATGTCGCGGCGGCGCGGGCCCTGCTGCGCGAGGGCGGCGCCATCGGCCGCAAGCTCGACTTCCTGTCGCAGGAGTTCAACCGCGAGGCCAATACGCTGTGCTCGAAGTCGAACGACATCGCGCTCACCAATATCGGCCTGGCGCTCAAGGCGGCGATCGACCGCCTGCGTGAGCAGGCCGCGAATATCGAGTAGTGGTGGTGAATACCCAGATATCGCGACGCGGCCTGATGCTCGTCCTGTCGTCGCCATCGGGCGCCGGCAAGACCTCGATCTCCCGGGAATTGCTGAGCCGCGACAAGAACCTGTTCATGTCGGTGTCGGCGACGACGCGCTCCAAGCGGCCGGGCGAGGTCGAGGGCAAGGACTATTACTTTGTCACGCCCGAAACCTTTGAGGGCATGGTCGGACGCGGCGAATTCCTCGAGCATGCCACCGTGTTCGGCAACCGCTATGGCACGCCGCTGGCGCCCGTCGAGAAGGCGCTGGCCGAGGGCCGCGACGTGCTGTTCGACATCGACTGGCAGGGCACGCAGCAGATTCAGAGCAAGCTGCCGGACGATCTCGTCACCGTCTTTATCCTGCCGCCCTCGACAAAGGTACTGGAGGAACGGCTGACGACGCGTGCCCAGGACCCACCGAATGTCGTCGCCCAGCGCATGGCCAAGGCGGCAGATGAGATGAGCCACTGGGATGCGTACGACTACATAGTCGTCAACGCAGATCTCGAGCGCAGCGTCGCCCAAGTCCACGCGGTGCTTAACGCCGAGCGCGTCAACCCCAGCCGGCTTATCGGTCTTGCTGAGTTCGTGAACCGCCTGCGCGAAGGTCGCTGAGCGCGCGGGCGAGCCCGCAGAACTCCTCGATCGTCAGCTCCTCGGCGCGTCGTGTCGCCGTGATCCCCGCCGCTTCGAGCAGCGCCGCAGCATCGACGCCGAGGCGGCGCAGGCTCTGGCGCAGCATCTTGCGCCGCTGGCCGAAGGCCGCGGCAGTCACCTGCTCGAGGAGCTTGGGATCGGCGGGAGCGAGCGGGGCATCGCGCGGCACGAACTCGACGACTGACGAGACGACCTTCGGTGGCGGGGTGAAGGCGCGCCGGTCGATGTCGAAGAGCTTGCGCGCCTGCCAGCGCCACTGCGCCGCCACCGCCAGGCGGCCGTAGCCGTTGCTGCCCGGCTTGGCCACGATGCGCTCGGCGACCTCTTTCTGGAACATCAGGATCAGCGAGGTGAACGCCTTGGGATGCTGCAGCCAGCCGAGCAGCAGCGGCGTCGCCACGTTGTAGGGCAGGTTGGCGCAGATCCGCCGCGGCTCCTGCCCCAGCTCATGCGCGGCAACCGCCAGCGCGTCGGTGACCATGACCTCCAGCCGGCCGGGATAGGCATTGGCGATTTCGGCGAGAGCCGGCAGGCAGCGCTCGTCGCGCTCAATGACCAGAACGTGCCGCGCGCCTTGCGCCAGCAGGGCGCGGGTCAGCCCGCCGGGACCGGGGCCGATCTCGATGATCGTGCCGGCCGACAGGTCGCCGGCGGCGCGCGCGATGCGGCCGGTGAGGTTGAGGTCGAGCAGGAAATGCTGGCCGAGGCCCTTGCGGGCCGACAGGCCAAGCCGCGCGATGACGTCGCGCAGTGGCGGCAGAGCCCCCGTCTCGGACACTAGACGGCAGCGAGTGCCGGGGCAGCCGCCCGCTGCCCGGCCAGTTCGGCGGCCAGGCGCAGGGCGGCCACCAGGCTCGTCTCGCTGGCGCTGCCGGTGCCGGCGATGTCCAGGGCCGTGCCATGGTCGGGCGAGGTGCGGATGAACGGCAGTCCCAGCGTCACGTTGACCCCGCTATCGAAGGCCAGGGTCTTGATCGGGATCAGGGCCTGGTCGTGATACATGCAGAGCTGGGCGTCGTAACGCCGGCGGGCTCCCTCGTGGAACATGGTGTCGGGCGGCAAGGGCCCCTCGGCGTCGATCCCCTCCGCCCGCAAGGCACGGATCGCCGGCTCGATCATCTCGATTTCCTCGCGGCCCATCGCGCCCGCTTCGCCGGCATGCGGGTTGAGGCCGGCGACGGCGAGACGCGGGAGCTTCAGCCCGAAATCGCGCTGCAGGGCCCGGGCGACGATGCGGCCATGTTCGACGATGAGCCGGGTATCAAGCGCGGCGAGCGCTTCGCGCAACGCCATGTGGATGGTGATCGGTACGACCCGCAGGCCGCCGCCGACCAGCATCATCACTGGCGTCGGGGCCCCGCCGGCGAGCTCGGCCAGGTATTCGGTATGGCCGGGGTGCTGGAAGCCGGCGGCGTAGAGCGCGGCCTTGTTGATCGGGTTGGTGACCACCGCCGCCGCCTGGCCGTCCTTGACCAGGGTCACCGCGCGCTCGATGGCGGCGAGCACCGCGCCGGCATTGCGCGGATCGAGCGAGCCCGGCACCGGGGCCGCCGCCAGGCGCTCGCGCAGCACGGGCAGGCCGTGCGCGAAGGCCGCGGCAGCCTCGTCCGGCGCGGCGATGGTGACGATCGGCACCGGCCAGTGAAGCTGCCGGGCCAGGCGTTCGAGATGCGCGGCGTCGCCGATATAGAAGAAGGCGGGCAGGGCTGCGTCCTGCC
>JALHMR010000072.1 GCA_022843945.1 Rhodospirillaceae bacterium | reverse complement strand
TTGCCGCCGCCGCGGCGCGGACGGAACGCCCGGACAGGCCGCCCGCCACGACGGCGCCGACCGTCGACGAAAGCCCGGCCTTCGTTTTCAACTTTCACGCGGCCGATGCCACGACCATCGTGCGCGCCATGATCGGCGCCGCCGCGGCCGATGGCGAAATCGATGCCGGCGAGAACCGCCGCATCCTCGGCTGGCTGCGCGATGCCGGCGGCACCCCGGCGGATTTCACTTTCGTGCGCCAGCAGATGGCGCATGCGGCCGATGTCGAGACCATCGCCCGGGGTGTGAGCGGGCATGAGACGGCGGTCGAGATCTATGCCGCTTCCCTGCTGGTGACCGAGGCGGCTACCGCTGGCTCGCGTGACTTCCTGCGGCGGCTCGCGGCGGCGCTCCGGCTCGAGCCGAAATTCGTCGCTGAGCTGCACGCCAGCTGGGGCGATCCGGCGCCTTAGCGTGGAACCGATCGGATTGATGTCCCTCTCCGCCACGAAGTGGGGGAGAGGGAAGGGGCCCGTCACGTAGTGACGGGAAGGGTGAGGTGGTGTTCGCCGCACTCGCCCACCTCACCCGCTCGCTTCGCTCGCACCCTCTCCCCCCGCAGGCGGGCGGAGAGGGTAACTTGTGCCTTGCGCTTCGATCTACTTGGATCAGAGTTAGGGTTTCAGCCCAGCTCCAGCGCCTGGCGGACGGCCAGGGCGATCCCTGCATTGCCGGCCGCCAGCAGGCCGGTGCGGCGCTCGCCCGGCCGCCAGGGGCTGCCGTCGAAACGGGTGTGCGAGCCGCCGGCTTCCTGCAGGTAGAGCGCACCCGGCGCGTGGTCCCAGGGCAGGCCGCGCCAGTACTGCACGAAGTCCATCTCGCCGGCGGCGAGGGCCGGGTAGTCGAAGCCGGCGCACAGCGATCCGGGAAAGACCGCGCCGAGCCGGGCGCTGTTGCGCTCGATACGCTGCTTCATCTCGTCGCTCAGGAAGCGGGTGAGCACCGCGCCGCGCAGGGCCTTGGTCTCCGGCACGGCCGCCGGCGCCCGCACCCGCGCCTGGTCGAGGAAGGCGCCGCTGCCGCGTTCCGCCCAGGCCAGCGTGCCGCCCGCCGGGCGCAGCATCCAGCCCGCCACGGTCTCGTTACGGATCACCAGGGCGGCCATGACGGCGAAGCGCGGGTCGCCTTTCATGAAGTTGCCGGTACCGTCGAGCGGGTCGACGATCCATAGCGGCTCCTCGGCGGTGGCGATGCCGTCGAGCAGCTCCGGCCGGCCGTGGCACATCTCCTCGCCGATCACCCGCGAACCCGGCAGCAGGCTCGTCAGGCCGGACGTCAGGGCCGCTTCCGCCTCGCGGTCGGCGACGGTGACGAAGTCGTCGGGCGATTTCTCCTCGATGTCGCCGCTCGTCAGCAGGCGGTAGCGCGGCATGATGGCGGCGGCGCTGACCTCGCGCAGCAGCGCCGCCACGCTGTCCATCGGCACCAGCGGCATCTAGCCGCGCTCTATGGCGCGCTCGAGCCGCTTCGACAGGAGCCAGGCCAGGCCGAGGAAGACGACGAGCAGCACGAAGCCCACGCCCGAGGCGGCCTCGCCCAGCACCTTCTCCGAGAGATGGCCGAAGCCGTAGCCGAGCGAGGCGACGGCGAAGGCCCAGATGCCGGCCGAGACGAAGTTGATGGCGAGGAAGCGCGGCCACGACAGCTCCGACATGCCGAAGGCGAAGCCGGCCAGGCCGCGGATGCCGTGCGGATAGCGGTGGATGAGGATCATCCACAGGTGATGCTTGTGGATCAGGCGCAGGGTGACGGTGACCCCGCGCTCGAGCTTGGGGAACTGGCGCACCAGCGAATGCCCCCAGCGCCGCCCCATCCAGAAGCGCACGGCGTCGCCCAGGAAGCCGCCAGCCCAGCCGACCAGCACCACCGTCTGGAAATCGAAGGCCAGGAGATGCGCGGCATAGCCGGCGAAGAGCATGGCCAGCAGGCTGTTGGCGCCGCAATGCGCGAACAGGAAGCCGTAGGCCAGCGGGCCGTGCTCGCGGATCAGGTCGAGGATGGTGGTGAGGTCCATGCGCGCTCGCGGGGGATGTGCCGCGGCTCTATATCACGGCTTCCGTCGCCCGCCGATAACCTTCGTCAGGCCTTGAGCTTGTAGCCGGTCCTGAAGATCCAATGGACGACGGCGAGACAGGCCGCCAGGAACACCAGGGTCATGGCGAGGCTGACACCCACGCCCACGTCGGCGATGCCGTAGAAGCTCCAGCGGAAGCCGCTGATCAGGTAGACCACCGGGTTGAACAGGGTGACCGTCTGCCAGAAGGGCGGCAGCATGTCGATCGAGTAGAAGCTGCCGCCGAGGAAGGTCAGCGGTGTCACGATCAGCAGGGGCACGAGCTGCAGCTTCTCGAAGCCTTCCGCCCAGATGCCGATGATGAAGCCGAAGAGGCTGAAGGTCACCGCCGTAAGCACCAGGAAGAGCAGCATCCACACGGGATGCTCGATGCGCATGGGGACGAACAGCCAGGCCGTGGCCAGGATGATCAGGCCGAGGATGATCGACTTGCTGGCGGCCGCCCCGACATAGGCCAGCACGATCTCGATATAGGAGACCGGCGCGGAGAGCAGCTCGTAGATCGTGCCGGTGAAGCGCGGGAAGTAGATGCCGAACGCGGCGTTGGAGATGCTCTGGGTAAGCAGCGACAGCATGATCAGGCCGGGCACGATGAAGGCGCCGTAGCTGATGCCGTCGACCTCGGCGATGCGCGAGCCGATGGCGGCGCCGAAGACCACGAAGTAGAGCGAGGTCGAGAGCACGGGAGAGACGATGCTCTGCAGCAGCGTGCGCCCGGTGCGCGCCATCTCGAAGCGGTAGATCGCCCGTACGGCCTGCAGGTTCATTGCCGCCTCACCAGGCTGACGAAGATGTCTTCGAGCGAGCTCTCATCCGTGTGCAGGTCCCTGAACGGGATGCCCGACGCGGTCAGGTCGTGCAGCAGGGCGGCGATATCGGTCTCCCCGTCCTGGGTATCGTAGCTGTAGGTCAGCTTGCAGCCGTCGGCGGAGAGCTCGAGCCGGTAGGCGGCGAGCGCGGCGGGGATGGCGGTCAGCGGCCTGGGCAGGTGCAGGGTCAGCTGCTTCTTGCCGAGCTTGCGCATCAGCACGGCTTTCTCCTCGACCAGGACGATCTCGCCCTTGTTGATCACGCCGATACGGTCGGCCATCTCCTCGGCCTCGGCGATGTAATGCGTGGTCAGGATGATGGTCACGCCGGAGTCGCGCAAGCGACGGACGATCTGCCACATGTCGCGGCGCAGCTCGACATCGACACCGGCCGTCGGCTCGTCGAGGAACAGGATCTGCGGCTCGTGCGACAGCGCCTTGGCGATCAGCACCCGGCGCTTCATGCCGCCGGACAGCGTCCTCAGCTTGCTGTCCTTCTTGTCCCACAGGGACAGGCTCTTGAGCACCGTTTCGATGTGGCCGGGATCCGGCCGCTTGCCGAACAGGCCGCGGCTGAAGCTCACCGTCGCCCACACGGTCTCGAAGGCGTCGGTGGTCAGCTCCTGCGGCACCAGGCCGATCTTCGAGCGCGCCGCGCGATAATCCCTGACGATGTCATGGCCGTCGGCGGTGACCGTGCCGGCGCTGGCATTGACGATGCCGCAGATGACGCTGATCAGCGTCGTCTTGCCGGCGCCGTTGGGGCCGAGCAGGGCGAAGATCTCGCCGCGGCGGATCTCCAGGTCGATGTTCTTCAGCGCCTGGAAGCCGGAGGCATAGGTCTTGGAGAGGCCGGAGATCGCGATGATGGGCGCCATGGCCGCGCGACCATAGCCGAAGCCAAAGCGTCGGGTGAAGCTTTGTCGCCGGTATCCCCCCGGTAAGTCGATCACGAGGCGAGAAGCCCTCTCCGCCGCGAAGCGGGGGAGAGGGAGGGGACCCGTCGCGTAGCGACGGGGAGGGTGAGGTGGTGTTTGCTACAAGGCCCACCTCACCCGCTCGCTTCGCTCGCACCCTCTCCCCCCGCAAGCGGGCGGAGAGGGTAACTTGTGCCTTGTGCTTCGATCTTCCTCGATCAGACTCTCTAACTCAGCGCGGAACGGCGCTCAGCGACAGGTTGTTGGGGTCGAGGCCCAGCGCCTGCGCCGTCGTCGGGTTGAGGTGACCGGTCTGCTCCAGGCCGCGGCTGCGCTGGAAGCTGGCCAGGCCGCGCTCCGTATTCCGGCCCCAGACGCCGTCGATCTTGGCGTTGTAGAAGCCCTGGGCGCGCAGCCGCTGCTGCACGCCGCGCACCACGTTGGGCTGCAGCGGCTCGCGGATGGTGGTGGAAGCGGAGTGCCGGGCCGGGAAGGCCGCCGGGTCCATGCCCATCGCCGTCAGCGTCGGGCGGTTGACCTCGCCGACCGGCAGCCCACGCGAGCGCTGGAAGTTCTCCATCGCCAGCTGGGTGCTCGGCCCCCAGACGCCGTCGGCCGGGCCGGTGTAGACGTTGAGCTGGCGCAGCCGGTTCTGGATGGCGCGCACGTCGGTGGCATCGCTGAGCACGACCGGTGTCGCCGGCGGCGTGCGCAAGCTCGTGCGCGTCATGTCGTCGAGCTGGCCGCTGACCGCCAGGCCGCGATTGGTCTGGTAGCGCTCGACGGCGAGCTTTGTCTCGGGCCCCCACAGCCCGTCGACCGGGCCGCCGTAAAGCCCCTGGGCCTGCAGCCGCTGCTGGGCGTCGCGCACCTCGGCGGAGGGTTCGGCCTGGACGACCGCCGGCCGGGCGGTGTTCGAGGCGCGGGTATCCGCGCACGCGGCAAGCACCAGCGTGGCGGCAAGGATTATCAGAATTTTCATCGGTTCTCTCCTGGCGCGGACAGCGCTCCGCAACGGCGAAGCGAGCTATGGCGCAGAGGAGGAACGGCGCAAGCGCCGCGACGCTCCGGCTTTCCCGCGTCTTTCCCGGAAGTGCGGCGGGCGGCGTTACCGCGGGGACCGGAAGGCGTCTACCGGCATCACAATTCTTCCGAAGCCTCCCAACCAGACTCGATGTCCCGGCCGCCGTAAAGGACTCGAACGATGAGCACATCCCGGGCCCGGATCTGAAAGACAATGGTGGCCCTTCGCTCAAATCCCATTGTTCGAAGCCCGGGCCGGATATCATTCCTTTGGGTGCCTCGCCTGGGGAACCGCTCCAGCGCGAGACAGGCCGCTTCGATGCGGTCGATATAGCGTTCTGCGGCCTCGGGGCCGGAATCGTGGGCGATGTAGTCGTAGAGGGCAAACAGGTCGGCTTCCGCCAGCGGCTGAAAGCGCACCCTGAAGTTCATTTCCGCCGGGCCTTTGTCTGCCGGGCGTGATGCTGCCGAAGGCGCTTGAAGACGGCGCGCGCCGGTGCGCTGGGCCGCGGATCGGCCAGGGACTCATCGACGCGCTGGCGCAGCCAGTCATTGAGCGCCGTCTCCTCGCGATCAAGCGCCCGCACCGCGGCGCGGAGAACCTCGCTTGCGGAAGCATAGGTGCCGGATTTCACCCGCGCATCGACGCGCTCCTGCAGATCGCCAAGCGTGACGGTCATTGGGCGGCTGGTCCGTGCCATGGCAACTCCTAGTATGACAGTGTCATACTAGGAGATTGGCGAACGGCACTCAATACCCATCAGGCCTTGCCCCGGCCCCGATGGCTTTCGGCGCTCCGCAACGGCGAAGCGAGCCATGGCGCACAGGAGGGACGGCGCAAGCGCCGCGACGCTCCGGCTTTCCGGCGTGTTTCCCGAAAGCGCGGCGCTACCGCGGTATGTGAGGCCCGCTCCAAAAGCTCGGCCAGCCGGCTACTATGTCTTCACTCCGAGTCGCGTCTATGCGTAAAGAATTCCAATGCAAAGGGATTGCACAACTTGGCTTGGTATAGCGGTCTGCCTCCTCTACGAGTGGCAGACGCTTCTAACGGGTCTGCTCGCGCTGGCCGCAGCGTGGCTCACAGTAAGAAAAATGAATCGGCAAATTGAAGTTCATGAAACTGAGATTGCAAATGAAGAGAAGAATCGTGCTGATGCCCGACGCAGCAAGGGATGGGCCGCCAGAGCAGCGATGCCGGATGCCCTAAGCGGCTTAAGTGCGTTTGCTAGCAAGTGTATGGGTTGTCTACAGAGCGAGAAGGCTGCTGCGGAATTACCTACACAACCGACATCGGCCATTGATGCTATCAAGGCAGCGGTCGAACACGTTGATCCATTGTCTGCTAAGAAATTGTTCGAGTTAATTGTTCACTATCAAATACACAACTCGAGGCTGTGGGATTTGGATAGGTATCGATCAACTCAGGTGGTGCAGGCTCAATACGATGTTGTGTATCTCCAAGCCTTGATAAATAGGCTCTATTCATTTGCGCGCAACGAGGTGGAAACCGTTCCCGACGCAGCCCTAAGCCGCCAAGACATGATTACAGCTTTTCGGGCTTGTGTTGGCGTGGCGGTATCTTTCGGGAAGGAGCCTGAATTTCGGGATCTAATGGAGAGGATCGAGCGTCGACACGCTGACCCATAGTCTACGTTTGCCTCGGCTATATCCTACGAAATGCGCGGTTATATACGAGCTGTTATCATTTGAATCGCATTGTCCAGGTCATTTTGCACCGCTAAAAATTTACCCGACAGTTTGGTGCCCCAGCCAACGTCATACTCGACGTACTGTCTTCGCATCATGGCGGCGGCAATGATGTGTTTGCGAAAAAACTGCCCGTCCGCCGAAGTGTCATTGGTCACTCGGTTCGCGACTATTGCCGATTGGGTGAAAGCATTCATCGCGTCCATCTCCAGTGCTTGGCCAAGGCCATGGACGGAATGGACCGCTGCGGAATTCAACACTCTGGCCCAATAATGTGTTCCGTCTGAAACGTGCGCATGCGTTTCCCCGAATTTCATATGAAAGAGACCGTACCAGTCAGCCCAGCTGAACGACTCCTCGGTCAAATGATTGTGGTGAATTACGATGGGGGTTCCGTTTGCCGCAGCTTGCATTACCTGTGGTCCTGGATCAGCGCCATGTGGATCTTTCATCGTTGTGATCTCTAGTAACGGCCCGGAGGGACCTTCCAGCGAGGCTGTGTACTCCCACCCGGTGGCGTCTCCGCACCGGACAACCAAATCGGCAACGCTCTTTTCAAATGGCGTCATTGTGAACGGCATTGAGCTATCTCGTGGGCTGGAGTTTTCGTCCAAATATCTACGCCTTCACCCCGGCGCCAATGACCTTCGGCGCGTTGGGATCGAGCGGCCAGCGCGGGCGCGGGCTGAAATCCAGCCCGTCGGTGAGGCCGAGGCGCAGGCGCTCGATGCCGGCCCAGGCGATCATCGCCGCGTTGTCGGTGCACAGGCGCTGCGGCGGGGCGACGAGCCTCATGCCCTCGCTGTCCGCCAGGTCGCTCAGGCGCTGGCGCAGCCGGGTGTTGGCGGCGACACCGCCGGCCACCACCAGGGCGCGGCCGAGCTGGTAGCGCTCGCGGAAGATGTCGATGGCCCGCCGCGTGCGGTCGACCAGCGAGTCCGCCACCGCCTCCTGGAACGAGGCGGCCAGGTCGGACACGGTCTGCGGCGAGAGCGGCGCGCCCTCTTCCTCCAGGGTGGCCTCCACCTGCTGGCGCACCGCCGTCTTCAGCCCGGCGAAGGAGAAGTTACAGCCCGGGCGCCCCTTGAGCGGGCGCGGGAAGGCGAAGCGCGCCGGGTCGCCGCTCTTGGCCGCGCGCTCGATCGCCGGCCCGCCGGGATAGCCCAGGCCGAGCAGCTTGGCCGTCTTGTCGAAGGCCTCGCCGGCGGCATCGTCGATGGTCGTGCCCAGGCGCATGTAGCGGCCCACACCCTCGACGATCAGCAGCTGGCAGTGGCCGCCGGAGACCAGCAGCAGCAGGTAGGGAAACTCGACGTCGTGCGACAGGCGGGCCGACAGGGCATGGCCTTCGAGGTGGTTGATGGCCAGGAACGGCAGGTTGCGGGCAAAGGCGATCGCCTTGCCGGTCATCACCCCGACGATCACGCCGCCGATCAGGCCGGGGCCGCCGGTGGCCGCCACCGCGGAGAGGTCCGCGAACGAAACGCCGGCCTCCTTCAGCGCCCGGCCGATCAGGTGATCGAGATGCTCGAGATGGGCGCGCGCCGCGATCTCCGGCACGATCCCGCCATGCGGCGTGTGCAGCTCGGTCTGCGACAGCACGATGTCGGCGCGGATGTTGCGCTCGCCGTCGACCACCGCCGCCGCTGTCTCGTCGCAGCTCGTCTCGATGCCGAGGATCAGCATGTCGGTTCTTGCCATGCCAATAATGTCATGCCCGCGGAAGCGGGCATCCAGGGCAAGTGTCGCGCTGCCGGGCCCCTGGACCCCCGCTTTCGCGGGGGTGACGGACTTTCTTGACCCGGGTCACTACACCCCGAAGCTCAGAAGGGTGGGCGCCTTCTCGATGATGGTGTGCAGCACCGCCTCGGCGGTGGTCAGCTTCTTCTCGAACTCGTCGTCGATATGGGCCTTGAGCCGCGGGTCCTTGAGCCGCTGATGGGCGTCGTAGAGCGAGCGCAGCTCGGTGGTGAAGATCTCGCGCGCGCCCAGCGGCAGGGCGTCGAGCCGGCTGAGCACCTCCATGAATTTGAGGCTGGCGCCGATGATGATGCGCTGGCCGTCGACCACTATCTTGTCGAAGCGCGCCTCGAGCTCCGGATCGCGCCCGGCATCCATGTTGTCGACCCGCGCCTTGACGATGATCGACAGGGTGTAGATCTCGCCCGCCTTGGCGCGGAAATCGGCATAGCGGTCGGTCGACAGGGCCTCGAAGGAATACTGGGTCTCGGCCTCGAACGCCCGAAGGTCGTGGATCTGGCCTTCGAGGGCCGCCAGCATGCGCAGGGCTTCGCGCTTTGAGTATTTGATCTTGCCGCGCGCCATAGGCCTCGTACTCTAGCGGTCCACCCACGGCACGCATAGGCCGTTGATGGGCCCGGGGCCTCGCGAATCCTGCCATTTTTCGGCCCCGGGAAACCTGCTAAACACGACGGATGGCTCGCGCTCCCGCCTTACGGATCGGTACACGCGGCTCGCCGCTGGCGCTTGCCCAGGCCGAGCAGGTGCGCGCGCGCCTGGCCGCCGCCTGGCCCGACCTCGCCGAGGCCGGGGCCATCGCCATCGAGGTCATCCGCACCTCGGGCGACCGGATCGTCGACCGGCCCCTGTCGGAGGCCGGCGGCAAGGGCCTGTTCACCAAGGAGATCGAGGAGGCGCTGAGCGCCGGCACGATCGACCTCGCCGTCCATTCGATGAAGGACATGCCGACCGCGTTTCCCGACGGGCTGGAGGTCGCCTGCCTGCTGCAGCGCGAGGACCCGCGCGACGTGCTGATCGCCGCGGTGACGCGTATCGCCGACCTGCCGCAAGGGGCGGTGGTCGGCACCTCGTCGCTGCGCCGCAAGGCGCAGCTGCTGGCGCGCCGGCGCGATCTCAAGGTCGTCGATCTGCGCGGCAACGTCGAGACGCGGCTGCGCAAGATCGAAAGCGGCGTGGCCCAGGCCACGCTGCTGGCGCTCGCCGGATTGCGGCGGCTGGGCCTCGAGGCCAAGGCGAGCAGCATCCTCGAGACAGCCGAGATGCTGCCGGCCGTGGCGCAAGGGGCGATTGGCCTCGAGAGCCGCATCGGCGATACGCGCATTCGCGATCTTCTCGCACCCTTGCATCATGTGCCGACCGGGCACTGCGTCACGGCCGAGCGTGGGCTGCTCGCCGCCCTCGATGGCTCGTGCCGCACGCCGATCGCCGCCCTCGCCGTGACCAGGACCTTCGGCCGGCTGCGGCTCGACGCGCTGATCGCCAAGACCGACGGCTCGTCGGTGCTGCGCACGGCGCGCGAGGGGCCCGAGGCGGATGCCTGGGCCATGGGCCAGGATGCCGGCGAGGAGCTGCGCCGCGATTCCGGCCCGGATTTCTTCAGCGTCACTTCGTGATTCCCTGACATGCGTATCCTGATCACCCGGCCGCGCGACGATGCGGCGGCCTTCGCCGAAAAGCTGATCGCCCGCGGGCACGAGGTGATGGTCGAGCCGATGCTCGACATCCGCTTCCTCACCGGTGTCACGCTGCCCATGGACGGCGTGCAGGCCGTGCTCTTCACCAGCGCCAATGGCGTGCGCGCCTTCGCGGCGCTCGAGGACAAGCGCGACCGGCCGGCCTACTGCGTCGGCGATGCCTCGGCCGCGGCGGCGCGCGCCGCCGGCTTCAGCCATGTCGAGAGTGCCACCGGCAATGTCGAGGATCTCGCGGCGCTGGTGCGCTCGCGCCTCAAGCCGGAGAACGGCGCGCTGCTGCACGGGGCCGGCGCCAACGTCGCCGGCGATCTCGCCGCCGCGCTCAAGAAGGACGGCTTCGACGTGCGCCGCGTCGTGCTCTACTCGGCCGAGGCGGTGAGTGCCTTGTCGCCGCTGGTCGCCGCGGCGCTCAAGGCCAGGAGCGTCGATCTCGTCGTCTTCTTTTCGGCGCGCACGGCGAAAAACTTCGTGCGTCTCGTGCGCCAGGCGGGACTGACGCCGGCCGTCGAGCGCAGCGTGGCGCTGGGCCTCAGCCCCAACGTGCTCGAGGCGGCGATCGGCCTGCCCTGGGCGATGATGGAAGCGGCCCGCCGGCCCCAGGAAGTCGACATGATCCGCGCCATCGCGCGGCACAAGATCATCACCCAGCTCGAGGGCAGCCCGGCCGCCGAGGAGACGGCCGAAGTGTCCTTCGGGCGCCGCCTCGAGGATGCCGCCGAGAAAGCCGACGACAAGACCGCCGAGAAAGCCGCCGACTTTTCGCCGAATTCCCCGCCCCGAAACCCGCCAAGCCCGTCCAATCCTTCCCCGCCGAGAAACCCGACGAGACTGGCAGTCTGGCTGGCGGTCGCCCTGTCACTGGCCTCGGCCGCCTATGTCCTGACCGCCATGCCCACCGGACGGCCGCCGGATACCGTCTCGCCCTCGGCGACCTTGCGCCTCGAAACCCGGCTGGGCGCTCTCGAGCGCCAGATCGCGGCCTTGCCCAAACCGGAGGCGTCGCGTGCCGATCCGCGGATCGACGACACCCTCGCGCGTCTCGAAGCGCTCGAACAAAAACCGGCGCCGCCCGCGCCCGCATCACCGCCGCCCGCACCACCGCCGGCGCTCGATGAGTCGCTGAGCCCGCGGCTGAGCACGCTCGAGGATCGCCTGGCGACGCTCGAGCAGCGCGGCGGCAGCGGGCCCGAAGCCGGGCAGATCGCCGCCGCCATCGC
>JALHMR010000071.1 GCA_022843945.1 Rhodospirillaceae bacterium | reverse complement strand
GGGGCGGGCGCCGGCGCTGCGGCCGGCATCGGGCGCGGTGCGGGCGCGCCGAACTCGTAGCGCAGCGAGAGCAGCACGGTGTGGTTGCGGTTCTCGCCGTCGACCTTGATGTTGTCGTTGGTGTTGAACGACGGGTCGGCGCTGGCAAAGTAGCGGTAGCCGAGATCGATCTTCCACTGCGGCGCAACCGAATAGGCGATGCCGGCGATGCCCTGGTAGGCGAAGACCGTGTCGCTGTCGTCGATCGTGCGGCCGCCATTGAAGGTGCGGCCGTCATTGACGTTGACGCGCACACCGCCCAGGCCCGCGCCGACATACGGCGTGAAAGCCGTGCCGGTGTTGAAGTCGTAAAGGGCGTTGGCCATCAGGCTCCACTGGCTGACATTACCGTCACCGTCGGCGCCGGCGACCTTATCGATGCTGTTGCGGCGGTAGCCGAGCTCGCCCTCGAAGCGGATGCCGTTGCCCAGGCCATAGCCGAGCGCCAGGATGCCAGCCCCACCCGTATTGAATTCCGCCTTGCTGTTGACGGCGCCGCCGCTGACATCCGCGTCACGCAGCCAGTTCAGCCCGAGGCCACCGCCAACGTAGAAGCCGTTGGTTTGTTGAGCGGCGCCGTCCTGTGCGACGAGCGAGGCGCCAATCAGAAGTGCGGCACCGGCAAAGCGACGAGCGTGAATATTCATGCGTGCAAATCCCTTGAGCAGACAGACCGAACAGCGCGAGTCCTAAAGGCTTTTTAACACTTCCCCTGTAGCGCTACCACGAGCTCCACGAACATTGGCACGGGGCTGTTGCAAAAATGCACCACGAACAGGGTGCCCAGACGTCCCCATTTCAAAGACTTAGCCGTCGAGACACATGTCGCTCTCCGCCGCTCAGCTGCCAACGGCCGGGGCACTGCCAGCGGCCCTAGCGCGGGTCCTCGACAGCCGCAGGGCGGCGGCAGCGAGAACGATGGCGACCATGACCAGCAGGATGGTCAGCGACACGCCGCGCTCAATGAAGATCATCGCCGAGCCGCGCGAAATGGTGAGCGTCTGGCGCAGGGTTTCCTCCGCCATCGGCCCGAGCACCAGGGCAAGCACCGTGGCGGCGGGCGAAAAGCCGTAGAGCTTCATGAGGAAGCCGACCAGACCGGCGATGAACATCAGCCAGACCTCGATGATGCTGCCGTGCACGGCGTAGGTCCCGATAGTGCAGATCAGGATCACCCCCGGCGCCAGGATCCGGTAGGGCAGGCGAATCATCAGCACGAAAAGCGGAATCGCGAAGATGTTGATGGCGAGCAGCGCGACGTTGCCGAGATACATGCTGGCGATGAGGCCCCAGGCGAATTCCGGGTTCTGCGCCATCAGCAACGGCCCGGGCTGCAGGCCCCACAGGAGGAAAGCGGCGAGCAGCACCGCGGTCGATCCCGAGCCGGGGATGCCGAGGGTCAGCAGCGGCACCATGGCGCCGGAGGACGCGGCGTTGTTCGCGGCTTCGGGGCCCGCCAGGCCCGCCATCATGCCCTTGCCGAAGCGCTCGGGCGTCTTGGACGCGGCCTTCTCCACCGAATAAGCCATCAGCGAGGCGATGGTGGCGCCGGCTCCCGGCAGCACGCCGATGACGAAGCCGAGCAGCGAGCCGCGGAGCATGGCGAAGCGCGTGTCGATCCAGTCGCGCAGGTCCGGCCAGAAGCGCTTTTCCTTCTGGTACTGGATGATGCCGCCGCTGCCTTTGGCGTGCAGGCCTTCGTAAAAGGAATAGTAGAGCTCGCCGAGGCCGAAGAGGCCGATGGCGATCGGGATGAAGTCGATGCCTTCGATCAACTCGGCCGAACCGAAGGTGAAGCGCTGCGAGCCGGTTTCGAGGTCGACACCGACGGTGCCAAGCGCGAAGCCGATCAGGGTGGAGATGACGCCGAGCCGCCAGTTCTCGCCGATCATGACGACCAGCATCAGCAGGCCCATCATGATCAGCATGAAGAATTCCGGCGGCCCGAAGCTGCGGGCGACCTGGGCGAAGAGCGGCGCCAGCAGCGTGATGAGGATGACCCCGATCGTGCCGCCGATGAACGAGGCCACCGCCTGCATGACGAGCGCCGGGCCGGCGCGGCCCTGCTGGGCCAGCGGGTAGCCGTCGAAGGTGCTGGCGACTGTCGCCGATTCACCCGGCGTGTTGAGCAGGATCGAGGTGATCGTGCCGCCATACATCGAGCCGTAGTAGATCGCGGCCAGCATCATCACGGCGCCGGTCGGCTCCATGCCGAAGGTCACCGGCAGCAGGATGGCAAGGCCGGCCGAGGGGCCGAAACCGGGAATGATGCCGACGAACATGCCGACCATGGTGCCGATCAGCAGATAGACGATGTTGATCGGCTGCAGGGCTACAGCGAGGCCGAGGAGAAGGTTATCGAAGATGTCCATGGCGGGCGGCGACTCAGATCGGCAGCGGCAGCAGGCCTTCCGGCAGCCCGGCCCGTAGCCACACGCTGAAAACCACATAGATGCCGATCGGCAGGAAAATCGAGATCAGCGCGTTGACCACCGGCTGGCGGCGGTTGAGCACGAAGAGCGAGACCAGCATGAACGCCATCATGGCCAGCAGCCCGCCAAGAAGCTCGAGGCCGACGATGAACAGCGCCGACAAGAGGGCGACAACCAGCGTGGTGCTCCAGAAGGGCGTGAGCGGCTCTTCCCGGTTGCGGCGCTTCAGGTCGAAATAGAGGTTGTAGAGCGTGAAGGCTACGAGGCTGAGGCCGATGATGCGCGGAAAGAACCCCGGGCCGAGCCGCCCGGCAGAGGACAGAAAGGGCAGGCCGCCGAAGGCGACGCTCGTGTAGAACGCCGCGACGCACAGGATGGCGAGCGAGAAGGCAATTCTCATCGGGTACTCCGCAGCCGCCCCGCCGGTCGAGCCGGCAGGGCGGCGCGGAAACGGCCTTACTTGATTGCGCCGCTGGCCCGCAGGACCGTAGCGAAACCGTTCGACGTCCGATCGAGGAAGCCGTTGAACTCATCGCCGTAGATGATGTTCTCGGTGAGATTGTTCTTGGTGATGTATTCCTTCCACTCCGGCGTGGCGACCACCTTCTTCATGGTGGCGATCCACCACTCCTGGGCTGCCTTCGGCGCGTCGGGGGGCAGGATGAGGCCGCGCGGCATCGAGATGCCGACGTCGTAGCCGGCCTCCTGCAGCGTCGGAACGCCCTTGAGACTGTCCGGCGTCTTCTTGCCGCTATAGGCCAGCGCCTTCATGTCGCCGGAAGCGACGAGGCCGAGAATCTCGGCCGGGTTGCCCATCGCCGCGTCGAGCGAGTTGGACAGGAGCGCCGTGTTCAGCTCGCCCATCTTGTTGAAGGAGACGTACTCGAACTTGAAGTTTGCCTTTTCCGACAGGACCTTCGGCACGATGAAGTCGACGTTGACGGCGCCCATGCCGCCAATCGACGGCGGCTTGGTGCGCGCCTTCTCGATGAAGTCCTTGATGTCCTTGTAGCCCGATTTGCCATTGACCAGCAGCACGAGGTCGTCGGTGGCGAGCAGCGCGACGGGTGTGAAGCTGGTCGGCTTCCACGGCGTGTTGGCCTGCAGCGGCGTGGTCACGAAGCTGCCGCTGGTGGTGGAGATATGATAGGGGTTGCCCTTCTGGTTGAACACGTAGCCCCAGCCGACCGCGCCGCTGCCGCCGGCGCGGTTCGTCACCGCGATGTCCTTCGGATAGAGCTTGTGCTTCTCGAGGATCTGCACCAGCGTGCGCGAGAGGATGTCGTTGCCGCCGCCGGGCCCGAAGGCGATCGTCACGTTGAGACGTTCGTTCGGATAGCTCTGGGCGAAGGCGGGGCCGACGGCCAGGCCCGATGCCAGGGCCAGGACCGAAAGGACGAGAGTGCGGCGTCTCATGGGTTTCCTCCTCTGTTGACGTAAGCTTCACGGACGGGCCGGTTACCCCGGCATTCTCATCGATAGTAGAGCGGGGGCGGCAGCGGGGCGCCACCCCTATCAGCAGTCGCGCCCCGATTACGGGCGGCGCCGGTGCTCCGAAGCGCCCTTCGGTTCGTCGGTTCCTCCCTTGCTTGTACGGCTCGAGCGACTGCTGCTGTTCTGCTTGACGACAATCGGGTCGGCAACCGGAATGGCCGTTGCCGCAAAGCGGCGGCGGCCGCCGCGCACATGGGCCTCGCCGGCGCGGCGTGCAGCCTCGGCATCGCCGGCGCTGATCGATGACACGATGGCGCGATGCTCGTCGTTCGATTCACGCATGTTGGCCGGCGCTACCAGCGAGCGCTGGCGGTACAGATGCGTCTCCTTCACCAGGCTTTCGTAGATCTGCTTGGCGCGGCTGTTGCCGGCATGGCTCATCAGCGCATCATGGAATTCAAGGTTGAGCGTGTAGTAGGTGGTGCTGTTGCCGGCGCGCGCTGCGCGGTCCATGCGGTTGACCAGCTGCGCGAGATGCCGCCGTTGCGTCGGCGTGCTCCGCTCAGCGAGGCAGCGGGCGGCGAAGCCGGTAAGCAGGGAGCGCAGGTCGTAGAGTTCGAAGGCCTCCTCGCGGCTGACCTTGCGCACGTAGACGCCATGATTCACCACGGCGGTCACCAGGCCCGCGCGTTCGAGGCCGCGCGTCGCTTCGCGCACCGGTCCGCGGCTGACGCCGAGCTTGGTCGCCAGCCCCTGCTCGTTGAGCCGCTCGCCGGCCTTGATCTGGCCGGACAGGATCATGCGCTCGATCTCCTGCTGGACCAGCGAGGTGAGGGAGCGGGTGCGCACGATCTCGAGCGCGGATTGCGGGCGGGCCATCGGTCCCGATCTTCCGTGGCCCAGCTGTAAACTGTCAACAGTTTTCAACCACAGGCGCCTGTGCTACCAACCGGCGGAACCGCTTCGGAGCTCAACCGTGCAACCCGCCTCGACCGCTCTCTCCCGTTTCACCGTGCTCGACCTCACCCGCGTGCGCTCCGGCCCGACCGCCGTGCGCCAGCTCGCCGACTGGGGCGCCAGGGTGATCAAGATCGAGATGCCGCCGGGCATCGAGGAGGGCGACGCGCCGGGGGGCCCGCGCGACGGCTCGGATTTCCAGAACCTGCAGCGCAACAAGCGCGGCATGACGCTGAACCTCAAGCACAAGGAAGGTGTGGCAATCCTCAAGCGCCTGGCCGAGAAGGCCGACGTCATCGTCGAGAACTTCCGCCCCGACGTGAAGAAGAGGCTGGGCATCGATTACGACGAGCTGTCGAAGATCAACCCGCGGCTGGTCTATGCCAGCATCTCCGGCTTCGGCCAGGATGGTCCATATGAGGCGCGCCCGGGCTTCGACCAGATCGCCCAGGGCATGGGCGGCCTGATGTCGATCACCGGCCTGCCGGGCCAGGGGCCGGTGCGCGTCGGCATCCCGATCGCGGACCTGTGCGCCGGCATCTTCTGCGCCTACGGCATCCTGGTGGCGCTGCTCGAGCGCGAGGTGTCGGGCAAGGGCCAGTTCCTGCATACCTCGCTGCTGCAGGCGCAGATCTTCATGCTCGACTTCCAGGCCTCGCGCTGGCTGATGGGCAGGGAAGTCGCCAAGCAGGCCGGCAACAACCACCCGACCAGCATCCCGACCGGCGTGTTCAAGACCAAGGACGGCTTCTTCAACATCGCCGTCACCGGCAACAAGATCTGGGAGCGCTTCGTCAAGACGGTCGGCCACGAGGAGTGGCTCAAGAACCCCGACTACGCCACGGCCGCCGCGCGCTCCAAGAACCGCGACGCGCTCAATGCCGAGATCGACAAGGCGCTGCAGACGGAGACGAGCGCCACCTGGGTCGACCGCTTCAACAAGGCCGGCGTGCCCTGCGGGCCGATCTACTCGATCGACCAGGTCTTCGGCGACGAGCAGGTGAAGCATCTGGGCATCGCCCAGGGTCTCGACAAGCCGGGCAAGGGCAGGGTCGAGTATGTCGGCCAGCCGGTCGTGCTCAGCCGCACGCCAAGCAGCATTCAGGCCCATCCGCCGGCGCTGGGCGAACACACCGACGAGGTGCTCAGCGAGCTCGGCTTCGACAAGGCCGAGATCGCGCGCATGCGCGGCGAAAAGATCGTCTGAGCGGGGCACGGACCATGACAAGCGAAAAGATGCTCTCGAAGAAAGAGGGCGGCGTCGGCTGGATGACCTTCAACAATCCCGAGCGGCATAACGCCGTGTCGCTGGAGATGTGGACGGCGCTGGAGAGCATCCTCGACGATTTCATGACCGATCCGAATATCCGGGTCGTGGTCGTGACCGGGGCCGGCGGCAAGGCTTTCGTCTCGGGGGCCGACATCTCCAAGTTCAAGCAGGAGCGCTCGAGCAAGGATGAGGTCGAGCACTACAACGCGACGACGGCGCGCGGCTACGCCAAGCTGGCGCAGTTCCCCAAGCCGACCATTGCCATGATCCGCGGCTATTGCATCGGCGGCGGAGTGGGCATGGCGGTGAGCTGCGACATGCGCATCTGCACGCCCGGCTCCAGGTTCGGCATTCCCGCCGCCAAGCTCGGCCTGGGCTACGGTTTCGTCGGCGTCAAGCGCCTGACCGACCTGGTCGGCCCGTCCTTCGCCAAGGAGATGTTCTTCACCGCCAAGCAGTTCACCGCCGCCGAGGCGCAGGTCATGGGCCTGGTGAATCGCGTGGTGCCGGACGGCGAGCTGGAAAGCTTCGTCGGCGACTACGCGGCGACTATCGCCGGCAATGCGCCGCTGACCGTCGACTCGGTCAAGTACATCATCGGCGAGACGGTGAAGGATCCGGCCGAGCGCGATCTCGCGCGCTGTGACCGCCTGGTCAAGGAATGCTTCGCCAGCCAGGACTATATCGAAGGCCGCACGGCCTTCATGGAGAAGCGCAAGCCGGTGTTCAGCGGGCGCTGAGCCGGCGTATCGAACCGGCTTTAGCGGGCGCGATTCTCCGGCACGATCTCCGGCTCGACGGTGAATAATGCCGCCTTCGCCGGATCGACGGTCACGCGGACCCAATGCGAGTCCGGATCGCCGAACACCTCGAGGCGCGTGAAGTGATCGACGAAGCGCGAGGTCTTCTTGCTGATCAGCGGTTTGCTGATGTGAAAGATATGCGTATCGCCGTGCACGAACAGGGTCGGACGATCGTACGTTTCCATCTCCTCCGCTAGCGCGTTGAGCAACGGGTCGAAGCCGCTGGGCTTCTCATCTTTCGGCGGAGTGACGCCGGGAAATAGCCGGAAGTAACGGTCCTTCAGCGACGACGTCCAGTGCGTCTCGAAGCCGGGATTGGCCTGGGTGATCAGAACCAGCCCCACGCTGTTGCGGGCCTTGGCGTCGGCAAAGGCCTTGCGCAGCCAGGCGATATTGGCTGCTGTGCGCTCCGCCGTCTCGGCGTCCATCTCCGGCGTGCGCCCCATGTTGTTGTTGCTGCCAACGAAATGCATGGTGGCAAAGGTCACACCGTTGATCATCCAGGCCAGGTTTTCCCGGAACTTGCCAAAGGCCGGGTCCCTGGACTGGCTGTCGACGGCCATCGTGCGCTTGCCGAGACTGTGGCCGGCGGGGAAGAACAGGGTGCGGACGAGGGCGAGCTGCTCCAGCGGGTCGGCCTTCTGCGCCTTCAGCAGATGGCAATCGGCCCAATCGTTGTCGCCGGGCGTCAGGATGAGCGGATGGCTCGATGTCTGGAAGGTCGCCAGGACCTTGCGCAGGCTCTCTTCGGTGCAGGGCATCGATACCCGGTCCGGGTTGCGCTCGTAGGGACGCGGGTCGGCCTGGATGTCGCCGACATGGACCACGAAGGCGAGATCTTCGCGGTTCATGGCCCCGATCATACGCGCGAATTCCTGCTCCGATTTCTTCGAGTAGCCGGTGTCGCCAATGGCGGCGAACTGGAATTTCTGCGCCGCCGTCTCGCGGCTGCAGGCGACAAGCGCCGCAAGGGCGAGAACAGCAACGACAGCCAGGCCCCGAAAGCGGCGTGTTCCGACAACGCGCGGGTTGATCATTGAGCCTCCCCCTCCGAGCCATGCGGCCTTTTTATGAGGGCCATGTGGGCCTTCTGGGCCCATGATACCGTCGGCGGACGAGGTACGCTAGAAGCGCGCCGAGAGGCTGATCGAGCCGAAGAAATCCGGCCGGTCCTGGGCATCGAACTCCTTGGTGCGCATGACCTGCGTGAAGGTCACGCGGAAACGCTCGAAGAGCAGGGCGAAGCCGGCCTGGAAATCGCCGACGATGGGCTTCTTCGAGATGTTGTGGCTGTCGGTGAAAGTGTTGCCGTCAAGGAAGATGTCACGCACCACGAGCCGGCCTTCGCCGCCGGCGAAGAGGTACCAGCCGAAGGTGTCGCGCGACTTGAAGGCATCCGAGCCGGGCAGGGCAGGCCGGATGCGCGGTGGCCCGAAATCGGATTTGAGGTCGTCGCCGAAACGGAACGTGGCGCCGGCCCCGGCATAGGTGAAGATGTTGCCGACGCTGCCGGACACATGGGGAATTACGTCCACCCCCAGGTCGTAGACCGGCAGCTCTTTCATCACCCGCCACTTGCGCTCACCGCTCAGCACGATGCCGGGTTCGTTCTTGAGCTGGTTGTTCCAGCCATAGGCCTTCTTGGCTCCGACCAGCGGGTGGTAATTGTTCTGAATCGGCTTGCCCAGGGCAGCCGGACCGATGACGCCGATATCGAGCTCGATCGTGTCGAGCCGCGTGTCGGATTCCGACTGCAGCGCCATGCCGCCATAAAGCCAGGCGGCGTAGGGGCGGTCATCGGGAATGTAGTCGCGTGATTCCTTGTCCTGCGGCGTATAGAGGTTGTGGCCGACCGCCCAGCCGATACGCTGGCGGACCGCCGGATCGAGCAGCGGCAGGAAGCTGGGCAGACCACGGCTCCACTCCGGCACGTCGTTATCGTCGGAGATCCAGGCCAGGCGCACGCCGTTGCTGTAGTGCCGGTCCCGGTTCTTGATGGAATAGAGGTCGTTCTCGTTGATGAACGTCCAAACGCCGCCGGTCGGCTTGGCATCGGCCGGTTCCTTGGGGGGGACGGCCGGCGTGATTGCATCGCCCGCATGCCCGGCATGCGCGATAACGGAAAACAAAAGGGTCGCCACAGCCTGGCGAACGGTCTTAAATCTGTGGTGCATGACTTGTCTGGTTAAGACTCGTGCCTTGCCTTGTTTAGGGGCAATGGCTCTAAAACACAAATAGGGCGGAAACATGAATTCGGCGACGGCCGGCAGCACGCTCCGGCACGACGTGCGGGTGATCAGCCTTATCGGCACCGCGCATTTCTTCAGCCACTTCTATCAGCTGGTCCTGCCGCCGCTCTATGGGATGCTGCGCGCCGAGTTCGATGTCAGCTTCGCGGCGCTCGGCGCGCTGACCGGCACGATGTTCGTGGCTTCGGGCGTGAGCCAGCCCGTCGCCGGGTTCCTGGTCGATCGCTACGGTGCCCGCACCGTCCTGCTGGCGGGGCTGGCCCTGTTCGCCGGGGCCACCGCCGCGCTCGGCCTGGCGCCGAACTTCTGGACCATGTTTCTGCTCTCCGCGCTGGCCGGCTTGGGGAATGCGGTCTTTCATCCGGCCGACTTCGCCATCCTCAACGCCTCGGTCGATCCGCGCCGCCTGGGCCGCGCCTACGGCGTGCACGGCATCGCCGGCAATCTCGGCTGGGTCGCGGCCGTGCCGTTGAGCCTGTACCTCGGTGAGCTCTTCGGCTGGCGTACGGCGCTGATCGCGCTGGGCTGCCTGGGGTTGGCGGCGACCGTCTACCTGGCGAGCCAACGCGACGCGATGGTTGATCATCGTCGTCCGAAGACCGAGCGCGGCGCGCCGATCCCGCTGGCCGAGGACGTGCGCATGCTGATGGCGCCGCATATCCTGCTCAGCTTCGGCTTCTTCGCCCTGATGTCGATGGCCCTGATCGGCGTTCAGACCTTCGTGCCCCAGGCCCTGACGCAGTTTCACGGCATGCCGATGGAACTGGCAGGTGCGGCCCTGACGGCGTTCCTCATCGGCGGCGTGTTTGGCACGCTGACAGGTGGCGTTGTCGCTGACCGTTTCCGACACCCGGAGATGATCATCTGCTCCGCGATGACCGCCTTCGCCGTGGTTTTCCTCATCCTGGTGATCCCCGGTCTGCCGCATGTCCTGATCCTGTCGGTTTTCGTCATCACCGGCATGCTGATGGGGCTTGCCGGTCCGCCGCGTGACATGCTGGTGCGTGATCGCACGCCGGCGGGTTCAGCCGGCAAAGTCTACGGCTTCATCTATGCCGGGCTCGATGCTGGCGCTGCCGTGATGCCGCCGGTGTTCGGCTGGCTGCTCGACCGGGGAGCGCCGCGGGCGGTGTTCGTGCTGATGAGCCTGGTCATCGCGCTGTCGGTTCTGACGGTGCTGCAGTTGCGGCGCCCCGCCGCGGTCGCGACCACGCCCTAGCCCCCATGGCCTCGCAGAAACCGCGCATGCAGGCTTTCCGCGCCTGCCCGGACCGGGCCCTGCGGCGGGTCGAATACGTCTTCACCGATATCGACGATACGTTGACGACGGATGGCCAGCTGACCGCGCCCGCCTACCAGGCGCTGGCCCAGCTCACCGCTTCCGGTCTGAAGGTGATCCCGATCACCGGCCGGCCCGCGGGCTGGTGCGATCACATCGCGCGCTTCTGGCCGGTGGAGGGCGTGGTCGGCGAGAACGGGGCCTTCTGGTTCCGCTACGACCCGTCGAAGCGCCGCCTGGTAAAGCGCTTCCTCGTCGATGACGCGGAGCGGGCGGCCAACCGGCAGCGCCTCGAGCGTATCGGCCGGTCGATTCTCGCGGCGGTCCCGGGAACCGCTCTTGCCTCCGATCAGCTCTATCGCGAGGCCGACATCGCCATCGATTTCTGCGAGGACGTTCCGGCCCTCGACCGGGCGAGCGTTGATCGCATCGTCGCCCTGATGGAAGCCGAAGGCATGACGGCGAAGGTCAGCTCGATCCACGTCAACGGCTGGTTCGGGGCCTACGACAAGCTCGGCATGACCCGGATCATGATGAGCGAGGTTTTCGGCCAGGACCTGGATGCGATTCGCGACCGCTGCGTGTTCACCGGCGATTCGCCGAACGATGCGCCCATGTTCGGCTATTTTCCCTTGTCGGTGGGGGTGGCCAATGTCCGCGATTTCGCGGATCGCCTGACGGTGCTGCCGGCCTACGTGACGCGGGGACGCGGTGGCGCCGGTTTCGCCGAGGTGGCGCGTCGGCTGCGTATGCTGGCCGCCCCCGGCCGAGGCAAAAAAAAGCGCGCCGGAGGCTGAAGCCGCCGGCGCGCCGAACCGCGGGTTTATGCCGCGCGTTCGTCTTACTGGAACAACGACAGCAGGGTCTGCGGCCGCTGGTTGGCGATGCTGAGGGCACTG
>JALHMR010000070.1 GCA_022843945.1 Rhodospirillaceae bacterium | reverse complement strand
GTGCGCCTCGGCCTGTCGGCGGCGCGCGACCGCGCCACGCTCGACCGGGCGCTGGGTATCATCGCCGACCTGCTGCGCGAAGGACCGGATCGCGGCATCGCGATGGTCTGACCGCTTCTAGAGCGTGAGCGGTTTGAATCGAATCACAGCAAAGGGCTAGGGCTGATGGTGACGGTCCCTCTCCGCCACGAAGTGGGGGAGAGGGAAGGGGCCCGTCGCGTCAGCGACGGGAAGGGTGAGGTGGTGCTTGCCGCCAACGCCGCTCGGACCCACCTCACCCGCTCGCTGCGCTCGCACCCTCTCCCCCCGCAAGCGGGCGGAGAGGGTCAACTCGATCCGATCACGCTCTAGTCTTGCTTGCCGTAGACCGCGTCGAGATGGGCGCGGAATTCGTGGGCGTCCAGGCCGAAATCGCTCAGCAGCATGATGCAGTCCACCGTCTCGCCGTCCTCGGCCAGGGGCAGGCGTAGCACGCGGTAGCTGCGCCGGTTGCCTTCCGGTGTCTCGAAATCGAGCCGCACGTATTGCGGATCGCGCGTGCGCACGATCGTCGCCAGGCTCTCCCACACGGCTTGCGCCCACTCCGCCGGCTCGACCTCGCGCACCCGCTTGCCGGTGAGGTCGTAGCCGAAAATGTCGTAGGACAGCGTCCCGGCCAGGCGATAGCGGAAATCGAGCGGTTCGCGCAGCACGTCGACGAGCAGCATCTGCGCCAGGATCGGCTTGAGGTCGGCCGGCTCGATGTCACGGCGCGCCGGAAGCTTGTCGCCCCGGTGCTTGCTCCGCCAATAGGCAATAAGCCGCTTGAAGCCCGGCTCGTCGGCGCCATCCAGCGTCAACGGAACCGAACGAATGACTTCGCGCGATCCGCTGGAACGCGATCGATGAGCCATAGCCCGCGAGTATAGGCGAGCCGCCGTCCCGGCCGCTAGCGGTCTAGGGGGTGCCCGTGGTTGAGCGGGCCATGGCCCTTGCCGTAGCCGGGCGCCGTCGCCAGGGCCTGGCGGACGTAGTCGCGCGCCCGACGCACCGCTTCCCCGATCTCGAGCTTCTGGGCGAGGCCCGTGGCGATGGCCGAGGCCAGCGTGCAGCCGGTGCCGTGCGTGCTGGTGGTCGGGATGCGGTCGGCGTGGAAGGTCTGCAGGCCGTCGGCGGTGGCCAGGATGTCCGTGACCGTGTCCGACTCCAGGTGCCCGCCCTTGAGCAGGACCGCGTCGGGCCCCAGGGTCAGCAGGGCGCGGGCCGCGTGCGCCATATCGTTGGCGTCGCGGATCTCGAGGCCCGAGAGCGCTTCCGCCTCCGGCAGGTTGGGCGTCACGATGGCGGCCCGCACCAGCAGCCGCCGCTTGAGTGCCGCGATGGCGTCCGTCTCGAGCAGCCGCGCCCCGCCCTTGGCGACCATCACCGGGTCGACGACCAACGGGATGTCGCGATCGATCGTGTCGATGACGTCGGCGACCGCGTCGATCACCGCCGCCGAATGCAGCATGCCGGTCTTGAGCGAATCGGCACCGATATCCTCGAGCACCAGCCGCATCTGCTGGGCAATGAACTCCGGGGGAACCGGATACACGCCGAACACGCCGCGGGTGTTCTGGGCGGTGAGCGCCGAGACGGCCGTGGCGGCATAGCCGCCCAGCATCGTCACCGTCTTGATGTCGGCCTGGATACCGGCGCCGCCGCCCGAGTCCGAGCCGGCGACGATGAGGACGCGCCCCTTCATCGGAGGATCAGCGACTGGCGGCCGCGATGGCCGCGGCGACGTCGTCGACGACGCGGCCGACCAGCGTCTCGTCCTCGCCCTCGGCCATCACGCGGACCAGCGGCTCGGTGCCCGACTTGCGCACCAGGATGCGGCCGGAGCCCTTGAGCTGCGCCTCGGCTGCGGCGATGGCGTCCTTGACCGTCGCCGCCTCGAGCGGCTTGCCGCCATTGGCGAAGCGCACGTTCTTGAGGATCTGCGGCAGCGGCGAAAAGACCTGGAGCACCTCGGAGGCCGGCTTGCCGGCCCCGGCGATCACGGCGAGGACCTGCAGGGCCGCGACCAGACCGTCACCGGTCGTCGCGTAGTCGGTGAGAATGATGTGGCCGGACTGCTCGCCGCCGAGATTGCAGCCATTGGCGCGCATCGCCTCCAGCACGTAACGGTCGCCGACCGAGGCGCGGATCAGGCCGAGACCGAGGCCGCCGAGATAGCGCTCGAGCCCGAGATTGGACATCACGGTGGCGGTGACGCAGCCGCCGGTGAGCTTGTTCTCCTCGCGCCACGAACGCGCGATCAGGCCCATGACCTGGTCGCCGTCGACCAGCGTGCCGTGCTCGTCGACCATCTGCAGCCGGTCCGCGTCGCCGTCGAGCGCGATGCCGAGATCGGCGTTGTGGGCCACGACCTGGCTCTGCAGCACCGCCGGATGGGTGGCGCCGCAATCATGGTTGATGTTGAAGCCGTCCGGCTCGACGCCCACGGTGACGACGTCGGCGCCCAGCTCCCAGAGCACGGCCGGCGCCATGCGGTAGGCGGCGCCGTTGGCGCAGTCGACGACGATCTTCAGGCCGTCGAGGCGCAGGCGGCGCGGGAAGGTCGCCTTGACGAACTCGATATAGCGGCCCTCGGCGTCGTCGAGCCGGCGCGCGCGGCCGAGCTTATCAGCCGCCGCTATCGGCGTGGTGGCGTCGAGATTGCTCTCGATCTCCGCCTCGATGTCGTCGGACAGCTTGTAGCCATCGGGGCCGAAGAACTTCACGCCGTTGTCGGAGTAGGGGTTGTGCGAGGCGGAGATGACCACGCCGAGATCGGCGCGCAGTGTGCGCGTCAGCATGGCGATCGCCGGGGTGGGCATCGGCCCAGTGAGAATCACATCCATGCCGACCGAGACGAAGCCGGCGGTCAGGGCCGGCTCGATCAGGTAGCCGGAGAGGCGCGTATCCTTGCCGATGATCACCCGGTGGCGGTGATCGCCGCGCGTGAAATGCCGGCCGGCCGCCGCGGCGACGCGAATCATGGTGTCAGCCGTCATCGGCCAGACATTGGCCTCGCCGCGGATGCCGTCGGTGCCGAACAATTTGCGCAACGTCACAAATCCTTCCGCCTTGATGGGGCGGCTTATAGCAGAACCGGCGGCCGCTTGAACGGGGCTTTCGGGACGGGGCGGCTCTTCTTCGGGTCCACCGGGCTGGCGCCATTTTTCTTATAAGCTATTGAGTCAATTTATATTAATGATCCGGTTGCCTGCCTCGTAGCCGCGACATCATGGACGTGAACGAGATCTGGGTGCCGCCAGAGACCACGCCAGGGCGGCTGCGATGGAGCCGGGCCTATTGGCCTGTCGGCAGCGAGAGGCTACCGGGGTGATTATTCGTTATCATCTCGAGTTTTCTTATTTCTCGTTTGAGCTCTACTCATATCGCTAAGTCTTGTTCGACTCTCGACAATTAAATCCCACTGTTCCTGCGTAAACAAGGACCGTATTAACTTCAGATATTCAATCAGATCTTCGGCATGGCTAGCATTATTGATCTTGCGGGCGACATCCGAAACCGCGCGCTCATTCTTACTTTCAGCTGCAAGTTCGGCGTCGGGCAGAACCAGTAGCGCGTCTGTCAAAATTCCCACTAGTTTTATGCACTCGTCGATCGTCGGTTGCGTCAGGTCCTTTAGCACGGTCGACGAAACGCTGGTCGAGTACAGGGTAAGCTCCGCATACGCGCGCGGCTCGTCTGTTATGGTCGCTAATCGCTTGGCGAGCATTTCCTTTACCGGTTTGCCTCGCAGGAAATCGCTAAAAATGCGCGGCGAAACGACTATCTCTGATCCTCGCGACACCAATGTTGTCAACGTTGCAATTGTCAACGATACAACGGGCAGTTGCTCCCGAAACTCGTATGGCAACCGCTCCAAGAGATCCATCAAATCGGCAATTTGCGTTAGCGACCTCGATTGTCCCCGGCCTAAATGGATGCACTGCGCGACATAATCTTCGTTATCCTCGTTGGATAAAAACTCGACCATCTTGGCGCCGTTGACGGGGGGTTCTAGATGTCGGCGCAATTCATTAGTGATATTTGTCGCTATCTCATTAAATACGGGCTCGCCTAGCAAAGCATCCAGGCGATTGAGCGCTTGCCTAATGTCCAAAAGCTGTCGGCGGAACTGGCTGAATGCGGCTTTGGCTTCATTTCGCCGATACGTTTCAAGCGCCACCAGAACTGAAGCGCCAGTAAAGACCGATCCAAGAAGCGTCGCCCAAGTCCCCCAAGCTTGATAGTCCATATGCCCCCCCTGTCTTTACGCGAGCTATAGTGGCTGAGAAAGAAAGGCATCGCAACCAATGCGGGTAGGGCGCGGCAGGAGATATTAATTCCGATTCGTAATCGCCGCCCAGACGGCCAGAGCCTGGCAGGTGGCCGCGACATCGTGCACACGCACGATCTGGGCCCCGCGGGAAACGACGGCCAGCGCCGCAGCGATCGAGCCCGAGACGCGCTCGGTCGCCGCCTCGCCGCGCGACAGCTTGCCGATGAAGGCCTTGCGCGAGGCACCGACCAGCACCGCCACGCCGAGCGCGCGGAAGCGGTCGACGCCGGCGAGAAGCTGGAGGTTGTGGTCCACGGTCTTGCCGAAGCCGATGCCGGGATCGATGGCGAGCCGCTCGGGCCCGATACCGGCGGCGCGGCAGGCCTCGATTCGCCCGGCGAGATACGAGGACACCTCCGCCACCACATCCGCGTAGGTCGGATTGATCTGCATGGTCTGCGGGTCGCCCAGCATGTGCATCAGCACCGCCGAGACGCCGGTCTCGCGAACCACCGCGAGGCTGTCTGCGTCACCGGTCAGGGCCGTGACATCGTTGACGATCCGCGCTCCGGCCTCGATCGCCGCCCGCATCACGGCGGCTCGCCGCGTGTCGATGGAGACGAGCGCTCCTTCACCGACCAGGGCGCGGATCACCGGGATGACCCGCGTGATCTCCGTTTCCGGCGGCAAGGGCGCCGCGCCGGGGCGCGTGCTTTCGCCGCCGATGTCGAGGATGTCAGCCCCTTCCGCCATCAGGCGGCGGCCGTGGGCGATCGCGCTCTCGGTCTCCGCATAGAGGCCGCCGTCGGAGAAGCTGTCCGGCGTGACGTTGACGATGCCCATGACATAGGGCCGATCAAGCGACAGGCCGGCGAAGCGTGCCTCGCCGGCCTGTCTATTGTCCTGGGAATGCCGCTCGGCAGCGATCCCGCGCAACAGGGGTGCTCCTCGCCGGGCTCAGGCGCCCGGCTGGGGCTCCGGCCGCAGACCGCCTTCCGGCCGATCCTTGCCAGCCCCGGTCGACGGCACCGAACCGCGGCGACCCGTCGGCTTCGGCGGCTCGTCGGCCTCGGGCCGTACGATCGCTTCGCCGCGCAGCAGCGCCTTGACCTCGTCGCCGGACAGCGATTCGTACTCGAGCAGCGCCTTGGCGATCTTGTGCAGGTCGTCGATCTTCTCGCTGAGAATCTTGCGCGCCGTCGTCTCACCGGCCTCGACCAGGCGGCGGATCTCCTCGTCGATGAGCTGCGCCGTCGCCTCGGAGACGTTCTGCGTCTGGGTCACCGAGTGGCCCAGGAAGATCTCCTGCTCGTTGGCGTTGTAGCGCACGCGGCCCAGCCGCTCGCTCATGCCGAACTCGGCCACCATGCGCCGGGCCAAGCCCGTCGCCTGCTGGATGTCGTTCGAGGCGCCGGTGGTCACGTTCTCCGGCCCGAAGATCAGTTCCTCGGCCACGCGGCCGCCGAACATCATGGCGATCTTCGAGGTCAGCTCCATCATGCTCAGGCTGTACTTGTCGCGCTCCGGCAGGCTCAGGGTGAGACCCAGCGCGCGGCCGCGCGGGATGATCGTCACCTTATGCAGCGGATCGGATTGCGGGACGTTGATGCTGACCAGGGCGTGACCGGCCTCGTGATAGGCGGTCAGCTCCTTCTCCTTCTCGGTCATCACCATGGAGCGGCGTTCCGCGCCCATCATGACCTTGTCCTTGGCGTCTTCCATTTCCGCCATCGTCACCATGCGCTTGCCGCGCCGGGCGGCGAGCAGCGCCGCCTCGTTGACGAGGTTGGCGAGATCGGCGCCCGAAAAGCCGGGCGTGCCGCGGGCGATGACCTTGGCATCGACGTCCGGCGCCAGCGGCACCTTGCGCAGATGCACCTTTAGGATCTTCTCGCGGCCGGCAACGTCGGGATTGGGAACGACGACCTGGCGGTCGAAGCGGCCCGGACGCAGCAACGCTGGATCGAGCACGTCGGGGCGGTTGGTCGCGGCGATGAGGATGACGCCCTCGTTCGCCTCGAAACCGTCCATCTCGACCAGCAGCTGGTTGAGGGTCTGCTCGCGCTCGTCGTTGCCGCCGCCGAGGCCCGCACCACGATGGCGGCCGACGGCGTCGATTTCGTCGATGAAGATGATGCAGGGCGCGTTCTTCTTGCCCTGCTCGAACATGTCGCGCACGCGGGACGCGCCCACGCCGACGAACATCTCGACGAAGTCAGAGCCCGAGATGGTGAAGAACGGCACGTTCGCTTCGCCGGCGATGGCGCGGGCGAGCAACGTCTTACCGGTGCCCGGAGGACCGACCAGCAGCACGCCCTTGGGGATCTTGCCGCCGAGGCGCTGGAACTTCTGCGGGTCGCGGAGGAATTCGACAACCTCTTCGAGCTCGCCCTTGGCCTCGTCGATGCCGGCCACGTCGTCGAAGGTGACGCGGCCGACCTTCTCGGTCAGCAGGCGGGCGCGCGACTTGCCGAAGCCCATGGCGCGGCCGCCCCCGGACTGCATCTGGCGCATGAAGAAGATCCAGACGCCGATCAGCACCAGGAAGGGGAACCACGACGCCAGAATGGAGAGCAACGGGTGCATCGCCTCCTCGATCGGGGCGGCACTCACGCGCACGTTGCGCTCCGTCAGGCGGGTCACGAGCTGCGGGTCGCTGGGCGCGTAAGTCGAGAAGGCGCGGCCGTCGTTGAAATGGCCGCGGATGGTGGCGCCCTGGATGGTGACGTCGGTCACCTGCTGGCGGTCGACGGCCGCCAGGAAGTCCGAATAAGCGAGGGGAGCGTGCGGTCCGCGCGGGCTCGAGCCTTGGAAAAGATTGAACAGGGCGATCAGCAGCAGGCCGATGATCACCCACAGCGCCAGGTTCTTACCGAAATTATTCACAGAGATTTGCCTCTCAAACCGCGACCGCTACACACAATTACCAGCTCACGGGGATTTAGCTATTCGGCGACCGTCGCCTTTGGCTTGCCCCACGGATGCGGCGACGGTTCGAACGCCGCGAATCCCGCCCCGGCCAGGGAATGCCGTGGGCGAAAAACAGCGGAAACTACCCCGACGCTATCAGGATCGGCGCCTTTCCGTCTATACAACAAGTGGTAGACGTTAACGATCCCGTCAAGGTCCCATAGCGCCGGCAAAGCGGCCCGCGCGGCGCCTGGAATAGCAAAGCTTTTCAGCGACTTGTCGTCGGCCAGAACCATCGCCCAGCCGGCCTCGCCGAGCGCCGAAAGACGCAGCGGAACGGGGCCGGCGCGGCCGCCGATCCGCAGCACAAACCGCTCGTCCCAGACATAGCTTCCTGATCCGGTTACCGCGACGTCCGCCCCGATGGCGGCCGCCTCCCGCACGATGCGCAGGCTCCTGGCCGTCGCCATGACCCGGCAGCCGCCAAGGGTACGGCCCGCGGCCAGCTTTCCCGCCATCACGGCCTCCACCAGCCGCTGAACCCGCTCGCCGCGCGGCGGATAATTCATCCCGGCGATCGTCATCACGGTGCGCATGAGCGCCCGGCGCACCATCGGCTCGGGGGCGGCGACCAGAGCCGCGAGGTCGATCTCCGCCCAGCCCTCGGGATGGACCGCGCCATGGCGGGCGAGGAAAGCGGCGGTTTGCGCCTCGCGCGCGGCGCGCTCGCGGCCCCAGGCTCCGGCCGCCCGCAGCGCCTCCTCCGGCCGGCTCGTGACGCCGCGCACGGTGGTGCGGGCGAAACGCGGATCGCGGTTGCTCGGATCCTCCACCCATTCCTGCCCGGCGGCGCGCAGCGTGGCGACCAGGCGCTCATGCGGAACGTCGAGCACGGGGCGCAGGATGCGGGCATCCGCGAGCTCAACGACCGCGGCCATGCCGGCCATGCCGTCCGGCCCGCTTTCGGCAACCACCCGCATCAGCACCGTCTCGGCCTGGTCCTCGGCCTGGTGGGCGAGCAGCAGATGCAGGATGCCATGCTGAAGGCAATACGCCTGCAGCAGATGCTGGCGCGCGGCGCGCGCCTCCGCCTGGATGCCGGCCTTGGGTTTCGCGCCGAGCCACGGCAGCACGCGATGCTCGATGCCGTACGTCGTCAGCCAGCGGCCGACGGTCGCCGCTTCCTCGGCGGCGTTGGCGCGCAGCCCGTGATCCACGGTGAGCCCGGTCACCTGCCCGCCACGGGCCTTCGCCCAGCGTGCCGCCAGCAGGGTCAGCGCCAGGCTGTCGGCGCCGCCGGAGACGCCGACCGCAAGCTGCGGTGCCGCCTCGAACGGCCCGAGCCGGTCGAGCCGGGTGGCGAATTCCTGGTCGGAAAGCGGCGCGGCCACGGCCGGATCGCCGCGGAGCGCCTCAGCCGCAGCCGAGACGCTGACGCTCGCGCGTGGCGGCCTGTTTCACCTGCGCCGGGGCCTGCGGATAGCGCTTGTCGAGCTCGCCGAGCGTGCCGCAAGCCTCGGGCTTGCGGTTGAGCTGACCGAGCGACATGCCGAGCTTCAGCATGTTGTCGGGCGCCTTGTCGCTGCGGCCGTATTTCTGTACGCCGGCGGCGAAGGCCGCGGCGGCGCTCTGCCAGTCGCGCCGCGCATAGAACGTCTCGCCGAGCCAGTACTGCGCGTTGCCCGCCAGGCGATGCTGCGGGTTGGCGTCGATGAAGGCGCGCAACGCCTGCTCGGCGCTCCCGAGATCGGCCTTTTCACGCTGGGCCTGCAGCAACGTGCCATAGGCGAACTCGTACTGCGCCTCGGGCGAGCCCTGCGGCAGCTGAACGGCCGGCGGCGGCACGGCCGCCTGCGAGCCGGGGCCGGGCTGGAGCACCAGGCGCTGCTGGCCGGGGGCCACCTGCGGATTGCCGAGTTGGGGCGCGGCGCCGACGCCAGCGGGCGGCGTGCCGGGTGCGGCCCCGGTCGGCGCCGGCGGCGTGGCCCCCGCCCCGCCCTTCTCCAGGGTGGTCAGGCGGAAATCGACATCGCCCACCAGCTTGTCGAGGCGCTGCTGGGTCTGGCTGATCTGGTGCGTGAGCTCTTCGAGCTTGCCGGTGATCGTGCGCAGCTCCTGCTCGAGGGTCGAGAAGCGATCCTCGCTGCGGCCGATGAAGTCGGTCGGCAGCGATTGAGCGCCGCCGGCGGGCGAGCTGGCGCCGGAAGCAACTGGCGCACTGCCGCCGCGGGCGAGCTGGCGCTGGAGCACATCGATGTCGCGCTGCAGGCGCTCGATGCGGTCGTAGAGCGGACGCAAATCCTGTGTCTGGGCGGCCGCCGGCAGGACCGGCAGCAGCGCCGCGAAGAGCAGCGCCGGCAGGAGACCGCGCTTCAAACCGTCGAATCGGCCCCTGAAACGAGACTTCATCGCCTTATCCTGGGTCGTCGGTATGGCAAAAGCATGGCGACGCTTGCGCGTTTCGCCAAGGGGCGATCGGAAAAAATCGGCCCAAAAACAAAGGCGCCTGCCCGGTTCCCCGTACGGGGAGCGGGCAGGCGCCCATAGCTTCGCGCGTGAAGGGCGCGGAACCGATCAAATCAGATCAGTTCACCACCATCACGTCACGGCGGTTCTGCGACCAGGCGGCTTCGTTCGAGCCAACGACTGCCGGGCGCTCCTTGCCGTAGCTGATGGTCGCCACGCGGTTGGCAGCGATGCCCTGCGCGACGAGGTAGTTCTTGGCCGCCGCCGCGCGACGCTCGCCGAGGCCGATGTTGTACTCGCGCGTGCCGCGCTCGTCGCAATGGCCTTCGACCGTCACGGTGACGTTCGGATACTGGCGGAGCCAGGCAGCCCAGCGCTCGATCGTGCGGCGCGCTTCCGGCTTGAGGTCCGACTTGTCGAAATCGAAGAAGACGCGATCGCCGACATTGGCGACCAGATCTTCCTGGCTACCCGGGCGGGGGCCCGGACGGGTCTGCGCTCCAGCAGCGGCGCCCGTGGCACCACCCTGGCCGGCCGTACCGGCCGACTGGTCGGACGCCGTTTCGCAGGCGGCCAGCATCAGCACCGCAGCGAACACACTCAGAACTTTAAAACGCATCGTTGAGCTCCTTTTTTTCTTTCCTGCGGGTCCCGCGGTCACTGCCGACAGCCCGTATCAAGTTACCGTTTCCAGCTAGGTGCGTGCCTGTGTCAAACGCCGATTTTGCCTGGACTCAGCCTTCGCCCCTGATTCCGCAATCCAATTGGGATCGCGCGGAATATAAGCCGCAACCATAAGTGAATCAAGGGGGATTCGGGCAGAATTAAGGCAAGAGCGCCGACCAAGCCGGGTCGGACCCGTCCGCCGGCGTAGCGATTTCCCGCTCGTTATAGCCAGTCAGGTCGATCGAGTAAAGCCGGCTGCCCCCCCCCTGTCCGCGCTCATTGGAGGGGGTTTGCTTGAAGTACATGAGCACCCGGCCGTTGGGGGCCCAGGTCGGGGCTTCGACGAGGAATCCCTTCGTTAACAGGCGCTCCCCCGAGCCATCCGGGCGCATGACACCGATAAAAAACTCGCCTTCGGTGATTTTCGTAAAAGCGATGAGGTCGCCGCGCGGCGACCATACGGGAGTAGCAAAGCGGCCGGTCCCGAAGCTGATGCGCCGCCCCTCGCCGCCGCCCGCGGGCATGACGTAGAGCTGCTGGGTGCCGCTGCGATCCGAGTTGAAGACGATCTGGCGCCCATCGGGCGAGTAGCACGGCGAGGTGTCGATCGCCGGATGGGTGGTCAGGCGCTCGGTGCGCCGCGTGCGCAGGTCCATGGTGTAGAGCTCGGAGTTGCCGTCCTGCGCCATGCTCATGATCACGCGGTTGCCGTCCGGCGAGAAGCGCGGCGCGTAGGTCATGCCCGGGAAATCGCCGAGCGCTTCCTGCTGGCCGGTATCGATGTTGTAGAGATAAACGCGCGGCCGGTTGTTGATATAGGACAGGTAGGTGATCTCGCGCGCCGTGGCCGAGAAGCGCGGCGTGAGCACCAGCGAGCGGCCGTCGGTCAGGAAGCGGTGGTTGGCCGTGTCCTGGTCCATGATCGCCAGGCGCTTGACCCGGCGCTGCAGCGGGCCCGACTCGGAGATATAGACGATCTGCGTGTCGAAGTAGCCGTCCTCGCCGGTGATGCGCTTGTAGATCGCATCCGAGATGATGTGCGCGACGCGCCGCCAGTTCTGCGGCGCCGTGGTGTAGACGCGGCCCTCCATCTGCTGCTCGCCGAACACGTCCCACAGCCGGAACTCGATCTTGAGCCGGCCGTCGCCTTGCGTCTCGGTGTTGCCGTGGACCAGCGCCTGGGCGTTGATCGCGCGCCAGTCGGGAAAGCGCGGGGGCTGGGTGCGCAGCGCCTGTGGCGACTGGATGAAGGCCTTGGGATCGAGCGGCCGGAACAGGCCGGAGCGCTCGAGGTTCGAGGAGATCACGCCGGTCACATCCTGGCCGACCTGGCTTTCCTGGCCGGTATTGCCCTGGAAGGCGGCGATGGCGATGGGCAGCGGCTCGACGCGGCCGCGGTTGATGTCGATGCGCAGCTGGGCGGCGGCCGGCCGCGGATCGAAACCCACGCCGACACCGGCGATCAGGGCTGCGCTGCCGCCGAGGCGGAGGAACTGGCGGCGGTCGTTGGATTGATCGGTCATCATCGGGCTCCGTTCATTGCGCAGGCGCAGTTGCGCATCAGCTGCGGATCATGTCCTTGCCGGAAAAGACGAAAACGATATCGGCAAAATCGCTGGCCTTGCCGGGCGGCAGTTTGAGCGGGCTGCTCTTGAGCGCGGCGCGCACGGCACCCTCGGCGAAGGAGCGGTAGGCGCCGTCGCCCATGCGGCCATAATCGTTGTAGATGCGCGCCTGGGTCACCGTGCCATCGGCCATGATCGAGACGCGCAGCTCGACCACGAAGGTCTCGATCCCCTTGGCGCCGACATCGACCAGCCAGTTGTTGCGGATCTGGCTGGCAACGAATTCCTTGTCCGAGGCGCTGACCGGCAGCGCCGGGTTGTAGGGCGCGTTCGAGGCCGCGGCCGGCGGCGCTGACGGCGTCGGGCGCGCGGGCTGCGGCTGGGGCGAGGGCTGCGAGGGCTGCGGGCGCTGGCGCGCCATGTTCTGCAGCATCGCCTCGAAGTCGAAATTCTGCTGGCGCGGGCGCTGCTGTTGGGGC
>JALHMR010000069.1 GCA_022843945.1 Rhodospirillaceae bacterium | reverse complement strand
GCGGCCGAACGCACGCCCATGCCGCGCGTCGCCGCCGTTCCCGAGACCGTGCTCCCGACACAGCCGCCGGGCGCCAATCCCACGCAGGCCGAGGCGGCAACGGTCGCGGCCAAGCCCGAGCCAGCTCCTGCCGAAGCGACCCGGCCCGAGCGCACGGCAGTGGCTACGGCGGCACCCGCGCCGGCGCCGGCCGTGCCCGTCTCCCCGGCTGCGGAAGCGCCGCCGACCAGCGTTGCCGCGCTGCCGTCTTCTGCTCCGTCGGCGGCTCCCCCGTCCGAGCCTGCCGCTCCGCCCCGCCAGTATGGCGAGACGACCGACGCCCGCATCGTCATCAAGGCGACGGGCGACAGTTGGGTTCAGGTCCGCGAGCGGGGCGGCAATATCGTTTTCTCGCGCATTCTGCGCGCCGGTGAATCCTTCGCGGCCCCCAACCAGTCAGGCCAGCTGCTCGCCACCGGGAGTGCCGGCGTGCTCGACATTTACGTCGATGGCAAGAAAGCCCCGGCTATCGGCCGGCCCGGCTTCATCCGCCGCGACGTGGTGCTGGACCCGGATCGCCTGCTGGCCGGTACCGCCGTCCCGCCGGACCCGCCGCGTCCGGCAAACGCCGGCGAGACGCCGGCCTCTCCCTCGGCCACGGAACGCCCCTCGGGCGGCTGAAAACCCCCAAGGCCGCTGGCGTGCAGCCGCGGCCTCGATGGGTTATAAGGTGCCG
This sequence comes from Rhodospirillaceae bacterium, assembly GCA_022843945.1. Classification (GTDB taxonomy): domain Bacteria; phylum Pseudomonadota; class Alphaproteobacteria; order CACIAM-22H2; family CACIAM-22H2; genus VGEI01. The sequence continues at coordinate 11,903 of JALHMR010000069.1, read as the reverse complement.
TTCCGCAGCGTTTGGGTTCCCGATGACGATCCGATCCTATCGCCAGATCATTCGGCGCCGTTGCCGGCAGATTCACGTCGGCTCCGTTCCGGTGGGCGGGGACGCCCCGATCACGGTGCAGTCGATGACCAACACGCCGACCAGCGACGCCGGCGCGACCATCGATCAGATCCGGCGTCTGGAAGAGGCCGGCATCGACATCGTGCGCGTCTCCTGTCCGGACGAGGAGTCGACTGCGGCGCTGCCGGCGATCGTCAAGGCGGCTCAGGTTCCGATCGTCGCCGACATTCACTTTCACTACCGCCGCGCCATCGAGGCCGCCCAGGCGGGCGCGGCCTGCCTGCGCATCAATCCCGGCAATATCGGCAGCCAGGAGCGCGTGCGCGAAGTGGTCAAGGCGGCGAAGGACCACGGCTGCTCGATGCGCATCGGCGTCAATGCCGGCAGCCTCGAGCGCGACCTGCTCGAGAAGTACGGCGAGCCCTGTCCGGAGGCGATGGTCGAGAGCGCGCTCAATCATGCGCGCATGCTCGAGGACGAGGACTTCCGTGAGTTCAAGATCTCGGTGAAGGCCTCGGACGTCTTCCTGGCCGTGGCGGCGTATCAGCAGCTGGCCGATGCCTGCGACTATCCGCTGCATGTCGGCATCACCGAAGCCGGCGGCCTGCGCTCGGGCACCATCAAGTCGTCGATCGGCATGGGTTCGCTGCTCTGGGCCGGTATCGGCGATACGATCCGCGTCTCGCTCTCGGCCGATCCGGTGGAAGAGGTGAAGGCCGGCTACGAGATTCTCAAATCGCTCGGCCTGCGCCGCCGTGGTGTCACGGTCGTGGCCTGCCCGTCCTGCGCCCGCCAGCAGTTCGACGTCATCAAGACGGTCGAGGTGCTGGAAGAGAAGCTCGCGCATATCACGACGCCGATGACGGTGTCGGTGATCGGCTGCGTGGTCAACGGCCCGGGCGAAGCGCGCGAGACCGATATCGGCCTGACCGGCGGCGGTAACGGCACGCACATGATCTATGTCGCCGGCCAGCCCGATCACAAGCTGCAGAATGCCGACATCGTGGCGCACCTGGTCGGCATGGTCGAACGCAAGGCCGCGGAGATCGAGGCGGCCAAGGCGCGCGAATCCACATCGCCGGCTCTCGCGCCGTCCTGATCCTGTAACGGTCCCTTATGTCAGCTCTTCAGCCGGTCCGCGGCACTCACGACATCCTGCCCGAAGACATGCGCCGTCACCGCCGCGTCGCCGACGGCGCGCGCGGCGCGGCCGCTCTTTACGGGTTCCAGGAGATGGCGACACCCATCTTCGAATTCACCGATGTCTTCAAGCGCACGCTGGGCGATACCTCGGACATCGTGACCAAGGAGATGTACAGCTTCGAGCGCGGCGGGGATTTCCTCACCTTGCGCCCGGAGAACACGGCGGGCGTGGCCCGGGCGGTGATCTCCGGCGGGCTGCTACAGCAGGCGCCGCTCAAGTATTTCTATTACGGGCCGATGTTCCGCTACGAGCGGCCACAGAAGGGCCGCTTGCGCCAGTTCCACCAGATCGGCATCGAGACGATCGGCGTGGCGGAGCCGCTGGCCGATATCGAGGTGATCGCGGCCGGGGCTCGCGTGCTTGATACCCTCGGCATCCTGGCGCGTACGACGCTCGAGATCAACACGCTGGGCGACAGCGAAAGCCGCACCAGCTATCGGCAGAAGCTGGTCGACTATCTGAAAGGTCACGAAGGGGCGTTGTCCGAGGACAGCCGCAAGCGGCTCGACCGCAATCCCCTGCGCGTCCTGGATTCGAAGGACGAGGGCGACCGGAAGATCGTGGCCAACGCGCCGCTGTTCGACGATTCCCTGACCCCGGCCGCCCGGGATTTCTATGCCAAGGTGTCGGACGGGCTGACCCGTCTCGGCATCGCCTTCAGCCGCAACCAGCGGCTGGTGCGCGGCCTCGACTACTACTGCCACACGGCGTTCGAGTTCACGACCACCGAGCTTGGGGCGCAGAGCGCGGTGATGGCCGGCGGGCGCTACGACGGGCTGATCGAGCAGATGGGCGGGCCCGCCACGCCGGGGGTTGGCTGGGCGGCGGGCGTCGAGCGCCTGTCGATGATGCTGCAGGACCCTCTGCCGGCGCCGCGGCCCTTCGCCATCGTCCCGATCGGGCCGGAAGCGGAGACGATGGCGCTGACCCTGGCCGAGGAGCTGCGCCGCTCGGGTATCACGGTCGAACTCGGCTACAGGGGCAACATGTCGCGGCGCATGAAGGCGGCGAACAAGGTGAACGCACGTGCCGCAATCCTGATCGGCGAAAACGAGATCAGCCGCAACGCGGCAACGGTTCGCGATCTCGATACGGGCGAGCAGGCCGAAGTGCCTCTCCAGGCGCTGAAGGACCGCCTCGTCCAGTTCCGATAGCGACGCGCACGTGAGCGCCGCGTCCACCTCCGAGATTCGGACGGTCATCGTCGGGTTCGGCCATAAATCGAGCCCGGCGGAGCTGCGTGACCGCCTGTTCATTGCCGATGGCGAGATCGACGGCTTCCTGGCCGACCTGCGCGCCAACGGTGTCGGGCAGGCTATCGTGCTGTCGACCTGCGACCGCGTCGAGATCCAGTCGGCGGCCGTGGATCCGGCCAAGGTCGCTGAAGTCTTTGTCCGCCTGCTCGCCGGCCGCAGCGGCATCGCCGCGGCCGAGCTGGGGCGCAGCGTTTCCTATCTCGTTGGCGACGAGGCGCTGCGCCACGTCTTCGCCGTGGCGGCCTCCCTCGAAAGCCAGGTGGTGGGCGAGGCGCAGGTCCTCGGCCAGGTCAAGGAGGCGCACCGGCGCGCGCGCGACGCCGGCATGATCGGGCCGGAGCTCGATACGGCGCTGCAGGCCGCCTACGGTGCCGCCAAGCGCGTGCGTCATGAGACGGCGATCGGCGAACGTCCGGTGACGCTCGCCTCGGCCGCTGTCCAGGTGGCGCGCGACGTCCACGGCGATCTCTCGGGCAGCACCTTGCTGCTGATCGGCGCCGGCGACATGGGCGAACTGCTGCTCGAGCATATGCGCGCCGCCGGAATCAGGCAGGTGCTGGTGAGCGGCCCCAATGCCAATCGCATGACCGACCTGGCGCGCAGCTTCAATGCGCACTTCACGCCGTTCGAGCCGCTGGCGCGGACCCTGGCCGACGCCGATATCGTGGTCAGCGCCGCCGGCATGGGGCGCTACCTGATCACCGTGCCGGATACGGAAGAGGCGCTGCGCCGCCGCCGCCGGCGCTCGATCCTGTTTCTCGACCTCGGCATCCCAACGGATATCGATCCGGCCATCGAGCCGCTCGACGGCGCTTTCCGCTATGACATGGACGATCTCGAGCGCGTGGCGCTGAGCGGTCGCGTGTCGCGCGAGCAGGCCGCGGCGGAGGCCTGGGCGATCGTCGACGCCGAGCTGGCGGCCCTGGCCCGTGACCGCGCCGGCCGCAGCGCCGGACCGGCCATCACCGCGCTGCGGCGCCATTTCGAGGCGCACCGGGCACGGGTCCTGCTCGAAGCGGGCGGCGATGCGGCGCGGGCGACCGAGCTGCTGGTCAACCGGCTGCTGCATGAGCCCTCGGAAACCTTGCGTCGGCTGGCCAGCGAAACGAATAGCCGGCCGGAAGCGCGGGCCGACATCGAGCGCCTGATCGGCGAGCTGTTCGGCCTCCCGCAACCGATACCGCCGGGAGAGGAGCGGAAGTGAGTCTCGACCAGAAACTCGATCGTGTCATCAGCCGCCATCACGAGCTGACGGCGGCGTTGGGCGCGCCCGATCACGATCCCAAGACCTTCGCCAGGCTGTCGAAGGAATATGCCGACCTGACGCCCGTGGTCGAGGCGATCGCCGCGCTGCGCCGGATGCGCGGCGAGCTCGACGACCTGAAGGGTCTGATGGGCGAGGCGGGCGACGCCGAGATGCGCAAGATCGCCGAGACGGAATTCTACGAGCTGCGCGAGAAGCTGCCGGACATGGAGCGGCAGCTGCAGATCATGCTGCTGCCCAAGGACGCCGCCGACGAGAAGAACGCCATCCTCGAAGTCCGCGCCGGCACGGGCGGCGACGAGGCGGCCCTGTTCGCCGCGCTCCTCTTTCGCATGTATCAGCGCTACGCAGCGCTGCACGGCTGGCGCTTCGAGGCGATGGAGATCTCGGAGAACGGCATCGGCGGCTACAAGGAGGCCGTGGCGGAGATCTCGGGGGCCGGCGTCTTCGCCCGGCTGAAGTTCGAATCGGGCGTGCACCGCGTGCAGCGCGTGCCCGAGACCGAGGCCAGCGGGCGCATCCATACCTCGACGGCGACCGTCGCCGTCCTGCCGGAGGCCGAGGACGTCGACATCAAGATCGACGACAAGGACCTGCGCATCGATGTGTTCCGCTCCAGCGGCCCCGGTGGCCAGTCGGTCAACACCACCGACAGCGCGGTGCGCATCACCCATCTGCCAACCGGCGTGGTCGTCCAGCAGCAGGACGAGAAATCGCAGCACAAGAACAAGGCCAAGGCGCTCAAGATCCTGCGCGCCCGGCTCTACGACATGGAGCGTGCCAAGGCAGAGGCCGAGCGCTCCGCCAACCGGCGCACCCAGGTCGGGACGGGCGAACGCTCGGAGCGCATCCGCACCTACAATTTCCCGCAAGGCCGGGTGAGCGACCACCGCATCAACCTCACTCTCTACAAGATCGACAAGGTCGTGGCCGGCGAGGCGCTCGATGAGTTCATCGACGCGCTGATCGCCGAGGATCGCGCGGCGCGCCTGTCCGAGCTGCCGTGAGCGCGGCCCTGGCCACCGCCGATACGCTGGGCGCGGCGCTGGCGCGAGGGCGGACGGCCTTGCGCGATGCCGGCATCGAGCCCGCCGCACTCGACGCACGGCTTCTGGTGGCGGCCGCCGCCGGTGTTCCGGTGGAAACGGTCATCGCCTATCCCGAACGGGCGCTGCCGCCGGGAGCGGCCGAGCGCCTGCAAAGCTGGCTGGCGCGCCGCCTGGCCCGCGAGCCCATGGCCTATATCCTTGGTCGCCGCGAGTTCTGGAGCCTGGATTTCGTGGTGACGCCGGCGACGTTGACGCCACGCCCCGATAGCGAAACCCTGGTTGCCGCCGTGCTCGAGCGGATCGGCGACCACCAGGCGCCGCGGCGGCTGCTTGATTTCGGCACCGGCACGGGCTGCCTGCTGCTCGCTCTGCTCAGCGAGTTGCCCGCCGCCTCGGGCATCGGTGTCGACAGCAGCGACGCGGCCCTGGCCGTTGCCCGGGGCAATGCCGAAACGCTCGGCCTGGCGACACGCGCTGTGTTTGTCCGCGGCGATTGGGGCGCCGGGCTTGCCGGGATGTTCGATATCATCATCAGCAATCCGCCCTATATCGCCACGCATCAGCTGGCGGCGCTGCCGCCCGAGGTTCGCCATGAACCGCAGCCGGCGCTGGACGGCGGCGCCGACGGGCTGGCGGCCTATCGGCGGCTTATGTCCGATGTCGCGCGGCTTCTGGCCAGAGGCGGCATCGCCGCGCTCGAGGTTGGCGACGGCCAGGCCGCGGATGTCGAGGCCTTGGGCGTGGCGGCAGGCCTCGGGGTCGCTGGCCGCGTCACCGATCTAGCCGGAATCGAACGCTGCGTCCTGTTGCGGACTAAGTCTTAAGCGCCGGTAGACAGGGAAAAATATGGCTTGGAATGTGTAGAAAGCGGGTCTACATTACCTACGAAACCGATTTGAAGGGCCGGGACTGGCCCTTGAAGGTTGTCTTCAGTCATCGGCAATGAAATGGACCCTGCGGTAGCGGGAGTCGTGCTGATGGAATCGGCGAGCGCCGCCGGGCTCGACAAGAAAGCCGGCGATCCCTGAGGTAAACGAGATCGACGCCCCATGAACATGAAGCGCCAGCGCGGCCGGAACAATGGCCGCAACAAGCCCCATATGCCCAATCGTGGGACGCAGACCTTCGACAGCGCCGGACCGGAAGTTCGCATCCGCGGCAATGCCTATCAGGTGCTCGAGAAGTATCTGGCCCTGGCGCGCGACGCGGCTTCGGCGGGTGATCGCATCGCGGCTGAGAATTACTATCAGCACGCCGAGCATTACTACCGGGTGATCAACGCCAACAACGATGGCCGGCAGCAGCACGGGCAGGGCCAACACCCCCAGCAGGGGCAGCATCAGCAACATCCCCCTCAGGGCCAGCAGAGTCACGGCGGTCAGCAGCACGATCCGCGGGCCATGACGCAGGATTCGTCGCACGCGGATGCCGGCACCGGTCCGCAGCCGCTGACCGGGCCGCAGGCAAATACCGGCGACGGCCAGCCGCACTAACCAGCTCCCGCTCTTGTTGCGAAGAATGGCGGCACCCTCGGTGCCGCCATTTTCGTTTATTCGGCGGGAATCAGGGCGTCGCCCACGGCGGCCGTTCCGTCGGCCAGGACTTCGGCATAGATGCCGGTGTCGGCGTGCTGATACCCCTGCTGCAGCGAGAGCGGGATGTTGAGATCGCGTAGACCAGTCTCCGGATCTACGTTGGTCGCCGCGCAGCGGTCGATCCGGTCGACGACCCGCAGGCGGGCACTCCCCAGCCGCAGCTCGCGTCCCGGCCAGTCGAATTCCTGCCAGGCCCGCCCCCCGTCGACATAGAAATTGGCGCGGAAGCGCCGCGGATCGACGGGAGCGCGGACCACGCGCTCGAGGTCGCGCAGCGATTCAAGCCCGATGATCGAGACGACCTTGCGCGCCGTGTCCGAGAACATGTGGCCCGGCGCCTCGACGATCTTTGGCGCGCCGCGTGCTTCGCTGCCCATATAGGCCGCGAAGAACTGCTCGATCACCGTCCGGCCACCGATCTCCTGCAGGTTGCCGCTGGCCACGGTCTTGCCGTCGCGCTGGATGGTCAGCACCCCGGTCGCATCGTCGAAACTCGTCTTGAGGCGGGCCAGCCGCTCGTTGCGGGCCAGCATCAGGAAATTGGTCTTGGGCATCCAGGCGGGAGCGCCCGAATCGAAGCGGGTCGAGCCGTGGGCAATGGCGAACCGGCGGTCCTGCGGCAGGCCTTCCCCGGCCTTCAGGGCAACGCGCTGGAGCGGCTCCGGGCTGAGCCCTTTCACGGGATAGCGGTAGATCGCGGCGATATTGATCGACATCAAGGAGCCTGGGCGAGGGGGCGCTATCATGGCTTGATTGCGTGAGGCGTCAACTACGGCCGAGCTTCTGCGGTAAGCTCGGGGTCTTGTGTGGTAATCCCCGAATATCCATATGAACGCTGGGGACGCCTTCGGGGTCCTTTCCCATCCTGCCCGCCTCAAACGGGGGCTCATTGAGGGATCGGTTTTATGAACGTGGAAAAATACACCGAGCGCGTAAAGGGCTTCATTCAATCCGCCCAGACGCTCGCCCAGCGCTCCAGCCATCAGCGCCTGACCCCTGAGCATCTGCTCAAGGTCCTGCTCGAGGACAAGGAAGGCCTGGCCGCCAATCTGATGCGCGCAGCCGGTGCCAATCCGGACGCTGCCCTGAAGGCTGTCGAAGCGGAGCTTGGCAAGCAGCCCAAGATCGAAGGGGGTGCTGCCGGGCAGCTGTATATGGCGCCGGAGACGGCGCGGGTCTTTGAGACAGCCGAGAAAGCCGCCAAGCAGGCCGGCGATGAATATGTGACGGCCGAGCGCCTGCTCCTGGCGCTGGCCTTGACCAAGGGTGCGGCCGCCGAGCGCGTCCTGCGCGACGCCGGGCTCAGCCCCGAAACCCTCAATGCCGCCATCGAGCAGATCCGCAAAGGCCGCAAAGCCGATTCGGCAACCGCCGAGGACAGCTACGAGGCGCTCAAGAAATATTCGCGCGATCTGACGGCCGCCGCCCGCGAGGGCAAGCTCGATCCCGTCATCGGGCGCGACGAGGAGATCCGCCGCACGATCCAGGTCCTGGCGCGGCGGACCAAGAACAACCCCGTGCTCATCGGCGAGCCGGGCGTGGGCAAGACGGCGATCGTCGAGGGCCTCGCCCAGCGCATCGTCAACGGCGACGTGCCGGAGAACCTGAAGGACAAGAAGCTCCTGGCGCTCGATCTGGGCGCGCTGATCGCGGGCGCCAAGTTCCGCGGCGAGTTCGAGGAGCGGCTAAAGGCGGTCCTGAACGAAGTGACCACGGCAGCCGGCGAGATCATTCTCTTCATCGACGAGATGCATACCCTCGTCGGCGCCGGCAAGGCCGAAGGGACGATGGACGCTTCCAACATGCTCAAGCCGGCCCTGGCCCGGGGTGAGCTGCATTGCGTGGGCGCCACGACACTCGACGAGTATCGCAAGCATATCGAGAAGGATGCCGCCCTGGCGCGTCGCTTCCAGCCGGTGTTCGTACCCGAACCCTCGGTGGAGGATACGATTTCGATCCTGCGCGGGCTCAAGGAGAAGTACGAACTGCATCACGGCGTGCGCATCACCGATTCGGCGATCGTCGCGGCCGCGACCCTGTCGAACCGCTACATCACCGACCGCTTCCTGCCTGATAAGGCGATCGACCTGGTCGACGAGGCGGCTAGCCGCCTGCGCATGGCCGTCGATTCGAAGCCTGAGAACCTCGACGAGCTCGACCGCCGCATCATCCAGATGAAGATCGAGCGCGAAGCGCTGAAGAAGGAGAACGATTCGGGCTCGCGCGAGCGCCTGAAGCGGCTCCAGGAGGAGCTGGTCAAGCTCGAGAAGGAATCAGAGGCAATCACCAGGCAATGGCGGGCCGAAAAGGAAGTCCTGTCCAGCGCTCAGAAGGTCAAGGAGCAACTCGATCACGCCCGTACCGAGCTCGAGCAGGCACTGCGCCGCGGTGACCTGGCGCGCGCCGGCGAGCTGCAATACGGCACGATCCCCGATCTCGAACGCAAGGTTCAGAGCGCCGAGGCGGGGCAGCAGAACCGCATGCTCAACGAAGAAGTGACTGACAGCGACATCGCGGCCGTGGTCTCCCGCTGGACCGGCATTCCTGTGGACAAGATGCTGGCCGGCGAGCGTGAGAAGCTGCTGAAGATGGAAGAGGCGCTGCGCAAGCGCGTCATCGGCCAGGACGAGGCGATCGAGGCCGTTTCCGAGGCGGTGCGCCGTGCGCGCGCCGGTCTGCAGGATCCCAATCGGCCGATGGGCTCGTTCCTGTTTCTGGGCCCGACCGGTGTCGGCAAGACCGAGCTCACCAAGGCGCTGGCGGAATTCCTGTTCGACAGCGATCAGGCCATGGTGCGCATCGACATGTCCGAGTACATGGAGAAGCACTCCGTCGCGCGCCTGATCGGTGCCCCGCCCGGTTACGTCGGCTACGACGAGGGCGGTGCGCTCACCGAAGCCGTGCGCCGGCGGCCGTATCAGATCGTGCTGTTCGACGAGATCGAGAAGGCGCATCCCGACGTCTTCAACGTGCTGCTGCAGGTTCTCGATGACGGCCGGCTGACCGACGGCCAGGGCCGCACCGTCGATTTCCGCAACACGCTCATCATCCTGACCTCGAACCTGGGCAGCGACATTCTCGCCAACCAGCCCGAGGGCCAGGACACGAACGCGGTACGCGACCAGGTGATGGAGATCGTGCGCAGCTCCTTCCGTCCGGAGTTCCTCAATCGGCTCGACGAAATCCTGCTGTTCCACCGCCTGACGCGCGCCAACATGACCGGTGTGGTCGACATCCAGCTCGGCCGGCTGCGCAAGATGCTCAGCGAGCGCAAGATCACCATCGATCTCGATGCCGCGGCGATCGCTTGGCTGGCGGAAGCCGGCTACGACCCGGTCTATGGGGCGCGGCCGCTCAAGCGGGTCATCCAGCGGGAGTTGCAGAACCCGCTCGCCAAGCTGATCCTTGAAGGCCGGGTGAAGGATGGCGACACGGTTCGCGTCAGCGTCGGCTCGCAGGGGCTCATCATCGAGCCCGCGGGTGGACCCACGCCGCTGCGCGCGCAGCGTAAGTCGGCGTAAGGAGCGCCGGCTTTGCGGGCCTCGCGACCCTTGAAGCCGCAGGGTTGCGCCCCATTTAGATCGCTCGCCACTATCTCCGATGGGCTGCTGAGCCCCTCGAAGGCCGGGCGGATCGGTGAGGAAAACCTCGCCGCCGCACGCAAAAAGGGGTTCGAATTATCCCCAACTTCCCCTTCGGCGAAGCCGAGCTGGACGGTAAAACGAGTGCGGCGCGGTGACGGAAAATCGTTGCAATTGCAGTGTTTAGGCGTGTTCTGACGCACTGCAAAAAAACTCTGATCAAGCCTGTTTCGAGCGCTTGACAGGGGTGGGGGTGGAGAGTATTACTCGCGCCCTCGCCGCACGGGCAAATGGTCGTGCAGACCAAAAGACCGGGCGGCGATCTGTTCTTTGACAAGTGCATATCGAGGAAGGGATGCGCGGGCGGCGGTAGGCCAATCGGTCTTCAGTCTGCTTGCGCATCAGACGACACAGGAAGGAGTCGAAACAGATTTCGGCTCGTGAATGTGTCGCGCGTTTGAGTAAGTAGTCGGGAGACCCGTTTCTTTCCCGGGCGCCGAGCGACGCAAGTCGCGAGGCAATCGGGGAAGTTAACTTGAGAGTTTGATCCTGGCTCAGAACGAACGCTGGCGGCATGCCTAACACATGCAAGTCGAACGGATGCAGCAATGCATCAGTGGCGGACGGGTGAGTAACACGTGGGAATCTACCCAGTAGCCTGGAATAACCGCGGGAAACTGCGGCTAATACCGGATAAGCCCCGAGGGGGAAAGGAGCAATCCACTATTGGAGGAGCCCGCGTCCGATTAGCTAGTTGGTGAGGTAACGGCTCACCAAGGCGATGATCGGTAGCTGGTCTGAGAGGACGACCAGCCACACTGGGACTGCGACACGGCCCAGACTCCTACGGGAGGCAGCAGTGGGGAATATTGGACAATGGGGGAAACCCTGATCCAGCAATGCCGCGTGGGTGATGAAGGCCTTCGGGTTGTAAAGCCCTTTTGGCGGGGACGATGATGACGGTACCCGCAGAAGAAGCCCCGGCTAACTTCGTGCCAGCAGCCGCGGTAATACGAAGGGGGCTAGCGTTGTTCGGAATTACTGGGCGTAAAGGGCGCGTAGGCGGCCTTGATAGTTGGGCGTGAAAGGCCTGGGCTCAACCCGGGAACTGCGTTCAATACTGTAAGGCTAGAGTGTGGGAGAGGTTGGTGGAATTCCCAGTGTAGAGGTGAAATTCGTAGATATTGGGAAGAACACCGGTGGCGAAGGCGGCCAACTGGACCACAACTGACGCTGAGGCGCGAAAGCGTGGGGAGCAAACAGGATTAGATACCCTGGTAGTCCACGCTGTAAACTATGTGTGCTTGACGTCGGGGGGCCTAGCCCTTCGGTGTCGGAGCTAACGCGGTAAGCACACCGCCTGGGGAGTACGGTCGCAAGATTAAAACTCAAAGGAATTGACGGGGGCCCGCACAAGCGGTGGAGCATGTGGTTCAATTCGATGCAACGCGCAGAACCTTACCAGCCCTTGACATGGGAAGTATGGAACGGGGAGACCTGTTCCTTCAGTTCGGCTGGCTTCCACACAGGTGCTGCATGGCTGTCGTCAGCTCGTGTCGTGAGATGTTGGGTTAAGTCCCGCAACGAGCGCAACCCTCACCTTCAGTTGCCATCAGGTTAAGCTGGGCACTCTGAAGGAACTGCCGGTGACAAGCCGGAGGAAGGCGGGGATGACGTCAAGTCCTCATGGCCCTTACGGGCTGGGCTACACACGTGCTACAATGGCAGTGACAATGGGATGCAACGGAGCGATCCGGCGCCGATCCTAAAAAGCTGTCTCAGTTCAGATTGCACTCTGCAACTCGGGTGCATGAAGGTGGAATCGCTAGTAATCGTGGATCAGCATGCCACGGTGAATACGTTCCCGGGCCTTGTACACACCGCCCGTCACACC
>JALHMR010000068.1 GCA_022843945.1 Rhodospirillaceae bacterium | reverse complement strand
CGCCGATCCTCAAGGATTTCGTGCCGGCGGTCGATGCCGCGGCGGTGGAAAGGCTCAAGCGGGCGGGGGCGGTGCTCACCTGCAAAACCACGACCTGCGAGTCCGGTTACAAGCTGACCGCCGACAGTCCGGTTTCCGGCATCACGCGCAACCCCTGGGACCGCACGAAGACCAGCGGCGGCTCGAGCGGCGGTGCGGCGGCGGCCCTGGCCGCCGGCGCCGGGCCGCTGGCCATCGGCACCGACGCCGTAGGCTCGATCCGCGTGCCGGCGTCGTTCTGCGGCGTGGTCGGCCTCAAGCCGACCTTCGGCCTGGTTCCGCGCTCGCCGGGTTTCGCGCCGCCCTCCTGGGGCTCGCTCGCCCATACCGGGCCGATGGCCCGCACGGTCGCCGATGCGGCGTTGATGCTGGGCGTGATCGCCGGCCACGACGCGCGCGACGGCGCCAGCCTGCCGGTCTCACCGCAAAGCTACGACGCCGCACCGGGAAAGCTCAGCGGCCTGCGCGTCGCCTTCAGTCCCGATTGGGGGTGGGCGCCGGTGCAGCCGGACGTGCGCGACGCGGTCAAGGCGGCGGTCGACAAACTCGCCTGCCTGGGCGCCGAGGTCGTGCGCAAGGCGCCGGCGATCGCGCCCGACGTCCTGGAGACCACGCTCAAGCCCATCGGCTACACGGAGCAGGCGACCGCCGCGGGGATGCAGCGCAGCGATGACAAGCTCACCTTGTCGGAAGCGGAGTTCCAGGCCGTGGTGGCGCGCGGCCGGCAGTACACGGGCATCGACTACATGACGGCGACGCATCGCCGCGGCGCCTTGCGCGAGGCCTTCCGCCAGCTCTTCACCGAGGTCGACCTGCTGGTCACGCCGACGGCGGCGGTGACGGCCTTCGCCGCCGGGGCGCTGGGCGTCGATAGCATCGACGGCCAGGCGGTCGACCGCCATCTCGGCTGGTCGCCGTTCTCCTGGCCGATCAACCTGGCCGGCGTGCCGGCGGCGAGCGTGCCCTGCGGCCTCGACCGCGACGGCCTGCCGATCGGGCTGCAGATCGTCGGTCCGTGGCTGGGTGAAGCCCGGATCCTGCGCGCCGCGGCGGCCTATGAGGCGGCGCATCCCTGGAACAGGCACTGGCCGAGCCTCATCGCCTAAGGTTTGGGCAGTCCCCGCTGGCGACGCCCAAGATGCAAGCACGGATACAGCCGGCTGAGTGATTCCGACCCGCCAGCCGCTGGCATGCCGGTTGCGATGACGGGGCCAAGACCGTTTTCAGGGAAAGGCTCTCAACTCATGAATATTACCCGTCGCAGCCTGCTGGCCGGCGTTGCCGGTGCCACCGCCACGCTCGGTGCGCCCTCGATCCTGCGTGCCCAGGAGAAGACGCTGAAGGTCGGCGGCCTGCGCCTGATCCATTCGATCTCGCCGCACTTCTACGAGAAGTTCGCCATCCCCGGTTACAAGATCGAGGTCATCACCTTCGACAGCCCGACCGACGGCAAGAACGCCGTGGTCACGCGTTCGGTCGATTTCGGCATGTTCGGCGCCGCCGCCGCCATCCTCGGCGGGGCCGCCGGGGAGCCGCTGACCGTCATCGCCGCCGCCTGCAACCGCGGTATGGGCGTCATCGCCAAGGCCAATCTGCCGATCAGCTCGGTCAAGGACCTCAAGGGCCGCAAGGTCGCCATCTGGCCGGGCTCGACGCAGGAGGTCTTCATCATGGAGCGCCTGCGCATGGAAGGCCTCACCGTGAAGGACATCACGCCCATCCGCGTGCCCTTCGGCGAGATGCATGCCGCCCTCATCCGCGGCGACGTCGAGGCCTATGTCGGCGCCGAACCCACGCCGGGCCTCAGTCTTGCCACGGGTGACGGCAAGCTCGTCGAATATCCCTACAGCACGTCGATGGGTTCCCTGAACATGGTGACCGCGACGCATGAGAAGATGCTGACCGACAACCCCGATCTCGTGCGCGCCTTCCTCAAGATGCACCGCCAGGCGACCGAATACGCCGAGGGCAACCGCGAGGCCAAGATCGAGATGGCCATCGCCAAGCTCGGCGCCCGGCGCGAGGCGCTCGAGAAGGCGGTCGGCAATGTCGAGCTCACCTGGCGCATGGACGAGACCATGATCCAGCGCACCAAGACCTATGCCGCGCAGATGCTGGAGCTCAAGCAGATCCGCGCGCTGCCGGATTTCGCCAAGTTCCTCAACCCCAGCTTCAACGACGAAGTCGCCAAGCAGACCGTTTGAGTCCTTGAGTTCGGACGGACCGGTGAACTCCTCCTCCTCGCCGGTCCGTCCCTACGCCGCCGCCGGACGGGAATCGCCTCATGAAGGATAGCGCCGCTTCCGTCGCCATCCCCGCACCACTCGAGACCCGTCCGGCGGCAGCGACCAATGCCGTGCCGCTGCTGATCCGCGCCAAGCCGCTGCTGCTGGCCCTGGTCGTGCCGCTGCTCTTCCTCGTGCTCTGGCAACTCGGCGTCACCTGGACCAAGTCGCGGCTCATCCCGCCGCCGACCGAGGTCGCCGTGATGATGTGGGACTTCGCCGTGGGCGGCATCTGGGACGACGCCTTCAGCCGCACGCTCCACGTCCACCTGATCATGTCGCTGAGCCGCGTCTACGGCGGCTTCCTGCTGGCGACGATGGTGGCCATCCCGCTCGGCCTGCTGATCGGCCGGGTGATGCTGGCCCGCCAGATGCTCGACCCGATGCTGCAGATGCTGCGCCCGATCCCGGTGACCGCCTGGCTGCCGCTCTCCATGATCATCTTCGGCCTGGGCGGCACCTCGGCGTTCTCTCTGGTTTTCCTCGGGGCGTTCTTCCCGATCCTGCTCAACACCGTGTTCGGCGTGCGCAACGTCGACCCCAAGCTCTTCGAGGCGGCCGCCATGCTCGGCTGCCAGGGCACCAATGTCTTCCGCCGGGTCGTGCTGCCGGCGGCCCTGCCCAGCATCTTCACCGGCCTGCGCCTGGGCCACGGCTTCGCCTGGATGGTCATCGTCGTCGGCGAGATGACCGGCGTGCCGGAAGGTCTGGGTGCGGTGATCATGGATGCGCGTACCCTGTCGCGCACCGACCTGGTGATCTGCGGCATGATCGTCATCGGCATCGCCGGCTTCCTCTCCGACAAGCTCATCACGCTCCTCAGCAGCCGCATGCTGAGCTGGAGCCCGCAGCACAGCCGGTGACCCCCAGGATCGCATCATGACCGCTCCCCACATCATCGAGATCGAGCACCTGTCGAAGGAGTTCGAGCTCAACGGCACGACGATCCACGCGCTGCGCGACGTCAACCTATCGATCGCCAAGGGCGAGTTCGTCTGCCTGATCGGCGCCTCGGGCTGCGGCAAGTCGACCCTGCTGCGCATCATGGCCGGCTTCGAGACGGCGAGTGGCGGTGCTGCCAAGATGTGGAGCAAGCCGATCACCGAGCCGGGCCCCGACCGCGGCATGGTCTTCCAGGACTACGCGCTCTTCCCCTGGCTGACGGTGCGCGACAACATCGCCTTCGGGCCGACCGAGCGCTCGCGGCCGAAAAACGAGGTCCGCGACAAGGTCGAGAGCTTCATCGACCTCGTGGGCCTGCGCAAATTCGCCGAGGCCTATCCGCACCAGCTCTCCGGAGGCATGAAGCAGCGCGTGGCCATCGCCCGCGTGCTGGCCAACGACGCCGAGGTCGTGCTGATGGACGAGCCCTTCGGCGCGCTCGACGCCATGACCCGCGAGCGCCTGCAGGAGGAGCTGCTGGAGATCTGGCAGCGCACCGGCCTGACCGTGGTCTTCGTCACCCACTCGATCGAGGAGGCGATCTACCTCTCCGACCGCGTGGTGGTGATGACGCCGGCACCGGGCAAGATCGAGAGCGACAACCCGATCACCCTCGTCCGGCCGCGCGACGTCTCAGCGCCCGACTTCAACGAGATCCGCCGCCTGCTCGGCGGCAAGCTGCACAGCCACCACGGCCGCAAGGCGGCCTGAGCAGGCCGCCCGCGGCGCTGTGGCGCGTCGCTTACTTCTCCTCGACCTTGCCGATCTTCTTCACGACCTCGGCGAGCCGGGCCGCGTCCTTGTCCCAGAACTCCTGGAACTCCGGCGCGTCCATGTAGGCGATGGGCGTCTGCACCTTCTTCATCGCGGCGATGTATTCGGGATCCTTGACCGCCGCGCCGACCGCCCGGCGCAGGACGTTGATCGTCTCGGCGGGCGTCGCCTTGGGCGCGAACAGGCCGGCCCACACCCAGTACTGCAGGTCGTAGCCGAGCTCCTTGGCCGAGGGCACGTCCGGGAATTCCTCGAGCCGGACATCGCCCCAGACGACCAGGCCGCGCATCTTGCCCGCGGCAAGATGCGGCGAGGCGAGGGCGGGCGGCGAGGCCCAGCCGGCCGCATGGCCGCCGAGCACGGCATTGGTCGCCGGGCCGCCGCCGGTGGTCGGCAGGTGGCGCATCTTGATGTCGGCCCCGTGCAGCAGCTGCTCCATCGGGAAATGCGAGGCGCCGTAGATGCCCGACGAGGTGTAGACGTATTCGCCCGGCTTCTTCTTCACGTCCTCGACAAAGTCCTTCAGCGTCTTCCACGGCAAGCTGGCGTTGATGACCAGCATCGACGGATCAGCGTTGAGCCGGGCGAGTGCCTGGAACTGTTCGCGCTTGAACACCGGCGTGCGGCCGAACAGCGCGTCGACCTCCGGAATCGTGGAGATGCTGGGCAGGGCGCAGAGGATGGTATAGCCGTCGGCGGGCGCTGCCGCGGCGGCGGCCATGCCTACGGCGCCGGCGGCGCCGGCCCGGTTGGAGATGACGATCGTCTGCTTGAGCTGCCGCTCGAGCGAGCTCTGGATCGTGCGAATAGAGACATCCGCCACGCCGCCCGGCGGGAAGGGCACGATGACCGTCACCGGCCGGTTGGGAAAGCCCTGAGCATCAGCGCCGGAGAGCGGCACGACCGTCGCGGCAATGGCCGCCAGAATCGCCAGAAGTCTTGTCATCGCGTTCCTCCCTTGTATCGCTGGTTTCGCGGCCGGTGGTCCGGCCTGTCTGTTTGCTGGACGCAGTGTAGCGGCCGGCTCCCATTCGAGGCAATCGCGACCGGTCAGGGGGCGGCGACCACCTTGTTCCTGAGGGTGCCGATGGCCTCGATCTCGCAGCTCACCTCGTCGCCGGGCTTGAGGTAGCCTTTCGGCCGCACGATGTCGTCGCGCTTGGCGCCGCGCCCGCCAAGCTCGGGATCGGTGGCCCAGGCCGTGCCGCCGGGTGTGCCGGTGGAGATCACCACGCCGGGCTTCAGGGTGAGAAAGACCGAGAACCAGCGCACCAGCTCGGCGCAGTCCCAGATCATCTTATCGGTGGTGTTGTTCTGGCGGATCTCGCCGTTGACCCGCGTGGTGAGCCGCAGCCTCTGCGGATCGGGGATCTCGTCCTTGGTGACGATCCACGGCCCCATCGGGGCGCAGGTATCGAAATTCTTGCCGGGCCCGATCACATAGTACGGCGTGCCGTCGGGCCGCATTCGCACCTGCCGGTCGCGCGCCGTGACGTCGTTCATGATCGTGTAGCCGAAGATGTGATCCTTGGCCTTGTCCCGGGGGATGTGCCGGCCCTTCTTGCCGATGACCACGACCAGCTCGGTCTCGTAGTCGAGCTTCCGGGTCACTTTGGGGTCGAGCACGATGGGCTCGCCCGAACCGATCATGCCCAGCGCCGTCTTGGTGAAGAACTCCGGCTCCTGGCCCTCGACCTTCGGCTTCTCGTCCCGGTGATCCCAGTAGTTCTCGCCCGAGCACAGGATCAGCGAGGCTTCGATCGGGGGCAGCAGCTTCACCCCGGCCAGGGACTTGCGCGCCATGCGCCGGACCCGGCTGGCGGCGACCGCCTTCTCCGCGGCCTTGATCGCCGGCCGGCCGGCTTCGATGAAGGCCGTCATGGTCGTGAACCAGGCCTGGATCGGCTTGTCGAGTCTGGCCGCTTTGGCGCCGTCCAGGAGGTCGACGATATGCGGCCCGTCCAGTACCGCCAGCCGCGGACCGTCCTTGCCCTTGTAGCGTAGGACACGCATGCGTTTCCCCGAGGGCGCAAAAGACGCCGTTTTTCCGGCCTTGGCCGTGACAATACCGTACACGGAGGGTTGCCGCGAGGCCGTCATTGCGGTTGGCCGCCACCTTGTTAAAGTGCGCCTCCCGAACATTCGGACCGGGGGAGTCATGCGCGAGTACGGGATCGGTCAGTCGCTGCCGCGCAGCGAGGATTTACGGCTGCTGCGTGGTCTCGGGCGCTATACCGACGACATCCGTCTCCACGGCGAGGCGCGCCTGTTCGTGCTGCGCTCGCCGCATGCCGCGGCGCGCATCCGCGGCATCGATACCGCGGCGGCCGCTGCTTCTCCCGGCGTGCTCGCCGTCCTCACCGGCCAGGACGCGCTGGCCGACGGGCTCGGCAGCTTTCCCTCGCGCATGAAGATGAAGCGGGCGGATGGCCGCCCGAACTACGAGCCGCCCTACCGCATCCTGGCGGCGGAGCGCGTGGCCATGGTAGGCGATCCTGTCGTGGCGGTGGTGGCCGAGACGCTGGCCCAGGCCAAGGACGCCGCCGAGCTGGTGGAGATCGATTACGAGCCGCTGGCCTCGGTCACCGCCACCCCCGCCGCGGCGCAGCCGGGTGCTGCGAGCGTCTGGGACGATCAGCCCGACAACGTCTGTTTCGTCGCCGAGTTCGGCAAGAAGGACGCCGTCGAGGCGGGTTTCGCCAAGGCGGCGCATGTCGCCAGGCTGGATTTCGTCATCAGCCGCGTCTCGGCGAACTCGATGGAGCCGCGTGCCGGCTTCGGGGTCTACGACCCGGCCGACGACCGCTACACGCTCTACGCCAGCATCCAGAGCCCGCACCAGATGCGCGCGCATCTGGCGGAGAACATCTTCCAGCTGCCGGAGAGCAAGTTCCGCGTCGTGGCGCCGGATGTCGGCGGCGCCTTCGGCATGAAGGGCGCGCCGATGCCGGAGCTCGCCCTCGTGCTCTGGGCCTCGAAGAAGGTCGGCCGGCCGGTCAAATGGATGAGCGAGCGCGGCGAGGGCCTGATGACCGATCACCACGCCCGCGACAATGTCGGCCATGTCGAGCTGGCGCTCGACAAGGATGGCAGGTTCCTGGCGCTGCGCGTCGACAATACCGTCAATCTCGGCGCCTATCTCAGCTTCAACGGCATCCATTGCGGCGTGAACAACATCGGCGGCCTGTCGGGCGTCTACACCACGCCGGCCATCCACCTCTCGGTCAAGGGCGTGTTCACCAACACCAGCCCGACCGCGCCCTATCGCGGCGCCGGCCGGCCTGAAGCCTCGTACATGGTGGAGCGGGTGATCGACACGGCGGCGCGCGAGATGAAGATCGATCCGGCGGAGCTGCGCCGGCGCAACCTGATCCCGCCCTCCGCCATGCCCTACAACACCGGCTTCGTCTTCACCTACGACAGCGGCGAGTTCGAGCATAACCAGGAAGCCGTGCTGAAGATGGCCGACTGGAAAGGCTTCGAGAAGCGCCGGGCCGAGGCGAAGGCGCGTGGCCGTTTGCGCGGCATCGGCATGGCGCATGTCATCGAAATCGCCGGCGGTCCGGCCGGTCTGCCGTTCGACGAATATGCCGAGGTGCGTTTCGACACCGCCGGCGGCTGCACGCTGATCCTCGGCACGCACAATCACGGCCAGGGGCACGAAACCACCTTCCGCCAGCTGGCGCATGAGTTCCTCGGCCTCGATCCGTCCAAGGTCCAGGTCCGCTTCGGCGATACCGATGCTGTGGCGCATGGCCGCGGCACCTTCGGCTCGCGCTCGATCAGCGTCGGCGGGGCGGCGTTGCAGCGCGCCGCGGAGAAGATCATCGCCAAGGGCCGCAAGATCGCCGCCCACATGATGGAAGCGGCGGAGGCCGACATCGAGTTCAAGGACGGCAGGTTCGCCGTCGCCGGCACCGACAAGTCGGTCGACCTGATCAAGGTGGCCAGGACCTCGTTCATGCCGCCGGCCATCCCGCGCGGCATGGAGCCCGGCCTGGTCGAGGGCGCGGCGCTGGTGCCGCCGGGCGCCACCTTCCCCAATGGCTGCCATGTCTGCGAGGTCGAGATCGACCCCGACACCGGCATCGTCGATATCGCCGGTTACTGGGTGGTCGATGATGTCGGCGTGATGGTCAACCCGATGCTGGTCAAGGGCCAGGTCCATGGCGGCATCGTCCAGGGCGCCGGCCAGACGCTGCTCGAGAACGTGGTCTACGATCCCGAGAGCGGGCAGATGCTGTCGGGCTCGTTCATGGATTACGGCATGCCGCGCGCCGGCGACTATCCGAGCTTCGAGGTCAAGGGCCACGAGGTCCCCTCGAAGAACAACCCGCTCGGCATCAAGGGCGCGGGGGAGGCGGGTACCGTCGGCGCGCTGCCGGCGACCATGAACGCCATCGTCGACGCCCTGCGGCCGCTGGGTATTCACACCTTCGACATGCCGGCCTCGCCGGCACGCGTGTGGAAGGCCATCGCCGAGGCGCGGGCGAAAAGCTAGATTGGTGGCATGAAGGCTGTCGTTCTGGTCGTCTTGGCGCTGCTCGCGGTACCGCTGGGTTTCAGCGCCGCCATCGCGCAGTGGGGGGTGCCCTGGTACGAGGCGCGCCGCGACGCCAGCGGTCTGGCGCCCGATCCGGCGACGACCCGCGAGGCGATCATCCAGGTCTATGGCGCACGGGCGGTGCGCTGGCGCGGCATCTTCGCCGTCCATACCTGGATCGTGGTCAAGCCGGCGGATGCCGAGCGCTACACGCGTTACGAGGTCATGGGCTGGGGTGTCGACCGCGGCATCCCGGCGGTCCGCGTCGATCGCAGTGGGCCCGACAACTACTGGTTCGGGGCCAAGCCGGAGCTCATCCTCGAGCGCCGGGGTTCGGTCGCCGAGGCGATGATCCCGAAGATCCAGAAGGCGGTCCAGGACTACCCCTGGCCCAACGACTACGTGATCTGGCCGGGCCCCAACAGCAACACCTTCACCGCCTGGATCGGACGCCAGGTGCCGGAGCTGCGGCTCGATCTGCCGGCCCATGCCATCGGCAAGGACTTCATGGACATGCCCGTCGGCTTCTCGCCCAGCGGCACGGGTGTTCAGCTCTCGCTCATGGGAATGCTGGGCGGCACGATCGGCCTCGAGGAAGGGATCGAGATCAACATCCTCGGCCTCAACTTCGGCATCGACCTGAATACCCCTGCCTTGCGCCTGCCGGGTATCGGCCGCCTCGGCTTCCCGCAGGAGAGGCCCGGGCCCTAAGCCGCCGGCGCGGTTTCCTTGGAACGCGCGACCTCGGCGAGGATCTCGTAGGAGCGCTTGCGGGCTTCGTGATCGTAGAGCCCGCAGACGACCATGAGCTCGTCCGCCTTGGTCACCTCGACCAGGCGCTCCAGCCCCTCGCGCACGCGGCTCGGCCCGCCGACGACCGAGACATGGAGCATGCGTGAGGCGTGTATCTTTTCCGCCGGCGACCAGTAGGTCTCGATGTCGTCGACCGGCGGCTGCACGGGGCCGCGATAGCCGCGCAGCATGTTGGTCGCGCGCTGCTGGATGGAGCTGAACTGCCGCTGCGCCTCGGCGTCGGTGTCGGCGGCGACGACGGTCACGCCGACCATGGCGTGCGGCTTGGCGAGCTGCTCCGACGGCTCGAACTTGGCGCGATAGATCTCCAGGGCGTCGAGCAGGTCGTCGGGCGCGAAATGCGAGGCAAAGGCATAGGGCAGGCCGAGGGCCGCGGCGAGCTGCGCGCCGAACGTGCTCGAGCCGAGGATCCACAGCGGCACTTGCGTGCCGCCGCCGGGCACCGCCTGGATGCGCTGCCCTTCCTGTACCGGCGCCAGGAAGGCCTGCAGCTCCTGCACGTCCTGGGGGAAGTTGTTCGAGGCGGCCGGGTCGCGGCGCAGCGCGCGCAGGGTGAGCTGGTCGGTGCCCGGCGCGCGGCCGAGGCCGAGATCGATGCGGCCGGGATAGAGACTGGCCAGCGTGCCGAACTGCTCGGCGATGACCAGCGGCGAATGGTTGGGCAGCATGATGCCGCCCGCTCCCACGCGGATGGTTTTGGTGCCGCCCGCCAGGTAGCCGATGACCACCGAGGTCGCGGCGCTGGCGATCCCCGCCATGTTGTGATGCTCGGCCACCCAGTAGCGGGTGTAGCCGAGGCGCTCCGCGTGCTGGATCAATTCCAGGCTGTTCTGCAGGGCTTCGCGGGGCGTGCCGCCCTGCACGACGGGGACGAGATCGAGGATGGAGAGGGGGACCATGGGGAACTAGTTAATCAGGCCCCGGCAGGCGCGCAAGCGGTTACCCGGAGGGGAGTAAGTGGCCATCCTTCGAGGCTCACTTCGTTCGCACCTCAGGATGAGGTTTTCTATGAAGAAGTCCTCACCCTGAGGTGCTCGCCTTCCGGGGCGAGCCTCGAAGGGTGAGGGGCCGCTGGAGAGCCGTCCGAGATCGGAGCTCAGGAACTATCCGGCTCGCGGAACCCCCGCCGCGCGAATCTTGCTCACCCATTCGTCGGCATCCCAGTGCTGGGACCAGCCCTGGACGAAGACCACCTTTCCGGCGCTATCGAGCAGAAACGTGGTCGGCCACCAGATTTTCTGGTGCGGCTGGGTGATGTTCCACAGGACGTTTTTCTGCTCGGCCGTCCACTCCCGCTCCTTCTTCACGTAGTAGGGCAGGTCGATGCCTTTCTGCTTCGCCCAGGCCATGTCCTTGTCCCAGTACTGGGGCAGCGAGAGCTGGACGAACTCGACGTTCTGGCCCCTCAGCTTTTCGCGCAGGCGGACGATCGACGGCATCTCGCGGATGCAGGGCGGGCACCAGTTCGCCCAGATATTCACGAAGACGGCCTTGCCGGCAAAAGTGGAGAGCGGCCTTTCGCGGCCTTCCCGGTCGACGATGATGACTTCGCCCAGGACCTTGGCCCCGTCGAGTGTTTGCGCGAGAAGGGCAGTGCTGGAAGAGAGAATGAAGGCGGCGAGCAACGCAACGCGCAGGACAACCATGAGGCCCCCTTACCGTCCGGCATGCGGCCGAGCTTAGCGCAAGCCGGGGCGAGGGGCTATCCGGCCCCGGTATCAGGCGCGTCCGGTCGTCCGCGCCAGCGCGATGTAGAGCCGGCCGAGATCGGAGCTCAGGAACATGCCCTTGAGCGCGCTTGGCCCGTCGGCGGCCAGGCGCTCGAAGGTCCGCGTATAGCCTGCGATGGCCTCGCGCAGCTCGGCCTGCACTTCGTAGCGGCGATGGAAGTCCGTGGCCGGCATGGTGAGCAGGGCACGGGCGAAGACGTTGCCGTCGCCGCCCTTGAAGCGGGTGAGCATCTCGTCCTGGGGCTGCGGCAGCAGGCGAGCCGCGATCTCCGCCGACAGCGTCTCGAGCTGGCGGATGGCGGCGGCCGAATTTTCCATGTCGCTCGTCTCTTCGACCTTCGCGGCCGGAGGCGGCGGTGCTGCGGCCTGCTCGCGCAGGGCGGCGATCGTACGCTCGACCTCGCTCGCCAGGTCCTGGGACACGCGGTAGAGCGTGGCGTACTGCTCGCGGCTGACCGCGTCCATCACCTGGGTCACGGTGCGCATGGCGCCGGTCTGCTCGCTGACCTGCTCGGCATGGTGCTCGAGCAGCCGCGCGGTCGTGGCCACCCGGTCCTCGGCTTCCGCCGTCGTCGCCTGGATCGCATCGCGCTGCGTTGCCAGGTCGCGCACCAGCGCGGCCAGGCGCTCGCCGGCATTGTCGCCCGCGGCGACGAGCTTGCCCGTGGCGTCGGCAACGCTGGCGGCGATCATGTTCGAGCGCACGGCAAGCATCTCGCCGCTGGTCGCCAGTTTGTCGGTCGCCTGGTTGACCTGCGACTGCAGCAGGGCGCTCCACTCGTTGACCGCCGGCGCCAGCTCGTCGATGCGCTGGCGGATCTCTACCGCCGCCGCCGAGAGGACGGCGACCCGTGAGGTGAGAGCGGCGCCGGTGCCCGAGGCGCTGCTGTCGACCTGCGCCACCCGGCCGGCCAGCGCTTCCAGGCGTCCGTCGAAATGCTGGGCAATGTGCTCCAGCCGCTCGGCGGCCTGCAGCGAGGCGGCTAGGACCGTCTCGGCCTCGCGCCGCACGCTGTCGGCCACGGTGCTGACCTTGGCCCGCGCCGCGGTACCGGAGCTGTCGAGTTCGCCGGTCGAGGCGATCAGGGCCTGGCGTGCCTCGCCGATCGTCGTGGTGGCGCGCTCGCCGCTTTCGCGCAGGCTGTCGAGCTTGCGGCCGAACTCGGCGACGGCGGCCGTCAGGGTCTCGGACACGCTGCTCTCGGCGCGCTTGGCGGCGATGTCGGTCTCTTCCAGCCGGCGGACCAGGGCCACCAGGGCGGTCTCCATCCGGCCGGTGATGCGGTCGGTGGCGCTGTTGAGCACCGTCTCGACGTCGCCGGCCCGGCGCGAGAATTCCTCCGCCGTGGCGCTGACGCGCGCGCTGCTGGCCTGGGCCGCCTCGCTCAGCAAGGCGCTGGCCTGTTCCAGCGCCTCGCGGGCGCGTTGCAGCCGCTGCGAGGTCTCGCTTTCAGTCTCGCCGAGCTGCACCTGGCGCTCGCGCAAGGATTCGGCCAGTTCCGCGATCTGGCGGGTCGTGCCCTGGACGTCGACCTCGAGCCGCGCCACCTGGGCGCGCAAGCTGCCGGTGGCGTTGTCGAGGCCGTCCACGGCCGTGGCGGCGGAGGCGGCGAGGCGTTCCTGCTCGCGCACCACGCCGCTGCTGGCGCGGCCCAGGGCCGTGCCGGCCCGCTCGGCGGCGGC
>JALHMR010000067.1 GCA_022843945.1 Rhodospirillaceae bacterium | reverse complement strand
GAGCCGCCGCTGGTCTTCGTGCGGTCCCAGGGGTTGCGCGTGATACCGGAAACCGGACTGTCGGCCGTCAGCTTGTAACCGGACTCGCAGGTCGTGGTTTTGCAGGTGAGCACCGCCCCCGCCCGCTTGAGCCTTTCCACCGCCGCGGCATCGACCGCCGGCACGAAATCCTTGAGGATCGGCGCGCCCGCGCAGCCGCGCACGCCGCCGACGTAGACAAGGTCCTTGATGCTCACCGGCACGCCGCACAGCGCGCCGCCCGGTGCATCCCTCGCCCAGGCCTCGGTCGCCGCCTTGGCCGCCGCGCGGGCCTGCGCGAACATATCGGTGACCATGACGTTGAGCGTCGGCTGGACCCGTTCGAGCGCGGCAATCACCGCCTCGGTCGCCTCCGAGGGGCTGAAAGTCTTGCGGCGATAGCCGTCGAGGAGCTGAATCGCGGAGAGCCGGGCGAGATCGGTCATGGTCACCGCGTCAGCAGAATCTGTGCCACGCCCCGTATCTTGAGATTGGGGACCCATGGCATA
This sequence comes from Rhodospirillaceae bacterium, assembly GCA_022843945.1. Taxonomy (GTDB): domain Bacteria; phylum Pseudomonadota; class Alphaproteobacteria; order CACIAM-22H2; family CACIAM-22H2; genus VGEI01. The sequence continues at coordinate 13,839 of JALHMR010000067.1, read as the reverse complement.
ACTCGTGAATTGGGGGAGCCATGACGAGCCTGAGCTTCGATTTCACGACGCTGGCCGCGGGTTACGCGGCCGGCACCCTGTCGCCGGTCGACATCGCGAATGACGTGCTGGCGCGCATCAAGGCGGCCGGCGACGACAAGGTGTGGATCGCCCGCGTCCCCGACGCGGATATCCTGGCGCGCGCGGCGGCACTGGCCGCCCTGTTACCGGCGGAGCGCAGCAAGCTGCCGCTCTTCGGCCTGCCTTTCGCGGTCAAGGACAACATCGACGTCGCGGGCCTGCCGACCACCGCCGCCTGCCCCGCTTTCGCCTACACGCCCGCCAAATCCGCTACCGCCGTGGAGCGCCTGATCGCCGCGGGCGCGCTGCTGATCGGCAAGACCAATCTCGACCAGTTCGCCACCGGCCTGGTCGGCGTGCGCTCGCCCTACGGCGTGCCGCGCAACGCCATCCATCCGGACTACGTGCCGGGCGGCTCGAGCTCCGGCTCCGCCGTCGCCGTCGGCGCGGGCCTCGTGTCCTTCGCGCTGGGCACCGACACCGCCGGCTCGGGCCGTGTGCCGGCCGGCTTCAACAATGTCGTCGGCCTCAAGCCGACGCGCGGCCTGATCTCCTGCGCCGGCGTCGTTCCGGCCTGCCGCACGCTCGACTGCGTCTCGGTCTTTGCGCTGACCGCCGACGATGCCCATGCGGTCTTGCGCGTCGCTGCCGCACCCGATGAAGCGGATCCGTATTCCCGGGAGGGCGCGGTCACGGCCCCCGCGCGGCCGGCGCAGTTCCGCTTCGGCGTGCCGCGCGCCGATCAACGTGAATTCTTCGGCGATACGGAAGCGCGCAGCGAGTACGAGCGTGCCGTCGCGCGGCTCATCGCCCTGGGCGGCACGCCGGTCGAGTTCGACTACACGCCGTTCCTGGCGACGGCGAAGTTGCTCTACGACGGCCCCTGGGTCGCCGAGCGCTACGCCGTGATCCGCGAGCTGCACGCCAGGGATCCCGGCGCCATCCATCCGGTGACCCGCGCCATCTGCGAGAACGGCCTGAAGTACAGCGCCGCCGCGACCTTCGAGGCTTTCTACCGGCTGGAAGCGCTGCGCGCCGCGGCCCGTGGCGTGTGGAACGACGTCGACGTGCTCTTCGTGCCGACCAGCGGCACCATCTACACGGTGAAAGCGGTCGAGGCGGAGCCGATCAAGCTCAACTCCAATCTCGGCTACTACACCAACTTCGTGAACTTCCTCGACCTCTCGGCGATCGCCGTACCGGGCGGCTTCCGCCAGAACGGCACGGCCATGGGCGGCACGCTCATCGGCCCATCCTTCGGCGAGAGCCTGCTCGTCGCCCTGGGCGCCGATCTTCATGCTGCCGCCAACCTGACCCTGGGCGCCACCGGCCATCGCCTGCCCGCGCTGCCGCCCCGCTCTCCGGCCCCGCCGCGCCGCATCGAGGTGGCGGTGGTCGGCGCCCATCTGAGCGGACAGCCGCTCAACCATCAGCTGACCTCGATCGGCGCCACCTGCCTGCGCAAGGTGCGCACGGCCCCGGCCTATCGCTTCTATGCCCTGCCGGGCGAACCGGCGCGTCCCGGGCTGGCGCGCGTCGCTTCCGAAGGCGCCCCGATCGAGGCCGAGCTCTGGTCGGTGCCGGCGGAGAAGTTCGGCGGCTTCGTCGCCGGGATTCCCGCCCCCCTGGGGATCGGCAAGGTGCAGCTCGAGGACGGCACCAGTGTGTGCGGCTTCATCTGCGAGCCGCTGGGCCTGGCCGGAGCGCGCGATATCACGGCGTTCGGCGGCTGGCGCGCCTATCGCGCCAGCCTCGCCAAAACCGCCTGATTGTCAGGAAAAGTGGGGCGAGCGACCGGTCTTGAACCGGCGACCTCCAGATCCACAATCTGGCGCTCTAACCAACTGAGCTACGCCCGCCACCGAGGCCCCGTGATGTAGCCCCTGAGGGCCTAAAACTCAAGCACGCCGAAGCGTGGCCGGCCGGCCCGCAAAACGTTGGCGGAGCGGCCCGCTTGGGGCATAGTGCGCCCCGAATTTACGACCAAAAACCAGTCGGGAAACGCTTCCTCATGCTTGCTCTCGCCGACCGTATGGGCCAGCTCGGCACCGAGACGGCCTTCGAAGTCCTGGCCCGCGCCAAGGCGCTGGAGGCGCAAGGGCGCAGCATCATCAACCTCGGCATCGGCCAGCCCGATTTCCTGACCCCGCCACATATCGTCGAGGCCGCCGCCAAGGCGCTCCGGGACGGCCATCACGGCTATACGCCGGCCAACGGCATCCTGCCCCTGCGCCAGGCGCTGTCCGCCGATCTCCATCGCCGCCTCAAGGTCGAGGTTAACCCCGACAACGTGCTGATCGTGCCCGGCGGCAAGGTGACGATGTTCTTCGCCATCATGATGTTCGGGCAGAAGGGCACGGAGATCCTCTACCCCAATCCCGGCTTCCCGATTTACGAGTCCGTGATCAAGTTCTCCGGCGCCACGCCGGTTCCCATTCCGCTCTTGGAAAAGAACGGCTTCGCCTTCGATGCCGACGACGTGCTCTCGAAGATCACGCCGGCCACCCGCCTGATCATCATCAACAGCCCGGCCAATCCGACCGGCGGCGTGGTGCCGCGCGCCCAGATCGAGAAGCTGGCCAAGGGGCTGGAGAAGCACCCGCAGGTCGCGCTGATGAGCGACGAGATCTACGGCCAGATGACCTATGACGGGCGCGAGCACGTCACCCTGCTGTCGTTCCCGAACCTGCGCGATCGCCTCATCCTGCTCGACGGCTGGAGCAAGACCTATGCGATGACCGGCTGGCGCCTCGGCTATTCGGTGTGGCCGGCGCAGCTGATTGAGCCGGCGACCCGCCTGGCGATCAACTGCCATTCCTGCGTCAACGCCTCGGCGCAATTTGCGGGTATTGCGGCCCTGGAAGGGCCGCAAGGCGACGTAAGCAAGATGGTCGCGGCCTTCGAAGAGCGGCGCAAAGTCATCGTCGCCGAGCTGAACGCCATCCCGGGCATCTCCTGCATCGAGCCGGGCGGGGCCTTCTATGCCTTCCCCAACGTCACCAAGAGCGGCTTCACCAGCCGCCAGCTCGAGGCCAAGTTCCTCAACGAGGCGGGTGTCGCGACCCTGTCGGGGACCAGCTTCGGCAGCTACGGCGAAGGCTACCTGCGCTTCTCCTACGCCAACTCGGTCGAGAACATCCGCGAGGCCATGCGCCGGATCCGCTCGTGCCTGAGTAAGGCCGCCTGAGCAGGTGAAAAAGTAGGCTATTTATCGCCTGTTATTTGGGCAATTTGATTGTTATTTGAGCAAAAACAGCGGCCCGAGTTACCCACAGGGGGTTGGAATCGCGAAAGTATGGGGAGTTTGCGGGCGCGTGCTTGGCACGAGCCGTGCTTTTCTCTCCCGCCGAAACGCTAACGGTTAATCCCGCGGCGCCGTTGCTGTTGTCAGCACGAAGTGCCACCGGAGCGACCGACCGCAGACTGAAGGGGCCATGAAAAAGATCGAAGCGATCATCAAGCCGTTCAAGCTGGACGAGGTGAAGGACGCCCTGCACGAGGTAGGGCTGACCGGCATCACCGTGACCGAAGCCAAGGGCTTTGGCCGGCAGAAGGGTCACACCGAGCTCTATCGGGGGGCGGAGTACGTCGTCGATTTCCTGCCCAAGGTGAAGATCGAGATCGTGCTCGACGACGCGCTGGTCGAGCGGGCTATCGAGGCCATCCAGCGTGCCGCCCATACCGGGCGCATCGGCGACGGCAAGATCTTCGTCACGCCGGTCGAGGAAGCGATCCGCATCCGCACCGGCGAGCGCGGGGTCGAAGCAGTCTAGGGGTTAGAGCGGGGGGCGGCTAAGGGCGTTTCCCAAAAACTTTCGAGAAACCATCAACAGCGGGAAGAATCATGTCCGATCCGAAAAAAGTTCTGCAGATGATCAAGGATAACGACGTCAAGTACGTCGATCTGCGCTTCACCGATCCGCGCGGCAAGTGGCAGCACCTTGCTCATGCCATCGAGACGATCAACGAGGACACCTTCACCGACGGCATCATGTTCGACGGCTCCTCGATCGCCGGCTGGAAGGCGATCAACGAGTCCGACATGGTGCTGATGCCCGACGCCGACACGGCCGTCATGGATCCGTTCGCGGCGCAGCCCTCGCTGATCCTGTTCTGCGACGTCTACGAGCCGGGCACGGGCCAGCCCTACGGCCGCGACCCGCGCTCGATCGCCAAGAAGGCCGAGGCCTACCTGCAGAGCTCCGGCGCCGGCGACACCGCCTATTTCGGCCCGGAGATCGAGTTCTTCGTGTTCGAGGACGTGCGCTGGAAAGTCGGCATGAACACCGGCATGTACGAGATCGGCGCCGACGAAGGCCCGTGGGCCAGCGGCAAGCGCTTCGAGGACGGCAACATGGGTCACCGCCCGCCGATCAAGGGCGGCTACTTCCCGGTGCCGCCGGTCGACAGCGCCTCGGACCTGCGCGCCGAGATGCTGACGGTCATGAAGGACATGGGCCTCTCGATCGAGAAGCACCATCACGAGGTGGCGCCCGGCCAGCATGAGCTGGGCAACGTCTTCTCGACCCTGGTGAAGGCCGCCGACCAGTGCCTGATCTACAAGTACGTCGTGCACAACGTCGCCCACCAGTACGGCAAGACGGCGACCTTCATGCCCAAGCCGATCAAGGGCGACAACGGCTCGGGCATGCACACCCACCAGTCGATCTGGAAGAAGGGCAAGCCGCTCTTCGCCGGCAACCTCTACGCCGACCTGTCGGAGATGGCGCTGTTCTACATCGGCGGCATCATCAAGCACGCCAAGGCGATCAACGCCTTCACCAACCCGCTGACCAACAGCTACAAGCGGCTGATCCCCGGCTTCGAGGCGCCCGTGCTGCTCGCCTACTCGGCGCGCAACCGCTCGGCCTCCTGCCGCATCCCGTTCGTCGCCAGCCCGAAGGGCAAGCGCGTCGAGGTCCGCTTCCCGGATCCCGGCTGCAACCCCTATCTCGGCTTCGCGGCGATGCTGATGGCCGGTCTCGACGGCATCCGCAACAAGATCCATCCCGGCGATGCCATCGACAAGAACCTCTACGACCTGCCGCCGGAAGAGCTGAAGCAGGTGCCGACGGTGTGCGGCTCGCTGCGTGAGGCGCTGCAGAACCTCGAGAAGGACAACGCCTTCCTCAAGCAGGGCGATGTCTTCACCGACGACATGCTCAACGCCTACATGGAACTGAAGTGGGAAGAGGTGTACGCCTTCGAGCACACCCCGCACCCGATCGAGTTCCAGATGTACTACTCGGTCTGATCCGACCGTTTCATCCGAACCCCCGCCAGGCAACTGGCGGGGGTTTTTCTTTGGTGCGCTAACGAGAGACCGAATTTTCCTTGATCAATTAGAAGTAGCAGAGCAGCATCGTGATGCTCGTCGCCGGAGGGGAAAGCGACAGTGATGCGTCAATGGCCAAATAACCAGCCGAGGCCGCCTGCAAGAGTGGCCAAACCGGCGGCCGAGAACCACCGCTCAATTTACAGCGGCGACGCTTTTATCAAGCTGTCTCTGGTGTACGGGACGGCTATTTTTTACTTCTCCGGCTGGATGTATCTCTATTACTTCTTGCGGTTTTTTGAAGTAAGCATCTTTTCGGTCGATATTCCGTTCCACTATTTCTTTGTCTACTCATTCGCAATCGTTCGCTTTGTGGAGGTCGGCCTCCTGCCCCAAACAGGCTCGACCTATGTGACGGTGATCGGCGCAGTTTTGGCGTTTGCTTGTGCAATGGGCAACAAAGAAAGCATCCGCCGCTTGTCGCCCGTTTTTCTTATTATCTCCCTCTTGAGCCTCTTTTTCGTCGTCACAGAAGTCGCACGGAATGCTGCCGACCATCACGTCACAGCGATTCGCCGGGAACGCACAAGCGCCATACGACTAACGTTTGATGCCGGCAAATTGAAAACATCTGACGGGGCCGCCGATCTGGTCGCCTTGAGTTCCGACAACCAGCTCATTCCGGTCTTTGAAACCCCCAAAGTTTTATTGGTATTTCATCAACCCACCGACCCACGCGAGCCACCCGAAACGTTAATCATGGGGTCGCTATTTGTGGTCGACAAATCGGCACTCTTATTTTCTGAACGCACCGTGCGTTCTATTTGGGGAGGTCGGCAATGATGAACCGTTGTGTCTGGGCCCTAGCTTTCTCACTATCCGCACCTCTCGCCGCCATAGCCCAGGACCGATTTGATCCCTCCGCCATGCAGGGCGGGAAAAGCCCGGCCATTTGGTATCTTGAAGAGCCCGGCAAGACGCGGCGCGAGGGGTATCCGCTTCAAGCTGAAGACGGCAAGCGCTTCTTCTTGACGTGCACGAACCTTCGAATTGAGATTTTACAGAACGCGACTCTTCGCCAAACCACGCTTACCCGGTGTGGTGGCCCCAGTAGTCCGTTCGCATACGAGATGATTGTAAAACCGGGCGCCGCCATAGCGGAGGCTGCGACACCATCTGGCCTCAAACGGATAGACGTTCCGCAAAATTGGGCTGGCAGAATCAATGCATCCGAAATTTTGATCGTTCGTAACAAGCTCGATGGCGGCATTGAGGTCCTCGGGAAGAAGCCTTCAAACTAGCTTCGCTTTCGCGACCAGCATCGATTGAGCCGTCGCTTGACGTCCGACGACCTTCTCGCCCGCCTCGCGGCGCTCGACATCCAGGCCGCGACGCACGAGCATCCGCCCTTGCGCACGGTCGAGGAAGCCAAGCGCCTGCGCGGCGACCTGCCGGGGGGTCACGTCAAGAACCTGTTCCTGCGCGACAAGCACGACCGGCACTGGCTGTTCACCACGCTCGAGGACGTGCGCGTCGATCTCAAGGCGCTGGCCCGCCAGCTCGAGGCCGGACGCTTCTCCTTCGCCAATGCCGAGACGCTGGGACGGCTGCTCGGCATCGCGCCGGGTGCGGTCTCGCCGCTCGCCGCCGTGAATGACACCGACGGCCAGGTCACGGTGGTGCTTGACCGGGCCGTGCTCGCCATCTCGCCGCTCAACCTCCATCCGCTGCGCAACGACCGGACGACGGCGATCGCGCCGGCCGATCTCGTCCGCTTTCTCGACTCCTGCGGCCACAAGCCCCGCCTGATCGTGCCGGAAACGCCCGCCCCATCGGCATAACCGACAGCCCGCGCGTTAACTTTTCGTTAACCATACCCGGGAATACTCCCGCATTCCCGTCGGGGGTCTGCGTGAGCGATTTGTTGCCCGAAATCGAAGATCAGCGGCTGCGGCAGCTGCTCGCCTACTGGGAGAGCAAGCGGCAGGGGCGGCGCTTTCCCGCGCGCGCCGATCTCGATCCGCTCGAGTTCCACTACCTGCTGGGCTGGATCTCGCTGCTCGAGGTCAGCCACAACCCGCGCCGCTTCCGCTACCGCCTGAACGGCAGCCTGCTGGTCGAGCGCTTCGGCGTCGATATGACCGGCAAATACCTCGACGAGTTTCCACAGCCGGAATTCCGCGCCATGCTGGAGCGGATGTGGGGTGCGGCGGTCGACGCCCGGCGCCCGGTGCACGAGTTCCACAACCGGATCATCGATCGTCACCGCTACGATTTCGAAACCCTGCGCCTGCCGCTGGCGGCCGACGGCGAGACCGTCGACATGCTGCTCGTCGCCTCCGTCCACCGTCACTGAGACTATTGCCGCCGATACAGTCGAACGGAGCCAAGGGGCACCGCCGCCGCTTTCCGCCCCTTTGACATGGATCAAAGAGGTAGCGGCACGGTCCTGCCATAAACCCGTATGGCTTCGACGCACCAGCCGTTTGCCGCGGCCCTCGCCCGTCCGGTCCCGCGGTATACCAGCTATCCGACGGCCCTGCAGTTCACCCCGGCCATCACCGACAGGGACCACGCACGGTGGCTGAGCAGCGTCCCGGCGGATGCCGCGCTGTCGCTTTACCTGCATGTCCCGTATTGCGCGCAGCTTTGCTGGTACTGCGGTTGCCATACCCGCGTCGCCAGCCGCTATAGCTCGGTCGCCCGCTACGGCGCCGCGCTGCGCACCGAGATCCGGGGCGTGGCTGCCCGGCTCGGCGCGCGGCGCCGCGTCACGCAGATACACTGGGGCGGCGGCACCCCCACCGTGCTCCAGCCGGCCGATTTCACCGCTCTCGCGGAGACCGTCGGAAGCAGCTTCGAGGTCGCCTCCGACGCGGAGATCGCCGTCGAGATCGATCCCCGCACGCTGACCGACGAGATGGTTCATGCCCTCGCGGCGACGGGCACGAACCGCGTGAGTTTCGGCGTGCAGGACTTCGACCCGCGCGTGCAGGCGGCGATCAACCGTCTCCAGCCTTACGCGATGACCGAACTGGCGATCGCCAGGCTGCGCGGCGCCGGGGTTCGCTCCGTCAACCTCGACCTGGTCTACGGCCTGCCGCTCCAGACCGTGGATAGCCTGCGCGACACCGTGGAGCGGGTCATCGAGCTGCAGCCGGACCGCATCGCGCTCTTCGGCTACGCCCACGTCCCGTGGATGAAGCCGCATCAGCGCCTGATCAACGAGCAGGACCTGCCGGGGCCCGCCGATCGCTGGGCCCTGGCGAGCCAGGCCGCCGCCCTGCTGACCGGCGCGGGCTACCTGGCCATCGGCATAGACCATTTCGCCAAACCCGACGATCCGCTGGCCAGGGCGGCCGCCGCGGGGCTTCTGCGGCGCAATTTCCAGGGCTATACGACCGATACCGCCGAGTGCCTGATCGGCTTCGGCGCCTCGGCCATCAGCCGCCTTCCGCAAGGCTACGCGCAGAACGACGCCGACGTCGCCGGCTGGCAGCGGCGCATCGAAAGTGGCCGCCTGGCCACGGCTCGCGGTGTGCGCCTGACCACGGATGACCGGCTGCGCGCCGATATCATCGAGCGCCTGATGTGCGACCTGAGCGTGGACCTGCGGGCGGTGACGGCCAGGCATGGGTCAGCCGCTACGGGATTCACGCTGCCGCCGGAGCTTGGAGAAGCCATCCGCCTCGGCATCGCCACGGTCGACGATCTCGTCGTCCGCATCGCAGCGAACGCCCGGCCGCTCGCCCGCATCGCCGCCGCGGCATTCGACTCGTATCGCGCCGGCGGCCGTCAGAGCGCCGCGGTTTAGCCGAACAAGGAGGATGAACATGCCGGCTATCGACTTTGACCGTTTGGGCCACGCCACGGTTTTCCGGGAGCCTTTTCCGCTGCTGATCGCCTCCGGCGTCGTGCTGCCGGCGGTCCTCGAGCAGCTGCGCACCGACTTTCCGCCGATAACGGCAGGCGGCCTGTATCCCCTGCGGGAACTGCACTACGGGCCGGCTTTCGCCGCGCTGGTCGACGACCTGCTCAGCCCGGAGACCGAATCCGTGCTGAGCCGCGCCGTGGGCGTGAAGCTTGGCGAGTGCGAAGCCCTGGTAACGGTGCGCGGCCGGTGTCGCGAACGCGATGGTGGCATCCACAATGACAGCGCGGACAAGGTCGCCACCCTGATCCTCTATCTCAACGACGGGGAATGGCTCCAGCCCGGCGGCCGCCTGCGCTTCGTCCGCGATCCGCTGGATATCGAGAGCGTGATCGCCGAGGTGCCGCCGGAAGCCGGAACGATCGTCGCGTTTCGACGCACGGAGAACTCATGGCACGGCCATCTGCCATATAGCGGCGTACGCCGATCGATCATGGTCCACTGGATGACCAGTGCCGCCGCGGTCGAGCGGGAAGCGGCGCGTCACACCCTGTCGGCCCGCGTCAAAGGGCTGACCTCGTGGCTGCACTGAATACCGAGCCCCGCGCCATAGCGACCGCTTTCTGCCGCTCCCTGCAAGCCGCCGAGCGGCGCGAACAGCCGTTCGAGCACTGGCTGCCGATTGACGCCGTCGACCCGGACGTCGTGCGGGAGTTGGTCGGCCTGCCCATTCCCGCTCCGGATATCGCGCCGACCCAGGGAAAGCGGGAGACGAACAACGCCTCGCGAACCTACGTCAATGCCAGGAACCGCGCGCGGTTCCCGTTGTGGGATGCGCTGGCCGGGGCCTTCCAGGCGCCGGAGACTGTGCGCGCCCTGGAAACCATCTGCCAGGCGCGCTTGCGTGATACTTTTCTCCGCATCGAGTATTGCCAGGACGTGGACGGGTTCTGGCTGGAGCCGCACACCGATATCAGCGTCAAGCGCATCACCATCCTGATCTACCTTTCGGGTGATCCGGATGACGGAACCGATCTTCTCGATTGGGATCAGAAGCCGGCCGGGCGCGCCCCCTTCGCGCCTGGACGCGGTTTCGTCTTCGTCCCGGGCTCGAACACCTGGCACGGTTTCCTGCCGCGCCCGATACGCGGCGTGCGCCGGTCACTGATCGTCAACTACGTCACGGCCGAATGGCGGGCCCGGCGCGAGCCGGCCTTTGCCGACCTGCCGGTGGCCTGACAGGCTGCGGGTGTTTTTTTCGCCGGACCTCGGATAGGTTGGGCCCCTTTTCGAGCCCCCACCTGAGGTAGTAATGCGCGATTTCCAGCGTCCCGGCCGTTCCACCGTCCACGCCACCAACGGCATGGTCGCGACCTCGCATCCCCAGGCCTCGCTGGCGGCCATCGACACGCTACGGGCCGGCGGCACGGCGGCCGATGCCACGATCGCGGCGGCCGCGGTGCTCAGCGTGCTGGAGCCGCAATCCACGGGCATCGGTGGCGACTGCTTCATCCTCTACGCGCCCAAGGGCAGCGACACGGTCACGGCTTACAACGCCTCGGGCCCCGCGCCCGCCGCCGCCTCGGCCGACTGGTACCTGTCGCGCGGCATCAAGGCGATCCCGCTCACCGGGCCGCACTCGGTCTCGATACCCGGCGCCATCGACGGCTGGGCGCGGCTGCTCGCCGACCACGGCCGCCAGGGCATGGACGCCAACCTGCAGGCGGCGATCCGCGTCGCCGAGGAGGGCTACGTCGTCGCCCCGCGCATCGCCTTCGACTGGGCGCACAGCCTCGACAAGCTCAAGGCCGGCACCAACACCGAGCGTTTCCTGCTGCCGGGCGGCAAGGCACCTAGGGCCGGCGACATCATCCGCCAGCCCGAGCTGGGTGCCACCCTCAGGGCCATCGCCAGGCACGGCCGCGACGCCTTCTATACCGGCTCGATCGCCGAGGACATGGTCGAGACGCTGCGCACCCTGGGCGGCCTGCACACGATCGAGGATTTCGCCACCTTCAGCACCGAAACCGTGGCGCCGATCAAGACCAGCTATCGCGGCCACGAGATCCATGAATGCCCGCCGAACGGGCCGGGCATCACCGCGCTGCTGATGATGAACATCCTCGGCGGCTTCGATCTCAAGAAATACGACCCGATGAGCGTCGAGCGCTTCCACCTCGAGGCCGAAGCGACGCGGCTGGCCTTCGCGGCGCGCGAGACGTATCTGGGTGATCCGCGTTTCGCCAAGGTTGATGTCGAGCGGCTGCTCTCCGCCGGCTGGGCCGACGAGGCACGCAAGCAGATCACCCTCGATCGCGCCGCCGACATCGCCGACGCCCGGCCGCCGATGCATCCGAGCACGGTCTACATCGCCGTGGTCGACCGCGACCGCAACGTCTGCTCGATGATCTACTCGGTAGCCTACAAGTTCGGCGCGGCCATCGTGGCGCCCAGGACCGGCATCGTGCTGCAGAACCGGGGCGCGGGTTTCCGCATCGAGCCAGGCCATCCCAACTGCATCGCCGGCGGCAAGCGGCCGCTGCACACCATTATCCCCGCGCTGGTGACCAAAGGCGGGCGCGCGGTCATGCCCTTCGGCGTGATGGGCGGTCAGTACCAGCCGGTCGGCCATACGCGCGTGGTGACCAACGTGCTCGACTACGGCCTCGACGTGCAGGAGGCGATCGACCAGCCGCGCGGCCTGCACTACGAGGGCGTCTACCAGCTGGAAACCAGCGTGCCGGAGAAGGTCGTGGAGGGACTGCAGAAGCTCGGCCACAAGACGGTGACCGTCGAGGAGCCGCATGGCGGCGGCCAGGCCATCTGGATCGACTGGGACAAGGGCACGCTGACCGGCGGCTCCGACCCGCGCAAGGACGGCTGCGCCTTGGGCTATTGAGACGGGGGTTACTAGGACGCGGGCGCGCGCAGCGCCGTCAGCACCGTCTCAAGCAACGCCGCCGGCGGGGCATCGATATCGACATTGATCGCATCCTCGTCGACGTCCGGCGGCTCCAGGGCCGCGAGCTGGCTGGGCAGCAGCGACGGCGGCATGTAGTGGCCGACCCGCGCGTCCAGGCGCGCCTTGATCAGCGCCGGATCGCCGGTGAGATGGACGAACTTCATCTTCACGCGCTCGGTCAGAATCGCCCGGTAGCGGCGCTTGAGGGCCGAGCAGGCGATGATCGCGCTCGTGCCGAGCGTGGCCAGGCGCTCGGCCTCGGCCGCCAGGGCACGCAGCCAGGGCTCGCGGTCGGCATCGGTCAGCGGCGTGCCGGCGCGCATCTTCTCGACATTGGCCGCCGGGTGAAAGCGGTCGCCTTCCAGGAATTCGGCGCCCAGCCGCTCGGCCAGGGCCCGGCCCAGCGTCGTCTTGCCGACGCCGCTCACCCCCATCACCACCACGATCATCCGCTTCCCGCCCCCGGCCACTGCAGATGCACGGTCTTGCCCGGAGTGTCAGTCCGCTCCACCCCATGGGCACCGAAGTAGTCGCGCTGCGCCTGGATGAGGTTGGCCGCCGACGCGGCCCGGCGCATGCCGTCGAGCCAGCTCAGCGCCGAGCCTATCGCCGGCAGCGGCCAGCCTTGCGTTGCGGCGACAGACACCACCCGGCGCCAGCCGGGCTCGACCCGGGCGAGGGCCGCGGCGATCGGCGGCAGCAGCAGGAGATTGGCCTCTGCCGGTGCGGCCGCGTAGCCGGCGCGGATATCGTCGAGCAGCCGCGCCCGGATGATGCAGCCGCCTTGCCAGACCTTCGCCACGGTCGACAGGTCGAGTTCCTTCCAGCCGAAGGCGCCGCGCGCAGCGGCGATCACCGCGAAGCCCTGCGCATAGATGGCGATGCGCGCGCCGAGAAAAGCGTCGGCGAGGTCGGAGACGAGAGAGGCCCGCTCGCCGGTGAAGGCGTGCGCCGGCCGGGCCAGGCGCCGGCGTTCCGGTTTGGCCGCCGAGACCAGGCGCGCCGAGACGGCCTCGGCCAGGGTCGGGGCGGCGATGCCGATCTCCATCGCCGCGATGCTCGCCCACTGGCCGGTCCCCTTCTGGCCGGCGCGGTCGAGGATGGTGTCGACCGTCGACCGTCCATCGGCCTCGCGGGAAGTGAGGATTGCCGCCGTGATATCGACGAGGTAGGAGGTCAGCGGACCAACGCGCCAGGACTCGAAAACCGCGGCTGCGTCCTGGGCGCCCTGCCCGAGCCCATCGCGCAGGATGCCGTAGATCTCGGCGATGGCCTGCATGTCGGCGTATTCGATGCCGTTATGCATCATCTTGACGAAGTGCCCCGCCCCACTGGCCCCGAACCAGGCGCAGCAGGCCTCGCCGTGATGGCGGGCGGCGATGGATTCGAACAGGCCGGCCAGGCGGTCCCATGCCGGCTTGGCCCCGCCGGCCATGATCGAGGGGCCGTGGCGCGCGCCTGATTCGCCGCCGGAGATGCCGAGGCCGAGGAAGTGCACCCCGCGCGCGGCAGTCGTCTCCGCGCGCCGAATCGTGTCGCGGAAATGCGAATTGCCGCCGTCGATGATCGTGTCGCCGGGATCGAGCAGCGCCAGCAGCGCGTCGGTCTGCTCGTCGACCGCGGGACCGGCGGGCACCATCATCAGCAGGGCCCGCGGCCGGGCGAGCGAGG
>JALHMR010000066.1 GCA_022843945.1 Rhodospirillaceae bacterium | reverse complement strand
GCGCTGGTGGTGGTGGCGCTGGCGGCGGCGGCGGGGGTGGTGGCCCCGGCGGCGGTGGCGGCGGCCTCGGGGGCGGCCTCCTCTAGGAAAAGTTAATCGACAGGGTGGGTTCGGCCAGGCGCCGGACCCGCCCTTCTCTTTCGCGAGCCAGGCTTCTACACTGAGCGGATGAGCGAGAGCGTCATCCGCAGCGCCTTGAGCGGCATGCTGGCCGCGACCAAGCGGGTCTCGGCCGCGGCCCAGAACATCGCCAATTCAAGCAACGTGACGCGCCTCGAGCCGAAGGCGGGCGATGCGCCGGCCTTCGCGCCGCTGCTGGTCACCCAGAGCGCCCAGGTGATAGGCGGGGTCAAGGCGGACTTCCGCACCGTCGATCCCACGACCCTCACCGTACCCGGCGGCAACTCGCCGCTGGCCGATGCCAACGGCCTGGTCGGTATCCCCAATGTCGACCTGGCGCAGCAGCAGGTCGATACCCTCGTCGCCCAGCGCAGCTTCGAGGCGAACCTCAAGACGATCCAGGCGGCGCAGGACATGCAGGCCCAGCTTCTGAAGATCAAGACCTAGGCGGTTCCGGGCCCAGGCGGGGTAACCCGCTTGGCACCTTGCAACCCCTTTCCTTGGAACTCGGGCACCCGCCGCCCATTTGCAGGGGGGTGAGCGACGCCATCCTCGCGACGACGATCGATGAGCCGGCCCCGCTGCCCGACGCCATGCTGGTCGAGGGCGAGACCTGCGGCCGCATCGCGCGCGCGTCGCGCGCCGCGGTGCTGATCGACGGCGCCGCCTACTACAAGGTCCTCGAATACGCCCTGCTCCAGGCCGAACGCTCGATCCTGATCATCGGCTGGGACTTCAACCACCATGTCCCCTTGCATTGCGGCGACGGCACGGGGCGCAAGGAGCCGTCCCTGCGCCGCTTCCTGCACCGGCTGACGCGCAAGAAGAAAAAGCTGCGGGTGCGCGTGCTCAAGTGGTGGTCGCCGGTCGCCTTCGAGCTCAAGCGCCGCACCATTCCCTTCCCGCTGCTCAACTGGCTCGCCGGCCGGCGCACGCAGTACCGCCTCGACAACGATCATCCGCCGACCGGCTCGCTGCATCAGAAGATCGTGGTGATCGACGATGCGCTCGCCTTCTGCGGCGGGCTCGACGTCACCGACTGCCGCTGGGACACGCCCGAGCATCTCGACGCCGATCCGCGGCGCTGCTCCCCCAAGGGCGACATCTATCCGCCCTTCCACGACCTGATGATGGCGGTCGACGGCGACGCGGCCCGCGCCCTGGGCGACGTGGCGCGCGGGCGCTGGGAACGGGCCACCGGCGAGCTGGTCGAGCCGGCGCCGCCACGCGACGCCAAGGCGGGCGATCTCTGGCCGCGGACGCTGCGCGTCGACTTCGAGAACGTCGACGTCGCGGTGGCGCGCACTGAGCCCGTGTGGAACGGCCGCCGCGAGATCCGCGAGATCGAGGCACTGCACGAGGTCGCCATCCGCGCCGCGCGCAAGCACATCTATATCGAGAACCAGCATTTCGCCTCGCGCGCCGTCTACCACGCGGTCCTCGACACGCTGGAGAAGCCGGAGGGGCCGGAGATCGTGGTGCTCGGCCCGGAGAAATGCCCGGGGACGATCGAGGAGGCGGTGATGGGCCCGGCCCGGGCCAAGATCGTCAACCGGCTGCGCGCCGCCGACCGCTACGGCCGCTTCCGCGCCTACATCCCCAAGACCGCGGGCGGCAATCCGATCGTCGTGCATTCCAAATGCCTGATCGTCGACGACGTGCTGCTGCGCATCGGCTCAGCCAACATGAACAACCGCTCGATGGGCTTCGACAACGAATGCGATCTCGCCATCGAGGCGCCGCGCCGGCCCGGCGCCGAGCGCGACGCGGTGCGCCGGCGCATCACGCTGATCCGCACCGAGCTGATGGCCGAGCATCTCGGCATCCTGCACCGGGAGGTGCAGGCGGTGCTCGACGAGACCGGCTCTCTGATCCAGACCATCGAGCGCCTGCGCCGCCCGTTCGGGCGCAGCCTGATCCCGTTGGAGGTGCCTCCGGAGAGCGATCCGCAGGCCGAGCCGGCCGACAGCCTGCTCGATCCCGAGCATCCCGACCGGCTCAAGCTCGTCTAGGCGCCATTCCCCTACGACAGTACCGGCATGACAAAGCTGTCATCGCGCCGTCACGCGAGCGCCCTGTTTTTGTCCCGGCCTGTGGCCCGAAGGGGGGGTGGAACCGCCGCTTTTCGGCGGCATTTATCAGACACGTTGCGCCGCACAAAATGCTTATCGAGGATACATGACGGATACAATGGTCAAGCTCGAGAACCACGAACGGCCTCTGCACAAGTTCAAGGCGCTGGTCGTCGAGGACGATGCCATCCTCGCCAACGTTCTCGACGACATGCTCCGCGAGCTGGGCTTCGTCGACATCGCCCACGCCTCTTCGGTCGAGGCCGCGCTGGCGGCGCTCGACAGGGAGCATCCGGACTTCGTGCTGCTCGACGCCAATCTGCGCGGCGCCCACGCGCATCCCGTGGCCCGCGCCCTGCGCGCCGCCGGCGTGCCGCTGATCGTCACCACCGGCTATTCGCCCAGCGACCTGCCGCCGGCCCTGGCGGCCGAGACCATCCTGCACAAGCCGTTCAACACCAACGCCCTGCTGGCCCGCATTCGCGACGTCCTGCCGCTGACCGGCCAGGCCGCCTGAGGCGGCCCCCGGATTTACAGACATTTTGTCTCTTTAAGCCGGGCCGTGGCCTTCCCATATGGAGGCCATGGCCAGTCTTTCTCTCGCCAAGCGTCACGAGCGCCAGCAGGCTTTGATCGCCGGCATTGCCGCGGGCAAGACCGTGATCGAGGCGGCGGCCGAAGCCGGTATCGGCTGGCGCCGGGCCTATGTCTGGCGCGCCGAGGATGCGGCGTTCCGCGCCGCCTGGGACCGGGCCCGCGCCCAGATCAAAGCCCGGGTTCCGCCGCCGGCCGAGAGCCCTGCAGCCCTTGTCGTGCCGCCCTCGCCGGGCGAGCCGGCGCTGCCATCGCTCGCGGTGCCGCCCTCGCCACCCCTGCCGCCGCTTCCCCCGCCGCCGCTGCCGCCGCGCGTGATCGTGCGCCGCTTCGCTTGGCAGGATGAGGATGACGAAGACCTGCCGCCGCCGATCCCGCCGCCGGGCTGACGCGCCGGAACACGCTTTCTCCACGGGCGTTATTGAGACGCCCTGACCCCAAGCCGATCATCCATGCCGCATTCGTCTTTTCAGCGTCAGTACTATCGCCACCGCCTGTGCGGCACGCCGGCCGATCTCGACGCGCTCGCCGCCGCGATGGGCCGCGACGGCGCCTACGCGCCGGTCTCGGCCTGGTTCGCGCGCTGGGACGACGCCGCCCAGCGGCGCGGCCTCCAGCTCGAACGCGAGATGGGCCTGGCCTGCGGCACGACCGCCCGCCCGGAATTCCTCAACGAGGCGATGCGCCAGCTCATCCGCGAGCTCGACCGCACCACGCCCCCGCCGGTGCTTACCCCGGTGATCCCCGCACCGCCCGCCATGGCTCAGCCCACGCCCGAGCTCACGCCCGCCGCGGCGGTATAAGCAAACGATTTCGGCCTAAGGGTGATTCCCGAGGCGGGGGTTTGAAACCACCGATCCGGTGGATATGCCGGTGCATAACGGGGATGAACGCGAGGCCGCGCCTTACCCCGTTCCGCAGGCGGCCGGCCAGCTTCTTCTTGCACCGGCCCGGGGCGGCCATTAAGGCTTCGCCAGAGCCGGCCGGCCCCGCCTCCCGGCGAGTCGGGGCGCCGCCCGGCCGTCGCGTGAATGGGGTCGATGAGAGCTTCCCTCCTCCAGGATTTCGGCTCGGGCCGCTCGCAGCAGCTGTCGCTGGCCAAGCGCATCCTACGCATCCCCTGGGGCCTGACCGCGCTGATCGTCGCCACCTGCTCGATCGGTTTCGTCGTTCTCTATTCCGCGGCCGGCGGCAGCCTCGATCCCTGGGCCTCGCGGCAGATGTACCGCTTCGCCGCCGGCTTCGTGCTGATGCTGCTGGTGGCGCTCACCGATATCCGGCTGTGGTTCAAGGCCGCCTACCCGGCTTACGCGCTCGGCCTCGTCCTGCTCGTCCTGGTGCACATCATGGGCACCACCGGCATGGGCGCCCAGCGCTGGCTCGAAGTCGGGCCGCTGCAGCTGCAGCCGTCGGAGCTGATGAAGATCGCCATGGTCCTGGTGCTGGCCCGCTACTTCCACGGCCTGAGCCAGGAGAAGATCGGCAACCCGCTCTACCTGCTCTGGCCGGTCGTGCTGGTCCTGGTGCCGGCGGCGCTGATCCTCAAGCAGCCCAAGCTCGGCACCACACTGCTCATGCTGCTCACCGCGGCGGCGATGTTCTTCTGCGCCGGCGTGCGCATCTGGAAATTCATCGGCATCGGCATGGCGGCCGCCGGCGCGCTGCCGCTCGCCTGGAGTTTCCTGCGTGACTACCAGAAGCAGCGCGTGCTGACCTTCCTCGACCCCGAGAGCGATCCGCTGGGGGCGGGCTATCACATCATCCAGTCGAAGATCGCGCTGGGCTCGGGCGGCTTGTGGGGCAAGGGCTTCCTCAACGGCACCCAAGGCCACCTGCAGTTCCTGCCGGAGCGCCAGACCGATTTCATCTTCAGCATGCTCTCCGAGGAGTTCGGCCTGGTCGGCGGCCTGGTGCTGCTCGGCCTCTACACCGCGATCCTGTTCTATTCGCTGGCCATCAGCTTGCGCGCCCGCAGCCAGTTCGCCCGGCTGATGGCCATCGGCATCGCCACCGCCTTCTTCGCCAACGCCTTCGTCAATCTCGCCATGGTCATGGGCCTGGTGCCGGTGGTCGGCGAGCCGCTGCCCTTCCTGTCCTACGGCGGCACGGCGATGATCACCCTGCTGATCGGCTTCGGCCTGGTGATGAACGCGCTGGTCTACGCCGACACGCCCAATCCCGGCGCGGCGTCCTGAGCGGATGCCGCCCCCTCTTGTGAGCCGCGGCGTTTTGGCATTCACTCCTGCCCGAGGCCGGCATGGCGCCGGTCCGGCTCGAACGGTGAGGTCCGAACGGTGAAGGCGTCCCCTCCCTTGTCCGCGTCCGATTCGACCAAGTTCCTGCCCGCGAACGCTGCCCCGTCCCAGGCGGTGGCCGGTCTCGACCGGCTGGTGACGGCCTTCAGTCGTCGGGAGCAGGGTTACGGGCTGAGCCCGGCGCAATGGTCGGCGCTGCGCTATATCGCGGCCCAGGACGGGCCCGCCGGCGCGACGACGGGCGGCTTCGCCCGGCTGCGGCTGGTCACGCCGAGCAGCGCCTCCCAGACCATGGCCTCGCTCGTCCGCCTGGGCCTGGTGGAGCGCCGCGGGCATAGCGACGGCCGCAGCCGCTCGCTCGTGCTCACCGCCAAGGCCCGCGTGCTCGTCGAAAAAGATCCGCACCGGCACGTGGTCACGGCGCTGGCCGGCGTATCCTCGAAGTCGCTCGGCGAATTCACCGAAGTGCTGGAGCTGCTGCTCCGCGCCCTGATCCCGTAGCCGGCCGACCGGCCCGGCGTCGCGGGCCACGCCCGGCTTGTTCTTGACCGACCTCGGGCGGCGTGGTGCCTTGCGCCGAGAGGCGGCACCGCGAGAATCGTGGGGACGATGAGCGAACCGGACGAGCGATTTCCCCCTGTCATGAGCGAGCTGCCGCCGATCGAGATCAGCCGGGATCTGACCTTCCGCGATCCGGCGAATACCGCCGCCGCGGCCTACTGGCGCG
Organism: Rhodospirillaceae bacterium; assembly: GCA_022843945.1. Taxonomy (GTDB): domain Bacteria; phylum Pseudomonadota; class Alphaproteobacteria; order CACIAM-22H2; family CACIAM-22H2; genus VGEI01. The sequence goes on along the minus strand of JALHMR010000066.1, from coordinate 11,274 downwards.
CGACATGCCGCGATCGGCCCCGGCGCGCTCCGCCGTCGATCCGGCGGAGATGCGCGCGTTTCTGCCGCATGTCGGGCTGATCGAGGTTCCGGACGGCTCGGTGGCCCGGCCGGACTACCGCATCCGCCTGGCGGGCAGCGTCATCGAGGAGGCGCTGGGGGCGCTGACCGGACGGCTGCTGCAGGAGGCGGTTCCACCGGTCATCGCGCGGCGCTGGCGCCAGGTCTACGAGGTCGTGGTGAGCGACAAGGTGCCGATCCGGGCGGTGACCCAAGTCTCGTTCGAGGCCAAGAACTTCCTGACGGCCGAGCTGTTCGCGGCGCCGCTGTCGGAAGACGGCGTGCGCGTCGACACGCTACTCGTCTCCCTGGCGTTCTGGTCGAATACCGGCCGCGCGACAGCCTGAGTCCGGGCTGATGCCCGGTTCCGGGCCCGGTGTTATGCTATCAACGTCCCGCGACGCTTCGCTCTCCTTTGCCCGGCACGCCCCATGCACGAAGACCTACGCCGCAGCCATGACGTAAAGACCAGCAGTGAACGATCCTTCGGCATCGTTTTCGCCGCTGTTTTTGTCCTGATAGGCTTTTGGCCGTTGTTGGGTGGCGGCGCGGTGAGAACCTGGGCCTTTGCGGCGGGCGCGGCATTTCTGATCCTGGCCTTGTTCTGGCAGACGCCGCTGCGACCGTTGAACCGGCTTTGGCTTCGTTTCGGTAGCCTGCTGCATGCCCTCGTCAGCCCCATCGTCATGGGTCTGATGTTTTACAGCACCGTATTGCCTGTGGGATTGTTGATGCGATTGGCCGGCAAGGATCCCCTGCGGTTGAAACGGGACCCACAGGCTTTGAGCTACTGGATCGTGCGCCGGCCACCCGGCCCGGCCCCCGAATCCATGTCCAACCAGTTCTAGGGCGGGCCGATGCTGTCTTTCGTGCGCGAGTTCTGGCTCTTCATGCGCGTTCGCAAGAAGTACTGGCTGCTGCCCGTGATGGTGATGATGGCGGCATTCGGCGGCCTCGTGGTGTTAAGCCAAGGCTCGGCGGTCGCACCCTTCATTTACACTTTATTCTGATCTGCCGCCGTTGCGCATCGTCGGCCTCTCCGCCTTCTACCATGACAGTGCCGCGGCCCTGATCGAAGACGGGCGTGTGGTCGCTGCCGCACAGGAGGAGCGCTTCTCGCGCAAGAAGCACGATGCCCGCTTCCCTCGACACGCCCTCGACTTTTGCCTCGCCGAGGCGGGCACCCGTCTGAGCGAGGTCGACAACGTCGTCTTCTACGACAAGCCCTTCCTGAAATTCGAGCGCCTGCTGGAAACCTACCTGGCCTTCGCGCCGCGCGGCTTCCGTTCGTTCCGCCTGGCGATCCCGTTGTGGTTGCGCGAAAAGCTCTTCCAGAAGCAGCTGCTGCGCGACGAACTCGCCCGCTACGACGCAAACTACGACTGGGAAAAGCGCCTGCTTTTTGCCGAGCACCACCAGAGCCACGCCGCATCGGCGTTTTTCGCCTCGCCGTTCGAGAACGCGGTGGTTCTTACGATGGATGGCGTGGGCGAATGGGCGACGACATCCGTCGGTTTGGGCCGCGGCAATCAACTCGAGATGCAGCGCGAAATCCATTTCCCGCACTCTCTCGGTTTGCTGTACTCGGCTTTCACTTACTACACGGGATTCAAGGTGAATTCCGGCGAGTACAAGGTCATGGGCCTCGCTCCCTATGGCGAGCCGCGCTATGCCCAGACCATTCTCGACCATCTGATAGACCTCAAGCCGGACGGCTCGTTCCGGCTCGATATGTCGTATTTCGATTATTGCGTCGGCCTGACGATGACCAACAGCCGGTTCGATACGCTATTCGGAGGGCCGCCGCGAAGACCGGAGGAATTGCTCACCCAGCGCCACATGGATCTCGCAGCCTCCATCCAGGCCGTCATTGAGGAGGCCGTGCTGCGTCTGACGCGTGCCCTGGCGGCCGACATGCCGTCCGAGAACCTTTGCCTGGCCGGTGGCGTCGCCCTCAACTGCGTCGCCAATGGCAAGATCTGGCGCGACGCGAAGTTCAAGCGAATCTGGGTGCAGCCGGCCGCCGGTGACGCGGGCGGCGCCCTGGGTGCGGCTCTGGCGGGCTACCACCTTTACAAGGGCCAGGAGCGGCGGGTGAATGGTCACGACGCGATGCGCGGGTCGTATCTGGGCCCGCACTGGACCGATGACGAGATCCAAGCCCGTCTCGAGGCAGCGGGCGCCTGTTTCACCAGGCTCAGCGACGGCGATCTGCTTGAACGGGCCGTGGCGGATCTGGCCGGTGAACGGGCGTTGGGCTGGTTTCAGGGACGGATGGAATTCGGCCCCCGGTCTCTGGGCGCCCGCTCGATCATCGCCGATCCGCGCTCCCCCTCGATGCAGAGATCCTTGAACTTGCGCGTCAAATATCGCGAAAGTTTCCGCCCCTTTGCCCCGGCGATCCTGGCCGAGGACGTGGCTGACTGGTTTGAGTATCGCGGCGAAAGTCCATACATGCTCATGGTCGCACCGGTTGTCGAGCGGCGTCGACGCACCATGACAGAGGCGGAACAGGCCTTATTCGGCATCGACAAGCTGAATGTCTCGCGCTCCGAGATCCCCGCCGTCACCCATGTCGACTACTCGGCCCGCCTGCAGACTGTGCACAGCGAGACGAATCCCCGTTTTCACGCCCTGCTGAGCGCCTTCAAGGCCCGTACCGGCTGCCCGGTGCTGGTGAACACCAGCTTCAATGTGCGCGGCGAGCCCATCGTCTGCACGCCGGATGACGCCTTCCGGTGCTTCATGGGCAGCGATATCGATGCCCTGGCGATCGGCAACTTTTACCTGAGCAAGGACCAGCAGAATTCCACCCTGAGACGCGACTACAAGAACGATTTCGAGCTGGATTGAGCGCCATGGTCATCAGCGTCTCCGGAGATGACCGTTAACGCGGAGGCCGGCGGCGGACCGCCGCCTGGCCGGCATTAACAAAAAAATATGTGAAACCGCACGCTGTTTTGTTTAGGAAGGCTCTTTCTCGAAGAGCTCCTTATGTGGCGTCGCCTCCGGTACGGTATCAGGCTGGTTACGATTAACGTTGCCCTGCTCCTGGCAGCGGCAACGATCATCGAACTCGTCTTTGGCAGCTGGTTCAGCTCGCAAGAACCGCTGCCGCCGCGGGTGCAGCGTAACGTCGCCATCACCTTTGACGCGCGCAACTACTACCCGGACGGATCGGTTTTTCACTACCGGCGGGATCGTTTCGGGCTGCGCGGCCAATACCAGGACCCGTCCAAGATCGATATCCTGGCGATCGGCGGGAGTACGACCAACGAACTCTATGTGGGAGAAGGCGAGACCTGGACGGACATCCTGGCGCAGCTGTTCGAGGCCGGCGGAACACCGATCAGCGTCGTGAATGCCGGGATGGATGGCCAATCGACTATCGGCCATCTCAACAACTTCGAGCGCTGGTTTCCGAAAATTCCGGGGCTTCGTCCCCGTTACGTACTGGCTTACGTCGGAATAAACGACGTCCATCTGGTCAATGAAGACAATTATCACCGTTTCGACGCCCCGGACGCTGCTTCGCCGGCCCAGCAGCTCAGGCGGTTCGCGCGCGATCGAAGCGCCCTTTACGATCTGTACCGAACCAGCATCGGAACCATCCGGGCGAAGCAAACGCGCCTCATTCACGGAAGCATCCAGACGAATGACGTGGAGTGGGAAGAGACCGTCTTGCCCGGCGCCATACCCTCGCTTGCCGGCCAACACGCGGCATTGAGTCGCGCCTACGGGGAGCGCGTGGGTCATCTCATCGAGCGCATACGGGCAATCGGGGCGGAAGCCATCATCGTGACCCAGCATCGGGCGAGCTATCGACGGCGCGAGGACCGGCTGACGGTCGCCGTGGGCGGGGCTCTTTCGGGAGGGATACACGACTACTACCTGCAGACGGCCTTCAACGGGGAAGCCATGGAGGCTTGCCGCAAGGGCAAGGCGATCTGCATCGATCTTGGCGCCGAAATCGAGTTTCAGCCCGGTGATTTCCAGGATTACGTGCACACCACGCCGCAAGGCTCGCGGCGCGTCGCCGAATTTCTCCATTCCCGCCTGAAGGACCGCATCCGCTAGGCGGCTCCGCGCCCCGCTGCCGCAAGCGGTTTGCGAAGGGCCGCAAGGCGGCGGCGGGGAGGCGCCGGGGCGCCGCTATCCTGACGGATAGCTAACCTTTTGCACCACGCGTTTTAAGGAGGTCTTTGGGACTCCGGCGTGTATCTACGGCAGCACCGATCGAGGGCTGTCTCAGAGGCGAGTGGCGCTTCTTCCGCTCGATCTGACTGACCGGAGTTTCCAACGATGTCGTTCCCTTCCAACGGCGCCTTCGCCGCCCTTGGCAATTTGCGTGTGCGCACCAAGATCCTCTCCGGCTTCGGCGCGGTCCTCGCGCTGCTGGCCGGCGTCGCCGGGCTCAGCGTCACCGGCTTCAACGGCAGCCTCCAGACCTTCGAGAACTTCGACAGGATTTCGAAGAACACCGTACGGGTCGGCGCGATCGATCGCGCCTTCGTGGATCTGCGGCGCAACGTCTACATCTATGCCGCGACCGGCGAGGAAGCCGTCGCCCAGCGGGTGCGCGACGCCGTGCCGGAACTGAGCCAGGTGCTGACCGAGGCGATCCAGGCCAGCACCAATCCCGGACGCAAGGCCAGGCTGACCGAGGCAGCCCAGCTGCTCGGCGGCTACGCGGGCAACCTGCAGCAGGCCGCCAGCCTGCGCCGGGCCCGCGAGAAGCTGGTCGCCCAGAAGATGGGGCCGGTGGGCGGCAAGGCCCGGGAGGAGCTGAGCGCGATCATCGCCGGGGCCATGGGGACCAACGACCTGGAAGCCGCGGCCGTCGGCGGCCAGGTCCAGGAAGCGCTGATGGAGATCCGCCTGAATGCCTACCGTTTCCTGGCCAGCCCCGATCCCAGGCTCGTCGACTCGGTCAAGCAGTGGGCCGAGACCTATACCGAGGCCAGCGGCTCCCTGCAGGAGCGGCTGCGCAGCGCGAAGCATCGCGAACTCGTCCAGGCGGTAGACGAGCAGATGCAGGTCTATACCTGGGCCTTTCTGGACATGGCCGAGATCAGCCTCGAGGCCGACCGGGTGGTCAACCAGGTGATGGCCAGGCAGGCCACCGACCTCGCCCGGCTGCTGAACGAGGTCCGTGACTCGCAGACCAGGGCGATGGACGAGCTCAGCACGAACAGCCGCGCCTCGATGAGCAGCGCCATGACTTTCATCGTCACGCTGTCGCTGATCGCGGTCGCGCTGGGTGCCGGTCTTGCCTTCCTGATCGGCGGCGCCATCGCCCGGCCGGTCATCGGCATGACCACGGCCATGAAGCGCCTGGCCGGCGGCGACACCGCGGCGGAGATCCCGGCGCGCGGCCGCAAGGACGAGATCGGCGAGATGTCGGGTGCGGTCCAGGTGTTCAAGGAGAACATGATCGAGGCCGAGCGCCTGCGCGCCGAGCAGAAAGAGGCGGAGAAGCGCGCCGAAGCCGACAAGCGCGCCGCCATGAACAAGCTGGCCGACGAGTTCGAGTCTTCGGTCAAGGGCGTGGTGCAGACCGTGTCCTCGGCCTCGACCGAGCTGCAGTCGACCGCCCAGTCGATGTCGAGCACGGCCGAGGAGACCCAGCGCCAGGCGACGGCGGTTGCCGCCGCCTCGGAGCAGGCTTCGACCAACGTGCAGACGGTGGCCAGCGCCGCCGAGGAGCTGTCCTCATCCATCGCCGAGATCGGCCGCCAGGTCGCCGAATCGAGCCGCATCACCAGCCAGGCGGTCGACGAGGCGGACAAGACCAACGGCCAGATCCGCGGCCTCGCCGAGGCGGCACAGAAGATCGGTGAGGTGGTGAAGCTGATCAACGACATCGCCGGTCAGACCAACCTGCTGGCGCTCAACGCCACGATCGAGGCGGCGCGCGCCGGCGAGGCCGGCAAGGGCTTCGCGGTCGTGGCCTCCGAGGTCAAGGGCCTGGCGACCCAGACGGCCAAGGCGACCGAGGAGATCAGCGCCAAGATCGCCGAGATGCAGTCAGCCACGGGCCAGTCGGTGCAGGCCATCCAGCACATCGGCCAGACCATCGGCCGGATCAACGAGATCGCCACCGGCATCGCCTCGGCGGTCGAGGAGCAGGGGGCCGCGACGCAGGAGATCGCGCGCAACGTGCAGCAGGCATCCAAGGGGACACACGAGGTGTCGTCGAACATCTCGGGCGTCACCCAGGCGGCGAGTGAGACGGGTGCCGCCTCGGCCCAGGTGCTGAGCTCATCGGGCGAGCTCTCCAAGCAGTCCGAGACGCTGCGCCACCAGGTCGACAATTTCATCGCCAAGGTCCGCGCGGCCTAGACCTTCGGGACAGTGGCGATGAGACGCGGGCCGTCCGGAGCAATCCGGGCGGCCCGTTTGATTTGGAACTAGACTATTTTCCCCTTGCCGCTATGCGGGGAGAAAAATCAAGCGCCGGCCAATCTGGCTCTACACGGCGACTAAAGATAGGCGAGTCCGGATCCCACTCATATCGGCGCGTAATGCCACGGTCCGCCAAGAGAGCGGCACCGTACACAAAGCGTTCCTCATATCGTTGATATAAGGTGGCGAAAAACTTTTCGAGCCTTAGCGGACTATCGTCCGGTGGAAACCCTGAAAAAAGGCCTCCTGCAGCCGTCCCCTTCGGCTCCACAAGCGCGAGAGTAATCGCTTCATACCGACTAATTTCGTCGCGCATGCCTCGGCGTAGCGTCATTTCTCGCAGGGCTGCATGGAAGCGAACGATACTCTCGGTAGGTACACCCGCATCCAAGATTGCGATGTCATTCGCCGCGATCTCTTCTTCCCCGGCCGCAACTCCAGGATCTTCCTCTTCAACTGCTTGCGGCTCGTCGTCTGCGGCGTCCTCATCGGGACTTAGGGTTGGAGCCTCTAGTGCGTCTTGCACAGTGCGGTTAGCTCGCATCAGAACGAAATAACCCAAGACGAGTGCCGGATAGGTGATGTGCAAGTTCGTACACTCCCCAATCGTCTCTTCCATGCGATTGGTCAGATTCCGAAATGCTTTCGTGACGCCTTTGCAGGAGATTGCCATGACCGGACCAAGCCCGGGTTTGGTCACGACCACATCGACGTTCTTTGTCTTCAGGCCACCGAGAATTACCTGCTCTCCAGACTTTCCGAGCGCAGGATCATAAGACAAGAGGAAGCGTTTACGTGACTTACCGCCCTTCACCTCAACGGCAAATGGTGGGCGAGGAGTAATATCATCAGGACTAAACCCGCCTTCGAGCACAAGGCGGCACGCAATGTACCAATGAAGCGGTTTGATGTGCTTTGCGCTTTGTGTCCCACCCAAGTGCGTAGCGAACTGCTTTCTAGCTTCTAAGCCGCTAATCCACTGGCACGGAGTCGAGTCGATCTTTTTCACGCCACGCTGGCGCGCAGTTTTCTTTTTACCGGTCGCCATAGTGTCTCCAGCTGCGCATCACATTCACAGCTTCGTCCACTACTCGCGTTGGCATTGCACTAAGAGTCAAGGCGCTCGGCACCAGAATCTCACACGCCTCCCTAGGCTCAAGTTTAAGCATGCCACCCCCCAGCGGATGGCCTTCAATCTCGCAGCTTAGATTCACAAAAGGCGACGCCCAGGCGCGCAGAACGTCTTCCATCGCTTCGCCCTTCTTTACCGTCACACTATGCACCGAATTCGTGCAAGTGCAGCCAGCGTCATTACTTACAAGCGCCGCTTCCTTGCCAGACATATAGGTGAGGAAAAAGTCCGGCACTTTTACATCAGGGACGGAATACCAAGGCTCACGATTGCTGCATTTGTAGCCCGTTTTAGCCTGTTTTCCTTTATCGGTATCTAGATAGCTCAATACTGAACGTGGAAGCGCGCGCAGCGTCTTGGGAATCCGAAGCAGCAAAATCGCTTCATCCGCCACGCGCCATTTATCGACCGTTCTTTTGGTCAACCGTTCGCGCGGCAACGCGCGTCCATTTCTCACCGTAGGCTGGAGAAATTGCAATGGGATGCCGAGGTTGGCCGCCACAGATGGCCGGAGATGGAAGAAATCGTTGTCGCCGCTGACATAGCCGATGCCTATCGACGCGACATCACCGAAACGCGCCGTGTCTTGCCGATTTGCAATCTGGTGATAGCAGTCCCTAGCGTCGGCCGACATCAGGAAGGGTCTCAAACGGCGCTTCCAGATCGAGCGCCAGGTCGTTACCGAGATTGTAACGCCGACAGGCGGTGGTCGGCTCTTCGGGTTGTACGTATCAACTGCAGTGAATTGAAGATGGTCGGTATGGCGCCCAAAACCATCTGCATACAGTAGCCAACAATCCTCGGATAAATCCGGAAACAGTTTGTTACGAACAGCGACGATATGAACGGTCTTAAAATTCGCCACCAGGTATTCCAAAAGTGGCGCAGCATAAGGAGCATGGCCGATTTCGGCCGGTACGACGAAAGCCATCCGCCCACCAGAGCGAAGCAAGCTTGCTGTAACGACCAAAAACGGCGCCCAGGACGATGTGAGGCGAGAGAATTCAGCCCCTACTCCCCTGCAATGGGCTAGGGCGCGATCCCGTGTTTCGCCTTTAAACATCTGATATCGGATGAACGGCGGATTGCCCGCAGCAGCGTCAAAGCGCTCAGGTGTGCCTGCGGCCCAACTGAAGAACTCGGCGCGATGGATCTTGGACGCAGGAGCACGTTCCCGGGCGACACGCGTCGCGACCGCGCTTTGCTCAATACCCACGCTGTTGGAGTGATGGGCTATAAATCGTCCATCACCGCATGATGGATCAAGAAGACGATCGGAACCCGTGCGAACGACCCATTTCACAAGAGCCGCCGCCACATCCGACGGGGTGTAGTACGCCCCTGCCTCTTTCTGGCTTAGCTCAGTTGACTCATCCGAATGGGGATCAAGGGTCATTGGGCTACTACATCTAGCTGTAGGCATCACTTCTTAGCAAGACTACACGACATCAAGGAGAGAACAAACAAAGAACTATCCACAGCAGCCCCACTGAACGCTTTCTGACTCCCCAAAGCAGGACTCCTCCTCGACCTCAGCTGCGCGACCACGGAGGCGAAGTGGACTAATCATTCTTATCGCGCCATATAACCCCGCTATGAAGACCGCTGCCGCCACCGCCAAGCCCTCGCCCGCCGGCGCCGCCACGCGCCGGTTCGTCAAGATGCACGGGCTGGGCAACGATTTCGTGGTCATCGACGCGCGCGAGCGGCCGTTTCCGCTCGACGACGCGCGCGCCAAGGCCATCGCCGACCGGCGCACCGGGGTGGGCTGCGACCAGCTCCTGATCCTCGAACGCCCAGCTCCGGCCAAGACCGCCGGCGGCAAGAGCCTGGCCGATGTCGTCATGCGTATCCGCAACAACGACGGCGGCGAGGTCGAGGCTTGCGGCAATGGCGCGCGCTGCGTCGCCGACTACGTGATGCGGGAAACCGGCAAGGACCACGTGGTCATCGAGACCGTGGTCGGCCTGCTCGACGCCAATGCGGCCGGCACGGGGGCGGCCGGCGAACGCCTGGTCACCGTCGATATGGGCCCGGCGCTGCTCGACTGGCGGGAGATCCCGCTCGCCGAGCCGCAGGACACCAGCAGGCTCAGCCTGGCGCTCGGCCCGCTCAAGGATTCCGTGGCGGTCAACATGGGCAACCCGCACGCCGTGTTCTTCGTCGACGACGCCCAGGCGGTCGACATCGCCTCGCTCGGCCCGGTGCTGGAGCGCCACAAGCTGTTCCCGCAGCGCGCCAATATCGAGGTGGCGCAGATCCTGTCGCCGGAGCGCATCCGCATGCGGGTGTGGGAGCGCGGGGTCGGCATCACCCAGGCCTGCGGCACCGGGGCCTGCGCCACGCTGGTCGCCGCGGCGCGGCGCGGCCTGACCGGGCGCCGGGCCACGGTGGTGCTCGACGGCGGCGAGCTGCAGATCGAATGGGCGGCCGACGGCCACGTGCTGATGACCGGGCCGGTCGCCATCAGCTTCACCGGCGAATTGCCGGAATAGTTTTTCGTGAGCGAAGCCCTTGATGTCATGCCCGCGAAAGCGGGCATCCAGTCTTCTCCGGAAAAGAATCTGGATCCCCGGGTCGGCCTTGCAGGCCGCCCGAGGATGACGGAAGGGATCGAACTCCTGACGTTCGGCTGCCGGCTGAACCTCGCCGAGTCCGATCGCATGCGGGAACTGGCCGAAGCGGCCGGGCTGGCCGACACCATCATCGTCAATACCTGCGCCGTGACCGCCGAGGCCGAGCGCCAGGCGCGCCAGGCGATCCGCCGCGCCCGGCGCCAGCGGCCCGGAGCCACCATCGTGGTCACCGGCTGCGGCGCGCAGATCGATGCCGCGCGCTATGGCGGCATGAGCGAGGCCGATCACTGTATCGGCAATGCCGAGAAGCTCAGGGCCGAGACGTGGATTGGATTGAAGCGTGCCACCCGACTGAATCCCGCAGCCCGCGTGCAGGTCGGCGACATCATGCGCGCGCCGCCGGCGCCGTCGGCCGTGGTCGGCGATCAGCGCACCCGCGCTTTTGTCGAGGTGCAGCAGGGCTGCGACCATCGCTGCACCTTCTGCGTCATTCCCTATGGCCGCGGGCCGAGCCGCTCGCTGCCCATCGACCAGGCAGTGGCCGCGCTGCGCCCGTTGGTGGCGGGCGGGGTACGGGAGATCGTGCTGACCGGCGTCGACCTGATGAGCTGGGGCGGCGACCTGCCTGACCGGCCGACATTCGCAACGCTGGTGCGCGCCCTGCTCGAGCAGGTCCCCGACCTGCCGCGGCTGCGCCTGTCCTCGCTCGATCCGGCGGAGATCGACGAGGGCCTGATCGCGCTCTACGCCACGCAAGAGCGGCTGATGCCGCACCTGCATCTCTCGCTGCAGGCGGGCGACGACCTGATCCTCAAGCGCATGAAGCGCCGGCACGACCGGGCGCAGGCCCTGGCGGTGATCGGGCGTTTGCGCGCGGCGCGGCCGGACTGCGCGATCGGCGCCGACCTGATCGCCGGCTTTCCCACCGAGGACGCGGCGATGTTCGCCCGCTCGCTGGCCTTGATCGACGAAGCGCGGCTCGATGTCGTTCACGTCTTTCCCTATTCGCCGCGGCCCGGCACGCCGGCCGCGCGTATGAAGCAGCTCGCTCCGCAGGTGGTGCAGGCGCGGGCCGCCGGATTGCGGACAGCCGGCGCGGCGG
>JALHMR010000065.1 GCA_022843945.1 Rhodospirillaceae bacterium | reverse complement strand
CTCTCTGACGCCGTCACAGAAGGTCTGGGTGCGCTGGTCGACGCGGATCTCGCCAAGGAGAGCGCGCAGTTGCAGGCCCTGCAGGTCAAGCAGCAGCTTGGCATCCAGGCTCTCGGCATTGCCAACCAGCGTCCGCAGACTCTGCTGTCGCTGTTCGGCTAAGTCGTCCGTTAATCCGGACATTTCGGGTCTCGGCGCGGCGGTATCCGTCGCCGCGCCTACTTCACCCGGCCCGGGCGCCTTCGCCCGGGCCGCTTTTTTTGCGCCAGCGCCGCGCCGCTTCGCTTTTGCCCGGGGTGATTTTTGGCTGGGCTCCGGCCCGTGTATAGTGCGGCGGCAGCCACGAATCGTAAGGAGTCCGTCCGATGAGCTCGGAACAAGATCAGCCACGCGCGGCTACGAATATCATCGTCGACGCCTACGAAAAGGCGATCGCCCAAGGCATCCCCCCGGAAACCGTCGCCACCGCGGCCCTCTCCACGGCGATCGGCCTGATGGTTCAGATCCATGGCGAGGACCTCGTCGCCAAGACGATCGAGGACATCCCGCACAAGGTCCGCGCAGGCACGTTCACCCACGAGTAGCGGTCAGGTTCCTTTGCTGCACCAGCGCCGCCACAGGGCGCGGTACGCTTCCTCCACGGCCTGGGTATAAAGCCGCGGATTGCCAACAGCCGTTTCGCTCAGCCGCCGCCGCAGATCGGCGCGCAACGCCACCAGCCCCCCGACATCAGCAGCCTTGCGCCGGGCGATATCGATATACGCCTCGTCATCGGCAGCAACCCAGTCCGACAACCCGGCCGCCGTCAGGATGCCGGAAGCGATGCGGCTGGGAACGCTGTTGCCGAGCCGCGCGATGACCGGCACGCCCATCCACAGCGCCTCCAGCGTGGAAATGCCGCCGTTCTGGGGGAACGGATCGAGGCCGATATCGACGCGGCCGTAGGCGGCCAGATGGGCGGCATGGGCGCTGCCCCCGTCGAACAGCAGGCGATCGGCCGGCACGCCGCGCTTCTGGAACTCCTGGATTATGCGGTTGCGCTCCGCCTGGGTCTGCAGCTGCCGGTCCTTGAGCAGGAGCCGCGATCCCGGCACCGCCACCAGCACTCTCGCCCACAGCGTCAGCGCCGCGTCGGACACCTTGGCGAGGCGGTTCAGCGAGCCGAAGGTCAGGGGGGCCCCCGTGGTGACCGGGGCCGGCACAACAGCGGGAGCGTAGTTTGGCGCTTCGTAGGCGATGGCGCACGGCAGGTCGTGGATCGCCTCGGCGAACAAGGGGCGCACGTCGGATGGAATGGTGACCGGATCGGCGAATAGACAGTCGATCGTCGGCAGACCGGTGCCGGTGGCATGGCCCCAGGCGGTCACCTGCACCGGCGCAGGCTTGCGGGCGAAGACCAGCAGGCGATTGCCGTTGCTGTGTCCCGACAGGTCGACCAGGACGTCGATCTGATCCTTGCGGATCAGGGCCGTGAGCGCCTCGTCCGTGAGGCCGAGCACGTCATGCCAGCGGTCGGCCGAGCGGCGGAGCTCTTCGGTGAAATCGTCAGGCACCGCCACGTTCGAATAGCACGTCACTTCGACCTGGCTGCGATCGTGGTGCCGGAGCACGGGGCCGAAACTGTAGACGGCCGAGTGCCGCCGGAAATCCGCGGATACATAACCGACCCGCAGCTTTCGCTCGGGATCCCGGTCATTGGCATGCGGCGTGGCTGAATCTGCAAAGCGCTTTCCGTGCTGCTGGAACCAGCGCCGGCGCTCGGCCTGGTGTTCGGCGAACCCGGCCGTGAGGATGAAATCGAGGCTGAAGATCAGGCCGGTATGCGCATCGACATAGTCGGGCCGGATCTCCAGGGCGCGCCGGAGATGCGAGAACGCCTCTTCCATCCGGCCTTTGGCCTTGAGCAGCAGGCCGAGATTGCTGTGCACCTCGGCATAATCCGGCCGCATCGTGAGCGCCTTGCGGAACACCGTTTCCGCATCGTCGATGCGATCTTGGGCGTAGCGGAGATTGCCCAGCGTGTAGAGCGCCTCGACATAGTCCGGCCGGATCTCCAGGGCCCGGATGATGTAGGCCTCGGCGGAATCACGCTTGCCCAGCTGAATCAGCGCCAGCGCGAGATTATTGAGGGCCTCGGGCGAATTGGGCTGCTCCTTTATCGCCCGATGATAGCGGGCGAGCGGATCGCCCGGGGTTCCCATCCGGCTTTCCAGCAACGCCAGGTGGCGTAAGGCCTCGCCATGATCGGGGCGAACCTCGATGGCGCGCCGGTACGAACGGCGCGCCTCGTCGAGCCGGCCCTGGGCCGCGCGTATGTCGCCCAGGGCATCATGGGCGTCGGCGAAGTCCCGACGCGCGGCGATGGCTCGGCGAAAGCACTCGGCGGCCTCGTGCAGTTTGCCCTGCTCCTTGCGCGCCAGGCCCAGCGCGTAATGGATCTCCGCGAAGTTCGGGGCGGCGGCCAGCACCTTGACGTACTGCTCGACCGCTTCGTCGATCTTGCCTTGGGCCCGCAGGACATTGCCCAGCGATGCCCGGGCGTCGACGTAGTCCGGTTTCAGCGTCACGGCCTGGCTGAAGTGCTGGGCGGCCTGGTCCAGGCGCTCAAGCAGCGTAAAGGCAATGCCAAGCTTGAGATGGGCCTCGGCGAAATCGGGCCTGAGCTCGATGGCGCGCTGGTATTTTTCGATCGCGGCGTCAATTCGCCCCTGGCTTCGAAGGATGGCCCCGAGGTTCATGTAGCCCACAGGATCGTCGGGCTTCAGCGTCACCGCCGTTTCGTAGGCCTCGACAGCCGCCATGTGCTTGTTCTGGGCCGCCAGGACGTTGCCCAGGTTATTCCAGTACTCCGCCGCGCGCGGATTGGCCTTCACGGCCCGACGGATCAGAGGCTCGGCCGCCGGCGCATCGCCCCTGTTGTGGGTCAGGACTCCCAGAAGGTGGAGCGCATCGGCATTCTCGGGCGAGCGGGCAAGGACCTCGCGATAGAGCTTGTCGGCAAGCTCGAAACGCTGGGCGCGGTGATGCTCGAAGGCTTCCGCCAAGCGTGCGCTGATATCGCTCTCCATGCCCGGTCCCTTTAGCACCCGATTCCTAGCGCAGCGGTGATCAGCCCGACTCGAACGGGGCGACGCTAACGCATCGCCGCATCCTATTCGAGGCTCTCCGGGCCGGAATAAACTTCCGCGGCGACCGGCAAGAATTGCCGCTAACCGGGGTGGAATAGCCCCCGCGGCGCCCCTCACCGGGGCGCCGAAATCTCCATTTATCTTTATTTTTCACAATGTTAAGGCGGCGCCTCGGCTGTGGCCCCGGCCTTGCTCATGGACTGTGGAGAATAACCGCGAGCACAAGGCCGCCGTCGCATGGACTTCGCAATCACCGAGATGTTTGCCCGCCGGGATCCAGCCAACAAGGCTGGGACGCGCGTCGATGACACGACGGAGTCCTTCGCCGACGTTCTGGAGACGAAGCTGCGGCCGGAACATCCCGAACGCCCCGAACGTCCTGAGCGCCCTGAGCGGCCCGAGCACGCGGCCGCCCCGGCCGAACGGCCGGAACGGCCCGCGCGGCCGGAGAAAGCCGACGCCCCGGATTCCTCGGAGCCAGCGCCGCGCGCGACCGACAAGGCCGACAAGCCGGCGCAGCCCGGCCGGCGCGCAGAGAAATCCACTGACGGCGCCAGCGCACCGCAGGATGATGCCGCGGAAACCACGGTCAGCGCCGCTGACCCGATCGCCGCAAGCGTGACCCCGGGCGACCAGGCTCCCAAGGGCAATGGCCCGCTCATTCAGGAACTCCTCGGTGAACTGCTGCCGAACCAGGGCCAGTCTACCGATGCCTCGACGCCCGCCGGGCTCGTGCTTGCCGCGGCGCTGGTTCCGACGATTGTTCCTCAGCAGGCCGCGGCACCCGCCGTGCTGGCCTTGCTGACCGAGACCCCGGCGCCGACGGCCGCACCGGCTCCCGCTCCCGTCCTCGCGCCGGAATCCGCGCCGGAACTCACCGCCGCCCCCAGCCCCGCATCGACACCGGTCCCCGCCTCGAGCGCGGCTCCGGCCCCGCAGTTCACCGTTCCGCAGTCAGCGCCTGTCGCACCGACGGCCGCCAATAGCGATGGCGCGGCGCCGGCCACGGCGGCTGTCGCTTCTGCTGCCGCTCCCCTGCCGGCAGGCTCTGTCGTCCCGGTAGCACCGATCCCGACCTCGCCTGAAGCCGCCGCTGTGGCAGCGATGGCGACCGCTCTCGTCGTCGAGACGCTGGTTGGCGATCAGCCCGCCGAAGCACCAGTTCCAGTCGTCTCCACGTTGCTTGACGGCGAGACTTCCGATCTCAATTCGCAGCAGCTCGGCCCCACGCCGGTGGCGGTGGCGCCGCGTCCGGCTACGACCGCGCCCACGGCAACGGCAGGCTATGCCGCCCAGCTGGCCTCGCAGGATCCGACCGTCACGCCCGTCGAACCGGGGACAAGCGAGCCCAAGGCCGTACCGGCAGCGCTGCTCGAGGATGCGGCGCCGGTGGCGAATATGCCGCAGGAGCTGGGCGACGAGTTCGCGGCGCTCAAGCCGACCGAGAATGGATTTACCGCCGCCCTCGCGGAGACGAACCGCCAGACAGCCCCGACTGTCGAGACGATCGCCCAGCGCGCCGGCCGCCCGGCTGCTCTGCCCGTGGCCGAGCAGGTCGCGGTCAAGATCACCAAGGCCCTGGCCGATGGGGTCGACCGCATCAACGTCAAGCTGAACCCCGCCGAGCTCGGCCAGATCGAAGTGCGGATGGAGATCGGTCCGGACGGCAAGTTCAATGCGGTCTTCGCGGCCGATCGTCCGCAGACCGTCGAGCTTCTGCAGCGCGACGCGCGCGAACTCGCGCGCTCTCTCCAGGATGCCGGCCTGCGGGCCGACACGGGGAGCCTGAGCTTCAACCTGCGCGGCCAGAACCAGCAGCAGAACAACGCGGCGCATCTCGCCGCGATGAACGATTTGCGCCACAGCGGCGCCTCGGTCGACGGGCTGGAGAACGCCGTGCCGACCCCCGCCCCCATCTATAGCCGCCCGGACCTCGGTGCCGGCCGCGTCGATATCCGCGTCTGAGCCCCGGCTAGATAAGGCATAGCAACCATGGTCGATGTTTCCTCCCTCTCCGCCAACCAGGGCATCAACAACGCGACGAACCAGAAGTCGGCGACGTCGATGTCGTCGCTCGGCGACACGTTCGACTCGTTCCTCATCCTGCTGACCCAGCAGATGAAGAACCAGGATCCGCTCAAGCCGATGGATGCCACGCAGTTCACGACGCAGCTGGTCCAGTTCACCCAGGTCGAGCAGCAGATCCGGCAGAACCAGAACCTCGAGGCGATGATCGTCCTCGAGCACAGCACGCTGGTCAGCTCGATGGTCTCGTATCTCGGCAAGACCGTCGACACCCGCGGCGAGTCCGTCTTCCTGTCCGAGGGCGGAACCCCGGACATCACCTACACGCTGCCCGAAGGCTGCTCCAAGGTGGAGCTCACGATCTCAGATGAGAGCGGCACGGTACTGCGCACGGTCACGCTCGACCAGGCAACGCAAACCTCGAAGGGCTCGCACGTCTACACCTGGGACGGCAAGAACAACTCCGGCACCGCGATGAACGAAGGCACCTACAACGTCAAGTTCCGCGCGCTCGACGGCACCGGCCAGGAGGCGAAGGCCGCCAACGGCGTGCCCCTCGTCGTCGGCACTACCGCTTCCGGCAAGGTGACCCACGTCACCATCGTCGATGGCCAGATCATCCTCACCGTTGGCGGGGCGAAGATCCCGCTCGCCGAGGTCAGCTCGGTCCGCGAGACCCCCACCATATAACCAACTGATAGCGACAGAGTTCTAAAGGAGAATAACGATGAGCCTCACCGGTACGTTGCTGTCGGGAGTTGCCGGCCTCAAGGCGCAGACCAACGCCATGGCCATCCTCTCGGACAACATCTCGAACATCAACACGATCGGCTACAAGAAGTCGAACGCGACCTTCTCGACGCTCGTGGTGAACAGCGCCGCCTCGACCACCTACTCCCCCGGTGGCGTGAAGTCCGGCCGCTTCGCCCTGATCGATAACCAGGGCGTGCTGCAGTCCTCGAACCGGCCGCTCGACGTCGCCATCACCGGCAACGGCTTCTTCGCCGTCAACACGGACGGCGCGGGGAACGGCGACAACCTGTTCACCCGCGCGGGCTCGTTCCACGAGGACAACCAGGGCCGCCTGATCAACGCGGCCGGCATGTACCTGATGGGCTGGACGCTTGACCAGAACGGCGCGATTTCCAACGTCAACCAGCTCGACGTGGTCTCGGTCGGCACCCTGAACGGTGTTGCCGTCGACACCACCAGCGTCACGATCGGCGCTAACCTCGACTCGACCCAGACCGTGGGGACGTCGACGGTGGCCGACTACGACCAGACTGTGACCGCGGTCTACACCGCCGAGCCGACAACGCTGGCGAACGCGACGGCACCGGCCTTCCGGCGCGCCGTGCAGGTCTTCGACTCGCTCGGCACCGCGCACAACCTGAACATGACGTTCGAAAGGCTGACCGGCACCACCAACGCCTGGGGCTTCGTGCTGCACGCCGAAACGCCGGCTGAGGTGCAGGATCTCGGCAACGCCACCAACGCGGCCGGTGTGCTCGGTTATGGCGTGATGCAGTTCAACGGTGACGGCAGCCTCGCCTCGGTCATCTCCGGCGTCGACATGACGACTGATTTCTACACGGCCAGCACGGGGACGCCGCAGGGCATTCCGGTGCGCTGGACCAACGGCGCCTCGGCCAGCACGATCACCTTCGACTTCGGCACCCCCGGCGCGGTCGGCACGGGCCTGACCGACGGCATCTCGCAGTTCGCCTCCGACTTCAACGTGGCCTTCATCAATCAGAACGGCTCGGCGGTCGGCTTGCGCACCGGTGTGTCGATCGACAAGGACGGCTACGTCGTCGCCTCGTTCTCCAACGGCGCGACGCAGCGGATCTTCCAGGTGCCGGTCACCACCTTCGCCGATCCGACGGCGCTGGAATCGCGCAACGGCAACGCCTACGCCCAGACCGTCAACTCCGGCAGCTTCAACTGGCGCATCGTCAACACCGGCGGCGCCGGCCGTATCGAACCGTCGGCCCTCGAGAGCTCCAACGCCGACCTCGGCGACGAGTTCTCGAACATGATCGTCACCCAGCGCGCCTACTCGGCCAACGCCAAGACGATCTCGACCGCCGACGAGATGCTTGAAGAACTGCTGCGGATCAAGCGCTAACCCTGACGCCTCGATAGGACCCGCTGGGTGAGAACCCGGCGGGCCCGCCGACCCGGGATAAAAAAAATCATGCCCACCGCTCTCACAGGCATCTTCAATAACGGCGTCGCTGGCATGCTTGCCTTCTCCGAGGGCATGGGTGCGATCAGCGACAACATCGCCAACCAGAACACGGTCGGCTACAAGCGCGTCGAGACGCTGTTCTCGACCCTGGTCGGCCGTTCTGAGATGGCCAGCACCGGCAGCAGCACCACCTCGCCGACGCTGCGCGCGAGCAATACGCAGGGAGTCAAGGCGCTCACCCGGCAGCTCGTCGACGTCCAGGGTGCCGTTCAGATCACCAACCGCCAATTCGATCTCGCGATCAGCGGCAAAGGCATGTTCGCCTTCGGGATCGCGGATCCCGACACTGGAACCATAGACCAGACAGTCTATTCCCGCGCCGGTGACCTCAGCACCTTGGTGGTCGGAACCGACTCTTTCCTGGCCAACAAAAACGGCCATTTCCTGCTCGCCCAGGAGATCACCGCCGCCGATCTCGTGACCCCGACAGCGCCCGCGGCCGGCGACATCCTCGTCCCCGTCCAGGTCAGCAGCCAGGCTGCATTCGCCGGTCAGGCCACCACGACCGCGGAACTGTCGGCCCTCATTCCGGCAACCGGTGCCACCTCTGTCGGCACCCCGGTCTTCTACATCGACTCCGCTGGCGATCAGCAGAGCATCACCCTGACCTTCTCGAACCCGGTCGTAAATGCGGGGGTGGATACGACCTGGGATGTGTCGATCACTGATTCTCTGGGAGTCGTTCAGCCCACGTTCACCACCATCACCTTCGACAACAATGGTGAGCTGCCGGCAGGCCAGACCCTGACAGTGACCGACAACGGCAACACGTTCGACATCGACATCGAGAATGTCCGGATGCTGGGCGAAGCGGAGTCGACGTCCGCGCAGGCGGTGCAGATCGGCTACACCCATGACGGGCTTCCGGCCGGCGCCTTCGAAGGGCTGCGGATCCGCGAAGACGGCGTGATTTTCGGCCTGTATACCGGCGGCGCGACGCAGCCGCTCTACCGCATCCCGGTGGCGACCTTTGCCAATCCCAACGCCCTGCAGCAGCTGGCCGGCAATGAATACCAGATCACCGAGGATGACACGGGTAGTGGCATCGTCACCTCGGGTCTGCCGGAATACATCCTCCTCGGCGGCGATGAGGCCAAGCTCGTGCTGAATTCGGTCGAGACGTCCAACGTCGATCTCGCGGACTCCTTCAGCCAGATGATCATCGTGCAGCGCGCCTACAGCTCGGCGGCAACGGTGGTGCGTACGGCCGACGAGATGAGCACGACCGTGGTCGGCCTGTTGTGATGAGTTAACAAAGCTTACCGGGACGGCCTGGAAATGGGACCTAAGACCCTTGTCCGATTTAGGGAATCTTTAAGTCACCGGCACTACGATGCTGGCCATGACGATGCCCGATGGCACCCCGATTCGTGTCCCTCACAACGGCGAGGCCAAGGCGGCCGAGCCGCCGGTGAGCGCCGTGGCTAGCGCCCTGGCGGCCCTGCCCCCCACTTCCACCAAGCGTTGGGTCATCCGGCGCAAGGCGGCCGTGGTTTCGGCCGTGCGTTCGGGGCTCCTGACCCTCGAGGATGCCTGCCAGCGCTACACGCTGTCGGTCGAGGAATTCCTGTCCTGGCAGCGGCTGATCGAGCGCCACGGGGTTCGCGGCCTGCGCGCCACCCGGCTCCAGGATTACCGGGCCAACGGGGCCGTCGAGACCCGCTGACCCCCCGGCCGGGGCTCTCCGGCCCGCCCGCCCCTAGGCAAAATTTTCCGCCCAACCCGGCAATAACTGCCGAGGTTTAACTCTTTGTTCACCCCTCGCGTTTTAAGATTATTTGCGTTGAATTGTTGGTGTTAACCAAACACCCGAAATTCAGCGCGATAGGTCAAGCAGGGTGAATGGCTGTGGGCGATCTTCTGGAAAATCTGCGTCGCTTGGGACCCGTACGGGTCGCGCTCTTGGGCGGTGTCGCCCTGGGCATGGTGGCGTTCTTCTTCTTCATGTCGTCGCGGCTGGCTCAGCCGCCGATGGGTCTGCTGTTCGGCGAGCTCGCCGCCCAGGAGGCCGGCCAGATCGTCAACCGGCTCGACTCCCAGGCGATCCCCTACGAGCTGCGCTCCGGCGGCAGCCAGGTCTGGGTCCCGGCCGACAAGGCCCTCAAGCTGCGCATGTCGTTCGCCGAGCAGGGCATCCCCCGCGGCGGCTCCGTCGGCTACGAGATCTTCGACAAGACCGACCAGATCGGCGCCACCAACTTCGTCCAGAACCTCAACCTCGTCCGCGCCCTCGAAGGCGAGCTGGCGCGTACCGTCGCCGCCCTGGGCCCGATCGCCGCCGCCCGCGTCCACCTGGTGATGCCGCGCCGCGACCTGTTCAGCCGCGAGCGGCAGGAGCCGACCGCTTCCGTCGTCATCAAGATGCGCGACGCCACGACCCTGCCCAAGGCCCAGGTCCAGGCGATCCAGAACCTGGTGGCCGGCGCCGTGCCGGGCATGAAGCCGGCCCGGGTGTCCCTGATCGATGACAAGGGCGCCCTGCTCGCCCGCGGCACCGATGAGAACGATCCGCAATCCCAGGCCGCCAACACCGAAGAGATGCGCCGCGGCCACGAGCGCCGCCTGGCGCGCATGGTCGAGGAGCTTCTCGAGCGCACGGTCGGCCCCGGCAAGGTCCGCGCCGAGATCACCGCCGATCTCGATTTCGACCGCATCGTCACCAATACCGAGAGCTTCGATCCGGAAGGCCAGGTCGTGCGCTCGACGCAGACCGTCAGCGAAGCCAATGATTCGCAGGAATCCTCGGCCAACCAGTCGGTCAGCGTGGCCAACAACCTGCCCGACGCCGACGCCGGCGCGGGTGCAGGCCGCAACGCCGCCCGCTCGACCCGCACCGAGGAAACCGTCAACTTCGAAGTCACCAAGACTGTCCGCCAGCATATCCGCGAGGCCGGCACCATCCGCCGCCTGTCGGTGGCCGTGATCGTCGACGGCACGACCACCGTCAATCCCGACGGTACGCGCACCTACAACGCCCGCCAGGCCGACGAAATGCAGCGCCTGACCGCCGTGGTGCGCTCCGCCATCGGCTTCAACGCCCAGCGCGGCGACACGCTCGAAGTCATCAACCTGCCCTTCGTGGCCGCCGACCTCGGCGGGGCGGCGCCGCAGGAAGCCGGCCTCTTCGACTTCGCCAAGCAGGATCTCTTCCGCATGGCCGAGATCCTGGTCCTGGCCATCGTCGCGATCCTCGTGATCCTTCTGGTCGGCCGCCCAGTGATCAAGCATGTCTTCACTCCGCCCGAGGTCAAGGCGATCGAGGTCGAGGCCATGAAGGCGCGCGCCCAGGCCGAGATCCAGGCCGCCCAGCCGGCCCTCGGCGGGCCGGAGATCGATCCGCTCCTCGGCGTTCCCCGCCAGAACCAGGTGACGGCCGACGACCTGATCGACCTCGCCCGAGTCGAGGGCCGCGTGAAAGCCTCGTCTATGAAGAAGATTGGTGAGATTATCGAGAAGCACCCTGACGAGGCGGTGGCCATCCTGCGTACCTGGATGTATCAGGAAGGCTAATAGGGGAGCCCTGATCTAGCCATGCGCGTCCGCGAAGACTATCGAACGCTAACCGGCCCGGAAAAGGCCGCGATCCTCATGCTCGCCATCGGCGAAGAGCATGCGGCGAAGCTCTTCGCATTGATGGACGACGAAGAGATCAAGGAATTGTCGCAGACCATGTCCAACCTGGGCACGGTCCACTCCTCGATCATCGAACGCCTGTTCGTCGAATTCGCCGACCAGATCTCGTCCACCGGCTCGCTCGTCGGTACCTTCGACTCCACGGAACGGTTGCTCGAAAAGGTCCTGGGCAAGGACCGCGTCGACAACATCATGGAAGAGATCCGCGGTCCCGCGGGTCGAACCATGTGGGACAAGCTCGCCAACGTCAACGAAGGCGTGCTGGCGAACTTCCTCAAGAACGAATACCCGCAGACGGTCGCCGTCGTGCTCTCGAAGATCAAGCCGGAGCACGCCGCCCGCGTGCTCGGCCAGCTGCCCGAGGCCTTCGCCATGGAAGTCATCATGCGCATGCTGCGCATGGAGTCGGTGCAGAAGGAAATTCTCGACGACGTCGAGCGCACCCTGCGCTCGGAGTTCATGAGCAACCTCGCCCGCACCAGCCGCCGCGATCCGCACGAGGCCATGGCCGAGATCTTCAACAGCCTCGACCGCACCACCGAGGGCCGCTTCATCTCCGCCCTTGAAGAGCGCAACCGTGATTCGGCCGAGCGCATCAAGGCCATGATGTTCACCTTCGAGGATCTGGGCCGCCTCGACCCCGGCAGCGTCCAGACCCTGCTGCGCAACGTCGACAAGGGGAAACTGGCGATCGCCCTCAAGGGTGCCTCCGAGCCGCTGCGCGACCTCTTCTTCGCCAACATGTCTGAGCGCGCCGGCAAGCTTCTGCGCGAGGAAATCCAGGGGCTGGGCCCGGTCAAGCTGCGCGACGTGGACGAGGCCCAGATGTACATGGTCGCCCTGGCCAAGGAGCTCGCCGCCAAGGACGAGATCGTCATCGCCGACAAGCGCGGCGGCGAAGACGAGCTGATCTACTGACATGCCCTCGATCAGCAAATTCCTCTTCGACACCAGTTTCGACGGCCCCGCCAAGGCGGCGCCGGCCAAGCCGGTGCGCCGCAACTTCACGGCCGCCGAGCTCGAAGCCGAGAAAGGCAAGGCCTTCGCCGAGGGCCATGCCGCCGGCGTCGCCGAAGCCACCAACGAGATCGCCTCGCGCACCGCCGCGGCGGCCGAGGCCATCGCCAAGCGCTTCGCCGAGACCTTCGCACGCCTCGACCAGCATCGCGCCGACAGCACGCAGACCGCCGTCGCCGCCTCAACGGCGATGATGCGCAAGCTCCTCCCGGCCCTCGGCCGCAGCGAAGCGGCCTCCGAGATCGAGGCGCTGGTGCGCGACTGCCTCGGCCGCCTGCACGACGAGCCCAAGATCCTCATCCGTCTGCACCAGAACCTAGTCGACGCCTTCCGCGCCCGCCTCGACGAGCTGGCCGACCAGGCCGGCTTCTCGGGCAAGGTCGTGGTCGTCGCCGATGCCCGCGTGGCCGAAGGCGACGCCAAGGTCGAGTGGGCCGATGGTGGCGTCGAGCGCAACACGCAGCTCGTCTGGCAGGAAATCGGCGACATCATCGAGCGGTTCGTGGCGGCCGGGCCCGCAACGGGATCGCGCAACGGCGCTTAACCCAGGAGTCCTCCTATGTCCGACAACATGAATCTCGGCGAGATCGACGGTCAGGCGGGTACGCCTGAAGTCGAGACCGGCAAGCCGATCAAGACCGCCAAGGAGCTCGAGGCCGTCTACGACATTCCCGTCCAGGTCTCGGCCGTCCTCGGCAAGGCGACGATGCAGGTGAGCCAGCTGCTCAAGCTGGGTCGCGGCGCCGTCGTCGAGCTCGACCGCAAGGTCGGCGAGGCGATCGACATCTACGTCAACAACCGCCTGGTCGCCCGCGGCGAAGTCGTCGTCGTGGACGAGCGCCTGGGCGTGACCATGACGGAAATCGTGAAGGTCGACCGCACCTGATCCACCGCGACCGGAACACCGGCGCGACGAGCCAAGCAATAACGACCAACGATCCGGACTAGCATCATGCGTCTTCTGATCATCAGCCCGATGACCGGCCAGGTCTCGACCGCCGCCAAGATCGCCATGGGGCGCGGCGCCAAGGTCTCGCAGGTGGACGGCATCGACGGCGGCCTCGCGGCGCTGCGCGCCGGCCAGGGCGCCGACCTGGTGATGGTCGACGTGCAGTTCGACATCGCCCGCCTGGTGACCTCGCTGCGTGAGGAGCGCATCCATGTCCCGGTCGTCGCCTGCGGCATCGGCACGGACACCGCCGCCGCGGTGCGCGCCATCAAGGCCGGCGCCAAGGAGTACATCCCGCTGCCGCCCGACGCCGACCTGATCGCCGCCGTCATCGCCGCTGTCACCGAGGAAAGCAACGCCGTCATCCACCGCGACCCGGCGATGGCCGCAGCCCTGCGCCTCGCCGACCAGGTGGCGCCCAGCGAGGCGAGCGTGCTGATCACCGGCGAATCCGGCACGGGCAAAGAGGTCGTCGCCCGCTACATGCATCGCAAGAGCCGGCGCTCCACCCATCCGATGATCTCGGTCAACTGTGCCGCCATCCCCGAGAACCTGCTCGAATCCGAGCTCTTCGGCCACGAGAAGGGGGCCTTCACCGGCGCCGTGGCGCGCCGGGTCGGCAAGTTCGAGGAAGCCAACGGCGGCACGCTGCTGCTCGACGAAATCAGCGAGATGGATCTGCGCCTGCAGGCCAAGCTGCTGCGCGCCATCCAGGAGCGGGTCATCGACCGCGTCGGCGGCACCCAGCCCATCAAGGTCGACATCCGCATCCTCGCCACCACCAACCGCGACCTCGAGGCCGACGTGCGGGCCGGCCGCTTCCGCGAGGACCTCTACTTCCGCCTCAACGTGATGACCCTGCGCCTGCCCGCCCTGCGTGAGCGGCCGCAGGACCTGCAGCCCCTGGCCGACCATTTCATCAAGAAATACGCCGAGGCCAACGGCGTCCCGGCGCGCCCGCTGGCGCCCGAGACGGTCCTCAAGCTCCAGGGCCACCCCTGGCGCGGCAACGTGCGCGAGCTCGAGAACACCATGCATCGCGCCGTGCTCCTCGCCCATGGCGAGCAGATCACACCCGACGCCATCCATCTCTCCGGCGCCACCCGCGACGAGGCTCCCGGCGGCCGGCCGACGGCCCAGGCCGCGGCGCCGTCGGGCGAGCGCACCGGCCTGGTCGGCAAGACCGTGGCCGACGTCGAACGCGACCTCATCCTCGACACCCTGTCCCACTGCCTGGGCAACCGGACCCATGCCGCCAACATCCTCGGCATCTCGATCCGCACCCTGCGCAACAAGCTCAAGCTCTATACCGAGCAGGGTACGCCGGTTCCGCCGCCGGTCGCCGGCGAGGCCGAGCGGCCGGCGCTCTAACCCTTAACCGGGCGCCCCGCTCCCCTCCCCATGGCCGAGACCAGCGTCACCACCGCCAGCGGCGGTTTTGCCGGCCGCATCCAGGACCTGCTGAAGCAGGCCGACATCGCGCTGGCGCTGGGCATCGTCTCGATCCTGATGGTGCTCATCCTGCCGATCCCGGCATGGCTGATCGACATCCTGCTCGCCCTCTCGATCACCTTCTCGATCCTCATCCTGCTGGTCGCCCTGCTGATCCAGAAGCCGCTCGACTTCAGCTCGTTCCCCACGGTCCTGCTCATCTCGACCCTGCTGCGTCTGGCGCTCAACCTCGCCTCGACGCGCCTCATCCTGAGCCACGGCAACGAGGGCTCGGCGGCGGCCGGCATGGTCATTCAGGCCTTCGGCAACCTGGTCGTCGGCGGCAACTTCATCATCGGCGTGATCGTCTTCGCCATCCTGGTGATCGTGAACTTCGTGGTCATTACCAAGGGTTCCGGCCGTATCGCCGAGGTCGCGGCGCGCTTCAGCCTGGACGCCATGCCCGGCAAACAGATGGCCATCGACGCCGACCTCTCGGCCGGCCTGATCGACGAGGGCTCGGCCCGCAAGCGCCGCCAGGAGCTCGAGGATGAGAGCTCGTTCTTCGGTGCCATGGACGGTGCCTCGAAGTTCGTGCGCGGCGATGCCGTCGCCGGCCTGCTGATCGTCTTCATCAACGTCATCGGCGGCATCATTATCGGCGCCATGCAGCACAACATGACGATCATGCAGGCGGCCTCGGCCTACACCCTGCTGACCGTCGGCGACGGCCTGGTCACCCAGATCCCGGCGCTCATCGTCTCGGTGGCGGCCGGTATGCTGGTGTCGAAAGCCGGCATCGAGGGCTCGGCCGACAAGGCACTGATGGGCCAGCTCGGCGGCTATCCCAAGGCGCTCGGCATGTGCTCGGGCCTGATCGGCCTGCTGGCGCTGATGCCGGGCATTCCGATGCTGCCCTTCCTGGCGCTGGCCGCGCTGACCGGCGGCGCCGCCTATTTCGTCACCGACAAGCAGACCAAGAGCGAGGTCAAGGCCGCCGAGGCCGCGGCCGCCGACGCCGCCCCGCCGCCGCCGAGCGAAGAGCCGATCTCCTCGGCCCTGCATATCGACGTGCTGCGGCTCGAGCTGGGCTACGGCCTGCTGACCATGATCAACACCGACAAGGGCCCCAAGCTCACCGACCAGATCAAGGCCCTGCGCCGCCAGATCGCCACCGACATGGGCTTCGTCATGCCCAGCGTGCGCATCCAGGACAACATTCAGCTGCCGTCGAACGCCTACGTGCTGCGCGTCAAGGAGATCGTCGCCGGCCGCGGCGATCTGCATCCCCACCAGCTCCTGGTCATGGACCCGCGCGGCGAGGCGATCCAGCTCCAGGGCGAGATGACCAAGGAGCCGACCTTCGGCCTGCCGGCCATGTGGGTCGACGAATCGATCCGCGAGGAGGCTCTGTTCAAGGGCTACACGGTCGTCGATCCGCCGACCGTGATCACCACGCATCTCACCGAGATCATCAAGGACAACATGGCCGAGATGCTGTCCTACAGCGAGACGCAGAAGCTGCTCGACGAGGTCGGCAAGACCCACCAGAAGCTGGTCACCGACATCGTGCCGGCCCAGATCTCGGTCGGCGGCATCCAGCGCGTGCTGCAGAACCTGCTGGCCGAGCGCGTCTCGATCCGCGATCTGCCGACCATCCTCGAAGCCATCGCCGAGGCGGTCACCCATACCCGCAACCTCACCGCCATCACCGAGCATGTCCGCGCCCGCCTGGGCCGCCAGCTCTGCGACACCAATGCCGGCGGCGATGGAGTCATCCCGCTGGTCACCCTGTCGCCGGAATGGGAGCAGGCCTTCGCCGAATCGATCGTCGGCCAGGGCGAGGACAAGCAGCTCTCAATGGCGCCGACCAAGCTCCAGGACTTCATCGCGCGCGTGCGCCAGACCTTCGAACGCTTCGCCATGATGGGCGAGACGCCGGTGCTGCTCACCAGCCCGATGATCCGCCCGTTCGTCCGCTCCATCGTCGAGCGCTTCCGGCCGGCGACCACGGTGATGTCGCAGAACGAGATCTACGCCAAGGCGCGCATCAAGACCGTCGGCTCGATATAATCCGGCGCAGCCATGCGCGCCCAGGCCTTCACCGCCGCCACCCTCGCCGAGGCGATGCAGCAGGTCCGCAAGGCCCTGGGCGACGACGCCGTCATCCTCTCCACCGAGGAGGACGTGGTCATCGGCGGCGTCACGGTGACGGCCACCGTCGAGCCGCCGGCTCCCGCCGCCCCACCGCCGCCGCCGCGGGCGCCGGCCTCGGGCCTCGCTGGCTCGGCCTATCGTGTCAGCGATGACACCCCGCAGGCGCAAACCCCACCTCCCCCGGCCGCCCCGCCGCCTCCGCCAGCCCCGGCTCCCGCAGCGCCTCCCGCGCCGCCGCCGCCACGCCCGGCCTCGGTCATGGGTTACGCCACCACGCCCGAGGGACGTCCCGTCAATATCGACACCGCCTTGCGGGGCATCCTGGGCTTCCACGGCCTGCCCAGCGTCCTGGCCGAGCTGCTGCTCGCAGGTGCCGCGGGGCCGACGCTGACCGCTGCCCTCGCTGTGCGCCTGCAGGAGGTCTTCCGCTTCGCCAGCCTGCTGCCGGCCGGCGGCCGGCCGCTGCTGCTCGCCGGGCCCCCGGGGGTCGGCAAGACCTTGGCCGCCGCCAAGCTCGCCGCTCGCGCCGTGATCGCCGGCAAGCCAGCGCGGCTGATCACCACGGATACGGGCAGCGCCGGTGCCATCGAGCAGCTTTCCGCTTTTGCCCGGCCGTTGCGCCTGGTGCTGGAAACCGCCGACAGTCCCGCCGCCCTCACCGCCCTGCTCGCCCAGGCGCCGCCCGCCTCTGACACCCTGACCATCATCGACACGGCCGGCACGAACCCGCTCGACGAGAACGAGCTGGCGGCCCTGCGTGTCCAGATCGCCGCCGCGAAAGCGGACCCCGTGCTGGTGCTCGGTGCCGGCATCGATGCACGCGAATGCGCTGAGTCGGCCGATGCCTTCGCCGGCATCGGCTGCGAACGCCTGCTGATCACGCGTATCGACCTGGCCCGCCGCCTGGGCGGCGTCCTCGCCGCCGCCGCGGGCTTCGCGCTGACCGAGTTCGGCTCCTCGCCGCTGGTGGCGCACGGCTTCCATCCGGCCAACGCCGACTCGCTCGCCGGCCTGCTCGTTGCCCCGATGCAAGGCGGTCCTCGCCCGTCACCGGGGGACTAGGCGCCATGACGTCCATCCCTCCGGCCCCGCCCGTGACCCCGGCCGCCGCCGCGGCCTCGGCGCCGACCAGCGCCTCGGCGGGAAGCACCGCGGTGTTGACGCAGCTCCCGTCCGCGGTGCGCGCCATCAGCCCCGGCACGGTGATCACCGGCACGGTGACCGGCCGCGACCAGCAGGGCCAGACGCTGATCCAGACCGACAGCGGCATGATCGCCATGAAGACCCTGGCGAACCTCGCCGTGGGCTCGCAGGTCAGCCTGCAGGTCCAGGCGGCCGGCAGCCAGCTCCAGGCCGTGATCCTCTCGGCCATCGCCCCGAAACCCGGCGCGACCACGGGCGCCGCGCCGACCGCGACGGCACCCGGCGGCGGCGCCGCGGCCACCACCATCGCGTCGACGGTCGCGACGGGCTCGGTCCTGACCGCCACCGTCATCG
>JALHMR010000064.1 GCA_022843945.1 Rhodospirillaceae bacterium | reverse complement strand
GGGCGGCGCACCGGGCTGGCCGGGCTGCGCCTGCTGCTGACCGCCGGGCTGACTGGGTCCCTGCGGCGCCGTCGGTGTCGCGGGGCGCGGCCCGGTGCCGGAGAGTGGCGCGGTGATCGCGGCGATACGGCCCGGATCGATGCGCACGGCCGGTGTCGGCGGCGCGTTGACGCCGCTGATCTCGGTGCCGAAGCCGGGGCGGATGATCTCCACCGTGGTCGCCGCACCTGCTGGTCCGCTGCCCGTCACCAGGATGCGCCCCACCCGCTCGCCGGTGTTGGTGTCGGGGCCCGGCCCGAGCAGGATGACGGTGGCGCGCGAGCCGTCGACCTCGCCCGCCACGCTGGTGCCACGCACGCCGATCGAGCCGACCGGCAACTTCACCTCCATGTCCGAAGGCTCGCGCTTGGCCACTTTGCCGGTGACGAAGCGGAAGGTGCCCTTGAGCACACTGGCCGTGACCTTGCCGGCACTGGTCGCTGGATCGTAGACGAAGGTGTCGATGGTCATCGCGGCGTTGGGCCCGATGGTGAACACGGTCTCGTCGGCCAGCATGATCTGCAGCCGGCCTTCCGCGCCGGTGCTCACCTGGTCGCCAAGAAAAATCGGATCGCCGCTGGCGACGTCCTTGCCGACCTCGCGGATGCCGGGGATGGCGGCCAGCTTTACCTCGCCGCGGACGGCCGCCGCCGTGCCGGCGCGCGCCGCCGCACCGCCGGTGGCCTGGGCGAGTTGCTGGGCCTCCGCCTCAAAGACAGCGCCGGTCGACAGGATCGCCAAACTGATGAGGACGGCACGCATTGGACAAACCCCCGCAGCAGTGATGTTTATAATTTTATCCATCTTGGCTTAATCCGCAGTGACTCCGGTCACAGGATATAACCCCTTGATTAACCTCAGAACTCCCAGCGCTTGGTGAGGGCGATGGCGGCCCGGCGGTTGTTGTAGGTGTAGTTGGTCAGGTTGGAGACCTGCCGGACCGCCTCGCCGGTGAGGGTCAGGGTGAGATCGCGCAGAAAGGGGATCGTGCCATCCTCGTCGAGGATGGTGGCCACAGGGACGCCCAAGGTCATGCGCGCCCGGCCGATGCGGTCGCGCCGGGTCATGTCGCTGACCGACGGATCCGATTCTTCATACCGGTCGATCTCGCCGCTCAGCGTGGAGAGGAGGAACAGGCCCTCGCCGAAGAGCCAGGTATGCGAGGCCGTCACCGCCTCGCCATCGTAGGAGTTGTAGTTGCGCGCGGCGAACTTGCGGATGCTGCTGAACTCCAGCCCGACCCGCATCTCGGGATTGAGCGTGTAGCTGATGCCGCCACCGAGCGTGAACTGCGGGCCGGTCTTTTCCGGCGCCGCCGTGTCCTCGCCGATCTCGCGATACTTCTGCCGCTCGGCCTCGCCGTAGACGAAGAGCTGCAGCTCGCCGGTCATCTGGTGCTCGGCCCGCAGGTTGACGCCCTGGTTGTAGGCGTAGAACTGGTTGGCCAGCATGATGCGCCTTCCGTAGAAGCTCGGGATGATCGAAACCGGGCTGGCATCGTAGACACCGCCGAAATCCATCGAGGCGGATTGCAGGTCGAGCTCGCTGAGATGGATCTGCTCGCCGCGATAATAGGTGAGCCCGCCGGTGAGCCGGTGCCGGGCCTGGTAGCCGAGATCGTGGCTGGCGTCCAATCGCGTCACCGCGGTGACGGCCTGGTCCTGGCGGCGCCGGCTGTGGCCTTCGAGGTTGCCGGGGAAATCGGAGATCAGGTTGACGCCCGAAGCCGCGGCCGAGTTGCGGTTCCAGTCGTACTGGAAGCCGAAGGACTGCGTCAGCGCAAACCGCGTGCGCTTGCGGCGCAGCTCGATCTGCTCGAGATAGCGGTCGATCTCGGCCCGCAGGCTGGGCGGCATCTCCAGCAGCCGCACGGCGCGCAGCTCGCGCTCGGCCTCGTCGACGTTGTCGAGCCGGTAGAGCACGATGGCATAGAGCAGCCGCACGCGCGGCAGATCGGGACTGACCAGCAGGATACGCTCGAGCGTCGCCCCGGCGCTGCGCACGTCGCCACGGGCGATCTGGATCTGGGCATAGGCGAAGTTGATGTCGACATCGTCGGGATTGGCCAGCACGTCCTGGTAGGTGACGAAGCGGTCGGGCCGCAGCAGACGCTGGGCCTCCGCGTCGCGCGCCATCCGTTCGATCTCTTCCTGCCGCCGCGGCGCCTCGCGCGTCGGATCGAGGACGCTGGGCGGCGGCGTCTGAGCCAAGGCACCGCAGGCGCCGCCCAGAACGAGCGCGGCCACGGCGCAACGAAGCGCCGCCGACCAGCGCCGGCCCCTGCCGCGCCTGCCTATCGTGTCGTTAAACCCCACGAACCCCCGCCGACTCACCGGTCCGACTGTAGCGAATGGCGGGACCCGCCGGTAGGCGTCATGCCCCCGCGCTATTTGTCCTTGGGCGCGTAAACGCCGTTCCAGTCGGACGGTGGCGGCGCGCCGGCAAACTCGGTCAGCCGCCACTGGTAAAGATCGCACACGCCGTCAAGCAGCCCCGCCCCGGCCTGGCGGACGCGCTCGAGCGCCCGGCCGGCGGCGTCCCAGTTCCCGGTGCGGTACGCGGCCAGCATCTCGCCCTGCGCCATGGCGGCGAGGCGGAACCAGGGCTGGCCGGCGACTGTCGCGTCGCCCAGCAAGGCAAAGACGCGCACCGCGTTGTCCTTGCCTTTGACCTTGATGAGGTCGAGCTCGAGCCAGGCCATCGTCGGCGCCTCGGCCACGGTGGCTTCGCCGGCCACGATGGAGACGCCATAGGTCTTCGACTGCCCTTCCAGGCGCGAGGCCAGATTGACCGTATCGCCGAGCACCGAATAGTCGAAGCGCTGCTCCGATCCCATGTTGCCGACGCAGCACAGTCCGGTATTGAGGCCCACGCCGATGGCGATCGGGCGGTACGGCCGGTCGGCCGCGCGCGCTTCTTCCTGCCAGCCGTCGTTGAGCGGCCCCAGGCTCTTCGTCATGGCCAGCGCCGCGCGGGCCGCGTTGGCCGCATGATCGGCATCGTCGAGCGGCGCGTTCCAGAACGCCATGATGGCGTCGCCCATGTATTTATCGATCGTGCCGCCATGCGCCAGGATGGTGTCGGTCATCGGCGTCAGGAAACCGTTGATGAACTTGGTGAGCTCGCCGGCGTCCAGGGTCTCGGAGATGCTGGTGAAGCCGCGGATGTCACAGAACAACAGGGTCATGGCCCGCGTCTCGCCGCCCAGGCGCAGGCTCGACGGGTCGCGGGCCAGCTGCTCGACGACGGCCGGCGACAGATAGCGCCCGAAGGCGCCGCGCACCTGCTCGCGTTCGTTCTCGGTGCGCAGGTAGAGGACGAATGACAGGGCGAGATAGAGCACGATCACGGTGACCGACGGGTAGATCGGATCAGTGAGCCAGCCGAGGTGATCGAAGGCCAGCCAGGACACGCCCAGGGTCGCGACCACGCCGGTGCCGGCCACGACGGCGCACCAGGCGGCTCCCCAGCGCGGCAGCAGGACGGACAGGGCGATACCGAACGCGAGCAGCCACAGGAGCTCCGCGCCGGTCATCCAGTCGGGCCGCGCCAGGTAGGTGTCGGTCAGGATCTGCTCCAGGGCCTGGGCATGGACCTCGACGCCCGCAGCGACCTCGTTGAGCGGGGTCGCGCGCTGGTCTTTCAGGGCGGCCGCGCTGGCGCCGATGAAAACGATCCGGCCATCGACCCGCTCGCGGTCGAAGCCGCGCTCGAGGACTTCCCAGGCCGGGATGAATCGCTGCTTCTTGAATCCGGTGTCATACAGCCATATGGCGCCGTTGTGATCGGTCGGCACGATCAGCTCGCCGATCCTGACCTGGGCGATACCGGTCTTCTCGCCGAACGACGTCTCGCCGCTCGATCCGGACACCTTGGCGATGTACGACGCGGAAGAACCTTGCGCCACCCGCAACGCCTCGACCGCGAGGGAGGGATAGACCTCGTTCTCCACCGTTCCGTCGCCTTTCAGACGGAAGAACAGGGCGACGCGCCGGATGATCCCGTCGCGATCGGTCTGGGAATTGATGCTCCCCTGCCCCACGGCCGCGGCCTCGAGCTCGGCGAGCGGCACGACCGCACCGCTGAAGACGGGCAGGTAGCTCAGCAGCTGCTGGTGATCGCCGCCGACCGCCATGCCGCGCTTATGGGCGGGCCGCCGCGGAGCACTCCCCTCGGTGAGCTGCATGGCGAGGATCGTCGGCACCTCGCTCGCGACCTTGGCCAGCATCCGGTCATGATCGGGCAACCCCGCCATCATGGTCATGAGATCGGTGTTCGCCGCCGCCTCCTTCCACAGCCGGGCGAGCTCACGCGGCGAGGTGCGATCCGGCTCGGCAAAGAGCACGTCGAAAGCCACCACGGCGGCGCCGAGATCGCCCAGCCGATCGAGCAGGTTGGCGAAGACGGTGCGCGGCCACGGCCACTGTCCCAGCCGCGCCAGGCTCTCGTCGTCGATGTCGATGATGCGCACCGGCGTGTCCTGCCACGCCCGTGGCTTGAGACGCTGATACTCGTCGAAGACGGCGAGGCGGAAACGCTCGACCGGCCACGGATCCGCGTAGCGCAGGCCAAGCGCCAGCGCCAGGATCACCAGCGGCAACAGGATCGATAGCCGACGCAGCATGGTCCCCCGTCGCACCCGAAGCGATGCGTTGGGGCAATGGTAGCGTCAGAGCGCTTGCTTAGCGATTAAGAAACGGGTTGGGGCGGCCGCGCTGGCGCGGCGGAAACTGGGTTGCGAGGTACTCCAGCATGAGTTCCCGGTCAGCGGCATCAGGCTCCGGCATGTTGTGGCGGACCTGCATGTCCTGGATGGTGGTGTCCCAGCGTTCGCGGCTCAGGCCCTGCTGGCGGATGATCGCGAAGCCATGACAGGCCGTGCAGCCGTAGAACGCCTCATCCCGGCCCTTGCCGGCGGGCAGGTCCTCCGGCGCTTCGTCCTGGGCGCCGAGCGGTGCCGGCGCCAGGGCGAAGAACAGCCCCAGCGCCGCCACCGCAAACCCTCGCGCGACGCGGACGCTCACGCCTTGACGAGAACGGCCACCCGATGGAGCGGGTTGCCGCCATAGCCCTGCGGGTTCCAGTTACCGGCCACGTGCGGCTGCATCTTGCCGTCGGCATCGGTGGCCCGCGCCCAGATCTCGTAGTAGCCGGCGCTGGGCAGGGCGACCGTCGCCGTCCAGCGCTGCCAGGCAAACCGGTTCGCCGGTGCGCTGAGCCGCGTCGGCTGCCAGCTCGTGCCGTAGTCCGTCGACACGTGCACGGCCTGCACCGACTTGTCGCCGGCCCAGGCAGCGCCGCGCAGATTGAGCTGGCGCGTGCCGTCGGGCAGCTCGGCGCCGTTGGCCGGGTTGCTGATGATCGAGCGCACCGGCATCGACTCGAGGATCTGCGTGTCCTTCTCGTCGCCCTTGCCGCCCGGCACCATCGGCGTCTTCATCGTGCGATACGAGAAGCCGCCCATGCCGGAGCCGTCATGCTCCTTGTCGCGGATCCAGATGCGGCTGAGCCACTTGGCGGACAGCGAGCCCGCCCAGCCGGGCACGACCAGGCGCACCGGGCCGCCGTGGATACGCGGGATCGGTACACCGTTCATGCGCAGGGCGACGATCGTGTGCTCGTCCATCGCCTTGGCGATCCGCATGCCGCGCGAGATTGTCACCTGCTGCGGATTGCCCGAGAGGTGGATATCGGAGCCGTAATGGCCGGTATAGATCGCGCTCGACTTGAGACCAGCCGCCTGCAGGAGATCGCGCAGGCGCACCCCGGTCCATTCGGCGCAGCCCGCGGCGCCGTTGCCCCACTGGTTGCCACGGGTCTCCGGCGAGAAGAAGGAGCGGCCGTTGCCGCCGCATTCGAGCTGCAGCTTGTAGCTGACCTGGGTGAAACGGCTTTCCAGTTCGCCGGCGGTGAGCTCGAGCGGTGTGTTCACCTCGCCGTCGATCTTGAACTTCCATGCCTTGGGATCGGCCGCCGGATCGGGCGGCAGGCCGTTGTTGCGGATGAAATACTTGGCATTGGGCGTGACGTCGTCGTCGAGCATGTGCTCGGGCGTCTCGGCGTTGAGCGGCCGTTCCTGGATGACCATGATCTCGGCCTTGCCGTCCATCTTGAGCGGCTTGGGGCCGGCGGCGGCACCCTGGGCAAAGGCGGCGGGAATGAAGCCGCCGGGCATGCGGTCGGCAAAGGGGATGAGCCCGCCGACCGCGGCACCCATCGCGGTGAGACCGGCCCCCTGCAGGAAGCCGCGGCGCCCGATCCCGGCCCGACGGCCGAAGACGAGGGCGTCGGCCCGTTCGGGATCGTTGCGATAAAGCTCGAAGAATCCGCGCTCACGCAAGGACATGGCTAC
This sequence comes from Rhodospirillaceae bacterium, assembly GCA_022843945.1. GTDB lineage: Bacteria > Pseudomonadota > Alphaproteobacteria > CACIAM-22H2 > CACIAM-22H2 > VGEI01. The sequence continues at coordinate 11,734 of JALHMR010000064.1, read as the reverse complement.
CCTCCCCTATCTTACCGGTCGCCAGGACCGGAACGGCCGGAATGGCCGCTTTGGAAGAGGAGACGCCACCCGAGGCCGATTTATTCCAGAAATTTCCGGCTGTCAGCCGAGGCAGGGCGGGCTCTGCTCGCGCTGGTCGCGCAGCGCCTGGCGCAGCTGATCCACCGACGGGCGGTCCCGGCGGGTTGACGCTTCGGCCGTCGCGGCGATGGTCGCGAAACGCTGGTCGTACATGCCCGAAGCCAGGAGCGTATAACGCAGGTCACGCACCAGCCAGGACGCTACCCGCACGGTGCCGATGTCCTGACGCCCGACCGCCCCTTCGCTTCCGGCGCGCTCCGCCAGAAGGCTGACGCGGCAGCCGCGGGTGCCGATATAGCGGATCTGGAAGGCAGCCGATCCGTCGCGAGCCTCAACCACTGACACCTGCGCCAGCATCAGCCCGGCGTCCGAGAGATCCGGTATATCCGCGGCAAACCCGAGCTGTGCCAGACCCGCGAGGGTGGCGCCCGGCAGCTCCGTACCGGCTTCCGTCGAATCGGCGGCGGCCCAGCTCACGTGCCGCTCGACAGCTTTCGCCAGGGAACCCGCCAAATCGGGACGGCCGCCGTAAAGGGCAACGGCCGCCGCCAGTCCGATGCCCAGCATCAGCGAAGCGGCCAGCGCGGCCCAGCGCCAGGGCGGACGAGCGGGGTCGAGCGAGATCGCCGGGTTCTCGAAGTTGCCGGCCGTCGCCGCCTTCAGCTGGGTGACAGCCGCCACGGCATTGGCCAGGGCGCGGTCGCGTGCCACCGCCGCCGCGACATCCGCTGCCGCCGCGGCGTCGAGCTCGCCGTCGACATAGGCATTCACCTGCTGCCAGCGCTTTTCGTCGATCGTCACGATCCTGACCCTCGCCGCAACCGAAGCGGCCTTATAGCGGTTCTGCCGATGACCGTCAGCAGGCCCTGTCGGGCGCGGCTAAGACGGCTCATCACCGTACCGACGGGAATGCCGAGCAGCGCGGCCGTCTCGGCGTAGCTGAACCCCGCGATGTCGACGAGCGCGATGATATCGCGCGCCTCGACCGGAAGCTGACCGAGCCCCTGCCGTACCGTCACGGTGGCGATATAACGCTCGTCGAATTCCCAAAGGAGGGTGGTGAGTTCGCCCAGGTCCGGTTCCTGCACGGCCGGTTGCCTCGCGCGCCGATGCGCATCGATCGCGGCATGGCGCACGATGGTGAACAGCCAGGCCCTGAGAGCCGGCTCGTCCTGCGGAATGCTTTTCGCCTTGAGGGCGCGCAAGGCGCTCTCCTGGACGAGCTCGCGCGCGGCGTCCTCGTTGCGCGTCAGGCTCACGGCATAGCCGTAGAGCCGCGGCAGGTATTGCGACAGGCGGGCCCGCAGATCGATCGGCATGACGCCGATACTGGCAACTCGGAGCCCCAGCGGCAAGCCGCGCGACGATCAAGGGGCCCGGCGGCCGAGACCTCTACTGCGTGATGCGCCACGATCCGTCGGGCTGGCGGCAGGCGATGCCGTAGCCGCGCTGGCTCTCGCCGCCGACCTGCACGGTCTGCTGGAACTCGCGGCAGTATTCGCCGGTCGCCTGGTTGCGCCCCTCGCGGGTCGCCACCACCGTACCCTGGTGTCCGCTGTCGGGATTCGACCAGGCGATCTGCTGGCCGACCGGCGCCGCCGCAGCCTGGCTATGCGCGCGCTGAGCGTAAAGCGCGTCGGACTTGTCGAGTGAGCTGCCGACGCTGGAGCCCGCCAGCGCACCGAGCAGCGTACCCGCCGCGACACCGATCATCTGGGTCTTCGAGCCGCCGCCGATCACGCCGTGCTTGCCGCCGATCAGGTTGGCGCCGAGCAGACCGCCGCCGATGGCGCCCAGAAGGCCGCCGCCGGTCGTCTTGTTGGCTCCGAACTCGCCGGGGCCGGCATTGGTCGCGCAACCGCCGAGCAGGGCCAGGGCAACAACCGCCGCACCGATCCGTATCATCGCTCTCCTCCTTCGGGCCATGCTGGCCCTCGGGCGGAGAACGCGCGTGGCGGCCACGCTATTCCGCTACACCCCGGGGGTCAGGACGGCGATATGCGGCTCGACCCGCCGGACACCGGAAACGCGGCGCGCCGCCACGACCAGCGCCTCGCGCTCGCTTTCCGAGCCGACCATGGACCAGAGATGCACGACGCCGTCCGTCACCACGACGTTCGTCGTGCGCAGGTTGGCCCAGGCTTCGTCAGCGAGCTCGTCCTCGATCTCCTTGCGGATCGCGGTATCGGTCTCGGCCACCTTGCCGCTGCGGTGCGCGATCAGCCCATGCAGCAGGTTCGAGCGCGTCACGATGCCGACGAGCCTGCCGTCTTTCATCACGGGGACGCGCTTGATCCGGCGCCTCTCCAGCAAGGCCGCGACATCCGCCAGATCGGCATCCGCCTCGACGGTAATGGCGGGCTGGCTCATGACGTCCCCGGCGTTGGTGCCGTGCGTCTTGATGTAGTCACGTGCCATTTCATCGTTCGACGAAACCAGTGTGAGCCACCAGGCCCTGCGCTTCACCGTGCCGCTCTCCGGCCGGCGCATGAGATCGCATTCGCTGACCACGCCGAGCACCTTGCCATTCTCGGCCACGACAGGAACTCCGCTAATGCGCCGATCGAGCAGCAGCTGCGCGATCGCCGTGACCGGCGTATCGGGACCGACCGTGTGGACGGTCGTGGTCATGACGTCCTTGGCTTTCATCGTCGCCTCCGTCGCGCTTTGCGGGTTCGTACAGTCTGGCGCAGAGGCCGCCGCCGCACATTGACCCAGATCAAACGCCGGGCGAGCCTGGCTAGGCGAAAGCGCTCCGGACGACGGTGCGAAGCGCCGGCCAGTCACGGCGGGTCAGTACGATGCCGGCCCGGCGGAAATAGGCCGCCAGGTTATCGGCCGCGACCATGACGGCCTCGCCCTTGCCGCGCTTGGTTGTGCGGGTGAGGGCGTACAGGCGATCCTGCTGCAGGCGCTCAGCCTGGATCTCGAGGCGCAGCAGCGCGCCACGCAGCCGGTCCACACCCATGGGCTTGAGCGCGCGACGTGCCTGGCGCAATGGCATCATGGCGCGGCGCCACTCCTTCGAGACGGCGAGCGCACCGGCGATGACGGCAGGCGAGAGGGCGATCCGTTGCTGCCCGGCCCACAGGCAGAAGAGCAGCAGGTTGACGTCGGCCCCGGCATGGTCCTGCAGGGCGATGCAGGCTGACGACACGCCGGGTCGGCCATAGAGCCGCAGCGAATACGTCCAGAACGGATTGCGCGCCATTACTTGCGCTTGCGCCGGCTGCCGCCGGACTTGCCGCTGCCGCCCGCCTCGCCCCAGCGCCGAACGAGCGGATTGTCGATGCCAAAGAGATCGAGTGCCCTTCCCACCGTGTGGTCGACGATGTTGTTGACCGACTTCGGGCGCGTGTAGAACGCCGGCACCGGCGGCATGACGATGGCACCGTTCTCCGAGGCCAGGGTCATCGCCCGCAGGTGGCCGGTATGCAGCGGCGTCTCGCGCACCAGCAGGACCAGCCGGCGGCGTTCCTTGAGCACCACGTCGGCGGCTCGGGTCAGCAGGCTGGTCGTCGTGCCGTAGGCGATCTCGGCCAGCGAGCGAATGGAGCACGGAGCGATGATCATGCCCTCGGTACGGAACGAGCCGGATGAAATCGCGGCGCCGATGTCGGTCACGGAGTAGACGACGTCGGCCAGGGCATGGACGTCGGCCACCTTGAGATCGGTCTCGTAGGCGAGAGTCACCTCGGCCGAGCGGCTCATCACCAGATGCGTCTCGATCGCGCTCTTGCGAAGTGCCTCGAGCAGCCGGATGCCATAGGCCGTGCCCGAGGCCCCCGATATCCCGACGATCAGCCGTTTCTTGGCCATGCGGCGATTATGACACCGAACCACGCGCCGCGGCGATGGCCTGCCAGACGCGTTCGGGCGTCGCCGGCATATCGAGCTCCTTCACACCCAGCGGCGCCAGCGCATCGAGGATGGCATTCATCAGCGTGGGCAGCGCCCCCGTGGTGCCCGCCTCGCCCACGCCTTTGACGCCCAGCGGATTGGTCGTGCACGGCACGATATGCTCACCTAGATGCATCTCCGGCAGGTCGTCGGCCCGTGGGATTCCGTAATCCATGAACGAGCCGGTGAGGAGCTGGCCCGTGTCGGGATCGTAGACGGCGCGCTCGAACAGCACCTGGCCGAGACCCTGGGCAAAGCCGCCCCTCACCTGCGCCTCGACCAGAGTGTGGTTGAGCACATTGCCGCAATCGTCGACGGCGGTGTAGCTGCAGGGTGTGACGATGCCGGTCTCGGGGTCGATCTCGACCTCGGCGATGTGGCAGCCATTGGGATAGTTCGGCGTCACCTTCACTTCGCTCGCCACGTCGAGCGCGCTACCCAGCGCCCAGAGCGACACAGCGCGGTCCGTGCCGGCAATGCGGAAGCTGCCGGCGGCGTACTCGATATCGGCGAGGCTGGCCTCGAGACGCTCGGCGGCGATCTGCCGGCCCTTTTCAATCACCTTGGCAACCGAATCGAGCGTGACGGCGCCCACCGCGATGGTGGTGCGCGAGGCGGTCGAGGTGGCGCCGCGCGGCACCCGGTCGCTGTCGCCCTGGACCAGGCGCACCTTGGCGGGATCGAGGCCCAGGCGCTCGGCGACCAGGTTCTTGTAGACCGTCTCGTGGCTCTGTCCGCTGGAGCCGCCGCCGGTATAGAGCTCCAGCACGCCGTCGACGAAGCGGATACCGCCGAACTCGGCGGGCGCGCCGCCCGAGACTTCGAGAAACATGGCGATGCCGCGGCCGCGCAGCTTGCCTTGCGTGGCGGATTCCTTATGGCGGGCGGCGTAGCCGGCGCCGTCCGACAGGGCCAGCGCCTTGTCGAGCATGGGCGCGAAATCGCCGCTGTCGTAGAGCGCCCCGTTGGGCGCCTTGTAGGGCATGGCCGAGACGGGAATCAGGTTGCGCCGGCGCAGGCTCGCCGGGTCGATCTTCAGCTCGCGCGCCGCGCGGTCGACCAGGCGCTCGACGATGTAGGCCGCCTCCGGCCGTCCGGCCCCGCGATAGGGACCGACCGGCACGGCGTTGGTCAGCACGTATTTCGACTGGGCGTCGATGATGGGCGTGGCGTAAACGTTGATCAGGCAGACAGCGAAGTTGGCCGTGGCAATGTGGGCGCCCGGCGGCGTCAGGTAGGCGCCGCCGCTGCAGATCGCGCGGATGCGCAGCGCCAGAAACGTGCCGTCTCGGTCCAGGGCGAGTTCACCCGTCATAACGGTGTCGCGGCCCTGGCTGTCGGACAGAAAGCTCTCGCCGCGGCTGCCGACCCATTTCACCGGCCGCCCCACTTTGCGCGCGGCGAGCAGCAGCGCGAGATACTCAGGATAGGGCGGTGTCTTCATGCCGAAGCCGCCGCCGACATCGCCGGTGACGACGCGCAGCTGCTCCTTCTTCGGCAGCTTCATCATGCCGGCCATCACGTCGCGCAGGGCGGTCGCACCCTGCGTGCCGGTGTGCAGCGTGTACTTGTCTGCCGCCGGATCGTAGGCGCCGATGGCGGCGCGCGGCTCCATGGCGCAGACCACGACGCGCTGGTTGACCACGGTCAGCTTGGTCACGTGCGCGGCGCGAGCAAAGGCCTCGTCGGCCGCCTTTTCATCGCCGATGCCATAGTCGACGGCGAGGTTGCCCGGCACGTTGTCATGCAGCTGCGGCGCACCCGGCTCGAGCGCGGCGCGGCCGTCGGTGACCGAGGGAAGCTCTTCGTAGGCAATGTCGAGAAGCTCCGCCGCGTCTTGCGCCGACGCCAGCGTCTCGGCCACGACCAGCGCTACCGGCTGGCCGGCGAAGCGCACCTTGCCTTGCGCCAGTGCGGGATAGTGCGGCACGAGCAAGGTGCCGCCGCGCCGGTCCTTGACCGGCATGCCGGGCACGCCGCCCCAGCCGGCCTTGGCTTCGTCCTCTCCTGTGACGACGGCGAGCGCGCCGCCCGCCAAGGCCGCCGCCGCGTCGATGCTCACGAGCTTCGCATGCGCATGCGGCGAGCGGACCACGGCCGCATAGGCCTGTCCGGGCAGGTCGAGATCGGCCGTGTAGCGGCCAGCCCCGGTGAGGAGCCGCGGATCCTCGACCCGGGCGATGGCATCCGTCATACGCGTGGCTTACTTGAGATAGTCAGGCGCCTCGCGGTCAAGGATGCGGCGCAGCGAGGTGAAGTGGATGCGGGCATAGAGCTCGTTGTGCGCCAGGATCTGGTCGCGCGCCTGGGAGGCGAGATTGTCGCCGACCAGCTTGAGCTTGCGCCCCGTGGACATGGCGATCACCTGGGCCTGCGCCGCGCGCTCCAGATAGTAGAGATCGTCGAAGGCCTGGTGGACAGTGGGAGCCGCGACCATCACGCCGTGATTGGCCATGAACAGCACGCGGTGATTGCCCAGCGCCTTGCAGACGCGGTCCCCCTCCTCGATGCTCACCGCGAGGCCGTTATAGCCGCCGAGATCGTCGTCGTAGCCCACCCGGCCGTAGAAGCGCAGCGCCGTCTGCAGCGCCGGCTCCAGCCGCCCGTCCTCGATCATGGTCAGCGCCGTGGCGTAGGGCATGTGCGTGTGCAGCACGCACTTCGCCTCCGGGTTGGCGCGGTGGATGCGCGAGTGAAGGTAGAAGGCGGTCTCCTCCATCGGCCAGTCGCCCTCGACCACCTTGCCGTCGGCATCGACCATGATCAGGTCGGAGGCGCGGATCTCGCTGAAATGCAGGCCGTGCGGGTTGAGGAGGTAGCGCTCCTCGGCGCCCGGCACCTTCAGGCTGAAATGGTTGCAAGTACCTTCGTTGAAGCCCAGGCGGGCGGCCCAGCGGAAGGCGGCGGCGAGATCGCGCCGCGCTTCCATCACGGCATCGCTCTTCCTGGCGGCGCGGGCAACGGTCTTCTTCTTTTTGGCAGTGGATTTCTTGGCCATGAAACGTCCCAACGGTTAGGCGCTAGTTGTACGGCTCAGCCGGGCTTCTCGTCGAGCCCCACCCGGCTCCGCCAGTCGCCGCCGCCCCTGATCAGCGGCCAGAGGCTGAGCACGAACAGCATCACCACCGCCGCCAGCATCGTCGCGGCGATCGGGCGGTGGAGGAAGATGCCGTAGTCGCCGGCGGACATGGCCAGTGACTGGCGCAGGCTCAGCTCGAGCATGGGGGACAGGATCAGGCCGAGCACCACCGGCGCCATGTCGAAATCGAGCTTGCGCAGGAAATAGCCGACCGCGCCGGTGACGATCATGATCCACACGTCGACCACGCTAGAGTTCACCGCGTAGACGCCGATGACGCAGAACACGACGATGCACGGGTAGAGATACGAATAGGGGATGCGCAGCAGGTTCACGAACAGCCCGACCATCGGCAGGTTGAGGATCAGCAGCACGATGTTGCCGACATACATGCTGGCGATGAAGCCCCAGACCAGGGCCGGCTGCTGTTCCATCAGGAGCGGCCCGGGGGCCACACCGTGGATCATCAGCGCCGCCATCATCACCGCCGGGATCGGGCCCGAGGGCACGCCCAGCGCCAGCATCGGCACGAAGGCGCCCGAGGCGGCGGCGTTGTTGGCCGATTCCGGCCCGGCCACGCCCTCGACCGCGCCGTGGCCGAATTCCTCCGGCCGCTTGCTGATGCGCTTCTCGATCCCGTAGGAGACGAAGGACGAGATGATGTGCGCCGAACCGGGGATGATGCCGATGAAGAAGCCGAGCACCGAGCCGCGCAGGGTCGGGGCGATCGAGCGCCGCACATCCTCGCCCGAGGGAACCAGCTCGCGCAGCTTGGGCTTGTAGACCTGCGGCGGCGTGTCCTTGCCGGCGGTGAGCAGGATTTCCGAGAGGCCGAACAGCCCGACCGCCACCGGCACGATGCCGATGCCGTCGCCGAGCTCGGTCACGCCATGGGTGAAGCGTATGAACCCGCTCATCGCGTCGATGCCGATCGTTCCCAGCACCAGGCCGAGTGTCGCCATGGCCAGGGTCTTGGGCATCGCACCCGAGGACATGTAGGCGAGGATGATCAGGCCGAGGAGCAGGAGCGCGGTGTATTCGGGCGGCCCGAAGCGCAGCGCAAAGGCGGCCAGCGGCGGGGCGAGCAGCATCAGCGCCACGACGCTGAGCGTGCCGGCGACGAACGAGCCCAGCGCCGCGATGGCCAGCGCCGGCCCGGCGCGGCCCTTCTGGGTCATGGCGTAGCCGTCGACGCAGGTCATCACCGAGGCCGCCTCGCCCGGGATGCGCATCAGGATCGAGGTCGTCGAGCCGCCATACATCGCGCCGTAATAGATGCCGGCGAGCAGCACGATAGCGGTGGTCGGGCTGAGGCCGAAGGTCAGCGGCAGCAGCAGGCTGATCCCGGCCAGCGGCCCGAGACCCGGCAGCACGCCGACCAGCGTGCCGACGATGCAGCCGAGCACGGCGTAGAACAGCACGTGCGGCGAGAGGGCGACCGAGAAGCCGAGCGCCAGGTTCTGCAGGGTCTCGATCACTGTTTTAGGGCTCGGACATGGGGCTAGATCCCGAACGGCCCGATCGGCAGCGGCACGCGCAGGATATTCCAGAACAGATAATAGCCGCCGAACGAGATCGCCAGTGCCACCGCCGCGACCGCCAGCGGTGGGCGGCGCTCAACGACACCGAGTAGAAAGACGAGGATCGCCAGGGTCGTCAGCCGAAAGCCGATACGCTCGAGCGCCAGCGCCGCGAAGGCCCCGGCCCCCAGGATCAGCGCGGCGTGCCGCCCCTCGCCCCAGCGCAGGCCCGAGAACGGCGCACCGCCGCGCCGCAGCGCCACCAGCAGGCCGAGGGCCGCGAGGATCAGGGCGCAGATCAGCGGCGCGTAGCCCGGCCCCGGCCGGGCGAGCGTGCCGATCGGCAGTGTCGTCGTGTCGAGCGCGACCAGGCCGGCGATGACGATCAGGATCACCCCGCCGACGCGGTCGTTGCTCCACCACGCCGGCGCGGTTGGCCTCTCCGGCGGCACCGGCCCGGTTTCCACGGGCTCCGCGCTATTCGACCTTGCCGATCTTCTTCACCGCCACGGCGAGCCGCGCGGCATCGACGTCCCAGAATTTCTGGAACTCGGGTGCGTCGAGATAGGAGATCGGCGAGCCCTGGTTCTCCATGGTCTTCTTGAAGTCCGGGTCGTCGACCGCCTTCTTCGTCGCCTCGCGCAAGGTATTGATCGCCGGCGCCGGTGTGCCCTTGGGCGCGAACAGCCCGGCCCAGATGTAGAACTCGACATCCTTGTAGCCGAGCTCCTTGAAGGTCGGCACGTCGGGCAGCGCCGGGATGCGCTTGTCGCCCCAGCCGGCAAGCGGCCGCATCGTTCCAGCCTTGATCTGGGCGAGCACCGGGCCGGGGCCGGAGGCCAGCGCCTGGACGTTGTTGCCGAGCAGCGCCGTGACCGCCGGGCCGCCGCCCGAGAACGGCACGTGGCGCAGCTTGATGTCGGCGGCGACGGCGAACATCTCCATCGCCACATGCAGGGTGCCGTACACACCCGACGACGCGTAGGCGATCTGGCCGGGGCGCTTCTTGGCGTCCTCGACGAAATCCTTGACCGTCTTCCACGGGCTGTCGGCCTTGACCACCATCACCGTCGGATCGGCGGAGAGCAGCGCCACCGGCGCCAGCTGGTCCATGGTGTAGGCCGGCTGGCGGTTGAACAGCTTGTCGGCCTCGGGAATGATCGAGATGCTGGAGAGCGCGACCAGCAGCGTGTAGCCGTCGGGACGCGACTGCGCGACGCTCGCCATGCCGACCGCCCCGCCGGCGCCGGGCTTGTTCTGCAGCACCACGGGCTGCTTGAGCAGTTTCTCCATCGCCGCGCCCAGCGGCCGGCCGACCTGGTCGGCAACGCCGCCGGGCGGGAACGGGGCCACGAGCGTGATCGGGCGGTCGGGATAGGTCTGGGCCGTGGCCGGTGCGGCAACGAGGCCCAGCAAAGCCAGGGCGGTCAGGGTGCGCAGCATATTTCCTCCTCCCATCCGTGCGTATTGGTCGCCGGATTATTTATCGCCCACGACCTTACGCGGCGAGGGCGGAGCCCGCAACCCGACCATTAAGTCCAATCATCACCCCGGCCAAGCCCAGTCTTTCCGCGCCCGCCGGCGCTTCGCGGCGGCGCAGCGCATGGGCGCGAGCCGGGGTCCATCGCGCAGCCGGCACCATGGATGCCGCATCAAGCGCGGCGTGACAGAAAAAGTTTTGCTCCTACTCGCCCAAGGTCGTGCGCCGGTCGGCCGGCGGGCCGAAGTCTCGCGGCTTCAGGCTGGCATGGAACCAGGTGATGAAGCTGTAAATGTCGAACACCGGCAGGCCGAGGCGCTCGCGCAGCGCCGCGGCATAGGGCGCCATGTTCGTGCATTCGAGCACCAAGGCGCCGATATCCTTGTGCTGAGCCACCAGCGCCGCGCCCGCATCGAGGATGTCGCGCGCCGCAGCGCCCACGTCGAGCCGCTCCTCGTTGCCGACGATGGCGCGGAAGAACTCCTTGCCGTTCTCGGTGCCGATGAACGGCGTGTCGGCCGGCGCCCCGGCGGCGACCAGATGATCGCGGCTCAGCGTCTTGGCGCTGACGGTGATGACGCCGACGCGCTGGCCGGGCGGCAGGAGCGCCTGGACCATGGGGATCTGCATCAGGCTCGAGGTGGCGACGGGCACCTTGACCCGCGCGGCAATGTCCTTCTGGAACAGCGACAGGAAACCGCAATTGGTGGTGATGCCATCGGCACCCAGCGAGACGAGATCCGCGGCCGCATCGAGAAACGCATCGAGCAGGCCGCTCGCCCGTTCCATCACCACGCGCTGCGGCGAGGCGCCGCGCACCACCCGGTAGAGCACCGGGAACGGCCAGGTCTCGGCATTGCCCATGTCGCCGGGAATGCGCGGGAAGCGCGCCTCGAGCATCAGGATACCGAGCCGCGCCCCGTAGATCGCCTTGCCGCCCACAGCTATCGAAGAGGGGGCGATCGTCATCGGACTACGCGACCCACTCGGAAACCGGCGCCTTGGCCTCGTTGAGCGGCTGGGTGATGACGTCGACCAGGGTCGGGCCACCGTGCTCGACCGCCGCGGCCAGCGTCTTGCGCAGCTCGGCCGGGTCGCTGACCTTCCACGCCTTGACGCCGAAGGCCTCGGCGACCTTGGCGTGCTCGGTGCGGCTGAAGTCGACCGAGAAATACCGTTCGCCGAAACCGGTCTTCTGCCCGGCCTTGATCCAGCCGTAGACGCTGTTGGAGATCACCACCATGGTGATCGGCAGCTTGAGGCGGACGATGGTCTCCATCTCGCCGGCCGTAAAACCGAAGCTGCCGTCGCCCATCACCGCCACGACCTTGGCGCTCGGCCTTCCGTAATGGGCGCCCACCGACGCCGACATCGAATAGCCCAATGCCCCGTGCGCGCGGTTGGAGATGAAGTGCCGGCCCGGCGTCTCGAAATCGTAATAGGCCGAGAAATACGGACACGGCGTGCCCGGGTCGCAGACCACGATTGCATCCTTCGGCAGCACCGCCTGCAGCTCGGCGACCACGCGCTCGGGCTTGATCGGCGTGTCGTTGGACCGGGCCAGCGCCTCGAAGGCCGCGCGCTTGTCCTTGCGCGCCGCCGCGACGTCGGCCGCGGTCAGCGTGCGCCGGGCGAGGTCCGGCTTGCCGGCGATCAAGATCGGAAGAGCACACG
>JALHMR010000063.1 GCA_022843945.1 Rhodospirillaceae bacterium | reverse complement strand
CGCGTGTCCCTTTAGTAGTCGGCTTCGGTGAAGGGGAAAAGTCCGATACTCTGAAGCACTCCATTTTCGGCTGGATCGTTGGCCCTATGACTGATGCTGATGGTGGAGTGTCATCGGCTCGCCATGTGCCGAGACAGGTTGCTCTGACGGCGACGGTTTCGCTTCCGGGTTGGTGGTCTGGTCTTCGATTGGCGATGGTCACCTGCTGGATACCTGGTCGTGGCCCTGATTCGCCTCACCACCATCTATCGGAGTGCCGCCGAGAGTTGAATCGCGCGACAGCCGATAGCAAGACGCGCGCCGCAGTAAATGGACCCAGAAAACCTCAGCGTGTCGACTATGTCGTCGAAGTAAAAGGCGACGTGGATAGTATTTCGCGCGCCCTTAATTTCGAAGAACCAAGATCACCGTATGCGTTGCGAGGAGAGGGCGGAGGGTTCAGGTTACCGGTAGGATATTTAACAATCGGGCAGAGAGGTCGACTTCTGATTCAAGGTGGTCGCTTGTGGCGTAGTGCAACTGTCGCACTTGGAGGACAATTGGCGGATCGCATCGTGGTTCTGCCGAACATGCAGGGGATCGTGGCCGAATTCGATTGCGTCGAGCCCGCCACACAGCGAGACGAATACGGTCAATCAATCGTGAGCAGCCTTGTCGCAGTCCCCGCGGCGTCTATCGCTGTGCCGGTCCAAGTTTGGACAAGCGAGGGGGATGCACCTGTGGGCTTCGCGGTCGTCACCGATCCAGCCATAAGTTTAGCTAGTCAGCGCTCAACTGAATTCGAGAAAGCACCGCGTTCACCGCCGCGTGATTCGCGGAGTGAACGTCCACCGCCGCCCCCGCCTTCGGCCGATCTGCGGAGCGATCGTCCATCACCGCCCGTTTGCTTAAATGGCCGTCCCTTTGGGGAATGGTATTGGGAGCGGGCCCGTCTCGATGATATCCAGGCGCTAGCTGGGCGACGCGTCTTGCCCTCGGGTGTGTCGGGCATGGACGGGCGAGGACAGTAACGTCACGAGGCATTGATGGGCATTCAAATGTCTGTCGCCCCTACCCCCGGTTCATCCGGTTGTCGACCAGGTCCTTGACCACGGCGGGATCGGCCAGGGTCGAGGTGTCGCCGAGCTGCTCGTGCTCGTTGGCCGCGATCTTGCGCAGGATGCGGCGCATGATCTTGCCCGAGCGCGTCTTGGGCAGGCCCGGGGCCCACTGGACAAGGTCGGGCGTGGCGATCGGGCCGATCTGCTTGCGCACCCAGGCGACGAGCTCCTTGCGCAGCTCCTCGCTCGTCGTCTCGCCGGCATTGAGCGTGACGTAGGCGTAGATGCCCTGGCCCTTGATGTCGTGCGGATAGCCGACGACAGCCGCCTCGGCGACCTTGGCGTGGGCAACCAGCGCGCTCTCGACCTCGGCGGTGCCCATGCGATGGCCGGCGACGTTGATCACGTCGTCGACGCGGCCGGTGATCCAGTAATACCCATCGGCGTCGCGGCGGCAGCCGTCGCCGGTGAAATACTTGCCTTTGAAGGTCGAGAAATAGGCATCGACGAAACGCTTGTGATCCCCGAACAGGGTGCGCATCTGGCCGGGCCATGAATCGGCAATGCAGAGATTGCCCTCGCACGCACCCTCCAGCACCTTGCCGTCGTTGTCGACGATCTCCGGCCGGACACCGAAGAACGGCTTGGTCGCCGATCCGGGCTTGGTCGGAATGGCGCCGGGCAGCGGCGTGATCAGGATGCCGCCGGTCTCGGTCTGCCACCAGGTATCGACGATCGGGCAGCGCTCGTCGCCGACCACGCGGTGATACCAGAGCCAGGCTTCGGGGTTGATGGGCTCGCCGACCGAGCCGAGCAGACGCAGGGATTTGCGGCTGGTCTTCTTCACCGGCTCTTCGCCCTCGCGCATCAGCGCGCGAATCGCCGTGGGAGCGGTGTAGAAGATGTTGACCTTGTGTTTGTCGACAACCTGCCAGAAGCGCGAGAAGTCCGGGTAGTTCGGCACGCCCTCGAACATCAGGGTGATCGCGCCGTTGGCCATCGGGCCGTAGACGATATAGCTGTGCCCGGTGACCCAGCCGACATCGGCGGTGCACCAGTAGACGTCGCCGTCGTGATAGTCGAAGACGTACTGGTGGGTCATGGAAGCGAAGACCATGTAGCCGCCGGTCGTGTGCAGCACACCCTTCGGCTTCCCGGTCGAGCCCGAGGTGTAAAGGATGAACAGCGGGTCCTCCGCCTTCATCTCCGCCGGCGGGCAGTCGGCCGACACGGCGGCCATCTCGTCGTGGTACCAGAGGTCGCGCCCCTTGGCCCATTCGACCGTGCCGCCGGTGCGCTTGACCACCAGCATGTTCTTGACGCTGGGGCAGGACTTGAGGGCGGCGTCGGCATTGGCCTTGAGCGGCACCTTGCGGCCGCCACGCAGGCCTTCATCGGCGGTGATGACGAAGTTGGAATCGCAGTCCTGGATGCGGCCGACCAGCGAGTCAGGAGAGAAGCCGCCGAAGACCACGGAGTGCACCGCGCCGATGCGCGCACAGGCGAGGATGGCGAAGGCCGCCTCGGGAATCATCGGCAGGTAGATGGTGACGCGGTCGCCCTTCTTGACGCCGTGCTTCTTCATCACGTTGGCGAGGCGGCAGACCTGCTCGTGCGCCTCCTTGTAGGTGATGCTCCGGCTTTCCTTCGGATCGTCGCCCTCCCAGATGATCGCCGTCTGGTTGCCGCGCTTGGCGAGGTGCCGGTCGAGGCAGTTCGCCGAGGCGTTGAGCGTGCCGTCGTGGAACCAGGTGATGTGGACGTCGCCGCTATACGACACGTCCTTCACCTTGGTGTACGGCTTGATCCAGTCGATGCGCTTGCCGTGCTCGGCCCAGAACCCCTCCGGATCCTTGATCGACCGCTCGTACATCGACTGGTACTTCGCTTGGTCGATCCAGGCGGATTTGGCGAGCGTCTGGGGAACGGGGAATACTTGGCCGTCGGGCATAGGCGTCTCCCTGAGAAGGCTTAATTTCTTGAGCGGATTATTGGCGCAAAGCCGGCCTGAGACAAGGCGCAGGCGAAGCCGATTTAGGGTTTTCCCCTAGGTGCTTAGCACCTCAGATGAGTTCGTGCCCCTTGTTGAGCATGCGCTCGGCGCGGTCGGTGCCGCCGAGGATCTCCATGATCCGGGCCAGCACCGCGACATGGGATCGCGCGTGTTCGCGCGTGACCATGTCGAGGGCGGCCTTCTGCATCTGGCCGAAGAGAACCGAGGCCGTCTTCTCGAACTCGTCGATCGTCGACTGGACCGCGGCGGCGATCGTCTCGCCCACGCCCAGAGCGCCCGCACTCGCCTCGCTTTTCTTGAGCGCCATGGCGTAGAGCTCCGCGTTGCGCACCGAGGCGGGATCGGGCGGCTGGTCGAACGGCCAGCGCACCGAGGGCCGCGCCGGGCCGGAGCCGGTGATGGCCGGCGCCCCGGTCAGTGCGCTGATCAGCGCACCCACGCCGCTGCCGGCGAGCTTGGTGCCGACCAGGTCGCAGAGCTTGTTGCGCAGGGTTTCCACTTCCTCGGCCTGCATCGGGCTGCCGTTGACCTGCAACGCCGAGCTGGTGCCGGCGAAATTGTCGGCGCAATGCCCGATCGTGTCGGCCAGGGCCATCGCGGCCTCGCCGATCGGCACGACGGGCGAGGCGGCGTCGGCGCCCGGTACGGCGTCGACCAGCTTGTTGACGTCGGCCACCTGGCCTTCGAGCTTGCCGATCATCGCCGCGGTGACGAAGCCGCTGATCCCGGCGCTCGACTTGAAGCGCCCGCTATTGGCCAGGATCTCCAGCACGTTCGAGATCTTGAAGGGCTGCGCCATCTGCCCCATGACGATGAACAGCGCGGTCTGGATCTGGTCGGGCGCCACCTTGCGGATGTCGTTCAGCGCCTCCGCTAGGCGGTCGAGATCGGGATCCTTGAAATCCTCGATCGGCTTGGGGGGCAGCACGGCGCGCAGGCGCATGAGCTGCTCGCCGACGGCGGCGGCGCCGACCATGAACTGCATGGCGTTGTAATGCGATTCGCCGCCCAGCCGCACGATGAGGGCACGTGCCTTGCTGGTGAAGGCGGCGGCATCCTCGATCTCGGGCCGGAGGGTGGCGGCAAAGAGGGTGCGCAGCTCCTTGACGGCGGCCGGCCGGTTGATCTCGGCTTCGAGAGTGGCGAGCTTCGCCTTGTCGGCCCGCTCCATGAACAGCGACCATACCGGCATGATCGCCGCGCGCGGGATCCGCGCCGCCGTGCGGCTCGCCGTTTCGCCGTCGATCAGCATCTCCTCGAACACGGCGCACACCGCCCGGCGCCCTTTCGCCATGCGCGGCGGCTTGATATGGGCGATCTGCGGGCGCAGGTCGGCGATCATCTTGCGCGCCGGGGCGCCGTCCGGCCGGTCGATCACCGATTCGAGCAGGCGCACCACCTGGGCCAGCTTCGCCTCGGACATGCCGCCCCGCCGGCGGGTGGCCCGTGCGCTGGAGCCTGAGAGCCCGGCCGGCTTGTCGGCCTGCGGCCCGAGCAGCTCCAGCATGGTTGCCAGGTCGACGCCCTCGGTGTTCTCGGCGATCAGCTTGCTGAGATCGGTGTTCATGTCGTCCCAGGCCGGCCGGTCGTCGGGCTCGACCTCGTTGGTCGGCACCATCGGCATGACGTAGGACATGAGGAGCAGCGCCTTCGACTGCGAACCGCGGTCCTTCATCGAGACGTTCTGCCAGGCGCCGAGCAGCCGGTCCCAGCCGTCGAGCAGCCAGAGCGTGCGATCGGCCCGCGCCTTGAGCCCGTCGATGCGGTCGTTCCAGGCCGACATCAGCACGTCGACCGCCAGCGTGTCGGCGTCGATGCGCTGCAGGCATTGGATCGCCAGCTTCGAGGTCTCGCCGGCGACGCGTCCTACGAGGTTCGCCTCGGCGTCCGAATCGCCGCCATCCTCGGCCCATTTGGTCAGCGCCTTGGACAGGAGGTCGAGACGCTGCGCCAGGCGCCGGGCCGGCGGCTCGACGGACATGCCGGCCACGCCGACCAGGCCAAGATGATTGCCCAGCATCTCGAGGCGGGCGGCGAGCTGCGGCCCGCTCATGCCGTAGACATGCGACACGGGAGCGAGCGCGTCGACCATCCTCTGCTGCCCCGCGGCGGTGATCAGCTCCTCGGGCATCAGCGTGAAGCCGCTCACCCCGAGACGCTCGAGCAGGCGCTGGGTGAGGGTGAAGCGCGCCAGCAGCGGCAGGGATTCGGCCTGGCGTGCGGTTTCCTCGGCCGCGGCCAGGGCCTCGCCTCCGGCGGTGCCGCCGCGTGCCACTTTCAGCGCCACGGCCGACATGGCGCCGGGATTGGGGGTCGAGGCAATGCGGATCTGCATGTGCAGCAGGCGGTCATGCAGCGACAGCTGGAAGCGGTTGCGCATGCTCGCCCACTCGTAGACGTAGATGCCGCGGGTCTGGGCAAGACCCGGCACCAGCAATTCCTTGCTCTCGCCCTTCTGGCGCGCGCGCGCGAATAGCAGTTCGGCCGTGGTGAATGGCACGGCGACGCCGCGTTCGGCGAAGGTTTTGGGAGCGTCCTTGCTGCTGGGCGAGTCGGACATGCAGCCTGATCGGGGAGGTCGACGGGCGGGCTGTTTCTACACCGCGCCGCCCCGCCTGTCGCGCCAGTCAGCCTCGAGCTAGGGCGGCTTCCGGTTGAGGGGTGGGCGTCAGGAGCCGGCGATTTCGCCCTTGGGCTCGCGTGGCATGCCGGTGAAACCCATCTGCGAAACGCGCAAGGCCACCTGGGTGCGGTTGTCGGCGTTGAGCCGGCGCATGATCTGCATGACATGCGCCTTGACCGTGGTCTCGCGCATGCCGAGCGCCCGGGCGATGATCTTGTTCGACATGCCCTGGCAGATGTAGCTCAGCACATCGAGCTGGCGCGGGGTGAGGCCGTAGGCGCCGCGCAGCGCGCTCACCGGGGCTGGCAGTTCGGCCATCGGCGCCGGTACGGCCGGCGTCAGCCAGGTTGCCTCGCAGGGAAAATAAGTGCCGCCGACCAGCATGAGGCGCAGGACGCACAGCACCAGATCGGCGGACATCGTGATGGCGACCAGCCCGGCTATGCCTTGCGCCATCGCCCGGCTGACCAGAGCCGCGTCGTAGCGCTGCACGATCAGTGCGATCGGTATTTTCGGCAGGTCGCCGAAGGTGGCCCGGACGTCGGCAATGGGATCGATTTCGTCGGCCTTCTGCCGCCAGACGATCAGGTCGGGCGGATTGCCGGCTTGCAGGTGCGCGGCGATCTCGGCATCGGACTCGTACGATTCGACATGCAGCTCGGGGGCCCGCGCCTGGACGAACGCTTTGAACGTATCGCTGCCGAGGCGCATCGAGGCGCGTATCAGAACGCGACGGCGCGGCGGCAGCGTTCCGGCGTCAGGCATGGTCGGGTCAGCTGCGGTCATGCAAGCGGTGGGGGGATGGCGAGACAAAGCCCAACGCCTCGCGGCTGCAAAGCAAACACCGCAACTCCACCGAGCTTTCGGCGGCGGCCGACTGGGCTGCTCTCACTGAATCGCCCCCCTGCATCGAAGCCGGCATCGCGGAGTCTTAAGGCGCTGCCCGTCACCGATATGGGGCATTCATAGTTAGCCGCAGCTTGGGCGTCAACCAGCACGGTACCACAGGGGACGGTAAGGGCAGCGAAGTACCGCGCGCGTTAACGTTTACGCTACGGACAGATCGTGACCCAACCATCGAGAACCGTCACCGCCACCGGCATCAGCGACTTGCCCCGGCAAGGACCAGCGGTGCAGTGCCCGGTCGTGAGTTCGAAGCGCGCGCCATGCGTCGAGCAAAGAATCTCGGTGCGGTCCCGGGTTAAAAATTGGTCAGGCCGAAATTCCAGCGGCGTCCCGATATGCGGGCAGGAATTGATATAGGCGTAAACGCCCTCACCCTGCCGCACGACGAAGATCTCGCGCGGTTCCTGCAGCAAGGTGAAGCCCTTGGCGCCCGGATCGTCGATCTCGTCCAGCCGGCACAAGGCGCCGCTCATGCCTCGATGCCGGCCATCTTGCAGACGATTTTCCACTCTGCGGATTGCACGGGCTGAACGGAGAGCCGGGCATAGCGCACCAGCGCCATGTCCTTGAGCTTGGGCTCCTCGCGGATGGCCGCCAGGGTGACCGGGGTTTTCACCGGCTTGAGCGGCACCACGTCGACCATCACCCACTTGCCGTCCGGATCGCTTGCATCGGGATAGGCCTCGCGCGCGATCTCCATCACCCCGACGATCTCCTTGCCGATATTGGAGTGGTAGAAGAATGCCTTGTCGCCGACCTTCATGGACTTGAGGTTGCGCGCCGCGGTCCAGTTGCGCACGCCGTCCCAGCGGCCGCGCTTTTCCTTGACCAGCTTGTCCCAGCCGTAGACGTCGGGCTCGGATTTCATCAGCCAGTAAGCCATCTCATCCCTCGCTCTTGAACGGCCGCTCGAGGACGGCGGCGATGGTGCGCGTGATATCGGCGCCGTGATGCACGATCGCCTCGACGGCGTTGACGATCGGCATATCGACGCGCTGCCGCTCGGCCAGCGCCCGTACGGCGGCGGCCGTCGCCACGCCTTCGGCGATCGATCGGCGTCCGGCCAGCGCTTCGGCCAGCGACTTGCCTTTGCCCAGGGCCACGCCGAGAGACATGTTGCGCGACTGCATGGAATTGCAGGTCAGCGCCAGGTCACCGAGGCCGGAGAGGCCCATCAGCGTCTCGCGCTTGCCGCCCAGTGCTTCGCCGAGCCGCATGATCTCGGCCAGGCCGCGGGTCATCAGGGCCGCCCGCGCATTGTCGCCCAGGCGGCGGCCCTCGATGATGCCGCAGGCGATGGCCATGACGTTCTTGACCGCGCCGCCGACCTGCGCGCCGATCACGTCGTCCGACAGGTAGGGCCGCAGCGCCGCCGAGCCCAGCGCCTCGACCAGGGTCCGGCCGGCCGCGGCATCGGCGGTCGCCAGCGTCACCGCGGTCGGCTTGCCGGCCGCGACCTCCGCCGCGAAGGTGGGGCCGGATAGCACCGCCACCAGCACTCCTGGAGCGGTCTCATCCAGCACCTCGCTCATCAGTTTGCCGGTCCCGACCTCGATTCCCTTGGCGCACAGCACCAGCGTGGCGCCGGCCGCCAGATGCGGGGCGAGACGGGCGGTGACCTCGCGCAGGTGCTGGGCGGGAACCGCGAGCAGCACGATGGTCGCGTCCTTTGCCGCTTCGGCGAGATCGGTGGTCGCGCGCAGCTCGGTCGGCAGCACCACACCCGGCAGGAAGAGCGGGTTGCCATGCTCCCGGTTGATCGCCTGGGCGACGTCCCCTTCATGGGCCCAGATTGTCGTTTGGCGGGGGTGGCGGGCGCGGCTGGCGGCCTGTGCAAGGGCCGTACCCCAGGCGCCGGCACCGATCACGGCTAGGCGTGCGGGGGTGGGTGCAGTCATGGCGCGGGATAATCGGGGGAGAGGGGAGCCAGCGCAAGACGGGCTTTTATCCGGGTTTTGTTCGGTATCGACCGGAAGCCCGGACTGGGCTATAATCCAGCCTGCCTGTGGGCCCGATAGAACATCGACGGACCCATTCTGGCGTGTCGATCTCACCGCCGCAGAACGCGGCCCAGGAGTCACCCATGGTCACCGTTACACCGGCGTCGCCGGCCGGCCCGACCGCCCCGGCGCCCCAAGTCAAGATATCCACCAGGCAAGTTGCGCTCGAAGAAGCGCTGGCCACCGTCAAGGCCGTCGCCGCCAACAATTCGGGCTCGGCCATCGCCGCCCAGATCCGCGACCAGCGAGCCGCGGCCGCCCAGGAACGCCTCGGGCGGGCACAGGAGCGTTACAAGCTTCTCCACCAGACGATGATGAAGGTCCTGGCCGCGGGGGGCGATCCGCGCTCGGCGCTGCGCCTGGCTCGCGAGGCCGCCGCGCTGGCTCGCGAGGTCGCCAAGGCGGTCAAGGACATCGCTGCCGCTGCCAAAGGCGGCGATCCGGCGACCGCCGACACAAGGCGCTCGATGCTCGACGGTGTGCACAAGGAATCGCGCAAGCTGCTTTACGGCGTGCGCAATATCGTCGATGCCGCGCGGATCGTGAACGATTCGGGTGAAGGCGGCGTCCAGCAGTCGCGTCGGGCCAGGGATATCGGCAAGGCCCGCCGCGACGCCGAGGACGCGCTCGCCAGCATCGCGCGCGAGCTCGGCATGGCGCGGTTTGCCGTCGGCGGCAACGTCAAGGTCGACGCCTGAGCGTCACGGTCGACGCCTGATCAGTCGGGCGTCAGGAACTCCAGCACGGCGGTGATTTCCGCCGCGCTGTCTGCGCCTTCCGGCAGCACCAGATAGTGGGCGTGCCGCGCCGGGATGCGTTCGCCGAAAAGGTCGACCAGCCGGCCCTCGGTGACCAGCCCATCCACCAGCGGCGATGTCCCCAGCATGATGCCGCCGCCCGCCATGCAGGCGTGGGTGGCGACGAACAGGCTGTCGAACTGCAGGCCCTCGGCAACCGCCGGCGCCGGCAGGCCGAGGCGCTGGAAATAGCTGCCCCAGTCCTCGCGCTCGCCGAGCACATGGATGAGCCGATGCTCCCGCAGGTCGGAAGGGGCCGCGAAGGGTGCGTCGGCGCTCACCCGGTAGCCCGGGCTGCAGGCCGGAAAGTAGCTTTCCGCGAACAGCTTCACCGCGTGCACGCCCGGCCAGGTGCCGGCGCCGTAGCGCACCTCGATATCCACGCCGTCCTGGCCGAAATCGACCGGCGCGTAGAGCGTGGTCAGGCGCACGGCGATCTCCGGATGCTGGGAGCGGAAGGCCGCCAGGCGCGGGGCCAACCACAGCGCCGCCACCGTGGTCGCCGCGCGCAGCGTGACCGAGCGCTTGCCGTGATGGCCGAAGATCTGCTCGGTCGCCGTGCCGAGCCGGTCGAGCGCCTCGCGCACCTGGGGCAGGTAGGCGATCCCGGCATCGGTCAGGGTCAATGAGCGCGGCAGGCGCTTGAAGAGCTGGATACCCAGCCAGTCCTCGAGCTGCTTGACCTGCTGGCTGACGGCGGCCTGGGTGACGCCCAGCTCCTCGGCCGCCCCGGTAAAGCTCATGTGCCGGGCCGCCGCATCGAAGATACGCAGCCAGTTCAGGGGCGGCAGGCGGCGGCGCAGCGGAGGCGGCATAAGTCGTCCTGGGGGCAAAGGCCAAGAACGGCGGCCCTGTCGGCATGCCGGGGCCGGTGCGATGATCGTTCCGGCTATCAAACTGCGGCAAGCCGCCAAGCCAGGCAAGGCCTGGTCGGCGCCGCAACGGAGATCAACTATGGCGGCCTCCCCCAGCCCCGACCTCGGCGCGCTGATCCGCGGCCACCGGGCCAACGGTCCCCTGCAGCGCGAGTTCTATACCGAGCCCGCCGTCTTCACGGCCGACATGGAGCGCATCTTCCGCCGGCGCTGGCTGTTCGCCGGGCCGGCCTGCACCATCCCCAACCCGGGCGACTGGCTCACCTGGAGCCTGGGCAATGACTCCATCGTCGTGCTGCGCGACGAGCGCGGCGCCATCCAGGCCTTCCACAATGTCTGCCGTCATCGCGGCTCGCGCCTCTGCACCAGCGAGACCGGCCATTCCGGCCGCCTGGTCTGCCCCTATCACGCCTGGACCTATGGTCTCGACGGCAAGCTGCTGATCAACACCGAGAAGGAGTTCGGCATCGACCGGGCGCAGCTCTCGCTGCACAAGCTGCCGACCAGGGATCTCGCCGGGTTGATCTTCGTCTGCTTCAACGACGAGGCGCCGGATTTCGGGCCGGTGGAGCGCGATGTCATCCACCGCCTGAAGCCGCACGGGCTCGATCGCGCCAAGGTGGCGCACACCATCGACTACGTGGTGCCGGCGAACTGGAAGATCATCTTCGAGAACAACCGCGAGTGCTATCACTGCCCGCCCAACCACAAGGAATACAACGTCGCCACCTACGACGTGGCGCGCGACATGGCCAAGCTCGATCCGCGCAAGCAGGCGGAGCTCGACGCCCGCGTCGCCGAGTGCAACGCGCGCTTCCGGGCGCTCGGCCTGGATGAAGGCGATGCGCAGTCGATGATGACCGGCGAGTACTGGCGCGCCCACCGCACGCCGCTGATGACCGGCTTCACCACCCAGAGCATGGACGGCAAGCCGGTCGCACCCCTGATGGGCGACTTCAAGGAGCGCGACGTCGGTACCCTGCGCCTCACCATCTTCCCCAATTTCTGGCAGCACGCCGGCGACGACTACGCCTGCGCCACGCGCATCACGCCGGTCAGCGCCAGCGAGTCCCATGTGCGTGTCATGTGGCTGGTGCACAAGGACGCGGTCGAGGGGAAGGACTACACGCTCGACCGGCTGCTGCCGATCTGGAAGCTGACCTCCGAGCAGGACTGGAAGATCTGCACCGACCAGCAGATCGGTGTGTCTTCGAGCCATTACATACCCGGCCCGTACTCCACCTTGCGCGAGCAGAACGTGAACCATTTCGTCGAGTGGTATCTCGGCGAGTTGCGTGGGCCCCAGCCGCTGCGTAAGACAGGCTGATGCACGACCAGGCCAAGACGCCGGACCCGGCGGGCCAGAAGGCGGCGCCGGCCGGCGCGGCGGCGGTGCCGACCCACGCCCGCATCGTCATCATCGGCGCCGGCGCCATCGGCTGCTCGATCGCCTATCACCTCGCCAAGGCCGGCGAGCGCGACGTGCTGATCCTGGAGAAGAGCGGCATCACCCACGGCTCGACCTGGCACGCCGCCGGCCTGGTCGGCCAGCTGCGCAGCAAGCGCAACCTGACCCGGCTGATGCAGCACTCGGTCGAGCTCTACAACCAGCTGGAAAAGGAATCGCCGATCGACTGGAAGCCGGTTGGCAGCCTGCGCCTGGCCTCGTCGGAGGCGCGCTGGAGCGAGATCCGCCGCTCCGTCACCACCGCGCGCAGCTTCGGCTTCGAGGCGCACCTGATGTCGCCGGCCGAAGCCAAGAAGAGCTTCTCCTACATCTCGACCGAGGGCGTAGTTGGCGCCGCTTTCATTCCGTCCGACGGCTACGTCGACCCGTCGAGCCTGACCCAGGCGCTGGCCCGCGGGGCGCGGGCCGGGGGCACCAAGATCATCGAGGGCGTGCGCGTCACCGGCATCAAGCTCAAGGATCGCCGCGTGGTTGGCGTCTCGACCGACAAGGGCGACGTCGCCTGCGACATCCTGGTCAACTGCGCCGGCATCTGGGCGCGCGACATCGGCAAGATGGCCGGCGTGCGCGTGCCCGCGGCCGCGGTCGAGCACCAGTACATGGTCACCGAGAAGATGGGCGACCTGCCGCGCGACCTGCCGTCCTTGCGTGATCCCGACAAGGGCTTCTATCTGAAGCCCGAGGTCGGCGGCTTCGCGGTCGGCGGCTGGGAACCGAACACGGAGCCCTTCGGCGCCGACGGCGTGCCCTTCGATTTCGGCCGTGAGCTCTTTCCCGGCAATTTCGACCGTTTCGAGCAGATCGTCATGCCGGCGGCCGAGCGCCTGCCGATCCTGGGTGAGATCGGCATCCGCAACCTGATCAACGGCCCGATCCCCATCTCGCCCGACGGCGAGCCGATCCTCGGCCTGGCGCCGGAGCTCGACAATTTCTTCGTCGCCTGCGGCTTCACCTCGGGCATCGCCGCGGCCGGCGGGGCCGGGCGCGCCATGGCGCAGTGGATCCGCGGCGGCGAGCCGGAGATGGATCTCTGGGCCTTCGACATCCGACGCTTCGGTCCGCACCATCTCGGCAAGCGCTACCTGCATGAGCGCGCGGTCGAGAGCTATTTCCGCTACTACCAGATCCACTGGCCGGTGGAGGAGATGCATTCGGGCCGCGGCGGACGGCGCAGCCCGCTCTACGACACGCTCAAGGCCCAGGGCGCGGTCTACGGCTCGCGCTTCGGCTGGGAACGGCCGAACTGGTTCGCGCCAAAAGGCGTCGAACCGAAAGATGTGCCGTCCTTCGAGGGCAAGCCGAGCTGGTTCCAGCACGTCGCCGCCGAGCACAAGCAGGCGCGCGAAGGCGTGGTCATGTTCGACCAGAGCTCGTTCTCCAAGTTCGAGGTCAGCGGCCCGGATGTGCCGGCCGCCCTGCAGCGCATCGCCGCCAACGACCTCAACAAGCCGGTGGGGGCGGCGGTCTACACGCAGCTCTGCAACGCCCGTGGCGGCATCGAGGCCGATCTCACCATCATCCGCCTGGCCGAGGATCGCTTCTACGTGGTCACCGGCAGCGGCTTCGGCGTGCGCGACGGCACCTGGATCCGCCGCCAGCTGCGGCGCGACGACGCCATCGCCATGAGCGACATCACCAACAGCCGGGCGGTGATCAATCTCGCCGGCCCGCTTTCCCGCAAGGTGCTGGAGCAGGTCGCCGACGGCGACGTCAGCGCCGCCGGCTTCCCCTATATGAGCGCCAAGGAAATCCGCATCGGCTACGCGCCCGTCCTTGCGGTGCGCATCACCTACATCGGCGAGCTGGGCTGGGAGCTGCATATCCCGGTCGAGTACGCGCAGCATGTCTACGAGCTGCTGCGCGAGGCCGGCGAGGGTTTCGGCATCGGCAATGCCGGCTACCGCGCCATCGAGACCCTGCGGCTGGAGAAGCGCTATCTCTACTGGGGCGCGGACATCACGCCCGACTACAATCCCTACGAGGCCGGCCTCGGTTTCGCCGTGGCGCTCGACAAGGGCGAGTTCGTCGGCCGCGAGGCGCTGCAGAAGATCAAGGCCGAGGGGCCGAAGCGCAAGATGTGCGTCTTCACCCTGGACACCTGGGCGGCGGTCTACGGCGGCGAGGCGATCTATCACGACGGCCAGGTGATCGGCGTCACCTCCTCGGGCGGCTTCGGCCACACCATCGGCAAGCCGATCCTCTTCGGCTACGTGCCCAGCGACAAGGCGGGCTTCGACCTCTACGAGATCGAGGTCTTCGGCCAGCGCTACCCGGCGCGCCGCCAGGCCAAGGTGCCCTACGATCCCGAGCGCAAGCGCATCCTGCTCTGATCTCGCGCCGGGCTGGCGTTTACAGCCCGGCCGAATGACTCCATAGTCCCCGGCGATCGAGGGGCAGGGGATGGATCTCACAGCAGCGGAATGGCTCAACGCCATCGTGCGCCTGGCGCATGTGATCTTCGGCATCGGCTGGATCGGCGCGTCGTTCTATTTCATGTGGCTCGACGCCAACATGGCCAGGCCCGCCGCGCCCAAGGCCGGCGTCGAGGGCGAGCTGTGGATGGTCCATTCCGGCGGCTTCTACCGCGTCGAGAAGATCCACGTCTCGCCGGCCGAGATGCCGCCGCATCTCCACTGGTTCAAATGGGAAGCGGCCTTCACCGGTATCACCGGCTTCATGATGCTCTGCCTGGTGTTCTATGCCGATGCCAGCGTCTATCTCATCGACCCCGCCAAGTACGACTTCACGCCGGTGCAGGCGGTGTTCGTCGGCATCGTCACCCTGCTCTTCGGCTGGGCAGCGTATGAAGGCCTGTGGCGCTCGCCCTTCGGCAAAAAGGGCGGCTGGCCGCCGCTGGTCGCCACCTTCCTGATGATCGCCGGCATTGCCTGGTTCCTCTGTCAGATCTTCAGCGGCCGCGGCGCCTTCCTGCATGTCGGCGGGCTGATGGGCATCATCATGTCGGCCAGCGTCTGGACGGTAATCGTGCCGGGCCAGCAGCAGCTCATCCAGGCGACGCGCGAGGGGCGCAAGGGCGACCCGGTCTACGCCGCCGCCGCCAAGCAGCGCTCGGTGCACAACAACTACATGACCCTGCCGGTCGTGTTCATCATGGTGAGCGGCCACTATCCGAGCACGTTCGGCCATCAACTCAACTGGCTGGTGCTCATCCTGGTGTCGCTGACCGCCATGGCGGTCAACCATTTCCTCAACATGCACAACAAGGGCGAGATGAAGCCCTGGCCGCTGCTTCTGGCGACGGCGATCTTCGTGCCGCTGTTCTGGCTGACCGCTCAGACCGGCGGCAGCGTCGGACTCAAGCCCGGCGAGGCTCCGGTCGAATTCGCCGAGGTGCGCGCGGTGGTCGCCCAGCGCTGCACCACCTGTCATTCGGCGCGGCCGACCGACGACACCTTCAAGCAGCCGCCCAACGGTCTGGTGCTCGACACGCCGCAGCAGGTCCGGCGCAATGCCCAGAAGATCGCAGCGCGCGTCGTGCTGACCCAGACCATGCCGCCGGCCAACAAGACCGAAATGACGGACGAGGAGCGCGCCCTGCTCGGCGCCTGGATTGCCCAGGGTTCGAAGGTCGATTAACGCGTCCGCGTGAGGGCGAGCCAGACGCCGCCGCCGATCAGGCAGGCGCCGCTCA
Source organism: Rhodospirillaceae bacterium (assembly GCA_022843945.1). Taxonomy (GTDB): domain Bacteria; phylum Pseudomonadota; class Alphaproteobacteria; order CACIAM-22H2; family CACIAM-22H2; genus VGEI01. The sequence continues at coordinate 3,366 of JALHMR010000063.1, read as the reverse complement.
GCCGTGAGACCAGGCGCACGCGGGTGCGCGACAGCCAGCGTCCGGCCCGGCCCACCATCAGTGCGTACAGGCCATCCGACAGCATGGCCACGACCATGGCCGTGCCGCCGAGCAGCAGGAGCTGGCGGTCGTAGTCGCCGGCGGGATCGAGGAATTGCGGGATGAAGGCGCCGTAGAACACCAGCATCTTGGGATTGGTGACCATCACCAGGAAGCCCTGCAGCACGAAACCGCCCCGTGGTCCGGAAGAAAGGGGCGCGCTGACGCTCTTGGGGTCACCCAACGTGTCGGGATGGCGGATCAGCTTCCAGCCGAGCCACGCCAGGTAGGCCGCACCCGCCAGACGCAGCCAGTCGAACCACAGGCCCAGGGTCTCGATCAGCGAGGTGAGGCCGATGGCCAGCACACCAAGCAGCAGGACCATGCCGACCTGCGCGCCGGCGATGTTGAGCAGGCCGGCCCGCGACCCGTAGCGCAGGCTGTTGCCCACGATCAGGGCGACGAACGGCCCGGGCACGACGGCGATCACCGCGCAGGCGGCGACATAGGCGAGATAAAGCTCGAGCGACACGCGGGGACCCCTTCGCTGGTCCCCTAAGAATTCTACGTCCGGCGTCTTCCGGCAAGCCCCGGATCGCCACCTCCCGGATCGGCGCTCAGCGGCTCCTCGCGAGCACTGCCCGGCGGGCCGATCTTGAGATTGTTCTGCACCAGCGCCACACCCGAGACGGTGTCGGCGATGTCCTCGGCCAGGCGCCGGATCAGCCGCGTGTCGACCGAGCCGTTCAGCGTCACCTCGCCCCCGGCCACCAGCACCTCGATGTCCGAGGCGTCGATCTCCGGGTCCTCGGTCAGCCGGTCGCAGACATCCTCGCGGATCCGTTCGTCGGAGCGACGATAGCCGCGCGGGCCCCGGCCGCGATGCGGGCCGCTGGGCAGCTCGTTGATCGCCCATGCCTCGCGGGCGTGCGGCTCCGTATCGTCCGGCAGATCGCGATCGTCCTCGTCCTGGTCGTAGTCAGGATGATCGACGATCGCGCGCTCGAAACGGGCGCGCTCGAACTCGCGGTCCGGGCGCGGCGGCAGGGGCTCGCGGCCGTTGTGTCGCGGTGCCGGGTCCGGCTCGGCCGCGCGGCTGGCGCTTTCGCGTCCGATCCCCGAATAGAGGCCCTCGGGATAGCGGTGGCGGCGGGATTCCGGGCGGTAGCGGAAATCCTCACCGCCATAGCCGGCCCGCTCGCCGGGCTCCCGCTCGGCGCGCTCGGGCCGCTCCCGGCCATTCGCCCCCCGCCCGGAGCCCCCTTCGGCCTCGTCGCGCTTCGCGCGTCCGCGCTCGCCTCTCCACAAGCTTCGGAATCCGGCCATGCCTGAACCTCCCGCTGTTGGGGCATGGCGAAAACGCGCAAAGGCCCCGCCCAGTTCCGCCACAATGGCGATGCTTCGCGCCCAGGGCCGAAGGGCGTCGGTTCGAGCCCGAACATTGTTTAAAAGCAAAAACTTAAGGGTGGCAAAGTTTGCCACCGGGCGGGCTTGCCTGTAGCTTGGCGGTATGCCGTCCCGCTCCGCGCTCAATGTCTCGCTGACCCCCGAGCTCCACGCCCTGGTCGCCGAGAAGGTGGCCTCCGGGCGCTATCGCAGCGCCAGCGAGGTGGTGCGCGAGGCCCTGCGCGGGTTCGCCGACCCGGCCGCCCGGCCGCGCACCCGGGCCGGCATCGATGCCGAGACCGAGCTGGGCACCATCCTCGAAGGCATCGGCGAGGGCTTCTACGCCGTCGACAGCCAGTTCCGCCTGACCCGTTTCAACAGCGTCGCCGCCCGGCATTTCGGCAAGTCGCCGGAAGAAGTCCTCGGCCGCGTGCTCTGGGATGTCTTTCCAAGCGCGACCGGGACCGAGCTCGGCCGCAAGTTCCAGGAGACGATGACCAGGCGCCTGGCGCTGGTGGGCGAGACCGAATCGGTTCTCACGGCCGGGCGCTGGCTGGTCTACCGGCTGTTTCCGCTGGGCGAGGGCATGGCGGTGGTGTTCAACGACGTCAGCGACCGCAAGACGGCGGAAGCCCATCGCGAGCTGCTGATCAACGAGCTCAATCACCGGGTCAAGAACACGCTGGCGATGGTCCAGGCGATCGCCGCGCAGACCCTGCGCAGCGGCGGCGTCGACTCGCAGGTGCAGGCGAATTTCGAGGCGCGGCTGGCCGCCCTGGGCAATGTCCATTCGGTGCTGACTAACGAGAGCTGGGAGAGCGCCGAGCTGCACGACGTCATCTGGGCCTCGCTGCGGCCGCATATCGCGCCCGACCGGGAGCCCTTCGCGGTCAGCGGGCCGGGCCTGCGCCTGCGGCCGAAAAGCGCCGTCATGGTCTCGCTCGGCCTGCACGAGCTCAGCACCAATGCCGTCAAATATGGCGCCCTGTCGGCGGAAGCCGGCCGGGTCACGGTCGATTGGGACATCGCCGATGGGCGTTTCCGCCTGCGCTGGGAAGAGCGGGGCGGTCCGCCGGTCAGCATGCCCAGCCGCAAGGGCTTCGGCTCGCGGCTGATCGAGCGCGGTCTGGCCTCGGAGCTGCGCGGCCAGGTGCGGATCGACTACCGCCCGACGGGTGTCATCTGCACCATCGAGGCGCCGGTCGAGGCGATGCAGGATCCCGATCCCAGCAGCAGGGAGGCGGTCGCGGTCTAGCCCGGCAAAAACGGGGGCCCCCGTATGCGCCAAAGGGTCTGGACAGCGCGTCGAATCTCGGGTGTTTAGGCAGCGTCCAGCCCCCATATTGAGGGGGTAGTGAAACGATTGAGGTTGAACGGTTAATGCGCGGTAGAGAAACGAACAGCCTGGCCGACCGCCTGAGTGCGGCGGCTGCGGCCAAGAAGGCGCTCCTGGAACGGGCCAAGGCGAACAATCCGGCCAACGATCCGGCTTTTGCCCAGCGCCAGAAGCAGCGGCTGGAAGCCGCCACGGCCAAGGAGCAGCGCGAGGCCGAGCGCCGCGCCGCCCGGGAAGCCGCCGAGGCCGCGGCCAAAGTCGCCCGCCAGGCCGAAGAACAGGCCCGGGCCGAGGCCGAGAAGGCCGACGCCGCCCGCGCGGAAATCGAAGCCGCCGAGGCCGAGGTCCGTCAAGCGGCCCTGCTGATCGAGCAGAAGGCCGCCCGGGATGCCCGCTACGCCGCCCGCAAGGCCCGGCAGTCTGGCAAGCGCTAGCCCGCACCTCCGTTCTCCTGATCTGATGGTCCCCGGACCGGCCGTAGGGAAGCGGGTGTAAACTCGCGGCCATGGCCGCCCTGGACCCCAACGACACGATCGCGCGCCTGCTGCGCGGGGCCGTCCACGCGACTTCGCCCGGGCGCGTCGCCGGCATCCGCGCGGCGGCCC
>JALHMR010000062.1 GCA_022843945.1 Rhodospirillaceae bacterium | reverse complement strand
GCCGTACGGCTCCGGGGCGCGCGGACGACTCAGGCACGACAGCAGCGCCGCAGCGCGCGGCTCCGCAAGCGCCACCGGCGCCGGCGGAGAGTCCGGCCCAGTCGGCGCCGTTCGAAAGCGGACGCTTCCGTCCGGATGGCGCGTCGCCTGACACCGTTGCCTCGCAGGCGGTGCAGGATTTCGTGCTCGCCCAGATCGCGCGGCATTGGATCATCGATTTCCGGGGCGCGCGCTTTCGCAACATCGTGCTCACCGGGCGCTTCGTCCTGCTGCCCAATGGCATGCTCGCTGCCCCCTTCGGCAAGAACGATCCCTGGAATATCAGCGCCATGGTCAGCAACTATGAGCAACTCAGGCAGCCGGGCGCCGAGGCCTATCGCACGGCGGTCGAGACGTTTCTCCAGGCGGCGCGCCAGGCGCAGCCGTTCCGCCTGCCGCCGGACGGCAAGGGCGAGGTGCCGCGCGTTCTGCCGATGAATTTCCGCCTGGGAGATCTGTAGGTCTAGTCCGCCGCCTGCTGGCGCATGGCGAACTCTTCCTCGGGCGAGCGCACGAGGCGATGGCGGCCGACCGCGGCGAAATAGACGATGCCGGCCGCGTACCACAACGCCGCGCCGATGACGCCCTCGCGATAGGCCGGATCGCTGAGCTGGAAGGCCAGGGTCAGCGCCGCGATGACGATCGTCGCCACGGCGCCCGGGATGCCGAGCGGGCTGACATAGGGCCGGTGGATGTTCGGCAGCTTGCGGCGCAGCATGATGAATGACAGCGCCTGCAGCAGGTAGGACAGCATGGCGCCGAACACCGCCATATTGAGCAGCGTGCCGCCGATGAAGGCGGCCCCGCGCTCGGCGCCGGCGATGAACCAGATCACCAGCAGCACGGCGAGACCGAGCGCACCGCCGGCAACCAGGGCGACGTGCGGGGTCTTGCGCTCGCCATGCGTGATGGAGAGCGCCGTCGGGATATAGCCGGCGCGCGACAGCGAATAGATCTGCCGGCCATAGGCGAAAATGATGGTGTGGAAGCTGGCAACGAGCCCGATAACCGCAAAGAGCGCCAGGATCTTGCCGATCGACTCGCCGAACAGGGTGCGGAAGCCGTCGAGCAGCGGCTCGCTGGAGGCCTGCAATCCCGCGGCCCCGGGGGCGATGCCGGTATTGAGGGTCAGGGTCAGGAAGGCGCAGACGATCAGCGTCACGATGCCGGCGATCAGGCCCTTGTGCATATGCGCCTGCGGCTCGTGCACCTCCTCGGCGGCGAGCGGCAGTTCCTCGATGGCGAGATAGAACCAGACGGCGAAAGGCAGGGCGGCGAGCACGCCGGTCATGCCGAAGGGCAGGAACGTGCTGCCGCCCTCGGCCGGCGGGATGTTGAAGGCATGGGTGGCGAGATCGAGCTGCGGCACGGCGCTGACCCAGAAGAAGGCGAGCACCGCCAGGGCGGCGACGGTGACGATCACCGAGACGCGGAACGACAGCGCCACGCCGGAGACGTTGAGCCCGACGAACACCACATAGGCGCCGATCCACCACAGCGGCTGGGCTTCGGGCGGCGTGCCGAAAATGGCGCTGAGATAGGAGCCCATGAAGAAGACGATGACCGCCGGAGTCAGGACGTACTCCATGTTCTCGGCGAGGCCGGTGACGAAGCCGCCCCACGGGCCCATGGCGCTGCGCGCGAAGGAATAGGCGCCGCCGGTATGCGGCAGGGCGGGCGACATCTCGGCCAGGCTGAAGATCAGGCCGAGATACATCACCGTGATGACCAGGGTGGCGAGCAGCAGCCCGCCGAAGCCGCCGACCGCGAGGCCGAGATTCCAGCCGGAGAAATTGCCGGAGATGACGGCGCCCACGCCCAGCGCCCAGAGGGACCAGAAGCGGGCGTGGCGTTTCAGGCCGCGCTTCTCGAAATAGCCGGCTTCGACCGGCGTGTAGGTGACGCCGGTCTGGCTCGATCCGTCCGACATGATGGGTCCCCCGACAGGTGGTGTGCCTTAGGCCTTCTTGTCCATCTCGACATAGCCGCGTTCGATGGCGCGCTCCAGCGCCTCGAAGGCCGAGCGGCTTTCCTCGTACATCTCACGCTTGTGCTTGAGATCGTCGAAGGCGGCATTGCCCGCATTGGGCGTGGCGCTGAGCTTGATGGCGGCCTCGAGGTAGCTGGCCCGGAAGCGGGCGACCATCACCGCCAGCTGCTGGAAGGTCGCGGTGCTCAGGTTGGGGATGAGCTGGTGGATGACCTCGCGATTGGCCACCGCAACCGCCATCTCGAGTTTCTCCATGAACTGGCGCTGGGCCTGGAGCTCCTTGGGGTCGAGCTCGCGCCCCCAGAAGGCGGACCGGTTGGCATCGCTGCTGCCGGCGACGTATTTCTTCATGACGGCATCTCCCCTCCGGCGACGAGTGCCGGATTTCCTATAAGTATAATATTGCCAGCGGCTTGATGACTACACCTGAAGTGATATGACAAGTCAGCAAAAGCGGATGGAATCGAGTGCTTCCAGCGAAATCATGATCCCGAAACCGGCTGCCGGGAAGAGCCGCGCCTAGCCGGCCCGCCGCGCCGAGGGTTTCCGGGTCCGAGCCTCATGACGTACAGGCGATCGAGCAGGGGATCGGAAGCGAGGTCGGCACCCGGCACAATTTGCCGCTGAGTCGGGTGTCGCGCGCCACCGATCACAGCGCCGCAAGCCGTGTTGTGACTTCGATATGTCAAGACGCCCGCGGTGTGTGAACGCGCACGTTTCAGGCCTCAAAATTTACGTAGACGGTACATCGCTACACCGACGTTTCGGGGTGCCGCCTTACTGTTGGCTTGGCTGTCGGTGTGACGCGCGAGACGCGCGGGGGAATTCTTTTTGGGGTTTTAACGGGGGACACTCACATGCCAGCTCCAGTTTATTCGCGCAGCGGCACACCAAGCCGCTACCTGAAGTTTTCCACCTACGGCGGGATGCTCTACGGCGGCGACGGCAACGAGCACCTGCAGGCCTATGCCCGGAACGTGACGCTGTCGGGCGGCAAGGGCGACGACACCTACGCCGTCTATGATCCGTCGACCAGGATCGTCGAGGCGGCGGGGGGCGGCATCGACACCGTCATCACCTACGGCAGCTACACGCTGTCGGCCAATCTCGAGAACCTGTTCATGCTGGGCGCCGGCAACGACGTCGGCACCGGCAACTCCGGCAACAACCTGATCATCGACAAGGACGGCAACGACCGCCTGATCACCGGCGGCGGCAACGACGTGCTGGTGTCGGGCAACGGCGCCAACGTCTTCGTAGCCACCAAGCAGGCCGGCAGCGTCACCTGGGTGCAGAACTTCAAGGCGACGGGCACGACCCTCGACCGGCTGGAGCTCACCGGCTACGGCTTCCAGGGCTTCGCCAGCGTCCAGTCGAAGATGAGCCAGGTCGGCGCGGACGTTCGCATCGATCTGGGCAGCTCCCAGTATGTGATGCTGGAGAACCGCACGGTCAGCCAGATCACCGCGGGCAGCGTCATCGTCGAAGCGGCTCCGACCTCCGGGACCGGCGGCACGACGGGCGGCTCCGGCGGAACGGGCACCAGCATGCCGGTCGATCCTCTGCCGGTCCTGCCGTCGCCCAATGCGCCGCTCACCGGCCTGAAGCTGACCTTCGACGAGGAGTTCAACAGCCTCTCCTTGCGCACCGGCACGGCCGCCACCGCCAACGGCATCTGGAAGACCTCCGACGGCTGGGGCAACCGCACTCTTTCAGGAAACAATGAACTCCAGCTCTATGTCGACCCCGACTACAAGGGGCTCGGCCTCAACCCGTTCTCGGTGCAGGACGGTGTCGTCACCATCACGGCCAGCAAGACACCGGACTGGGCGAAGTCCCAGGTCGGCTACAACTACATCTCGGGCGAGCTGACCACGGCCGGTTCGTTTTCGCAGCAGTACGGCTATTTCGAGATGCGCGCCCAGATGACCCCGGGCAAGGGCATGTGGCCGGCCTTCTGGATGCTCTCGACCAATGGCAAGTGGCCGCCTGAGATCGACATCGTCGAGGCGATCGGGCACCTGCCGAACCACGTCTACGTCAACACCCATTCCTCCACCAACGGCAATGCCGGCAAGGACGTCTGGTCGAGCGCCGACATCACCCAGGGCTTCCACACCTACGGGGTCAACTGGACGCAGTCGACGATCACTTTCTTCTTTGACGGTCAGGCGGTTTATACGCGGGCGACCCCGGCGGACATGCACACGCCCATGTACATGCTCCTGAACCTTGCGGTGGGCGGCAACTGGCCGGGCTCCCCCGACAGCACCACCGACTGGTCGAAGACGAACTACAAGATCGACTACGTCCGCGCCTGGTCGCACGACCAGAACGCCGCCGTGTATTCGAACGTGCCGACCGGCACGACGGGGACAACGGGCGGCACATCGAGCAGCGGCGGCCCGATCCCGCTGACGCAGGCCAGCGCGTTCGTGGCCGTGCTGAGTAACGCGAACAACCCGCTCGACCTCGCCGACAGCTTTACGACGGCGGTGGGGATCCAGGGCGGCTCGGTGACCTATACCGGCAGCCAGATGCAGCTCGACGGCGTGTCGTCGTCGGCCACGGTGAGCGTCTCCTACGACGCCAACGGCGGCATCACGGTGAAGAACAACGGCGAATGGAACGCGGTCAAGAACGCGACCGTGAAGTCCACCGCCAGCGGCAGCGTCACGGTGCAGAACTTCGTCGACGCCGAGATCAGTCTCGGCGACGGCGCCGACACCGTGACGGTGAAGGACGCCAAGCGCGGCTCGATTTCGACCGCGGGCGGCAACGACACGATCACGGTCAATGCCTATAGCAACCTGTCGACCGAGAATCTCATGGCAATCAATGCCGGCGACGGCAACGACATGGTGACGTTCACGGGAGCCTCGAACACCACCGCCAGGATCGATGGCGGGGCGGGCGACGACCGCATCGACGTCAACACCACCGGCAACGTGACGGTGACCGGCGGGGCGGGGGCGGACATCTTCGCCTTCATCGCCGGGGCGCATGCCACCATTACCGACTTCAACGCCAGCGTCGATCGCCTGGAGCTGAAGGGCGTGAGTGCCAGCTCGGTGCAGGTGACGGCGAGCGGCAACTCGACCCTGGTCGATCTGGGCGGCGGCGCCTCGATCACCCTGGCGGGCGTCAGCCTGCCGGCCTCGGGCCTCAACCTCGCCTTCGCGGCTTAAACAGGGAAGCGGCGTTCGGGCCGGGTTCGTCTTCGCAAGGAGGCGGATCCGGCCCGACTCTTTTCAGGCCCCTTCCTTATGGGATTGGGCGTCGTAGCGCGCCACGTACACCGTGTTTTCCGCTTCGCGCTGTTGCAGCGCGTTGTGGAAGCGGACGATATGCGCCACGCTGTCCGGGAACACGGATGTCAGCGTCCTCACGAATTCGGGGTCCGGCAGGTCGTTCGACCAGATGGCGAACACACCACCGTCATGCAGATGGGCGGCGATCCGGCGCAGCCCGTCCGGCTCGTAGAAATCGGCATGGCTGGGATCCAGCACGTGGTCCGGCGCATGGTCGATATCGAGCAGGATGGCGTGAAACCGCTTCCCCGGCTCGCGGGCGTCGAAGCCCGGCGCGGTCGACCTTGCCAGGGCGAAGAAGTCGCCCTCGATCAGATCACAGCGCCGATCGGCGCTCAGCTCCCGGCCGAGGGGGACCAGCCCGCGGCGGTGCCAGTCGATGACTTCGGGGATGGCCTCGATCACCGACAGGGAGCGGAGGGTAGGATGGTTCAGCGCCGCCCGCGCCGTGTAGCCCAGCCCGAGACCGCCAACCAGCACGTCCAGCGGGACGGGGTCGCAGGCGGCGAGGCCCAGATCGGCGAGCGCCACCTCGCCGGCGGTGAACAGGCTCGACATCAGGAACTCGTCGTCGAGCTTGATCTCGAAGACCTCGACGCCGAGTGTCAGCTCGGTGCGGCGGCGCAAGCTCAGGTCGCCGATACGGGTGCGGCGGAAATCCAGCTCTTCGAACATGCTTTGGCGGTCCTCGCGGAATCCGGTGGGAATGCGCGGGAGCGGCGCAAGGTGCGGAGTGTACGCCGAAACGCGTCCCTAGGTCAGGGCGCCTCTGGCGGCGATCGGCCACAGGGCTTCGACCTTGCCCTTGCGAACCCCGACATACCAGTCGTGCAGATTGACGGTCGGATCGCAATGGCCGGGGATCAGCCGGATCTTGTCGCCGATGCGCAGCGCGTTGGTCGGGCGCTTGAGGATGACGCGGCCATGCTCGTCGGCCGCGCGGTCGAGCGTGGCATCGGGGAAATCAGGCAATGTCGGCAGGCCGGAATCGATGCTGTAGGCCTTGTGGCCGGCATCCACCACGGCACGCTCCTCGTTCGGCCGGCTCATCACCGTCGCCCAGACGAACAGGCTGTGCTCGAACTCCGCCTTGGTCTCGCCGTCGGCGTTCAGGTTGCGGCCGTAATCGGCATCCATGAAGATGTAGGAGCCGCACTGCAGTTCGTCCCAGACGCCGGTCTCGATCTCGAAGCGGAACGAGCCGGTGCCGGCGCCGGTGACGATCGGGCACTCGATGCCCCGGCGGCGGATCAGGTCGCGCGTGGAACCCGCCATCTCGCCGGCGCGCTGGATGGCGGTCCGGCGCTCGGTGAAGTCGCGGATGTGCTGCGCCGAGCCGTGATACACCTGTAACCCGCCGAAGCGGAGATGCTTCGAGCGGGCCACCGCTTCGGCGAGACGCGCCGCCGGCTCGCCCGGCTCGACCCCGCAGCGCTTGGCGCCGACATCGATCTCCACCAGTATCCGGAAGGTAACCGCCGCTTCGGCCGCCGCCGCGTCGAGAGCCGCGACGTTTCCGGCATCGTCGACGCACACGCCCAGCCTAGCCTCGCGGGCCAGGGCCGCCAGACGGCGCAGCTTGGTGGGTCCAACGACCTGGTTTGACACCAGAATGTCATCGACCCCGCCGCGCACCAGCGCTTCGGCCTCGGCTACCTTCTGGCAGCACACGCCGACCGCGCCGAGGGCCATCTGCCGGCGCGCAATATCCGGCGATTTGTGTGTCTTGGCATGGGGGCGGAGCTTGACCCGGCCGTCCTTCGGCAGCGCCTGGGCCAGGCGCCGCAGATTGCCCTCAAAAGCATCAAGATCGACGATCAGGGCGGGGGTATCGACCTCGGCAAGCGGCATGCCGATGGCGGCGGGTGGGGCTATCACTTAGGAGACTCGTGGGTAAGGGTGGGATGGAAGGGGGTGTCCCTTCCCGGTGTATGTCCAATGGGCTATTCTAATTCCAATAACATTCTACCTGCGACATAGCCGGTTGGGAGGCCGCAATGATCGAACTCAAAGTCAATGGCAAGATGCATCGGGTCGACGTCGAGCCCGATACACCGCTGCTCTGGGCGATCCGCGAAAACGTCGGATTGACCGGCACCAAGTACGGCTGCGGCATCGCCCAGTGCGGCGCCTGCACCGTCCACATCAACGGCGAGCCGGTGCGCTCCTGCGCCATGCAGGCCAGCGAAGCGGTCGGCAAGGAGATCACCACCATCGAAGGCCTCGCGGCCAACGGCATGGTGCACAAGGTGCAGAAGGCCTGGGTCGACCATGATGTGCCGCAATGCGGCTACTGCCAGAGCGGCATGATCATGGCCGCCGTCTCCCTGCTCAAGGAGAAGCCCAAGCCGACCGACGCCGACATCGATGCGGCGATGACCAATATCTGTCGTTGCGGCACCTTCCAGCAGGTGCGCGCGGCGATCCACGACGCGGCCAAGGCATAGGGGAGGCAACCATGACATTCATGCCTCAGATGAACCGCCGTTCCTTCATCATCGGCGCGGCGACCGCCACCGGCGGCCTCGCCCTCGGCATCGACCTGCCGTTCGGCAGCAAGCTCGCGATGGCGCAGGGCGCCGCGGGCCCGGAAGTCACCGCCTGGGTGGTGATCAAGCCCGATGATACCGTGGTCATCCGCATCGCCCGCTCCGAGATGGGGCAGGGCACGCTGACCGGCCTCGCCCAGCTCGTGGCCGAGGAGCTCGAGTGCGACTGGTCGAAGGTCACGACTGAATATCCGACGCCCGGCCAGAGCGTCGCCCGCAAGCGCGTGTGGGGCGATTTCTCCACCGGCGGCAGCCGCGGCATCCGTGAATCGAACGAATACGTCCGCAAGGGCGGCGCCACGGCCCGCACCATGCTGATCCAGGCGGCGGCGAACGAGTGGAAGGTTCCGGCCAGCGAGTGCAAGGCCGAGAACAGCAAGATCACGCATATGCCGTCGGGCCGCAGCACGACCTACGGCAAGGTGGCCGACGCGGCCTCGAAGATCGAGCCGCCGGCGGCAGCCAGCGTGACGCTCAAGGATCCGAAGGACTGGAAGATCGCCGGCAAAGGCGTCAAGCGCCTCGACACGGTCGAGAAGACCAACGGCAAGATGATCTACGGCACGGACGTCGTCCTGCCGAACATGCTCAACGCGGCGATCAAGGATTGCCCGGTCTTCGGCGGCAAGCTCAAGAGCTTCGACGAAGCCAAGGTCATGAGCATGAAGGGCGTCAAGAAGGTGGTGAGGGTCGACGACAGCTCCGTCGCCGTCGTCGCCGACACCTGGTGGCACGCCAAGGTGGCGCTCGATGCCCTGCCGATCGTCTGGGACGAGGGCGAGAACGCCAAGGTCAACCAGGCCTCGATCGAATCGTGGCTCAAGGAAGGCCTCGACGCCGACAAGGCTTTCGTCGGCAACCAGAACGGCGACGTCAAGGCGGCGATCGCCGGCGCGGCGAAGAAGGTGGAGGCGGTGTACTCGTACCCGTTCCTCAACCACGCGCCGATGGAGCCGATGAACGCCACGGCGGTCTACACATCTGACCGCTGCGAAGTGTGGACGGGTACGCAGAACGGCGAGGCGGCCTTCGCCGCCGTGCTCGAAGCCTCGGGCCTGCCGGCCGAGAAGTGCGACGTGCACAAGATCATGCTGGGCGGCGGGTTCGGGCGGCGCGGCCGCACCGACTACGTGACCCAGGCAGTGAACATCGCCAAGCAGATGCCCGGCACGCCGATCAAGCTGATCTGGTCGCGCGAGGAGGACATGCTGCACGGCACGTACCACCCGATCACCCAGGCCAGGATGGTCGGCACGTTCGATGCCAACAACAACCTTACCGGCCTTTCTATGCGCATCTCCGGCCAGTCGATCCTGGCCGGCGTGGCACCCTCGCGCATGGGCCGCGACGGCAGCGACCCGGTCGTCTTCCAGGGTCTCAGCCCGAGCGGTGATTTCGCCTTCAGCTACTCGATCCCGAACCTGCTCATCGACCACGCGATGCGCAATCCGCACGTCCCGCCGGGCTTCTGGCGCGGTGTCAACATCAACCAGAACTGCATCTACGTCGAATGCTTCATGGATGAGCTGGCCAAGGAAGTCGGCCAGGATCCGCTGGAGTTCCGGCGCAAGCTGATGGCCAAGCATCCGCTCAACCTGGCGGTGCTCAACGCGGTCGCGGACAGGATCGGCTGGAGCAAGCCGGCACCCGCCGGCGTGCATCGTGGCCTGGCCCACTTCAAGGGCTTCGGCAGCTACGTCGCGGCGGCGGCCGAGATCTCGGTCACCGGCGGCAACAAGATCAAGATCCATCGCATCGTGGCGGCGACCGATCCCGGCCATGCCGTGAACCCGGCGCAGATCGAGCGGCAGATCTCGGGCTCGTTCGTCTACGGCCTATCGGCGGTGTTCTTCCAGGAGAACACGGTTAAGAATGGGCGGATCGTCGAGGAGAACTTCGACACCTTCGATTCGATCCGCATGGCGGACATGCCGCCGGTGGAATCGATCGTCATGCCCTCCGGCGGGTTCTGGGGCGGTGTCGGCGAGCCGACGATCTGCGTGGCGGCACCGGCGGTGCTCAACGCCTTCGCTTCGGCGACCGGCAAGCGCATCCGCTCGTTCCCGCTCAAGAATCACAACATCGCCTTCGCCTAAGCGTGAGACAGGCGGCGGTCCCCAAGCGGGGCCGCCGCCTTTCCTTTTCGATGACCGGTAGGCGGTGGCTCTGTCTCGGACTGGTGGCGGGCCTCGCCGCCGGGAGCGCCTCGGCCCAGGAGGCGCTGCGGCCGTACGAGGTGGTGGGTGACGCCATTCCCGCCTCGCTCACGGGTCAGCCGGGCGATGCGGCGCGCGGTCGAGCGATCGTCGGCACGAGGCAGGTCGGGCTCTGCCTGCTCTGCCACAGCGGGCCGTTCCCCGAGGAGCGGTTCCAGGGCGAGCTGGCACCGGACCTGCGCGGGTCGGGAAGCCGCTGGAGCGAGGGACAACTGCGCCTGAGGATCGTTGATTCGGCACGCCTCAACCCCGCCACGATCATGCCGCCCTATTACCGGCTTGACGGATTGCAGCGGGTGGCGCCGAATTTCCGTGGCAAACCGATCCTGACGCCGGAGCAGATCGAGGACGTGCTGGCCTATCTGAAAACCTTGCGGGAGCAGCCATGACAGGAATGACGCGACGCGACATTCTGCACTGCGCAGCCGGCGGGGCCGTGCTGCTGGCGGTGCGCCCGGCCGCCGCGACGCCGGCGGCCATGCAGGAGGCGATCAGGCAGGTCGTGGGCAGCGCCAGGCTGACGCCGGGCCGCATGCAGCTCTCGGTGCCGCCGCTCAGCGAGAACGGCAACACGGTGCCCTGCACGGTGACCGTGGAGAGCGCCATGACCGCCCAGGACCACGTCAAGGCGATCCATATCTTCAACGAGAAGAACCCGCAGCCCAACGTAATCAGCATGCAGCTGGGGCCGCGCGCCGGAAGGGCGAGCGTCTCAACCCGCATCCGTCTGTCGGAGACCCAAACGGTCACGGCCATCGCCCAGATGAGCGACGGCTCCTTCCGCTCGCACAGCGCCAACGTCATCGTCACGCAGGGTGCCTGCCTGGAGGACACGCCATGAGCCGTGCCCTGATCAGCGTGCCGCCGAAGGCCAAGAAGGGCGAGGTCGTCCAGATCAAGGCCCTGATCCAGCACGTGATGGAGACGGGTTTCCGCCCGAACTCGTCGGGCGTGCTGCTGCCGCGCGACATCATCACCTCGTTCAAGTGCCTCTATAACGGCACCGAGGTCTTCGCCTGCGAGATGTTCCCGGCGATGGCCGCCAACCCGTTCCTGACCTTCCACACGCTGGCGACCGAGAGCGGCACGCTCGAGTTCCAGTGGACCGGCGACAACGGATTTTCCGTCAAGGAATCCGCCAAGATCCAGGTCGAATGAGGCGACGGCCGCGTGGCTTTCTGGCGGCGCTGGTCGTCGCCGCCACGGCGGGCGCCGCTCTAGCGCAAGCGCCGCCGGGTGAGCGGCGCACCGGCTACGAGCTGCTGGGCCCCACGACCAAGGCCATGCAGGACGACGACATGGCCAATCCGGGCATGCTCTGGGTGCTCGACGGCGAGGCGCTATGGGCGCGCCCGGCGGGAAGCGCCGGCAAGGCCTGCGCCGGCTGCCACGGCGACGCGGCGGAGAGCATGAAGGGTGTCGCGGCGCGCTATCCGGCCTTCGATGACAAAGCGGGGCGGCCGATCGACCTGGAGCAGCGCATCAACCAGTGCCGCGTCGACCGCCAGGAGGCGCCGGCCCTGGCCCGCGAGAGCCGGGAGCTTAACGCCCTCACGGTGTTCATCGCCCGCCAGTCGCGCTCGCTGCCCATCGAGGACGTTGTCGCCAAGGACGAACGCCTGAAACCCTTTCTCGAAGCGGGAAAGGCCCTGTTCGAGCGCCGCCAGGGCCAGCTCAATCTGAGCTGCGCGCAGTGCCACGAGGAGCTGTGGGACAAGCACCTGGCCGGCAACACCATCTCGCAGGCCCATCCCACCGGTTATCCGCAGTATCGCCTCGAATGGCAGACCCTGGGCTCGCTGCAGCGCCGCCTGCGCAACTGCCTGATCGGCCTGCGCGCCGAGACCTATGCCTACGGCGCGCCGGAATACGTCGACCTGGCGCTTTACCTAATGTGGCGGGCCCGCGGCCTGCCGATCGAGGCGCCGGCGGTGCGGCCCTAGCGGCTGGCGAAACCGAACAGGCGTTTGGGCGTATCCCATAGGATACAACGCCGGTCGGCTTCCTTCGGGGCCCAGCGTTCCAGCGCGTCGAGACACGGGCCGTAGTCGATCCGGGAGTCGAGCATCACGAACGGCCAGTCGGAGCCCCAGACGCAATTCTCCGGGCCGAAGGCGCGCAGCAGCGCCTTGGGATAGGGATCGGCGTCCCGATAGGGGAAGGCCTCGTGCGAGAAGCGGAACGGCCCGGAGAGTTTCACCGCCGCGCGGCCGGTATCGGCCAATTGCAGGAGTGCCTTGAAGCCGGGCTGGTTGAGGCCCTTGGCCGGATCCGGCCGGCCGCAATGGTCGATGACGATCTGGGCCTGTGACTCCCGCAGGATCGGCGCGACCTCGGCGAGCAGGTCCTTCTCGGACTGGATCTGGACGAGCAACCCATGATCATGGATGCGCGCGATAAGCCGCGGACCCTCGGGCCCGGCCAGCACCGGCATGCCGTCGGTCAGCAGGTCGATGCGGATGCCCAGCATGCCCGCCTTCCTGAGCTGCCGCAGCTCCTTGTCGGACACGTGCGGGCTGGGCCGCGCGATGCCCCGGAAGCGCCCGCCGGAGCGGCGCACGGCGTCGATGGTGCAGCGGTTGTCGAAGCGGTAGCCGGTCCAGGGACTGACCAGCAGCGCGTGGGTGATGCCGTGGCTGTCCATCACGGCGCGAAACTGGGTCGGCGTGCCGGGGTCCTTCAGCGGGCGCGGGCTGGCCGCCGGATCATAAGGGAAGCGATCGGGATCGAAGACGTGGAGATGGCAATCCGCGGCGCGGGGCGGCAGCTTCATTAGGCGGCCAGCGTCGTCTCGACCAGCCGCGCCCAGTAGGACGCGCCGATGGGCAGGACCTCGTCGTTGAAATCGTAATGCGGCGAGTGCAGCACGCGCTCGTTGTCGGTCGGGCCGTTGCCGATCCAGACATAGCAGCCGGGCTTCTGCTCCAGCATGAAGGCGAAGTCCTCGGCGCCCATGGTCGGTGTGGGGTTGCGCTCGACCTGGGCCTCACCGACCACGTCGGTGGCGGCGCGCGCCGCGATCTCGGTCGCCCCCGGTTCGTTGATCGTCGGCGGATAGCGGCGCTCGTAGCGCACGCTGACCGTGGCGCCGTGCGCGGCGGCGATCCCCTCGGCGATGCGCGGGATCGATTTTTCGATGTTGTCCCGGACTTCAGGCCGGAAGGAGCGGGTGGTGCCACGCAAGACCACCTCGGCCGGGATGACGTTCCAGGTATCGCCGGCATGGATCTGGGTGACGCTGACCACGGCCGCGTCGACCGGATGGGTGCCGCGGCTGGCGATGGTCTGCAGGCCGGTGACGATCTGCGCCGCCGTGACGACGGGGTCGATGCCGGTATGCGGCATGGCGGCGTGCGCCCCGCGGCCGCGCACGATGATCTCGAAGATGTCGAAGGCCGCCATCATCGGCCCGGCGCGCACGGCGAAGCGGCCGGCCGGCATGCCGGGCCAGTTGTGCATGCCGTAGACCTGCTCGACGGGGAAGAGCTTGAACAGGCCTTCCTCGACCATCTTGCGGCCGCCGCCCTCGTTCTCCTCGGCCGGCTGGAAGATGAAATGCACCGTGCCCTTGAATTTGCCGGCTTCGGAGAGATAGCGCGCGGCACCAAGCAGCATGGTCGTGTGGCCGTCATGGCCGCAGGCGTGCATCTTGCCCTGGTTCTGGGACTTGTGGGCGAAGCCGTTGGCCTCGTGGATATGCAGCGCGTCCATGTCGGCGCGCAGGCCGATGGAAGGGCCGTCGCCGCGCTTCAGGGTCGCCACCACGCCGGTCCCGGCCAGGCCGCGATGGACCTCCAGGCCGAAGGACTTGAGCTTCGCCGCGACGAAATCCGAGGTGCGATACTCCTCGAACGCCGTCTCGGGATGCGCGTGGATCTCGCGCCGCCAGGCGGACATGTCGTCGTGGAACGCGGCAATTCGGTTGATGATGGCCATGGTGTCCTCGCTTAGCCGGACGGGTCAGCCGTACTTGGCCCGGAATTCCTTCATCTCGGGGCTTTCGCGCAGGAGCCGGGCATCGCTGGTGCAGGTCATCATAGCGTAGCCCGCTTCCAGGAGTTGCTGCCAGCTCCGGCCGGCATGGGGAATGGCGCCCAGGGCCTTGCCGGTCTTTTTCATGCCGGCCTCGGCGCGGGCGAGCAGCTCGCGCACCTGAGGATCGTCGAACAGGCCGAGCTTGCCGATGCTGCCCGACAGGTCGTTCGGCCCGAGGAACAGCACGTCCACGCCGTCGACCGCGCCGATGGCGGCCACGTTGTCGACCGCCTTGGCGCTCTCGATCTGGCAGATGACCAGGGTGTTGTCGGCGGCGGTCCTGGCGTAGTCGGCGCTAATCATGCCGTAATTGGCGGCGCGGATGGAGCCGGTGGCCGAGCCGCGGCGACCCAGGGGCGGGTAGCGGCAGGCCGCGACCGCCGCCTTGGCGTCCTCGACCGTGTCGATGCCCGGGATCATCACCGCCTCGGCGCCGGCATCGAGCACCCGCTTGAGGTAGACCGGATCGTTGGCCGGCACGCGGACCACCACCGTGGCCGGGGTGGCCGAGACGGCCTGCAGGATCGGGATGAGCATCGAGGGCTCGCCGATGCCGTGCTCCTGGTCGACCAGCAGGAAATCGTAGCCCGCCAGGGCCAGGATCTCGCAGACATGCGGGTGGCCGAGGGTCGCCCAGCAGCCCAGGACCTTGCCGCCGCTCAGCAGGCGTTTCTTAAGCGTATTGGGGCGATACATAGGTGAGCCTTGGCCGTGGGACGATGCGCCGGTTGTAGGGGGCGCCGGCGGGGTTGTAAACCGCCGCCGGCGCTGCGATCTTAGCGGCCCCTGGGAGGGGACTAGCAGGAGCACGGCAGCATGGTTCAGCAGAATTACATCGGCGGCGAGTGGGTGGCGGGCAAGACGGTGACCCGCGACATCAACCCCTCCGACATCAAGGATCTGGTCGGCGAATATGCGCAGGCTGACGCGACCCTGACCGAGCAGGCGATCGACGCAGCGCGCGACGCCTTCAAGACCTGGAGCCTGTCGCCGATCCAGCAGCGCTTCGACATCCTCGACAAGGCGGGCGACCTGATCCTCGCCCGCAAGGCCGAGCTCGGCAAGCTGCTGTCGCGCGAGGAAGGTAAGACCCTGGCGGAAGGCATCGGCGAGGCGACCCGCGCCGGGCAGATTTTCAAGTTCTTCGGCGGCGAGGCGCTGCGGATGAGCGGCGAGAAGATCGCCTCGACGCGCCCCGGCATCGAGGTCGAGATCACGCGCGAGCCGATCGGCGTCGTGGCCCTGATCACGCCGTGGAATTTCCCCATCGCCATTCCCGCCTGGAAGATCGCGCCGGCTCTCTGCTACGGCAACTGCGTGGTCTTCAAGCCGGCGGACCTGGTTCCCGGCTGCGGCTGGGCGCTGGTCGATATCCTGATCGAGGCCGGCCTGCCCAAGGGCGTGCTCAACCTGGTCATGGGCCGCGGCTCGGTGGTCGGCGAGAAGATGCTCGCCAGCCCGAAGGTCGATGCGGTCAGCTTCACCGGCTCGGTGGCGACCGGCCGCGCCATCGCCCAGAAGGCGGTGGCCAGCGGCAAGAAGGTGCAGCTCGAGATGGGTGGCAAGAACCCGATGGTCGTGCTCGACGACGCGGACCTGGCGACGGCGGTCAATGTCTCGGTCAACGGCGCGTTCTTCTCCACCGGCCAGCGCTGCACGGCTTCCAGCCGGCTGGTGGTCACCAGCGGCATCCACGACAAATTTGTCGAGGCGATGAAGGAGAAGATGAAGGCGCTAAAGATCGACAACGCGCTCAAGCCCGGCACGGACATTGGGCCGGTGGTCGACCAGAGCCAGCTCGATCAGGACATGAACTACATCGAGATCGCCCGCAAGGAAGGCGGCAAGGTCTTCGGCGGCGAGCGGCTGAACCGCGAGACCGAGGGCTTCTACCTGTCGCCGGCGCTGGTCACCGAGACGACCAACGCGATGCGCATCAACCGCGAGGAGGTGTTCGGGCCGGTGGCCAGCGTGGTGCGGGTCAAGGACTACGACGAGGCGCTGGCCGTGGCCAACGACACCGAGTTCGGCCTGTCGGCGGGCATCTGCACGGCGTCGCTCAAGCATTCGAGCCACTTCAAGCGCCACAGCCAGGCCGGCATGGTGATGGTCAACCTGCCGACGGCGGGCGTCGACTACCACGTGCCGTTCGGCGGCCGGAAGGGCTCGAGCTACGGGCCGCGCGAGCAGGGACGATATGCGGCCGAGTTCTACACCACGGTGAAGACGGTCTACATTCAGCCCTGACCGGAGGAGATGACGATGTCCTCAGTCGAATCCCTGGCGCGCCACCGGCCGCCGGCCGTCGATGCGGTCGAGTGGCAGGAGCGGCTCGAGCTGGCGGCCTGCTACCGGCTGTTCTCGGCGCTGGGCTGGACCGAGTCCATCTACAACCACATCACCCTGCGGCTGCCCGGGCCCGACCATCACTACCTGATCAACCCGTTCGGCCTGAACTATGACGAGGTGACGGCGCGCAACCTGGTGAAGGTCAATCTGGCCGGCGACATCCTCGACGGCTCGTCCTATCCGATCAACCGCGCCGGCTTCGTCATCCACAGCGCCATCCACGCGGCGCGCGAGGACGCGCACTGCGTCATCCATACCCACACCACCGCGGGCGTGGCGGTGGCCTGCAAGGATGGCGGCTTGAGCCGCCATAATTTCTACGGCGCCATGCTCGACGGGCAGATCGCCTACCACGAGTTCGAGGGCATCACGACCGACGAGGGCGAGCGGCCGCGCCTGCTGGCCAGCCTGGGCGACAAGCCGGTGCTGATCCTGCGCAACCACGGTCTGCTGGTCGTCGGGCCGCACGTGCCGCAGGCGGTGAACCTCTACTGGACGCTGCAGCGCGCCTGCGAGGTGCAGCTGGCCACGGATTCGATGAGCGGTCCCAACCGCATGATCCGGCAGGAGGTATTCGAGGCCGTGCCGGCCCAGGTCGAGGGCATGCGCATGCCGGCCGGGCGCTCCGGGCAGCTATTCTTCGACGCCATGCTGCGCCGCCACGCCATCCGCTTCGAGGATATCGCCGGGGTCTGACGGCGGCTTGCTTTTGCCGGCCGCGCCGTATAATCAACGGGCCGCGCCTCCAGTCCCCTTCGTCTAGAGGCCTAGGACATCGCCCTTTCACGGCGGTAACAGGGGTTCGAATCCCCTAGGGGACGCCACTTCCAAAAGCCGAAGATTCTCGGGCCTTTTCCGAAGGCGGCCCTTACCTGCGCGATTTCTCTCGCTTGTTCACAGAGCCGTCGTGCTCCGCGTCCTTAGGACTGTCTTCGTGCGGTCCCAGCCGGGAGCGGGATGCCGCGCGGCTGCTAGCGGCGCGCCCAGGCGCACCCTTCGTGAGAGACAGCCATGCCCTACTACGTGGATGCCGGGGTTCCTTTCGAATGGACGTTGCGGGAGTTAGCCGAGCAAGACCCGCGTCCCATGCCCGCTCCGATGACAAACTGGCTGTTCTCGATGACGGGAGTGCCATGCGGCGGATTTGCCGGCAGCCCGCAGTCCGGACGCTGGCTGCCGCTGACCGTCGAGCAAACCAATCCTGTCGCGGTCACCCTGAGCCGGCCCCATGCCTGGGAGATGCTTAAAGGATACCTGCGTTATTCGGGATGGAATCACTTCTACGGGCCGGAGGAGAGCTTCTATGCGTTGGCGCCAACGCCGGTCACGACCCCCGTCATCACCGCGGCCCCCCGGCCCGGTGTCGTGGACTATAGCGGCCAGTCCATGCTCCTCCAGGCCGGCGTCGACGTTCCCGCTATCACGATTGCCTTTGAGGCGCATTGCCAGGACGGATCCAGCGGCGATCTCGCCGTGATCTCGCTCATCAAATCGACCCGCCAGGTGCACGTCGATCAAGGTGTCGTGCAACTCACCACGGGCAATGAATTCGTGCTCGACAATACCCGGGATGCCCAGACCTATCTTTATGGAGACAGCACGGTCGCGGCGGGGCAGACCTTCCTGTTCAATGACAACCCGAAGGTGAAAATCGAACCCGAGGACCGGCGGATCGTCGTCGACGAACAATTCCGCACCACGCTCGTCTTCAAGAGCGACAAGAGCCTCCACGCCTGCTGGGTGCCGCTGCAAACCGTCGAGTGGGGCTGGAAGGCGGATGCGCGGCTGACGAACACCGGGTGGGTCGTGGACATCGGCAAGAATCATCACGATCCGGCCTACTCTCCCGAGCCTAGAGCCCTTCAATGGAACGGGTATATCTACGACTACAAATACGCGGCCCTGCTGAGCCGGGCGCGGCCGTTCGACGGCTAGCGGAGAATATTGGCCTTCACGTGAAGGGCGTACCGGCGTCTTTACGGCAGCGTTCAACCAAGGACGTGAATATCCATGGCCGGTTCCTTCCTGATCGTTCCCTACGCGCGTACGACCGACGGCACGACGAGCGTTCTCGTCGCGCGGGTGTCGTTCATCCAGACCTGGGTCAATGGCGTGAAAACACCCGGACGTATCCCCGGCCATGCCGGACAATGGGTGCTGATCGGCGCCAAGACACCCGAGGATCGTTCGGCTGTGCCGACTGCGTACAAGCTTTTCCAGACGCGCACCGGCATCAATCTTGCCGACCCGGTGGTCGCAGGCCGCTACGGCTTGGCAGAGCCCGTCACGGTGAACCTTCAGGATGCGAACTACGATCCGTTCACCGTGATCTACATCGCGGGAAGCACGATCGGGCTGGATGCGCTGGCCGCCGATATCAACCGCAACATCGGTGCGTCCCAGCTTATCGATGGAGTCTACACGACCACGGAGGCGGTTCGCACAGCCGAGGCGCACAACCGCCTGGGACCGGTTCTGGCGCCACCGGGCGGATGGCCGGCATTCATCGTCCGCAACTACTACGGCGGTCAGGAGCCGGGGCCGCTCAACACCGACGTCGTGACGCTCGCCAACCGGATCGCGCGACGCAGTCAGCAGCCTGCTGCCCAATATGAGCTGGCGTTGAACGCCATGCCCGCGGGCGTGCAGGATGGCACGCTCCAGCGGCTCGAGGCCAGCAATGCCCAGCCGCTTTCGGGCGTCGACGATAGCTATGTCGCGACGTATGACCCACATGGCCGGGTGATGGTGCGGGCCGTGACGGTTCCGCCCGGAGCCGCCGCCGGCGTGGTGTGGACGGGGGGGCAGGCGGACGATGACGGCCGCGCGGTGTCGCTTGCCCGGATCACGAAGCCGGACGAGCCGCCTTTGGAGGTTTCCGCGACCCTGGGCGGGAGCACGCGATCGCTGAAGCTCTATGTGCTGCCCAAGCTCACCCT
>JALHMR010000061.1 GCA_022843945.1 Rhodospirillaceae bacterium | reverse complement strand
GCTCCTGCGCCGCGCCGCCCAGGTTGCCCAGCGAGCGCTGCAGGCTGGCCACCGCCACCTTGCTCGCCTCGTTGGCGATGGCGCCGAGCACCTGCGAGGCGACCTCGGCCGGCGTGGCGCCGCCCTTGTCCTTGCCGATGTCCTTGAGATGGATGGTGGGCAGCGTCGCGTCCAGCGTGCGCGTGCCCAGCGCCGGCAGGCCGGGCGCGCTGATGGTGATCTTGGCGTCGCGCACGTAGAGGTTATCGATGATCACCTTCTTCTCGGGCTGCTCGCTCTTGGCCGGCGTCCCGCCGCCCGAGCCGCCCGACGAGCCCTTGCCCTCGGGGGCGCCGGCATATTTCTGCACGTTGTCGCGGATGGCCTCGAGGTTGCCGCCGCGCTGGCCGCGCTCGTAGGTGATCTGCGGCGCCAGGATGGTGACGTCGCGGATGGTCACCGGGTTCGAGGTCAGGGTGCGGATGTCGACGGCGAGCTTGAGCTCACCCATCTCGAAGGAGCGCGGCGTGGTGAAGCCCGGCGGGTTACCGATGGTGAGCTTGGCGATGCTGCCCGCCCCGTCGGTCGGCGACAGGGTGACGGAACTGACCGAGACCGGGGCCTGGGTCGCCTCGGTGCCGTATTTCTCGATCGCCGCCTTGAGGATCGAGCCGAGATTCGAATAGAGGAAATAGGCGCCGCCGCCCGCCAGGATGACGAGCACCACGACGCCGATCAGGATCTTCTTGAGCATCGGAGTTCTCCCCTGCGCTGTCGGTCAGCGCCGACCGGCGGCGAAGTCGGCCAGCTTCTTGTCGGTATTATACTGGCTTAGCGAATAAACCGCCCAGATCGCCGCCGGCACCCAGCCAATCAGCGTCAACTGCAGGATCAGGCAGATGATACCGGCGATCGGCCGACCGATGGTGAAGAACAATACGAACGGCAGCAGCAGCGCAATCAGCAAACGCATCTCGAGCCCCCCCTTAACTTTCAAAGTCCAAGGCTCCCTCGCCCCCTGGCTTGCGCCGGTCGGCCGCGGGGAGCGATCCCCGCGGGCCTACCGGAGAAGGTTCAGCGCGCCGCCTTCGGCTTGTTCCAGGCGCAGTTGGCCTTGCTCGCCGTCACCTCGTCATACTGGCCGGCGCGGTTGGCGTATTCGTAGTACACGACTGAACCGTCGGGCATGCACAGCGGGTCGAGGAACGAGCCGCCTGGCTCGGCCCGGCCCATCTGCTTCTCGCCGCCCGAACATGCCGCGAGCAGCAAGACTCCGGCCAGCACCATCATGTAACGCATGAGAAACCCTCCTCGATGAAATCCGCGAAACGTTAACACCTGCCCGATCGCTACAGGGTAACGCCGTAAGGCATGTAGGAAAGCGAAGCACCCAGATCAAACCGGCGTCTGAAGCCACAAGGAGGCGTCCCAAATTTGTCACGGGAGGCTTGGATTGGCGGAATGGCGGCGGGGTGTCAGGCCTCGGCGGGCTTGACGAAGCAGATCACGCCCTTGCCCGGCGTCCAGCAGACCACGCCGCGGCCGATCGGGTTGTCCTTGCCCTGCAGGATGCGCTCAGGCGGTACGCGCACCCACTGGTCGCCGCTGACCGGGAAGGTCGGCGCCGAGATCAGCACCTCGTAGCCGTCCGGCCCGATGCGCGTACTCGTGCCCCGGCAGTCGGAGAGGTCGCAGCACGAGGCGCCGCTGCCGGGCTGCGTCAGGCTGCGGAACCACTGGGAGAGATTGGGGTCGGGATTCTCCGGCGGGGCCGCCGGCAGGCTGAGGATATGGAGCGGGACCGCCGCCAGGCCGGCGACGATGCCGCGCAGGAGCCAGTTCGTCACGGCCACCTCCTTGTCATCGCGGTTAGCGGACAAGGTGGGGGCGTCGTCAGCCCCGCCGAAGGCGTCTGACGAGGGGGCGAGGACGGCAGGCGAGGTAAGGGTCCGCCCTAAAACCGACGGAGAGAAATGGCGCGCCCGGAGAGATTCGAACTCCCAACCCTCAGATCCGTAGTCTGATGCTCTATCCATTGAGCTACGGGCGCGCTGAACCGGCCGCCCCGCGAGGGCGGCTGGAAAAGGTGCGGGACACTACTTGAAGAGCGCCAAACCATGCAAGCGGCCATGCGAGGCCGCTCGGCCCTGCGTCAACGCCAGTGGTTACCGCGTTCCGGGCCCGCCGTGGCTCATTCGCCACGCTGTGGAGATTTCGCCAATTCCTGCCTTGTCCGCCGGTGGCGGACTCGTTACCATCCCGGGACTCAGGCAGGGTGGGGCACCTGGTATGTATGTTGTTGTTTCAGCGGAGAGTTCCGGCGTTCGCCGGATGACTCGCCGACATCGGGCATGGCACGAGATCAAGCGCGGGGCCCGGACGACGGGGATGTGCGCTGTCACGGCGCTGATGCTTGCCGGATGTTCCTACGCTTCGGAAGCCTTGTGGCCGTCGCTGACCGGCGGCGATCCGCGCGGCACGCAGATCGCCCAGAGCCAGAGCGTGCCGCCGTCGGCCGCCGAGCGTAACCCGCAGCCCACACTGTCACCCGCCGCCCCCGGCTCGACCACCACCGGCATGGGCCCGGCGACGGCGCAGGCGCCGCTCCAGCCCGGCCTGATGACCGAGGTCGGCCGGCGCGCCATGACGATGCGCGAGGACGTGCAGAAACTCGGCGCCTCGGTCGCCACGCGCAGCCAGGCGATGAATCAGATCCGCGGCGAGCACGCGCAGACCGCGCAGCGCTACCAGGCGCTGATCGGCACGATCAACGCCCGCCTCCAGGTCGGCACCACGCCCGGCAACCCGATCCTGCAGGGCCAGTGGAACCAGGCGAGCGCCGAGCTCGACCGCTTCAGCGCCGATATCGGCCGCATGTCGGCGCTCTCCAACCAGGTCGCCGCCGATGCCGCGACCGCCGCCTTCCTCCTTGAGTCGACGCGCGCCGCCTACAGCCTCTCGGGCGCCGTCGAGGAAGACCACCGCGCTCTCGCCACGCTCGAGGACGAGGTCAACCGCACCGTGGTCTCGATCGACCGCCTGCTCAACGAGCTCAGCGAGGACGTGGCCCGCCAGTCCTCCTATGTCAGCCGCGAGCGCTCCAACCTCACCGCGCTGTCGACCGCCATCAAGAACGGCGAGCTCTACGGCACCGGCCTGGGCAACCGCGCCTTCGCGGCCGTGCCGCCGGCCGACGGCTCGGCCTCGCGCCTCGGCGCCGCGCCCGGCTCGGCGCCCGCGACACCGAACCCGCAAGGGGCCGCCGCCGGCAACCGCCCGCTGGTCGTCATCCGCTTCGACCGCCCGAACCCGGCCTACGAGCAGGCGCTCTACACCGCGGTCAGCCGGGCCATCGAGCGCCGTCCCGAGGCGGTCTTCGATCTGGTCGCCGTCAGCCCCGGGCGCGGCAGCCAGGCGCAGGTCGCTCTCGCCTCGTCGAACGCCAAGCGCCAGGCCGAAACGGTCATGCGCTCGCTCACCGACATGGGCCTGCCGGCCAACCGCGTCTCGCTCTCGGCCTCGACCAGCGGTCAGGCCCAGACCAACGAGGTCCACCTCTACGTGCGCTGACCCGCAGCCGGGACCGCAACAAGAAAGGCCGCTTCTTCGGAAGCGGCCTTTTTCTTTGGTATGATGCGCGGATGAACGCCCTGCGCCTGCTTGCCCTGGTCGTCTTCATCGCCGGCTGGTCGCCTGCCCTGGCCCAGGCACCGGTCGACCTGCCGGCGGCCGAGCGCGCGGCGATCCGCACCGTCATCGAGGGCCAGATGGCGGCCTTCCGCCGCGACGACGGCGCCGCCGCCTTCGGCTTTGCCACACCGAACATCCAGTCCATGTTCGGCGATCCGGACAATTTCCTGGCCATGGTGCGGCGCGGCTATGCCGCGGTCTATCGCCCGCGCAGCGTCGAGTTCGCCGAGCTGGTCGGCGATCCCGCGCAACCCGTGCAACTGGTGCATGTCGTCGGGCCGGACGGCCAGGCGATGATCGCCGCTTACGAGATGGTCCGGCTCGCCGGCACCTGGCGGATCAACGGCTGCGTGCTGCTGCCCGCCCCGGGTCGCACGACGTAACCGGGAGCGCCGACGGCAGCGGCTCTTCGGCCGCGGGCAGCCGCGCCACCTCGCTGCGCAGCTCCAGCACCTCCAGCGGACATTCCGGCCAGTTGTGCTCCCAGCAGACGATGAGATCGCAAGCCCCCGGATCGTGGCCATGCTCCCGGAAATTGCGGCTCTTGAGCTCGAACTCGATTCTCACCCGCCGCCATTCGCTCCCGGCCCGTCGCTTGCCTTCGGCATCGGGAAACGCCTTCGACAGGCCGTCGACGATGAAGCCCAGCTCAGCGGAGACGATGCCGAACAGGTAGATCACGCCGGATTCGTCGGTCGGCGCGTATTCCAGGCTGCGGAAGCGCAGGAGTTCGCCGAAGCGCCGGGGATTCGCCGGTTGTCGTGTCGCCGGGACCGCAGGCGGTAACAGCTTCGCGCGCCGTCGCAGGGCCTCGAGGTGCCGGTAGCCAGGCTCTGCCTTTGCTATCCAAGCGATGAACACGACGATGATCTCGGACCAGCGCCCCCAGCGGTCGATCAGGGTCGTCATCGCCCGGCCGGTGATTTGCGCGGCGCGCGTGAGAGTCAGCGTCGGCCCGTCTTTGTCGAAGGCCCGCCGGAGCTCGGAAAGCAGAACCTCGTCCGGAATCCGCTGTACCTCGCGGCAGGAAGCCAGGCCCGCGGCCGCGGCCAAGGCGCCGAAGCTGCGGAAATGCCGCTCCACCGCGTGGCGCGTGATCCCGGTCTCCCGCCGGAACTCGCCGCGGCCGACCCGCCGACGACCCAGTTTCGCCGCCGTCTGGCGCACGGCGGCGATCAGCCCGTCACGATCCAGCTGCCGGCCCGTCAGCCATTTTGTCTTTGGCATGAAGAGGTATATGGCGCGCTTCGTTCGTCGGGGAAGGAATCAAAATGTCTATAGACATTTGTCTACTCGGGGCCGCCTCGGGAACCGGTGCGGGTCTCGCCCGTTGGCGATTCACCACCACGGGACTGAAGGGAGGTTCCCATGCCACGCGGCGACAAATCGGCCTACACCGATAAGCAGAAGCGCAAGGCGGCGCATATCGAGGAAGGTTACGAGAAGCGCGGCCTGTCGAAGGACGAAGCCGAGCGGCGCGCCTGGGCCACGGTCAACAAGGAGAGCGGCGGCGGCAACAAGAGCGGCTCCGGCCGCGGCGTCAGAGATACGAAGGTTTCGTCGCGCAAGGGCGGCAAGACAGGCGGTCGCGCCGCCGCCCGCCGGCCGGCGGCCAAGCGCTCCGCCGCAGCGAAGAAGGCGGCTGCGACGCGCAAACGGCGGGCCCGCAAACGGCGCGCGGCGTGATTTTGGAAGAGCCCCGGCAGACCGGGCTCAGTTCGGCTCGTAGCTGATCTTATAGAAGCCGCTGACGACAGGGGAGCGCGGGGGCTGCACCAGGGTCGGACCGACACCCTCCGACGGCTCGGTGAAACGCTTGTAGCCATAGATGGCGAGCGGCGTCATCGCCTGGCCGACGGCGCAGAAGGTGGCAAACACCACGCCGAACAGCGAGGCATAGAGCGCCGCCGGGCTCGCCGCCGGCACCAGACCGCCGGCGATCAGGTTACTGATGTTGGCCGCGCCGATGGCCATGGCCGCGCCCATACCCACCGATCCGCCCACCAGGCAGCCGAGGCTGGTGATCTCGGACTCGCCGAATTCCGTCCCGTTGCTGCTGCCGTTGCCGGATGCCGGCGAACCGGAGGGGCCGTACGACTTCACCAATTCGAGATATTTGGGCGCCGGGTCGATGAACACCGCCTCGGTCGGCCTCAGGAGCTCGGAGATCAGTAAATCAGCGCGAACTGGCAACGGTGCCAAAATCACGCTCGCGGCGGTCGCGACCGCCGCCACCCGCGCTATTGCCCGGCGAGCCATCCCCTGCCCTCCCCTATTAAGCGCCGGAACTGTAGCGCTGGGGCAGGCCGCGAGCAACGACTCAGCGTTTGCCGGCCGTCGCCATGAAGTGCCCCGATACGCGCAGAAGCACGTTTTTAAGGAATAAGGAAAAGGCCTCAGGTGAGGCCTTTTATTGGAACCAGGGGGAGGTTCTAGGGATACCGTCGCGCGGCTCTAGGAGGCCGCGTTCTCGCTCACTCCCAGCGGGGCCAGCTCGCTTTCATGGACGACGCGCCGATGGCCGTCGACCCGGGATTCGATGCGGTACTGGTTATTGCCGTGCTCGTCGGCTGGCAGCTGGGATTCGACCTGGAAATCACCCCCCATGACCGTCTGGTGACGCATCGTCGGCCGATAGTCGACCCGTTCGCCGATCGCGAATTTATGGGAGTTCACCGGCACCTCGTTGCTTTTAGACCATCGCCCTGGTTGTTAGAGAAACGCCGGGCAAGCGTCACCGTTCCTGTGCTCAAAGGGTTAGGAGGCCGTCCGATAGCGTCCGCCATACCCGGGCACGCCGTGACGGTTTCGTGGGCAGCGGTTGCCTTGCCCTCCCTGGACGGGTTTAATCCCGGCGCTGCGAATCAGGCAGCGAGTCGATGGGGGGCCGATGCCCGATCCGTACAACAAGATGTTCCACGTCTCGTGGCAGGAGCTGCACCGGGACGCGAAGGCCCTCGCCTGGCGCCTGGTCGCGGGGGGCCCCTGGACCGGGATCGTAGCGGTGACGCGCGGCGGGCTGGTACCGGCGGCCATCGTGGCGCGCGAGCTCGATGTCCGGCTGATCGATACGATCTCGGTGGCCAGCTACGACCACATGAAGCAGGGGGCCGGCAAGATCCTCAAGGGCCTGGCGGCCGAGGTGGCCAGGGACCCGAGCGCCTACAAGAACTGGCTGATCGTCGACGACCTGGTTGACACCGGCGGCACGGCGCGCATCGTGCGCGAAATGATGCCCGGCGCGCATTTCGCCGCGGTCTATGCCAAGCCGGCCGGCAAGCCGATGGTCGACACCTACATCACCGAGGTCAGCCAGGACACCTGGATCATGTTCCCCTGGGATACGGAGATGCAGTTCGCTCCGCCGATCGCGGCCGCGAAGAACGGGAAGTGACCGTGTTCTACACGGTCATCCCAGCCACAAGACCCGTTCTTTCAAGTGTCATGCCCGGGCTCGACCCGGGCATCCATTTCTCCGCTGGCACGATGGACCCTCGGGCAATCGGGTTTGAAGACGGGCCCGAGGGTGACAGAAAGAGCTAATAAGAAGTGCCCCCCGCCCCCCGCTTTCCCCTGCTCGCCCCGATGCTGATCGCCGGGCTGGCGCTCGGCTGGGGTCTCAACTGGCCGGCGATGAAAGTGGCGCTGGCGGAGTTCCCGCTGTGGACGTTCCGCGCCGCGACCTGCCTCGTCGCCGGCGGCATCCTTCTCGCCCTGGCCCGCTGGATGGGGAGCACGATCACGCCGCGGCCGGAGGACTGGCGCGGCCTGGCCCTCTCCGCGCTGTTCAACGTCACGGTCTGGCACGTGACGGTCGCCTACGGGCTGCTGATCGTCGGCTCCGGCCATGGCTCGGTCCTCGCTTTCACCATGCCGCTCTGGGCGGTGCTGCTCGATCGCCTGGTCTTCGGCACGCCGATCGGCAAGCGCAACGCCATCGCCCTGGCCCTGGGTGTGGGCGGCGTCCTCGTACTGCTGGTGCGTAACTTCGGCGGCGTCGCGGACGTCCCGCTGGGTGCTGCCCTCGTCCTGCTCGCGGCCATCGGCTGGGCGATCGGCACGCTGATCCAGAAGCGCCGGCCCACCAACCTGCCGACCGTGGCGCTGGCCGGCTGGCAGCTGCTGATCGGCGCCCTGCCGATGGTGGCCATGGTGCCGATCCTCGAAGGCGTGCACTGGCCGCAGATCAGCCCGCTCGCCTGGGCGGCGACCGCCTACACCACCTTCGTGGCGCTGGTGTTCTGCTATTTCGCCTGGTTCCAGATCGTCCGGCTGATGCCGGTCAACGTCGCCTCGATCAGCTCGCTGCTGGTGCCGGTGGTCGGCGTCTGCTTCGGCGCCATCCTGCTCGACGAGCCCTTCGGCTGGCGCGAAGTCCTGGCGCTGCTGCTGATCGGCTCGGCCCTGACGCTGGTGCTGATTATTCCGGCGCGCCGGCCGGTGCCGGCCCGCTAGGCCGGTGGGGCGCCGGCAAGCGGGCGCCCCGGTCGACCCGGTGGGACTAGATAAACACGCCAGGTCCGCCGCCCCCGCTGCCGTCGGGCGCGCGGTAGCGGGTCAGGACATGCGCCATCCAGTACGGCCAGAGTGGTTCGCCGGCGGTATCGCGTGCGGGCTGTTCAGGCTCGGGCTCCCCATTGCCGTCCACGGGCCACGGGTGCAGGGAGTCTCGATCCTGCGGCTTTGGGCGCCGGGGCTCGTCGGGGAACGGGATGATCTGGGCCGAGCCGGGGCCGTCATCCGGCGGCCGGCGGCTGGACCCGCCCGCGAGCGCCGGGCGGGGCACAGGAACCTCCGGCTGTTCCTCGCATAGGTTCGAAAAATCGGGGAGATCAAGTGCGTGCGCCCTGAGCATCGGTTCCCTCCTTCGTCTGGCAAAACCTCCTTTTCGGCCGGCGAGATAGGTTCGCTTCCGCGGGCCGTCAAGAGGGGCAGGCAGACCGGCTGCAGCGCGACCATCTGCTCCGTCCTGCACGGCAACCGGTGAAACGAATGGGGCGATCGGGGACGCGCCCCGGTCCGCCTCGCCGACGTCACCCAGGCTGAGAAGTCGCTTGAAGAGCAGGAGGGGGCGCCGACCGGCGCCGGTGCGCTGGCCGGGGCTCGGTAAGGTAGCGGGGCCGTATCGCGTAGCCCGCCACCACGCGCCGCAGCCATGCGCGGAAACCTCGTCGAATCGCCTTGTTTCGTCGGCCCCCCCGCGTAGGGTGACTGATCGCTGGCGATTGCCCTCCGGGCGCCGGCGACCGAGAGACAACCAGGCCCCGAGACAAATGCGGGCCGTCGCATGCTCCCGCCCCTTCCAAGAGCGGAGCCATGCCCTTGTCATCGAACCTTATCTCTTCGAACCTTACCGACACGCCCGCGGATAAGCCGGATCGGACAACGCCGCAGGAAGCGGTCGGCGCGCGAATCCTGCTGGTCGACGACGACGATATCTTCCGTTACGCGACGGCGCAGATCCTGCGATCCGCCGGCTATACAGTCACGCCCACGGAGGACTATCGCGAGGCGCTGGCCGTGCTCGAGGGCCAGGCCGAACTCGACCTGATGATCACCGATGTCGTGATGCCCAACCGGGTCAATGGCTTCGCCCTTCTGCGGATGGCGCGGATGCGGCGGCAGGGTCTGAAGGTGATCTACGTCACCGGCTTCGAGAAGCTGCCGCTTAACGAGGCGGACGGACCGATCCTGCGAAAACCAATCAACCAGGACGCGCTGCTGGCAACGGTTCGCGCTCGCCTCGTTTCGCCCTAGGCGTTGGCGCTCGCGGGCAAGAACAATGCACCAACACGCGCGCAGGGTCGGCTTCAAGGACGACCCCCAGCACTGGAGAGAGCGGGCTGTAGAGGCCCGGGCGATGGCTGAGGAAATGACCGAGCCGTTCGCCATAAACACCCTGCTCGAAATCGCAGAGGCCTTGGACTTCATCGCCGAGCGTATAGAGAGGCGGCTAGCGGGCAAGCCTGGCGGGGACGCAGACTGAGTCGTGCTCGCCGAAGCGGGCGCGCCCGCGGATTGTCTGCCGCACTAGGGCGAGACACCGGACAGGCGCGCCGGGGCGCCCCTGTCCGGTGCTGTCGTCGCCGTCAGGCCACGATCTCCGTCAGCCTTTCCTTCTCGGCCTCGAAATCGTCGGCCATCTTGGCCAAGGTCTCCTCGTCGCATTCGGATTCGGCGAGATCGAAGAGCTCGCCTTCCTCCTCCTCGATGTGATGCTCCAGCAGCTCCATGACGACCGTTGCCCGGGCCATCCAGCGCTCGGCATCGAGCTTCGGGCTGCTCAGGTCCTCGAGCAGGCGCTGGACCACGATATGCTCCACATCGGCTTCGAGCACCAGGGCGGGCTCGGAGGCCGCTTCCTTGAGCGGCGCGTAGAAGGCGCGCGCCTCGGCCTGGGAATGCGCCATCAGCGCGGCACGGAACTCATCGAACTTCTCCAGACGCTCGGCATCTTCCATGGTCTCGCCGTTCTCGCAGATCTCCTCGATCATCCCCAGGGCTTCGGCATGCTCGGCCTTCAGCAGCTCGAAGATGCGCGCCTTGCGGGTTTTCGACGATTTCGGTTTCTCCGTGGCGGAATGCGATTTGGTCTTGGCTCGGCTGGTCATGATGCGTTCTCCATTTTCAGATGTTCCACGGGATGCGGACCTTCACTCTCCAGGCGATACTCGCCGCCCTTGCGCGCCTCGTGCTCGGTGATCACGGCTTCGCTCGGCACGGATGACTTGCCGTGAACGGCCTGCTGGTACTGGTGGTATCGATGGCTCTTGGGTAGCGAAGACAGGGGCACGAACTCCAGCTCGTCGGCCGTCAGCTCGACCTGCTCGGCCAGCACCTTGCGCACGTATTCCTTGTTAGGCCGGAAGGTGACCGGCTCCGGCATCTCCGGCGGCAGGATGGCCTCCGGATCGCGGCGGTCCATGTCGCGCATCAGCTCGCAGGCAAGTCGGAGATGCTCGATCTCCATGCCGAGATGAAGCTCCCACAGCGCCTTCAGCCGTGGATCGACCTCCGTCTGCATGAACGAGTAGTAGAGGTAGCATTCGTTGTACTCGTGGACGACCAGGTTCTCGCACCATGTGGCGGAGGCATCGAGCAGCGATTCGTACTGGGTGACATGCTGCTCCTCGATCTGCCCGATCTCCAGGTAAAGGCCGCGGGCGATGGGCTCGATCGGCCGGTTACCGATGGTCATGTAGAAATTCATCGTCTGCTGCTCGGCGCACATGATGGTGAGCGCGTGCAGTGACGATAGCGGGTCGCTGCCATACAGGTTCAGTGGCCGCCGCAGGTCGTCATGCGGGTGCCGGTGCTCGAGAATGGTCGGTCGGCCCGGCATGATCTCGGTCAGGCCGCCGACAATGGCTGCCGCCTTCTTCGGCTCGGTCATATCCAGGAGATTGGCGTAACGATACAGGTGGTCGAAATCCTCGAGGAGGCCGAACTCGTAGACCCGCTTCATCACGGGATCCGGTTCGGCCTGCGCGACCCACGCGGTCAGGTCGACCGCCACCTGCTCGAAGCCGATGGTCACCTCGAGCGTGCTCTCGTCGCCCGGGATCAGCCAGTTGACCGCCTTCTGCTGCTGCTGCTCGACACGCCGCACCATCGCCAGCTTGCGCTTGAGTTCAAGGTTCGCCGAATGCCGGCTGAACTGGTGCGAGTACATCGCCGCCTCGACCTCGATGCCGTTCATCACGATGACGCGGCAGCGGCTGTACGGATCGATGCTGTCCTTGTCGTAGGGCTGGCTGTTGAGCTCGGACCAGTTGCGTAGCTGACGCTCAAGCGGCACGCCACGTTCCTTCAGCGGATTGAATGACATTTGGTTGCTCCCAAAAGAGAAGCCAAACGGCGCCGCGCAAGCGGCGGTTCCATTCGAATAGGCGACTGCTCCTCAATCGCCTTGCGCGGAACCGTTGTGGATAACCGATCTTTCTATTTCCACGAGAGATGCAACGCGGCCCGCCTGGGCGGGCACCAAAGGAGAAATCAGAATGACCGACAATCCGAATACGCCGCGCGCGCGCGGCGAGAGCGATGCGCCGCACGTCTCGGCGATCAAGCCGATGGACGATCTCCGCACGGTGATGATCAACAATGTTTCCTGGGGTGCGGTGCTGGCGGGCGTCTTCCTGGCGCTGGTTACTCAACTGCTGCTCAACATGCTCGGCGTCGGCATCGGCGCCGCGACGCTCGATCCGCTGCACGGCGACAGCCCCCAGGCATCGACCCTCTCGCTCGGCGCGGCCCTGTGGTGGGCGCTCTCCGGCGTCATCGCGGCGTTCATCGGCGGCCATACGGCGGGACGCCTGTCGGGCAGGCCGAAGGAAACCACGGCGGCATGGCACGGCCTGACCTCTTGGGCGCTTGCCACGCTCGTGGTCGGGCTGCTGCTGACGACATCGGTCGGTGCCCTGGTGGGCGGCGCGATGAGTGCCGCCGGCGGCATTGCCCGGACGGCGGCGCAAGGCGCGGGGCCTGTCGCGGCCCAGGCGATCGACCCGTTCCGATCCATCGAGCTTGACCTGCGCGCTGGAGCCGGTGGTGACGATCCGGCGACCCTGCGCGAGGCGGCGACGGCCAGCGTGCGCGCCGTGGTCACGGGCGATCCCGCGCGAGCCCAGGAAGCTCGGGACCGCGCCACGACCGTAATGGCGCGGGCGCTCAATATCGGCCCCGACGAAGCGCGGGCTCGGCTGGCTGGTTACGAGCAGCAGTATCGGCAGACGGTGGAGACGGCCCGCCAGAAGTCCATCGAGGCAGCGGACGCCGCAGCCCGCGCGACGTCACGCGCGGCGCTGCTGTCGTTCGTGGCGCTGGTGCTGGGTGCGCTGGCGGCGTGGTTCGGCGGACGGCTCGGGACGATCGATCCGACGGTCACCGAACAGGAGGCTTACGAGGCCACCAGCTACGGACGCCGGACGCTGCGCAGCAGCCGATAGAGGAAACGGAGCGGATCGGAGAGCAGCGCCTCTCCGATCCGCCATCCGTGTCTCATGGGGCGAGGCCTGTATGGGCCGTCACCGGAACTCCCGCCCACGTGCGCCGTTTCCGGCTCATGCAAAACACTGTTGGCGGACAGGGCCGCGGCGCCCTGATTACCGCGCTATCCGCGGCGGCGATCGCCGCCCTTGCGATCCGCACGTCCCGGCAAGCGCGGGCCGCCGAGAAGCGCCATCCCCCGACGGGGCGCTTCATCGAAGTAGAGGGGGTCCGCTTGCACTACCTCGAGCGCGGCGACGGCCCGCCTGTGGTGTTTCTGCACGGCAACGGCGCGATGATCGAAGAAGTCGCCAGCAGCGGATTCATCGAGGCGGCGGCGCGGACCAATCGCGTCATCGTCTTCGACCGTCCCGGCTACGGACACAGCACACGGCCGCGAGCGCGTTTATGGACACCGCAAGCGCAGGCCCGGCTGTTCCGTCAGGCGCTCGACCGGCTCGGCGCGCAGCGCTCGCTGGTGATCGGCCATTCCTGGGGAACGCTCGTAGCGCTGGCCCTCGCTCTCGACCATCCGCAGTCGGTCAGCGGCCTGATCCTGCTGGGCGGCTACTACTATCCCACGGCACGCGCGGACGTGCTCCTGCTCTCGCCGCCAGCCATCCCGGTCATCGGCGACGTCCTGCGCTACACGGTATCGCCAGTCATCGGCCGCCTGGCCGCGCCGGGCATGTTCAAGAAAATGTTCGGGCCGCTGCCGGTCCCTGCCCGCTTCAGCCGGGAGTATCCGCTCGGCCTGGCCTTGCGGCCCGTGGCCATCCGGGCGAGCGCCGAGGAAGCCGCGATGATGGTGCCCGCCGCGGCGGCGCTGCGGAAACGTTATGGCGAGCTGCGGCAGCCGGTGCTGCTCCTCGCCGGGGACGGCGACCGCATGGCCGATCCCGCCCGGCAGTCGCGCCGGCTTCACCGCGAGCTTCGGCATAGCGAGCTGAAGATCGAGCCGGGCGTTGGCCACATGGTCCATCACGCGATGCCCGTCGCCATCGCGCAGGCCGCCCGCGCCATGTCGGCGGTGCTGGGCGGCGCTCCCGCCCCCTCTCGTCTCTCGACCCGGGAATGGCTGTCGAACTACCGGCCCGGCGCGGATGGCGAAGTGCCGGAGGACCAGCGGATCGATGAGACCACCGCGGATTCGTTTCCGGCCAGCGACCCTCCTTCGTATATGGGCGGGCTGCGGATTGGAGAGCCGGACCGTAAGGTCGAGAAGGAAGAGGCGTGACGGGCTGCCGCGGCGCAGCCGCCGCGCTTCCCTGAGGCCGCGCTTATTCGGGGACCGGGTCGGCCGGCGGCGGTTTGCTGAGGCCGGGCGCCGGCGTCCGGCTGGCGAGCATCTCGTACATCGAGGCGAGGCGCAGGAACTCCGCGCGCATGGCCGGCGTGCCGGCGGCCAGGGCCCGGGCCTTCAGGCGCTCGGCCTTTTCGGTAGCGCTCGGGGCTTTGAAGTTCACCCATATTCCCCTCCCTCGAGCGAAGCGCATCAGCGCTCGCCAGCCTCGGGCGGATTCTCGCCCTGGGCGAGGCCCTCGTGCACCGACTGCTCGTAGCGCTCGGCCAGGCGGTGAAAGGCATCGGGCGAGGCCAGGGCCTGGCGGATCGCCGCGAGCAGTTCCTCGGCCACGAAATCGCCCATCGCGCATCTCCCCCGGACGTCGGTCAGAAGCTCGCCCGGTAAAGGCGGGCATCGCCGGCGTGGCCGAACGGACAGCTGCTGCAGCGCTCGGCGTGCGGGCAGTTGAGGCAATGATCCATGTCGCGGCCGATGCGCTGCACGTCGGGGTTGGGATCGGCGGAAAGCTTCTTCAGCGCGTGCGCCAGGTAGGAGCGGTAGAAGTGGCTCTGCCAGCGCAGCGGCGCGGATATCGCGATCGGGCGGGTATCATCGTCGCTCATGGCGGCCACCGGTATCACTCGTCGTCCGCGGCCGGCGCGAAGCTCAGCTCGGTCGCGCTGCCGTGGTAGAGCCGGCTGAGATAGGATTCGGCGAGCAGCAGGCGGGCGGCGATCGCCCGCTCGACGGCGTCGTTGCCCTCGAGCATGCGAGCCAGGGTGGCGTTGACGGTCGCTTCCCAGGAGGCCGGGGAGGCATCGTTACTGATCTCAGGCTCGCCGCCGCCATTCATGGCGTCGGTGCTCACCCACATCTCGTCCCAGCGCTGAACATTTCTCTGAGCCATTGTCCTCGTGCCTTTCGCGTTCATGTGAGACGGACCCTACCGCCGGTTTCGCAAGTGCGAAATTCCGCCAGACGCGCTAGCGAAGCCGCTTAGGCCGCCCCTAGACCGTTTGGCCTAGGCCACCTGGACGGTGGTCTAGTCCGGGCCGGGCGTGCCTAAATCAGGAGGGGGAAAAGGCCCCTTGGAGCGTTGCGCTGTCACCCCGCCCGCTGATCGCCGCCATCGACAACGATCGCAACGCGCGTTTCGCGCTGGTCATCACGCTGCAGGATTGGGGCTACGACATCGTCGAGGGCGAGACGGCCCAGGCGGTGATCGCCGTCCTCGGCAGCCGGCCGCTGGCCGCGGTGGTCACCGACTATCATCTCGATGACGGTGATACCGGGGTGCAGGCGGCCCTGGCCCTGTCGCGCCACAGCGGGCGCGAACTCCCTACGCTGGTCATCACCGGCAGCTTCGGCCGCCGGGCCGAGCAGGAGGCCGAGCCGCAGGGCTTCCGCGTCCTGACCAAGCCGGTCGACCCCGAATTGCTGCGCCAGATCGTCGGCGCCCTGGTCGCCCAGAACTTGCAAGACCGCGGTCCCTAAAACAGCCGTTCGCCCCGCCTCACTTTCGTCATGGCCGGGCCAGTCCTACGCTAGAAGGGGCCGGCCCTCCACGGTGCAGCGTCGCGATGGATGCCCGGATCAATCGGCGCGGGCGAAGCCCGGCGCCTGTTCCGGGCATGACACCTAAATAGATCTGCTTTCCCCCTCGCACGGGTTGGAAAACCGGCGCAGCTATCGTTAGGCTTGCCGGCGATGAACCTCCGAAGCGCCAGCAGCGCCACGGCCATCCTGCTGGCCGGGGCGGCGATCGTCCTCGTCGGGCTCGGCGTGGCCTTCTACTACGGCGTCAGCGCGCTCGACGAGGCGCGCGACTCGCTGCGCCAGGCGTCGCTCGCCGTGACCGAGCGCGCCGATCTGCGCCAGGCCCTGGCCGAGACCGAGGCCAGCCTGCGCGGCATCGCCATCGCCGCGGCCGTGCTCGTGCTGCTGGCCGCGGGGGTCGGCATCGCCCTGGTCTCGAACCTGCTGCTCGACCGACGGCGGCTGCGCCTGCTCGCGGACTCCGTCCCGGGCCTCGTCTCCTACATCGACACTGGCATGCGCTACCGCTTCGTCAACCACCGCTACCGCGAGTGGTTCGGCGTCGACCCGCAGGACTTCGTCGGCCAGACGCCGCTCGCCACCTCCGGCCCGGCGGGCTTCGCCGTCTTCGAGCCCTTCCTCAAGCGCGGCCTGGCCGGCGAGGTCGTGACCTACGAGATCGAGGTGCCGTTCCTGCACGGGGGCCCGCGGGCCGTGCGCGGGCACCTGGTCCCCGATATCGGCCCCGACGGCGCCACGCGCGGCCTGTTCTCGCTGACCATCGATATCGGCCTGGAGCGCGCCGAGCTCAGCGTGCGCGACACGGCCCACGCCGTGGCGCTGGAGGAGAGCCGCGCCAAGTCGCGCTTCCTGGCCACCGCCAGCCACGATTTGCGCCAGCCGCTGCATGCGCTGACCCTGTTCCTCTCGGCGCTCGAGCGCCGGGTCTCGGGCGACGAGACGCGCTCCATCGTCGCCAGCATGAAGGCCGCGGTGCGCTCGATGCAGGACATGTTCCGCACCCTGCTCGACATCTCCAAGATCGATGCCGGCGTGCTTGTACCGGTGCCGCAGGACTTCGCGGTGGGCGAGCTGATCGAGCGCCTGGCCATCGAGTTCACCGGGGCGGCGGCGACCAAGGGCGTGATGGTGCGCGCCGTGCCGACGAGCTTGCGCACGCGCACCGATCCGGTGCTGCTCGAGAGCATCCTGCGCAACCTCGTCTCGAACGCCGTCAAGTTCACCCGCACCGGCACCATACTGATCGGCGCGCGCCGGCGCGGGGTGGGCTTGCGCGTCGAAGTCCACGACACCGGGCCGGGAATCGCCAAGGACAAGCAGGAGCTGATCTTCGAGGAGTTCCAGCGCGCCGGCGAGAAATCGGCCGAGGGGCTGGGGCTGGGCCTGGCCATCGTCCAGCGCCTGGCCCGGCTGATCGAGGCGCCGGTCAGCCTGCGCTCGACCGTGGGGCGCGGCAGCTGCTTCGCCATCGACCTGCCGCGGGCGGTTTCGCGCGCGGCCGAGAGCGAGGCCCTGCTGCCGGCCAGCCCGCTGGCGCCGATCGCCGGGCGGCGCGTGCTGATCGTCGACGACAATCCCTCGATCGCCGAGGCCCTGGCCCACGAGCTGCGCGACCGCGGCTGTGCGGTGGTGCTGGCCGCCGATGCCGGCGAGGCCTTGTCGCGCTTCGCCGGCTCGCTCAGGCCGGAGGTCGGCGTGCTCGACTACGATCTCGGGCGGGGCTTGAACGGCATCGAGCTGGCCGCGGCGCTGGGCCGGGCCAATGGCGGGCGCTTTCCCGTGGTGCTGGTCACCGGCTCGACCGATCCCGACATCCTGGCTTCGCTCAAGCGCGCCGGCATGCCCTGGCTCAACAAGCCGGTCGAGCCGCAGGCTTTGGCCCGCGCGCTCGCCGATCTCATGGCTGGGGCCGCGGCCCCTCCGGCTTGAGCTTGCCGGCGAGCACCACCGCCTCGGTGCGGTTGCGCGCGTTGAGCGCCCGGAAGATGGCGGCGAGATGGATCTTCACGGTGCCCTCGGCGAGATCGAGCTCGCGGGCGATCTCCTTGTTCGAGTTGCCGGCGGCGAGCAGGCGCAGCACGTCGCGCTGGCGCGGGGTGAAGCGCGCGAGGTCGATCGCCGGTGCATGCACCGCGCTGGGCTCCGGCGGCGGGCCCTGCGCATCGTCCGCCCCCTGACTCAGCAATGGGGGGACATAGACCCCCCCGCCGAGGACATATTTGAAGGCGGCGGCGATGTCCTCGGGCAAGGCGGTCTTGGTGATGTAGCCGTGCACGCCGGCACTCAGCGCCTCGAGGATGTCGTGGCGCGATTCGGAGGCCGAGAGCACCACCAGCTTGGCCGTCGGATAGGCGTCGCGCATGGCGCGCAACGACGACGCGCCGGCCATGCCGGGCATGCGCAGGTCGAGGACCATCAGCGCCGCCCCGCCATGCGTGGCCAGGGCCTCGAGCGCCGAATCGAAACCGTCGGCCTCGACCACCTGGGCGCCCTTGATGCTGTCGGTAATCAGGTGCCGGATACCCTGGCGGAACAGGGCATGGTCGTCGGCCAGCAGGATGGTGAAGGACTTAGGCATGATGAGCTGAAGTATTCTACCTCTACCTCTTCGCTCGTATTAATGCCCGAGAAGTAACCGATGGTAAAGCCGCCCGGCGCGGGTCGAGCCGGTCGCGCAAGCCCTCGCCCAGCCGGCTGAAGCCCAGCACCGCCAGGGCGATCGCCAGCCCCGGGAACACCGCCCCCAGGGGTGCCGCGTGCAGGTAGCTCTGGGCGTCGAACAGCATGCGGCCCCAGCTCGGGCTGGGCGGCTGGGTGCCGAGGCCGAGATAGGCGAGGCCCGCTTCCGCCAGGATCGCCAAAGCGAACTGCACCGAGGCCTGGACGCACAGCAGCCCGAGGATGTTGGGCAGCACGTGGCGCAGGGCGATGGCGCCCTCGCCCAGGCCCAGGGCGCGGGCGGCGCGCACGAAATCGCGGGCCATCACGGAAAGCGCGGCGCCGCGCGCCAGCCGGGCGAAGACCGGCACGTTGAACACGGCGATGGCGATCACGGCGTTGAAGGCGCCGGGCCCCCAGACCGCGGCGATCAGGATGGCCGAGAGCACGGCGGGGAAGGCGAAGGCCACGTCCGAGATCCGCATCAGCGCCTCGTCGAGCCAGCCGCCGAGACAGGCGGCGAGCAGGCCGAGCCAGACCCCGGCCACCAGCCCCGCCGCCACCGCCACGAAACCGACACCGAGCGAGACGCGTGCACCCGCCAGGATCATGGCCAGCACGTCGCGACCGAAGGCATCGGTGCCCAGCCAGTGCCCGGAAGAGGGCCGCGCCAGCCGGTGCAGGATGTCGATCTCGGTCGGATCGTAGGGTAGCCAGACGAAGGACAGCGCCGCCGCCGCCACGACCAGCAGGCTGAGCGCCAGGCCGCACCTCATGCGCGTCGACCCCTCATCTTCGAACACGAAGCCGCGGATCGATGACCAGATAGGCGAGGTCGACGGCGAGGTTGATCGCCACAACCAGCGCCACGAAGAGCATGACCACATCCTTGACCACGATCAGGTCGCGCTGGGCGATGGCCTGGAAGACCAGGCGGCCGAGGCCCGGCAGGTAGAAGACGTTCTCGATGATGATGGCGCCGGCCAGCAGGAAGGAGAATTGCAGGCCGAGGATGGTGACCACGGGGATCAGCGCGTTGCGCAGCACGTGGCGCCACAGCGTCTGGTCGCGGGTCAGGCCCTTGGCGCGCGCCGTGCGCACATAATCCTCCTGCGCCTGGTCGAGCACCGCCGAGCGCGTCACCCGGGCGAGGATCGCCGCCTGCGGCAGAGCGAGCGCCACCGCCGGCAGCAGCAGGGCGCCCAAGGCCGGCGCGAGTCCGGCCTCCCAGCCGGGAAAGCCGCCCGAGGGCAGCCAGCCCAGGCCGATGGAGAAGGCGAGAACCAGCAGCAGCGCCAGCCAGAAATTCGGCAGCGCCAGGCCGAGCTGGCTGACGGTGACGATCGCCGTGTCGGTGGCGCGGCCGTGGCGCGCGGCGGCGAG
>JALHMR010000060.1 GCA_022843945.1 Rhodospirillaceae bacterium | reverse complement strand
GGCGCGGCGGGCCGCGGGCCCGCGCGCCGGGCGCAGGCGGCCCAGCTTGTCGAGGAGCTTGCGGACGATGGCGGGATGAGCGGCGGCCGGCGCGTCACCGCCTGGCGGTGCGGTCCACGAGTTTCCGTTGTCCAGCGAGGGCGGCAGCATGTCGATGGTGGGGGCCGTGCCTACCTCACCCGCGAAGGCGGAAACGGCGGCCGGCGCCGGAGCGCCGGCAAGCCCGCCGCGGATCAGGTCCATCGCCTCTGTCAGCCGGCCAGCGCGGGTGAGGCGGGTCGCCTCGATCATTCTGTCGTCCATGTGTGTCAGTCCTGTGTGCTGGTGTGCGCGGGCAAAAGGAGAGCGGGCCCTTCGCCCTCCAGGGAATTGGGCGCAAGGGGCTGGGGGAGGATCAGAGGGTCAGCGGATGCGGCCGCTCAGCGCCTGTTTGACCGTGGCACTCGCCTGCAAGGCGCCGAGCACGTGGATGGAGGCGATGGTGTCGCGGGCCAGGTCGGCGGAGACATCGGCGGCGATGACGGCCAGGCCGAGGACCTGGATGTGGAGCGTCTCGCCCCGCGCGCGCGCGTCCTCGAGATCCTGACGGCTGTAGTGGCGCAGGCCGAGGTCGAGCTGGTGCCGGGCGACCGACTGCCGCAGGGAGTCGGCGTGACGATCGAGCTGGTTGCGGATCGCGGTGCGAATGAAATCGGTGCGGTTGGCGTAGAAGCCCTCCTGCACCAGCAGGTCGATATGGCCGAGGTCGACATGGCCAAGGTTGATCGTGATCTTCTCGCTGTCGCTCGCCTTCGGCCGGAACTCGTGCACCACAGTACCCATCGTCACCATCCGTAGACCATCCACCGGGATGGAATTGGGGACGATGCAGCGGATTGCAAGCGTAAGCGGGGGCGCAGCGAATCGTCACCCCGGCGAGAGCCGCGAAATTCTCGGACAGTCCACGCACTCCCGGTTGCGCGCTCGGTCCCCTCGCCTTGCAACACTGGTAGTCCTGCGCTTAACTCGACCCACAACCACACAATCGGAGAGATCGGCACCATGATCCGATACGCAACAGCGCTCGCCGCCGGTCTTCTCGTCCTGAGCGGAACTGCCGCTCACGCCCAGTCCTATCCCAACCCGTCGCGGCAGATCCGGGTGATCGCGCCGTACGGGCCGGGCCAGGCGACCGACCTGATGTGCCGCGCCTTCATCGAAGCGCTCAAGACCACGCTCAACCATCCGACCATGGTGATCGAGAATCGCCCGGGAGCCGGCGGCAATATCGGCGGCGCCGAGGCGGCGAAGTCGGCGCCCGACGGCTACACCCTGCTCTGCACCGGCAACGCCACACATATCGGCAACCCGTTCCTCTACGCCAGCATGGGCTTCGAGCCGATGACCGACCTGGTGCCGATCGTGGCCATCGCCGGCACCGGCTACGCGGTGATGGTCGGCGCCAAGCACAAGGACAAGTCGATCGCCCAGGTCGTGGCCGAGGCCAAGGCCCGGCCCGGCCAGCTCACGGTCGGCGTGGCCAGCACCACGGCGCAGGTGGTCACCGGCATGTTCAGCGAGGCGGCCAAGGTGTCGCTGACCCGCGTGCCCTACTCCGCCGGCAATGCCGGCCTGTTCCCCGACCTGATGCGCGGCGACACCGACCTGGTGATCGAGGCCATGCCCTCGTCGCTGGCGCGCATGAAGGAGGGCCAGGTGAAGGGCATCGGCGTCACCAACCCGACGAAGAACCCCTTCGTGCCCGACGTGCCCACGCTGGCCGAGAGCGGCATCGACCTCAAGCTGCTCGGCTGGAACGCCTTCTACGCGCCCAAGGGCACCCCGGCCGAGATCGTCGCCGTGCTCAACCGCGCGGCCAACCAGGCGCTCCGGGATCCCCAGGTCGCCCAGCG
Organism: Rhodospirillaceae bacterium; assembly: GCA_022843945.1. Classification (GTDB taxonomy): domain Bacteria; phylum Pseudomonadota; class Alphaproteobacteria; order CACIAM-22H2; family CACIAM-22H2; genus VGEI01. The sequence goes on along the minus strand of JALHMR010000060.1, from coordinate 18,857 downwards.
CCTGGCCACCGTCGCCTCCGAGCCGCTGGGCGGCACGCCGGAGCGGCTGGTCGAGATGATCAACGAGGACCGCGCGCGCTGGTCGAAGGTGATCAGGGAGCTGGGGCTGAAGGCGGAGTGACAACCTCACCCTTCGAGGCTCGCTGCGCTCGCACCTCAGGGTGAGGTTTAACTAAAGCACCTCATCCTGAGGAGCGGCTGTCCGCTTTATTCTGGCGCGCGCAGGGTTGGCGTGGCGGCTGCGCGCGCCAGGAAAAGACTGGCGCGTCTCGAAGGATGAGGTTCGTTTTAGAGTCCCGGCGGCCTGTTCCAGCTATCCCACTCGGGGTTGACCCAGGCCTGGCCCTGGTCGGGGAACACCTCGTTCTGCCACTGCACGAGGTGGGCGTAGTCGGCGCGCGGCGGCGAGAAGATCTCCATCAGCTCGACCGGGTCGTCGCCGACCGCGTGGCAGCGATGCATCGTGAAGGGCGGGATGATGACCGCCGAGCCCGGCGGCATCTCCTGTTCCTTGCCGCCCAGCTCGATACGCAGCCGGCCCTTGTTGACGATCAGCAGCTGGTCGAAGGGGTGGTCCTGCGGCGCGCGGTGGTGCCCCTGCCGGCCCCGGGGCTGCGGCGTGATCCCGGCCCACACCACCTGACACTGCTGGGTACGGATCGACTTGCGCCGCATGCGGCCCTCGTGCGCCTGTGTATCCACCGGCATCTCGGCCAGCTTGTAGAGCGGCGGCCGCTTCTTCCACGGATCGTTCCGGGTCCAATCCGTCCAGGTGAAGGCGTCGCGGCTGCGCACCCAGGGCGCGCCCGTGTCGGGATAGTCCTGCTTCTGCCAGTCGACCAGGTCGATGTAGTCGGTGCGCGCCGGGGCGAAGACCTCGAACAGCACCGCCGGCTTGTCGCCATGCGCGTAGCCGCGATGCATGTAATAGGCGGGCACGACCATGGCCGAGCCGGCGATCACCGGGTGGTCGATGCCCTCGACGTCCTGCATCATGCAGCCGTCGAGCACGACCAGCAGCATGTCATACGGGTGGTCGTGCGGGGTGCGGTGGTTCTTCTGCCGGTCGCGCGGCTGCGGCGTGATCGTGCCGAAGACGATCTGCGCGCCTTGCGTGCGCAGCGAGTAGCGCTTCATGCGGCCCTCGTGCAGCCGCGCCTCCAAGGGGACGTCGGACAGGCTGAAGACCGTGCCGTTTTTCACCATCGTTTCCTCGCTACCGTCGTCCGCACAGGTAAGCAGGCAGGCGCGGCGTAAGCAAGCACGCGCGGGTTGCGCGCCCCGCGACCCATTCGTCACCCCGGACATGATCCGGGGTCCATGGTTCAAGCGGCACGATGGATCCCGGATCGCGGCGCCGGAGACGGCGCCTTGTCCGGGATGACAGTTAGCGAGGTGCCGACCGGCGGCCTAGGAACGCGGTGCCGCGCCGCAGCCGGAGCAGCATACGCCGGCGCCCGAGCCGCTGGCGGCGCGGCTGGGCCGGGCCGCTGGTCACGCTGCGGAACGTGCGTCCGCACCAGCCGATGCTGGCGGCGGTCGGCGCGCCCTTGCCGTCGTCAGGTGTCGAGAGCACGGCGATAGAGCTCCAGCAGCTCGTCCTGCTCGCGGCGGTCGGCGACTTCCATCTTGCGCAAGCGGATCACCTGGCGGACGATCTTGGTGTCGAAGCCGTTACCCTTGCACTCGGCGTAGACCTCGCGGATATCGGCCGCGAGCTCGGTCTTCTCGGTTTCGAGCCGCTCGATCCTCTCGACGAAGGATTTGAGCTTCTCCGCCGCAATGCTGCTGGTCGCGCTGCCGTCCGCCATGGAGCCCCCATAAAGTCGAGGGCGTTACATAGAGCGGGCCCGGGCGGTTTCGCAAAGGAAAACCGACCAGTCTGTGGATAGCGGGGATAGCGGGGATGTAGTCGAATTCGCGGGTACCGCGCCACCCTGAGGCGCGCTTCGGCGTTCGCGGGCGAAACGCCTGGCGCGCTGCCGATCAGGGCCGGTAGGCGGCCCCGACCTTCTGCAGGACGCCGTCGACCTTAAAACTGACCTCGTCCTGAGGAGGCGCCATGCCAAAGCGCCGTCTCGAAGGGCGACCGTACCTTCACCCTTCGAGACACTCGCTTCGCTCGCTCCTCAGGGTGAGGACGTTTTCTATTCGACTTTTCTCAACCGCGCCTTGAGCTGGGCGCCGCTCTGGCGATGGGTCCAGGTGAAGTCGAGGCGGCCGTCGGGCGCCAATCGCGCCTCGAGCTTGCTCGAGGCCTGCGGCTCGGTGAAGGCGAGCGTGCCGCTGGCGGGGCTGTACTCGCCACGGCGCGGCGTGTACGCCGACTGGTTCTCCTGATGGCGGGACAACGGCCCGAAGGAATAGATGGCGCGCGCCCGGTCGCGGCCGACCTCGGTGACGATGAGCAGCACCTCGCGGCCGTTGGGATAAACGCCGTACCAGCGCCCGAGTATCGCCCTGAGGCCGGGCTCGGTATCGGTCGTAGTCTGGCGCACGCGCGCGTCCGGCGGCAGCGTAAAATCGTTGAGGGCGGCGACCGGTGGCTCGCCGCCGCAGACGAAGCGCGGCGATGGCGACGTCGTCTCGATGAAATCCCGGAGGCAATCGCCAAACCGCCGGGCGAAGCCGCGGCTCAGCCCGACGCCGTGGCCGGCCAGGCCGACCGGCCGGTCGACAACCGCGCCGACGACGTCGCGCCGGGCGAAGATCTCGCGCAGTTTCTCGCCGCGCTCGCCGGGATCGTAGTCGTCGCCGTCGAAGAGGAAGACGACGGTGCGGGCGGCGTTGAGCGCCTCAGCCATCTCGTAGAGACCGTCGGCGTTATGGGTCCAGATCGGCGAATCGGCCGGGGTGCCAAAGGCCGCCGGCGCCAGAGCGACGACCGCGTGCACCGGCTCCCGGCCGGTGGCCACGGCCAGCGAGATCCAGCCGCCGAAGCTCTGCCCGGCCAGCACGACCTTGTCGTAACCCTCGCCGCGCAACTTCCTCAGCACCTCGTAGAGCGCGCCTGCCGACGAGGGCAAGGTGTCGGCCGCCCAGCGGCGCTGCAGCCTGAAGACGTCCCAGCCCGAATCGCGGAGCGGATCGAGGACGTAGGGCATCTCGGGCGTGGCCTCAGCCGAGCGCTCCAAGCCGTGGCTGTAGATCACCGCGCCCTTGGCCGCGGCGGGCCCGCGAAGCGGATGATCAGCATAGCCCGGCAGCAGTTCGGTCTGGGCTGAGGCTGGGGTCTGGGCCGCCGCGGGAGCGGTGACGAAGACAAAGAGTGCGGCGAGGAGAAGGCAAATTGTCATGCCGGCGAAGGCCGGCATCCAGTCTTCCGGGGAAGAGTCTAGACCCCGGCCTTCGCCGGGGTGACACATGACTGGCGGCACTGTCTCAGTGCTTGTGCGGGCCGCCCTGGGCCTGGAACTTCTGCATCTGCTCCGGCGTGGCTTCCTTCTGGTGCTTCGCCTTCCACTCGGCATAGGGCATGCCGTAGACGATCTCGCGGGCCTGCTCCTTGTCGAGCGGCTGGCCCTTGTCCTTCGCGGCCTCCTGGTACCAGTTGGACAGGCAGTTGCGGCAGAAGCCGGCCAGGTTCATCAGGTCGAGATTCTGCACATCGGTGCGCTGGCGCAGATGGTCGACCAGCCGGCGGAAGGCGGCGGCCTCGAGCTCAACGCGGGTTTTATCGTCCATGTCACCACTCCGCAGTTCGGATCGTTGTCCCAGTATAGGTCAGAGCCCGGCCACCGTCTCGCTCACCAACCAGTCGACCACGGCCTTCAGGGCCTCCGGCTTGGCCGCACCCGCGGCGAGGTGGCGCGCATAGACGTCGCGCTGGCGATGGGCCGAGGTGCCGCGGGTCAGGATGGCGCGCAAGCTGGCGACCTCCGCCGCGCAGCCGAAGCGCGCCGCCTCGGGTGCCGTCAGCTCGATCAGCTCGTCGAGCAGGGTGGCGAAGGGCACGACCTCGCCCTTGCCGAAATCGACCAGCCCCTCGTTGTAGCCGTAGCGCTGGGCGCGCCAGCGGTTCTCCTTGACCAGCATGTGCGGGTAGATGCGCCAGCGCTGGTTGCTGTGGCGCAGGCGCCAGAGCAGGCCGAGGATGCAGAGGAACATCGCCGCGATGCCGGCCGCGTCGTCAAGCCGCGTGGTCACGTCGGTGATGCGCATCTCCAGGGTCGGGAAGCGCGCCGACGGCCGGATGTCCCACCACAGCTTGGTCGGGTCATCGATCAGCCCGGCATCGAGCAGGCGGCGCACCTGGCGCTGGTACTCGCCGAAGCTCTCGAAATAGTCGGGCGGGCCGGTGCGCGGCAGCTCGTTGAACACCGCGACCCGGTAGCTCATCAGGCCGGTATCCTCGCCGCGCCAGAACGGCGACGAGGTGGAGAGCGCCAGCAGGTGCGGCAGGAAGTACATCGCCTGGTTCATCAGGTCGATGCGCAGCTCATCATCACCGATACCCACATGGACATGCAGACCGCAGATCACCAGCCGGCGTCCGACACCCTGCAGGTCGGCGGCCAGGGCGCGGTAGCGCTCCTTCTCCGTCGCCTTGGCGTCGCCCCAGTTGGCGAACGGGTGCGTCGAGGCGGCGATGGGGGCGAGCCCGTGCTCGCCGGCGACCTCGGCCACCGTGCGCCGCGCGCTGGCCAGCTGGGCGCGGGCCTCGCCGACGGTCCGGCAGATCCCCGTCTGGACCTCGATCTGAGCGCGCAGGAATTCCGGCGTCACCGTGCCGGCGTGACCCGCTGCCTCCAGGCGCTTCGCGCACTCGGCGACGATGGTGGCGGCGGCGTCATTGGCCAGCGCGCCCGAGGTCTTGTCGACCAGGAGATACTCTTCCTCCAGGCCGATGGTGAAGGGGGGCTCGGGCGTGCTCATTCGGGTTTCTGCACCTCGCGCAGTGTGGGATCGACGAGCAGCGGCGCCAGCGCGCTGTACAGGGTCTCCGACCATTCCTCGGCGCCGCTGCGCGTATCGATGAGATCCTGGCGGACCTCGAGCAGCACGTGGGGGATGCCGACGCTCTCGACATGCCGCGGCAGGGTGTAGCCGTGCGCGTCCTGACCGGAATAGGGTTCGTTGTCGCCGACCGAGACGTTGAGCTCGGCCAGGCGCTTCATCAGCGGCCGGGCCAGGCGGCCGTCGCGGTTCCACAGCACGCCGACCTGCCAGGGCCGCTCGAAGCCCTTGAACACCGGCGTGAAGCTATGGACCGAGATGACCATCGGCACGCCGCGCGCCGTCATCGCCGCCAGCCGCCGGGCGACGAGCTGATGATAGACCTCGTGGATGCAAGATATGCGCGCTTCGCGCGCGGGGCCCGACAGGCCGCGATTGGCGGGGACCGGCGTGCCGTCGCTTTCCTCCGGCATGGAGGTGGGATCGTCGGGCCGCCGGTTAACGTCGATGACCAGGCGCGAATAGTTGGCGAAGACCAGCGGCGCGTCGAGCCGCACGGCGAGGCGCCTGGCCACCTCGGCGGCTCCGATGTCCCAGGCGATGTGACGCTCGAAGGCGGCCGCCTCGAGGCCGAGATCGCCCAAGCATTTGGGAATCCGCCGTCCGGCATGGTCGCAGAGCAGAAGCGTTGCCGCGGCGGCGCCGTCGTTGAAAACCTCGGCGGGCGGCGGCTCATCCGGCGCGAGAAAAGTCGTGGAATCGGCCAAAGCAGGCATGCTCCGACTATAGCGCAAGCCTGCCATTCGCCGTCCAGACGTGGCGGTAGCACGGCCGGAAGGCTATAAGCCGGGCCATGAGCCAAACCTAATGAGCGCCACCGCCGCAGGACCCTCGGCTGCCGACGCACGGCAGCGCGTGGCGCTCGCCGCCCTGCTGGCCGGCGCCGTGGCCATCGCCTTCGCCCCGATCTTCGTGCGCCTGTCCGAGCTGGGCCCCTCGGCCACGGCCTTCTGGCGCGTCGCCTTCGCGGCCCCGGCCCTGATGCTCTGGCTGACTCTGGAGCAGCGGCAGCTCGGCCCCGCCGCACGGCGCCCGGCCACGGCGCGCGACTGGTGGCTGCTGGCGCTTGCCGGCTTCACCTTCGCCGGCGACCTCGCGGTCTGGCACTGGTCGATCCGCCTGACCTCGGTGGCGAACTCGACGCTGTTCGCCAATTTCGCGCCGATCTTCGTGACGCCCGCGGCCTTCCTGCTGTTCGGCGAGCGCATCCGGCCGGCCTTCGTGCTCGGTGGGCTGCTGGCCATCGCCGGCGCGGTGCTGCTGATGGGCAACTCGGTCTCGCTGTCCGTCGACAACATCCTCGGCGACGCGCTGGGCATCGTCACCGCGGCCTTCTACGCCGCCTACATGCTGGTGGTCAGCCGGCTGCGCCTGGTCTTCTCCACGGCGACGATCATGGCCTGGAGCGCCGTGGTCACGGGCATCCTGCTGGTGCCGGTGGCCGTGCTTTCCGGCGAAAGCCTGGTCGCCACCTCGCTCTATGGCTGGACGATCCTGCTCGGCCTGGCCCTGATCAGCCATGCCGGCGGCCAGAGCCTGATCGCCTATGCCTTCGCCTATCTGCCGGCCTCGTTCTCCTCGGTCGCCCTGCTGCTGCAGCCCGCCGTGGCCGCCGTGCTCGCCTGGCTGCTGTTCAGCGAGGCGCTCGGGCCGCTGCAGGCGCTCGGCGGCGTGGTCATCCTCGCCGGCCTGGTCATCGCCCGCCGGGCGAGTCAGGGATGACCGCCTCGCGCGTCGCCACGCCCGCCCTGGCCTGGGCGATGTGGGCGCTGGGCGCGCTGTTCTACTGCTACGGATTTTTCCATCGCGTCTCGCCCTCGGTGATGATCGGCGAGCTGATGCGCGACTTCAATGTCGGCGCCGCCGCGCTGGGCAACCTCGCGGCCTTCTATCTTTATGCCTACGCGGCGCTGCAGCTTCCCGTCGGCCTGATCTTCGACCGCTTCGGCGCCCGCCTGCCGCTGGTCGGCTCGTGCGCCGTCACCGCCGCGGGCGCCTGGCTGTTCGCCGTGGCCGGCGATATCGAGACCGCCTACGCGGCGCGCCTGGCGATGGGTGTGGGCGGCGCCTTCACCTGGATCGGCGCCCTCAAGCTGATCGCCGACGGCTTCCCGCCGCACCGTTTCGCGCAGCTCTCCGGCCTGACCTTGCTCTTCGGCCTGCTCGGCGCGGTCTTCGGCCAGGCGCCCCTCGGTGCTCTTGTCGCGGCGTTCGGCTGGCGCGCCACCTCGTTCGGGGCATGCCTCTTTGGCCTGGTCCTGGCGCTGGCCCTGGCGCTGGTGGTTCGCGAGCGACGGACGCTGCACGCCACTCACGTCGCACCGTTGCGCTCGCGCGAAGGATTGCGGCTGGTCGTCGCCAACCCGCAGAGCTGGCTCCTGGCGCTCTACGGCGCCGGCATCACCGGGCCGATCCTGGCCTTCGGCGGGCTGTGGGGCGTGCCCTATCTGATGGCCAAGCACGGCATCGACCGCACCTATGCCGCGACCCTGACCACCACCCTGCTGCTCGGCTGGGGCATCGGCGGCCCGTTGATGGGCTGGATCTCCGACCGCCTCGGCCAGCGCCGGCCGCCGCTGCTGGTCGGCTCGGTCACCGTACTGGTCTCCCTGCTCGCGGTCCTTTACTGGCCGGGGCTTCCCCCCGCTGCCGCGCAGGTTCTGCTGTTCGCGCAGGGCCTGGCCTCGGGCACCATGGTGCTGATCTTCGCCGGCGCGCGCGAGCACAACCGGCCGGAGACCGGCGGCGTGGCCGTGGGTTTCGTCAACATGTCGGGACTGGGTGCCGCCGCCATTCTGCAGCCGCTGACCGGCATGCTCCTCGATCTCAACTGGTCGGGCGAGCTGGAAAACGGAATCCGCGTCTACTCGATGAACGCTTACGCCCTCGCCTGTGCCGCCATTCCGGCTGCGGTCTGCGGCGCGATCGTCGCTGCCTTTCTCATTCGCGAGACCCATTGCCGCAACGTGCACGACAGGTAACACTGCGCGCCGATGGATGCTCCCCGCCATTTCCTGCGTGAGCTGTTCCGCGCCGCGATCGACGCGGCCGATCCGGCCAAGGCCGTGCCGCGCTTCCTGCCACCGCCGCCGAAAGGCCGGTTCATCGTGGTCGGCGCCGGCAAGGCCGCCGCCTCGATGGCTCGCGCGGTCGAGAACCATGCCAAGGGCCCGATCGAAGGGCTGGTGGTCACGCGCTATGGCCACGGCGCGCCGTGCCAGAAGATCGAGGTGATCGAGGCCGCACATCCCGTACCGGACCAGGCCGGTCTGTTCGCCGCGCGCCGCATCGTCGAGCTCTGTTCCCATCTGTCGGAAAACGACCTCGTGCTCTGCCTGATGTCCGGGGGAGCCTCGGCCCTGCTGACCCTGCCGGGCGAGGGCGTGGCGCTGGAGGACATGCGCGCGCTGACCCAGGCGCTGCTCAAATCGGGCGCCAACATCCACGAGATGAACTGCGTGCGCAAACATCTCTCGGCGATCCAGGGCGGACGGCTGGCGGCCCTGGCGCACCCGGCGCGCGTGGTCACCCTCGCCATCTCCGACGTGCCTGGCGACGATCCGGCGGTGATCGGCTCGGGTCCCACGGTGCCCGATCCGACGACTCTCGCCGATGCCAGGAAGATCCTGGCCAAGTATCGCATCGAGCCGCCGGCGAGCTGCGCCAGGCGCCTTTCACAGCCCGAGGCCGAGACGCCGAAGCCCGGCGATCCGCGCCTGGCCCGCTCCGAGTTCCGCATGATCGCCAGCCCGAAGGCCTCGCTGGACGCCGCCGCCGATATCGCCCGCAAGCAGGACGTGGCCGTGCTGTCGCTAGGCGACGCGATCGAAGGCGAGGCGAGCAAGGTCGGCGCCCGCCATGCCCATTTCGTTCGCGAGATCCGCGCCGGCATCGCCCCGGTCAAACCGCCCTGCGTGGTCATCTCCGGCGGCGAGACGACGGTGACGGTCAAGGGCAACGGCCGCGGCGGTCGCAATGTCGAATACCTGCTGGCCCTGACGGTGGCGCTGGACGGGGCGCCGGGGGTCTATGCCCTGGCCGGCGACACGGACGGCATCGACGGCACCGAGAACAATGCCGGCGCCCTGACCGCGCCGGACAGCCTGGCCCGGGCCCGGGCGGCGGGGAGGGACCCGGCTGCCATGCTGGCGGACAACGACGGCTACGCTTTCTTCGAGGGTCTGGGGGACCTGGTCGTGACCGGACCGACCCTGACCAATGTCAACGATTTCAGGGCCATACTTCTTTTGCCCCCGCCCTAATTCTGGCGCGCGCAGGGTTGGCGTGGCGGCTGCGCGCGCCCGGAAGACTGGGGGCGCGTTAGTCGCTTGTGCCTAGGCGCGGGCGCGGTAGAGTAAGGGGGCATGCGTCGCCTGCGTCACGCCCGGATCGTTGCCACGCTCGGGCCCTCCACCAGCACTGCCGAACGGATCGCCAGCCTGTTCCAGGCGGGCGTCGACATGTTCCGGCTCAATTTCAGCCACGGCAGCCACGAAGATCACAAGGCACGCGTCGAGACCATCCGAGCGCTCGAGAAGAAGACCGGCCGGCCGATCGCCATCCTCATGGACCTGCAGGGCCCCAAACTGCGCCTGGGCACCATCACCGACGGCAAGGCGACGCTGAAACGCGGCGACAAGTTCCGCCTCGACCTCGACCCCACGCCCGGCAGCAGCGCCCGCGCCCCCCTGCCCCATCGCGAGATCTTCGAAGCGGTGGTCGACGGCGCCGATCTGCTGATCGACGACGGCAATATCCGTCTCACGGTGCGCGAGCACGGCAACGACTACGCCGTCACCGAAGTCGTCACCGGCGGCGTGATCTCCGACCGCAAGGGCGTGAACGTCCCCGGCCTCGTCCTGCCGCTGTCGCCGTTGACCGAGAAGGACCGCCGCGACCTGACCTTCGGCCTCGATCTCGGCGTCGACTATGTCGGTCTGTCCTTCGTGCAGCGTCCCGACGATATCGCCGAGGCGCGCAAGCTGATCGCCGGCCGGGCCGCCGTGCTGGCCAAGCTGGAGAAACCCTCGGCCATCGAGCGGCTGGAGGAAATCGTCGAGCAGTCCGACGCGCTCATGGTGGCGCGCGGCGACCTGGGCGTGGAGATGCCGCCGGAGGACGTGCCCGGCCTGCAGAAGCGCATCCTTCGCGTCTGCCGCCGCTTCGGCAAGCCGGTGATCGTGGCGACGCAGATGCTTGAGTCGATGGTCCGCCTGCCGGCGCCGACGCGCGCCGAGGCCTCGGACGTGGCCACCGCGGTCTATGACGGCGCCGACGCGGTCATGCTCTCGGCCGAGACCGCCTCGGGACAGTTCCCCATCGAGGCCGTCGAGATGATGGACCGCATCATCAAGAAAGTGGAACACGACCCGCTCTATCGCCGCATCCTCGACGCCGATCACTACGACCCTGAATCGACGGCCGCCGACGCCATCACCGCGGCGGCACGCCAGGTCGCGCATACCATCAACGCCGCCGCCATCGTCACCTTCACCACCACCGGCTCGACCGCGCTGCGCGCGGCGCGCGAGCGGCCCAACGTGCCGATCCTCTGCCTGACGCCGCGGCTGAACACCGCCCGGCGCATGGCCCTGTGCTGGGGCACCCATCCGGTGGTCACCCCGGAGGTGCGCAACTTCCAGGAGGTCGTCGACCAGGCGACCGATACGGCCAAGCGCGAGGAATTCGCCGGCCCCGGCGACAAGATCGTCCTCACCGCCGGCGCGCCGCTGGGCACGCCCGGGGCTACCAACGTCCTGCGCATCGCCTGGATCACCTAGGATCCCCCGAGTAGGCGCTTTCCCGGAGAGGGCGGCCCCCGGGGCCTTGACCCCCGCTCGCGAGACTGTGAAGACCGCGAAATAATCCACTCCCCTATTGTGTTCGTACAGAGGGGCTGCGGCCGCTTTCGGCCGATGGGACAGCCCCCGGGGAGATTTCAATGAAATTATGTTGCATGAAGACCGGCAACTGGCGTTTCGGCCTGGTGCTCGCCATGGCCGTGGGATTGGGAGTGGCGCTGGGGTTCGGCCTGGATCCGGCCCGGGCGGCACAGGCCCACAAGGTGGCCATGGCTGACTCACAGTTCGGCCCGCGCACGCTGAAGGCGAAGGTCGGCGACACCCTGTCCTTCGACAACGACGACTACGAGAACCACTGGGTCTACGTGCCGACCTTCGGCCACCAGATCTCGCGCGCCGGCATGAAGCCCGGCGAAAAGTGGCAGGTGATGCTGACCAAGCCGGGCACCTTCCTGGTCAATTGCGGCCTGCACGCCAAGATGACGGCGACCGTCACGGTCGAGCCGTAAGGAGTCGCCCATGAAGACCATGAAACAGCTTCTCGCGGCCGGCGCCCTCCTGGGTGCGGGCGTTCTCGCCATCGGCGCGGCCACGGCCGGGCCAGAGCAGATCGACTATCCGACGGCCTACCAAAGCCGCTACGTCTGGATGGGCGACATCGACCGGCATGACAACAACACCATCCGCCGGCTCTACATCAATCCCGAGGCCTTTGCCGCCGCGAAACCGGGCCAGCCGCTGCCCGACAACACCACCCTGGTGCTGGAGATGCGCTCGATCCAGATGGCCGACGGCAAGCCGGTGATGAAGGACGGCCGCTTCGTGCCCGGCGACGCCGTGGTCGGCATCGGCATTCAGCAGAAGAAGCGGGGTTTCGGCACCGCTTACGCCGCCAACCTGCGCAACGGCGACTGGGAGTACGCCTTCTTCGACATCAACGGCGTGCGTCGCGCCACGCCGTCACAGTCCTGCCTGACCTGCCACAAGCCGCGCGAGGCCGAGGATTTCACGTTCGTCGCCTGGCGCGTGATCGCCGATCTGAAGAAGTAACGCCCAACACGTACACAGGCCGCATGCCCTCGCCGCTCCTCGTCACCTTTCTTGCCGGCAACTCGGGCCCGTGGAGGGTGACGGCGCTAAAGACCTTGATCGGCGAGAAAATGCAGCCGGTGGAACGGCTTGTGGTCTTCGAAAACCGCAACCCGCCGCCCGCACCGCCGGGCGGCTGGGCGTTGCGCGGTCTGACCAGCAACACGCGCTACACGCATCGTGACGAGCTGAACGCGCTCGCCGCGCGCCAGGAGAGCCTGGCCGGCCGCGCGCCACGCGCGCCGCGCTCATCCCCATCCGTAAGACGGAGGCGTGGTGGGCCCTCGCCCAGGATGAGCGGCGGGCGATCTTCGAGGAGAAATCACGCCATATCGGTGTTGGTCTGGAGTATCTCCCGGCGGTCGCTCGCCGGCTGCATCACAGCCGCGAGCTGGGAGAGCCGTTCGATTTCCTGACCTGGTTCGAATACGCGCCGGAGGATGCCGGCGCATTCGAGGAGCTGGTCGCGCGCCTGCGCGACACCGAGGAGTGGCGCTATGTCGACCGCGAGGTCGACATCCGCCTAACGCGCGACTGAACCTCCGCTCGCGGCGCGACTACTCGAGCTGGGCGCGCAGCATCCAGGCGGTCTTGCCGTGGACCGTCATACGCTCGATCAGCAGATCGGCGCTCTCCTTGTCGCCGACGCCGTCGACCGTCTCCTCCGCCTCGCGCGCGCGGCGCGCCACGGTCTCGTTGTCCTGCATCAGCTGCCGGACCATGTCCTTGGCCGTCGGCGGGTTGGCCGGCGCGTCCTTGATCTCGGTCAGCTTGCCGAAGGCCTGAAGGCCGCCCGGCGCGAAATGGCCCAGGGCGCGCATGCGCTCGGCGATCTCGTCGATCGCCTCGCCCAGCGCCTCGTACTGGGCGCCGAACATCTCGTGCAGCTGCGGAAAATCCGGACCCGTGACGTTCCAGTGGAAGTTCTGGGTCTTGATGTAGAGCGTGTAGGTGTCGGCCAGCACCGTGGCCAGCGCGTCGGCCACCGTTTTGCGGGCGTTGTCGTTCAGACCGAGATTGGGCTTCATGGCCGGCTCCGCTGCAAGATTAGAATGTCTCTAATCAATATAATAGTACCGTGCGCCGAAACAAGGGGCGCTCAGACGAAGGTCAGCTTGACCTTCCCCAGCTTGCCGAAATCGGCGACCACCTTGCACTTCTCCGCGGCCTTGTGGAAACCGGTGCAGGTCCCGGTCGAAACAATCTGACCGGCCTTGAGGCCGCCGCGCTCGCGCAGCAGGTTGGCCAGCCAGGTCAGCGCCAGCAGCGGATCGCCGAGCGCATCGGCGCCCTTGCCGGAGCCCACGACCTTGCCGTCGACCTTCATCTTGGCCGTGGCCTTCGTCAGGTCGATCTTCTTCCAGCCCTTCACCGGCGCGCCAAGGATCAGGGCGGCATTGCAGCCCATATCGGCGATCAGGCTGGGCGTGTTGACCGCCAGCCAGTCGGTGAAGCGACTGTCGACGATCTCGATGGCCGGCCGCAGCTCCATCACGGCGTCGCGCACCTCGGCCCTTGTATAGGGCCGCTTGCGCGGCTTCAGGTCCTTGCCCAGCACGAAGGCGAACTCGCCCTCCAGGCCGCGCAGCTTGTAGATCAGGCCCGAGAGCGTGGCCCCGCTGAGGTTGCAGCGCGCCGCGAAGACCCGGCCGGCGAAAGGTCCGTCGGTCTTCAGCAGCTTCTGCGCGTACTCGCTGGTGCAGCCGATCTTCCAGCCGCCGAGCTCGAAGCCCAGCGCCTCGGCCAGCGCGTCCTGGAGCTGCATGCCCTCCGCCGCCGTCTTGGGCCGGCATTCCTCGGGCAGCTCGATCAGTGCCGTGCCGACCTGCCAGGCATCCGCCATGATCTCGACGGCCCGCGCCAAGTCCTTCTTCTTCATTCGAAGATGATCCGAACTTCGCCGAGCGAGCCGAAATCGGCGACGACTTCGCGCCCGCCATCCAGCGGCGGCATGCCGGTGCACGATCCCGTGGTGACGACCTGGCCGGCCTTGAGACCGCCGGCCCAGGGCGGCGGACTGTTGGCGAGGGTGGTCAGGGCGTGGACGGGTCCGCCGCCGGGGATATTGTCGCCGGTCCCGGTGGCGATCTCGCGCCCGTCGACCTTGAGCGAGATCTTGTGCTGGCGCAGATCGAGCTCGCGCCATTCCTTGCACACGCGGCCGAGCACCAGCACGCCATTGGCGAAGCAGTCGGACAACATCACCGGCGTCGGCTTGCCGCGTCCGACGCGGGAGTCGACGATCTCAATCGCCGGCCGCAACACGGTCACCGCCGACAGCACTTCCTCGGCCGTATAGGGCTGCGGGCGGGCAGGCAGGTCGCGGCCGAGCACGTAGTCGAACTCGCATTCGAGCATGGGCGAAATGAACTTCCGGGCCTGAAAGCGCGCCGGGCTGTCTCCGACATAGGCCTTGAACAGGGGGGCGGCGATCGGCCGGTCGATCTTCAGCGCCTCGCGCTGGGCCGGCACCACCGCCATGATCTTCCAGCCGGCCGGACCGCCCTGGCGCCGCGCGATGGCGGCCTGAACCGTGTAGGCCTCATCGATGGTGGTGGCGATCAGGGCGCCATCCAGGCCCTGGACCAGTCGCGAGTTCTTGCGGGCCGTGTCCAGAAGCTCGGCGGCCCGTTCGGCGTCTTGAGGAGTCATGCAAAAGGGTTCCGGGTTGGTGTAGTCCGCGCGGAGACTACACCAGTCCGCCGGGAAGGCGAGAGGGCCGCGTTGGCGTCCCTGACCCTCCCGTTAACCAGTGCCTGGGGTCAGGAAGCGGCCTTCTTGGCCTCCTCGCCCGGCCGCCGCAGGGCGATGATCTTCTCCGCCGGCTTGCCGGTCAGCTCGGCCAGGTGGTCGAAGGTCCAGTTGAAGGTGCCGACACCCTGGGTCGCCGAGCGCAGCTCGATGATCAGGTCGTGCATCTCCGACTGCGGCAGCATGGCCGAGACCTCGTCCCAGCCGGTCCAGCCGGCCTTGGCGTCATAGCCCAGGATCTGGCCGCGGCGCGTCTGCACCAGGCGCTGGACGCGCGAGGTGAACTCGTTGGGCACCGTCACCGCCACCTTGCAGATCGGCTCGAGCAGGACCGGATCGCATTTGGGCATGCCTTCGCGCATGGCCAGCCCGCCGGCCGTGATGAAGGCCTGATCCGAGCTGTCGACGTCGTGATACTGCCCATCGAACAGCACGCACTGGACATCCACCACCGGGAAGCCCAGCGGCCCGCGCTTGAGGTAGTCCCTCACCCCTTCCTCGACCGCCGGGATGAAATTGCGCGGAATGGCGCCGCCGACGATCTTCTCCTCGAACTTGAAGCCCGCACCTCGCGGCAGGGGTCTGATCTCCACCTTGACGTCGGCAAACTGCCCGTGGCCGCCGCTCTGGCGCTTATGCCGTGCGTGCTGGGTGATGCCCTTGCGGATCGTCTCCTTGTAGGGCACGTGCGGCGGCTGCCCGATGACCGGCACATGATAGGAGCTGCGCAACCGGTCGAGCGCCACCGCCAGGTGCATCTCGCCCTGGCCCCAGAGCAGCAGCTCGTGCGTATCGGCGTTGTGCTCGACGATCAGCGCCGGATCCTCCTCCACCAGCCGGTGGAGCGAGCCCGAGAGCTTGACGTCGTCACCGCGCTTCTCGGCATTGACCGCGAGCGAGAAGATCGCCTGCGGCGGTGCCGGCCAGGCGCCCACCGCGTCGCTCGGTGCCGCGACATCGCCTTTGGCGGAGAGCACGGCGCCGGTGGCGATGCCTTCGAGCTTGAGCAGGCCGACCACGTCGCCGGTCTCGCCCTTGGCCTGCTTGGTCACCGTGGCCCCGAGCAGCCGGGTGACGCCGGCGATCTTGGCGCTGGTCGTCCCGTCGCTGAGCGTGGCGCCATCGGTGATCGGACCCTGCCAGACGCGGGCGATCGAGACCTTGCCGGTATGCGCGGTGTGCTGGGTCTTGAACACCTGGGCCAGCGGGGCCGTGCCCTTGAGGCCGAGACGGGCCTGGGTGACGGAGGGCTCGGGCACGTCGTGGCGCAGCGACTTGAGCAGCCGGCGCACGCCGGCATCGATGGCCGCCGCCCCCAGCAACACCGGCACGATGCGGTCGCTGGCGAGGTTGCGGGCGAGGTGGCTGTAGATCTCCTCCTTCGAGGGCGCGGTATCCTCGAGCAGCTGCTCCAGCAGCTTGTCGTCGAAATCGGCGAGCTTCTCGAGCAGGCCCTGGCGCGCTTCCTTCTCGCGCTCGGCCATGGTCTGGGGCATCGGCACCAGGTCCGAGGCCTGGCCCGGCTTGTAGTGATAGGCGCGCTCGCTGATCAGGTCGACATAGCCGGTCACCGTGTCGCCCTCGCGGATCGGCACCTGGCGCAGCACCAGCGGCCGGGCCGAGACGCCCTGCAGCGCCGCCAGCGCG
Organism: Rhodospirillaceae bacterium; assembly: GCA_022843945.1. Classification (GTDB taxonomy): domain Bacteria; phylum Pseudomonadota; class Alphaproteobacteria; order CACIAM-22H2; family CACIAM-22H2; genus VGEI01. The sequence goes on along the minus strand of JALHMR010000060.1, from coordinate 2,613 downwards.
TCACGCACGCGGATCGAGGCATCGTCGATCTTGTTGAGGAACAGGAGATGCGGAATCTGCCGGTCGTCGAGGAACTTGAGCAGCGGCGCCAGGGTCATCGCCCGCTCCACCGTCGGCTCGCAGACCACGATCGCCGCATCGGCGGCCATCAGCGCGGTGCGCGCCTCATGCGAGAACTCGATCGAGCCCGGGCAGTCGATGAAGGTCCATTTCTCGCCCATGAAGCTGGTCGAGGCGACATTGACCTCGACGCTCATCTTGCGGCTGCGCGCCGCCGGCGAAGAGTCCCCGACCGTATTGCCGTCCTTGGCCGTCCCCTTGCGGGGGATCGCCTCGGTGGCGAGCAATATGCTTTCGAGCAGGGTGGTCTTGCCGGCGAGATACGGGCCGACCAAAGCAACGCAACGCGGGGCGGATGGTGTCTTTTGCGGCATGACCCACTCCCTAATCGCCCAAGGACGTTTTTGCTTTTTTACATTTCCCCTAGTGAAAGCCGGGACGCGCGACTTGGCAAGACGAATCACCGGGCCCCGTGCTCTCCACCCCTTCGGAGTACCGGCGGCTTGCCGACAAGCCTGTGATACATTGGGATGAAACGCCCGAGACGCGACGACAACAAAGCGCCGGGACGGGAGGAGATCATGCCGAATTTACAAGCTTGTCTGCGCCTGGCTCTGGGGTTGTTGCTGATCTTCGCGACAGCGGCGGCCAGCGCCCAGACCTATCCCACCCGGCCGGTGAAGCTGGTCGTGCCCTTCGCCCCCGGCGGCAGCAACGACATCTTCGGCCGCGTCATCGCCGCGCAACTCACGGACAAGCTCGGCCAGACGGTGCTGGTCGACAACCGCGCCGGGGCCGGCGGCACGGTCGGAACGGACATGGTGGCGAAGTCGCCGGCCGACGGCTACACGCTGCTGCTGATCTCCGCCGCCTATTCGATGAACGCGGCCATCGCCAAGCTGCCCTACGATCCGGTCAACGCCTTCACGCCCATCGCCATGCTGGGCACCGGGCCGAGCGTGCTCACCGTGCCGGCCAGCCTGCCGGTGCATTCGGTCAAGGAGCTGATCGACCTCGCCAAGAGCAAGCCGGGCCAGCTCAATGTCGGCTCGGCCGGCATCGGCAGTTTCCAGCACCTGGTCACCGAGCTGTTCAAACAGATGACCGCGACGGACATCCAGGTGGTGCAGTATCGCGGCGGCGGGCCGGCGCTGACCGACCTGGTGGCGGGACGCGTCGATCTTTCCTTCGGCTCGCTGATCCAGACCCTGCCCTTCATCAAGGCCGGTAACCTGCGGGCGCTTGGCGTGGGCGGACGCACGCGCAATGCCGCCCTGCCCGACATCCCGACCATCGCCGAGGCCGGCGTGCCCGGCTACGAGGCGATGAACTGGTGGGGCATGATGGCGCCCGCCGGCACGCCGGCGCCGATCGTCGCCCGCCTGAACCAGGAGCTCACCGGCATCCTCAAGTCGAAGGAGCTCAGCGACCGCTTCGCGACCGAGGGCGCCGAGGTGCTGCAGATGAGCACCGCCGAGTTTCGCGCCTTCGTCGACAGCGAGACGGCCAAATGGGTCCGTGTCGCCAAGGAAGGCAACATCCGCCTCGATTGATCACGGCTAATCGCGATACGAGCGGTCGAGCCGGTCGAGGCGGCGCAGCAGCCCGCGCCATTCCAGCGGCCCGTAGCGCCGGCCCGCACCCGGCGCATACATGGCGCAGGACTTGGCGATCACCTCGTCCGACAGCGCGTTGATCTTCACGTTGCAGGCCAGGGCGGCGACCTGCGCTTGGCAGGCGCGCTCCAGGCCGTACATGTAGTTGAACGCCTCGCCGATGGTCGGCCCCAGCGTCAGCAGGCCGTGGTTGCGCAGGATGGCGACGTTCCTGTCGCCGATATCCCTGGCCAGCCGCTCGCGGCCCCTGGGATCGCGCTCCGGCCCGTTGAAGTCGTGATAGGCGACGCGGCCGTAGAAGCGGTGCGCGGTCTGCGACATCGCCGTCAGGCCGCATTCCAGCGACGAGACGGCGATGCCGGCCGTCGTATGGGTATGCATGACGGCGCCTGCATCCGGCCGCGCCTTGTAGATGCCGCTGTGGATGACATAGCCGGCGGGGTGCAGCCCGTAATCGGCATGGCCCTGGTAGGCGATGGTGCCGTCGAGCGAGACCTTGAGCAGCGACGAGGCGGTGATCTCGTCGAACAGCAGTCCGTTGGGGTTGATCAGGAAATGATCCGGCTCGTCGGGCAGCCGCACGGTGATGTGCGTGTAGATGAGGTCCGACAGGCCGAACATCTCGCACAGCCGGTAGGCGGCGGCGAGGTTGACCCGGGCGTCCCATTCCGAGGCGCTGACCCGGCCGCGCAGCGAGGGAAAGCGCAGGTCGTCGAATGACACGACATCATCGGGCATGACCGTTCCTCCGGTATCGCCCCGACTATAGTCCTCTCACCCTCACATCGTCACCCCGGACAAGTGACGCGTCAGCGTCACGCGATCCGGCGACTGTATTGGTCGTCAAGAGCCGGGCTGGTGATTGGGATCATAGAGACGGTCGTGTTTGACGAGGGCGTTGGCGAGAACGAGCAGCTTTCGGGCGACCGCGACGATG
>JALHMR010000059.1 GCA_022843945.1 Rhodospirillaceae bacterium | reverse complement strand
GACCGGGCCGGGCGGGCGTGGCAAGCCGGGGCGGCGTCATCGGCCGCGCGTCGAGTTCGTCGATGACGCTCCAGTCGACGTCGACGCTGCCGCGCGCCACGCGAAGTTGCTGCTGAGCCGCTGCATCAGCGGCGCCCAAGGCGATGGCGGCGAGAGCCATTGCCCCCGTCGTCCAAAGCGCGCGACCCGATCGGCGCGTATGCCGGAACTTTTTCATTCTTATCGCGACATTAACCCATGGGAGCGCCACCGAACAACTGTTTAGGCGGGCTCGGCGCAAGGGGCCGAACCCTCTGGTAACCGAACCTTAATCGGAAAAAGGCCACATTCAGTGCAAGGCGTAGTTCCAGGCTCGATCCGGGTTTCTCGGGTTCGCCGTCGGCGCGCACGCCGGGCCGTCCATCGCGGGCGGCACGGGGGGTCGAGGAGCAGGACACGATGACGGCGGAGACGGCGCACTGGCACCCGAAGATTCGGGTCGTGCACGACTATTGGCGCTCCATTCATCCCGCCGACGGCCGCTTGCCGGGACGGCCGGCGCTCGATCCGTTGGCGATCGCGCCCATCCTGCCGCATGTCATGCTGATCGACGTCGAAGGCCGGCCGCCGCGCTTCCGCTATCGGCTGATCGGCACGCGGATGGTCGACGCATTGGGGGACGATTTCACCGGCCAGCGGCTCGACGAGGCGCATCGCAAGCCCGGCTCCCCGCCGCCGCAGTTCCCGTCCTACGTCTCGGTTGCGGTCAGCGGTCAGCCGGAATGGCGCCGCGGGCCGCCGCATTTCGCCAGCTATATCGATCGCTGCAAGGAGCTGGAGCGGATATTCCTGCCGTTGGCCGCCGACGGCCAGACCGTCGACATGATCCTGACGACCAGCCTGTTCTTCGACCCGTCGGGCCGCGAGATCTAGCCGGCCGGTTCCGCAGCCGGCGCCGCATCGCGCAGCAGCTTGCCCAGCGGCTCGGCCAGGCGCGTGTTCGTCGCCAGGACCTCGCCGCTCTGCAGCATGTCGCGGCCGCCGCCGATCTCCGTCACCGTGCCGCCGGCCTCGCGTATCAGCACGATGCCCGCCGCCGTGTCCCAGGGCGACAGGCCGATCTCGAAGAAGCCGTCGAAGCGCCCCGCCGCCACATAGGCGAGGTCGAGCGCCGCCGCCCCCATGCGCCGCACGCCGGCGGTGCTGCCCATCACCGCTTCGAGCAGCTTCAGGTAATGAGGATGGTTGCCGCGCTCGCGGAAGGGGATACCGGTGCCGATCACCGAATCGCCGAGATGCGGCCGCGCCGACACCCGCAGGCGGCGGTCATTGACGAAGGCGCCGGCACCCTTCTCGGCGAAGAACAGCTCGTCGCGCATCGGGTCGTAGATCATGCCGGCAGCGAGGTCGTTGTCGCGCTCGAGCGCCACCGAGATGCAGAAATGCGGGATGCCGTGCAGGAAGTTGGTCGTGCCGTCGAGCGGGTCGACGATCCAGCGGTGCTTGCCGTCGCCGGCGGTGGCGCCGCCTTCCTCCAGAAGGAATCCGTAGCCCGGCCGGGCCTTGCCCAGCTCGGTCTTGAGGATGCGCTCGGCCTGCATGTCGGCGGTTGAGACGAAGTCGCCGGGCCCCTTCATCGAGACCTGCAGATTCTCGACCTCGCCGAAATCGTGGACGAGGCTGCGCGCCGCCTTGCGCACGGCGCGCTCCATCACGTTGAAAAGGGCCGAACGCACGGCCATGGCGGCCCTCCGGAAAGGCTAGAGACGGAAAGGGCGGGTAGGCGTCAGTCCCTGGAACGCTCGACGTAAGTGCGGTCCGCGATGTTGACCACGATCTTCTCGCCGGTGCCGACGAACGGCGGCACCATGACGCGCGCACCGTTGTCGAGCTTGGCGGGCTTGTAGGACGAGGCGGCGGTCTGGCCCTTCACTACGGCATCCGCCTCGACCACGGTGCCGATGGCGGTGAGCGGCAGCTCGACCCCGACCACGCCCTGGCCCTCGATCATCTGCATGCTGACCTTCATGCCGTCGGTGAGGAAATCGGCCGGATCGCCGATCAGGTCGCGGTTGACCGTGAGCTGCTCGAAGCTCTCCTGGTCCATGAAGGTGAACTGGTCGCCGTCGGCGAAGAGGAACTGCAGCTCCTTCTCCTCGACGCGCAGCTGCTCGACCGTTTCGTCCGAGCGGAACTTCATGTTCGACTTGGTGCCGGACTTGACGTCGCGGATCTCGATCTGGTTGAAGGCGCCGCCCTTACCGGGGCTGACGATGTTGTGCTTGATGACGCGCCAGACGCGTCCATCGACTTCGATGACGTTGCCCGCGCGGATGGCGCTGCCGTTGATCTTCATGGGATCGGCCCGAATTTCTTGAAGGAAAGCGGAAAAGAGGCGCGGAACCTATCAGCTTGTCTCGGCCGCTTCAACGGTCGGAATGGCGGGCAATGGCCTGGTTAAAAGCCTTAACCGCGGCACCCGGCCCCTCCGGATAATCCCAAACGCCCGAGACCACGGCCAGGAAATCGGCACCGGCTTCGACCAGCGGCTCGCAATTGTCGACGGTGATGCCGCCGATGGCGACACACGGCACGAGGGCGATGTCCGCCCACCAGCGCAGCAGTTCCGGCGGTGCCTGGGTCTTGGCGGCCTTGGTGCCGGTGGGAAAGAAGGCGCCGAAGGCGACGTAGTCGGCGCCGGATTCTGCCGCCTCGATGGCGAGGTGTTTGGAATCGTGGCAGGTCACGCCGACGATACGGTCACTCCCCACGCTCATCCGGGCCCGATCGTAGGGCGTATCCTCCTGTCCGATATGAACGCCGTCGCAGCCGGTGGCGGCGGCAAGATCCGGCCGGTCATTGAGGATGAAGGCGACGCCGCGCGCTTGCGTCACCGGCAACAGGTTTTCGCAGGCGCGGCAGATGTCGTCATCCGCCATATCCTTGAGACGCAGCTGGACGCTGGCGACGTCGCCCGCATCGAGCGCCGCCGCCAGCGTGTCCTTGAAGACCGCCGGATCGAGAGCCGGCGGCGTGACGAGATAGAGCCGGCAGCGGTCCGGCGGCGCGCCGCCGGTGCCGCTCACGCCTTGCCCTGGTAGATCTGGATGATCTTGTCGAGCAGCTCGAGCGCCTTGTCGCGCGGGCGCTGGAAGGTGTTGCGGCCGATGATAGAGCCGTTAGCACCACCCTCGTAGAGCCCCTTGATCTCGCTGAACAGGCCGGCCTCGTCCTTGGCCTCGCCGCCCGAGAAGACGACGATGCGCCGGCCGGCGAAGCAGCACTGCATGACGTGCTTGATACGCGCCGCCATCGTGGAGATGTCGATCTTCTCCTTCTCGTAGACCTTCTTGGCCGGATCCTGGTAGAGCGCCGCGGTCGGCGGCTTCACCTTGATGATGTGCGCCCCCATCAGGGCCGCCATGTGCGCCGCGTAGGCGCAGACATCCATCGCCGTCTCACCTTCCTTGGTGAGGTCGCCGCCGCGCGGGTAGGACCACATGACGACGGCGAGACCCGCGGCCTTGGCCTCCTCGGCCATCTCGCGGATCTCTTCCATCATTTCGAACTGGTCGTCCGAGCCGGGATAGATCGTAAAGCCGATGGCCGCGCAGCCGAGACGCAGCGCATCCTTGACCGAGCCGTGCACGGCCTGGTCCTTGTTGCGGGCCAGCGTGTTGGCGCTGTTGACCTTGAGGATCAGCGGGATCTGGCCGGCGAAGGTGTCGGCGCCCGCCTCGATCATGCCCAGCACCGAGGCGTAAGCCGAGAGGCCGGCATCGATGGCCAGCTGGAAATGGTAGTGCGGGTCGTAGGCCGGGGGATTGGGCGCGAAGGAGCGCACCGGGCCGTGCTCGAAACCCTGGTCGACCGGCAGGATGACCAGCTTGCCCGTACCCCCCAGTCTGCCGTTCATCAGGATGCGCTGGAGATTGGCCTTGGTGCCCGGGTTGTCGCTCTCGTACCAGGACAGGATTTCTTTGACTTTACGGGTGGTTTTCACGGGGGCGGTCTCCTCGCGCGGACGGTCGAATAGCGGCCGGTTCTTAGCGGACAGGGGCCGGTTTGGCAATTGAGCGTTGGGTAGGCCAGCACCCTCCGCCGCGCATGGAACGTTCCAAAAGGCCGGCAGGCGATGGGCCGGCCCTGTCCAAACGTGGTAGGGATGCGGGCGTTTAACAATCGGAGTGGGCGATGTTGCTGCACCAGCAGACGTGGATCGATGTCGAGCAGTACCTGAAGAAGAGCACCGGGATCGTCATCCCCATCGGCTCGACCGAGCAGCACGGTCCCAATGGCCTGATCGGTACCGACGCGATCTGCGCCGAGGTGGTCGGCAAAGGCATTGGCGAAGCCGCGGATGCCCTGGTGGCGCCGACGATTTCGGTCGGCATGGCGCAGCATCACCTGGGCTTCGCCGGCTCGATGACCCTGCGCCCCACCACGCTGATCGCCGTGGTGCGCGATACGGTCGCCTCGCTCGCCCGGCACGGCTTCACGCGCTTCTATTTCATCAACGGCCATGGCGGGAACATCGCCACGGTGACCGCGGCCTTCTCCGAGATCTACGCCGAGACCAGCCTGCATCCGGCCGGCAACCAGCCGGTCATCAAGTGCAAGCTGCGGAACTGGTGGGAGTCGTCGAAGGTGAAGGCGATTTCCAGCGTGCTCTATGGCGGCTCGGAAGGCTCGCATGCGACGCCGTCGGAAGTCTCGCTCACCTGGTACGCCTATCCCGAGGCGGTGCGGAAGATGACGATGGACCCGCCGGTGGCGCCGACCGGCACGTTCACCGACTCAGCCGACTACCGGCGCAATTTCCCCGATGGCCGCATCGGCTCCAATCCCGGCCTGTCGAGCCGGGAAGCCGGCGAACGGCTCTACAAGGCCGCCGTGCAGGATTGCGCCGACGACTACAAGGCTTTCGTCGCCGCGGCCTGATCGTAGGCGTGGCGGTTGCCGCGCCAGTCGGTCACGTTGTCGCCGTCGAGATAATTCGGGCCGATCGGCACCTTGCCGTGGCCGCCCGGGATATCGAGCACGTATTCCGGTTGGCAGAGGCCGGAGACGCGGCCGCGTAGCTGGCGCATCAGGCCCTGGCCTTCGGCGATGGTGGTGCGGAAGTGGCTGGTGCCCGGTGCCAGGTCGGCGTGATGCAGGTAGTACGGCTTGATGCGATGGCGCACGAAACCGCGAAACAGCGCTTCGAGCGTTTCGGCAGTGTCGTTGACGCCCTTGAGCAGCACGGTCTGCGAGAGCATGGGAATGCCCGCATCGATGATCCGCCGGCAGGCGACGAGGGCGGTGTCGGTCAGCTCGCGCGGATGGTTGGCGTGGAGCACGACATAGACCGCCTTGTCGCTTTTCAGGGCCGCGACCAGCTCGTCGCCGACCCGCGCCGGATCGACGACCGGCACGCGGGTGTGCAGGCGGATCACCCCGAGATGCGGGATGGCGTCGAGCGCCTGCACGATTTCGGCCAGCCGGCGCGGGCTGAGGATCAGCGGATCGCCGCCGGTCAGGATGACCTCCCAGATCTCCGGCTTCGCGCGGATGTAATCGAGCGCCGTCGTGAGCTCGGCCGCGTCGAGACTTTCGGCGCCCGGTCCGACCATCTCGCGGCGGAAGCAGAAGCGGCAATAGACGGCGCAGGCATGCGTCGGCTTGAGCAGCACGCGGTCGGGATAGCGGTGGACGATCCCTTTGACCGGCGACCAGGCGTGATCGCCGATCGGGTCGGCGCGCTCGTCGGGAGTGGTGGTTAGCTCGGCGGCGTCGGGCACGAACTGCCGCGCAATGGGATCGGCGGCGTGCTCGATCAGCTCCGCCATCGCCGGGGTGATCGCCACGGCGTAGCGCCGGGCGACCGTTTCGATCGCCTCGCCCGCCCCGGCGGGGACGAGGCCTTCACCGATCAGCTCGGCCGCGGAGCGCAGGGTACGCCTCGGCAGGTGGGAACCATCCATCACTCGTCTCCTCGGGGGCCGGACACCGGCGCCCATAGCACATCTTCTATGTGGTCGGCACCCGCCGCCAGCATGACAAGCCGGTCGATACCCAGCGCGATGCCCGCCGAGGGCGGCAGGCCGTGCTTGAGCGCCGCCATGAAATCCTCGTCGATCGGGTAGCGGATACCGTAGAGCTTTTGCTTGAGCGCCATATCCGCTTCGAAGCGCCGGCGCTGCTCGGCGGCGTCGGTCAGCTCGCCGAAGGCGTTGGCCAACTCGAGCCCGCAGACATAGAGCTCGAAGCGCTCGCAGAGCCGCGGATCGCCGGCTTTCGGCCGCGACAGCGCGGCCATCGAGATAGGGTAGTCGCGCAGGATCGTCGGCCGGCCGATGCCGAGCCTGGGCTCGATACGCTCCAGGAAGATGCGGAAGAAGAGATCGTCCCAGCGGTCGCCGGGCCGAGGTGCAATGCCGAGAGGCTTCGCGGCTTCGGCCAGGAGTTCGATTGACGGGCTGAGGGGATCAGGCGCCGTCGCCAGCAGGTCGATGCCGCAGTCGCGTTTGAAGGCCTCGGCCACTGTGAGGCGCTCGGCCGGTGCCCCCGGATCGCAGCGCCGTCCCTGCCAGGTGAAGGCGCTCACGCCCGCCGCCTCGCCAACGGCAGCGAGCAACCCTTCGCAATCCTCCATCAGGGTCACGTAGCCGGCGTTGACCCGGTACCACTCCAGCATGGTGAACTCGGGATGATGCGTGGCCGAGCGCTCGGCGTTGCGGAACACCCGGGCCAGCTGAAAGATCTTCTCCAGGCCACCCGCGAGCAGCTTCTTCATCGCGAATTCGGGCGAGGTGTGGAGATAGAGCGGCTGCCCTTGCGTATCACCCGGTCTGCGGATTGCCGTGGCGAAGGCGACGAGGTGCGGCTCCATTCCGGGCGAGACCTGGAGCGCCGGGGTCTCGACTTCCAGGAAGCCCTGCTCGCGAAAGAAGGCGCGGGTGGCGTCGAGCACACGGCCGCGCGTCTCCAGGTTCTGGCGACGGCGGCCGAGCCGGTCCGGCCGCCACCACGGCGTCGTGCCCGGCGCCATCGCGGATCTCAGGCGGCGAGGGCCGCGCGCAGCCGATCCGCCCTGGGCGCCGTCACCGTTCGCCGGCGCACGATGTCGCTCGGCTCGATCATGGCGCGGTCGTAGTAGGCGCGGTTGAGGTCGTCGCGCGTCTCGACCCAGCCGCCTTCCAGCGACAGACCGGCGAAGGCGCCGACCGTATCGGCGAAGGGATAGATGTCAAACGAGAGGTTGGTGGTCTGGGCCTGGGCGGTGGCGCCCGCCGAGGCGGCGGCGACGCTGGCATCGGCGCCGAGCTTCACGCCGCGCTTGGTCACGGCGTCCATGCCCTTGGGCGTCATGACGACCAGCATCAGCTCGGTATCCTGCACGCCGATCTGCAGGCCCCAGCTCACCCCGCCCATCGAGTAGAAAGCGGGCGCGCTCCAGCCCTGGGCGTCGCGGGCCAGCAGCACGCCGCTGCTGCCCTGGCCGCCCCAGATCAGCCCGCCCTTGATCAGGCTGGGGAAGACCATGACGCCCTCGGCGCGCGACAGCAGGGCGTTCATTGCCGGGCGCTCGCGGCGCATGCGGTCGACGGTGATGGTCGCGGCATCAACCAGGTCCTGCGCCCGGTTGCTTTTCTCCTGCGGCGTCGAGGAGCAGGCGGCAAGCGGCGCAAGGGCGCCGGCGACGATCAGGGTGCGGCGGGCGATCATGGGACACCGGTCCGGTGGGTGAAGAGAAGGAGAGAAATACCCGAGTTACGGGGCTGCCGCCACGCTCCTCAGCCAGTCGCGGCAGGCGGCGGCCGGATCGCGTTCCCGGCGGAGATCGAGGCCCGCCGGCAGGGCTCGCAGGAATCCCACGCCCAGGGCGGCCGCCATCTCCGCCAGGGAGCGGGCGGCGGCTGTTTCCTCGCCGGTGAAGCAGAGCGAGAAGGAGGACGGTTGAGCGGTCTTGGCCCAGCGCAAGGCGGCCAGCGCCGGGCCGGCGGCGTCGGCGCAATCCAGGACGGCGGCGATGGCCGCGCGCGGCTGCTCTTGCCGCACGGCGACGATGATCTCGCCGAACCAGGCCGGGCCGGCATAGGCACCGGCGCCGGGCCCGCTGGCCAGGGTGACGGGTACACCGAGCTCGGCCGCGACCGAGGCGGCCAGGCGGGCCTGCTCGAGGGAGTGGATGACGATCGGTCGCGCGGCCATGGGGCGCCAGCCTATCCCTGTCATGCTAGAACGGCATCCATGGTTTTTGCCGCCGATACCCTGGCCGCGCGCTGGCGCGAGGCCGTGAGCCACGTCAATGCCGGGCGCTTCGCGGCGGCCGAGCAGGGGCTGGCGGCGCTGGCCCTGTCCTATGCCGGCAATGCCGAGTATTTCCTGGTGCGCGGCCTGGCGGCGCGCGGTCTCGGCGACCCGTCGAAGGCCGCCGAATATTTCCGCGAAGCGGCGCGCCTGGCGCCCGACAAGGCCGATGCCTGGTTCAACCTCGGCGAGACCCTGGCGGGTCTCGGCCGGGACGGCGAGGCGATCGCCGCCCTGCGCCAGGGCGTGGCGCGCTTCGCCCGGCCGTCGATGGGCTGGCTGCTGCTTGCCCAAGTGCTGGAGCGCAGCGGCGAGCGGGACGAGGCGCTGGCCGAGCTGGCCCGCCTGGCCGAGGCCAGCCAGGGCGAGCCCGAGGCGCTCAAGGCCGTTTCCATCCACGCCAACCGCTGGGGCGACGTGACCCTCGCCCAGCGGGCGCTGGCGCGCCTGCAGGCGCTCAAGCCCGGCGATCCGGACGCCCAGGCGCTGCGCCACAAGATCACCGCCGACCAGGTGCCGCCCTGGCACTTCCCGATGATGCACGACGCGGCGCGCAACGCCGCCTACGACCGGGCGATCCGCCGGGCCGTCAGGCCGGGCCTGCGGGTGCTGGAGATCGGCACGGGGGCGGGCCTGCTGGCGCTGATGGCGGCGCGCGCCGGGGCGCAGGTGACGACCTGCGAGATGGTGCCGGCGATCGCCGAGACGGCCACCGAGATCATGCGCCGCAACGGCATGGCCGAGCGCGTGCGGGTGATCGCCAGGGCCTCGACCGAGCTCGAGATCGGCGCCGATCTCGAACGGCCGGCCGAGCTGCTGATCTCGGAGATCCTGTCGAGCGACCTGGTCACCGAGAACGTCGCGGCGGCCGTGGCCGACGCCCAGGCGCGCCTGCTGCAGCCCGGCGCCCCGATGATCCCGCGCGCCGTGGCGGCGGTCGGCCGGCTGATCGGCGGCGAGGAGATCGTGCGCCTGATGTCGGTGGGCACGGTCGAGGGCTTCGACCTCAGCCCCTTCAACCGCTTCGCGCCCGGCGCCATCGCCGCGCGCTTCAGCGACCAGTCCTTCGACAGCCTGAGCGGCGATCTCGAGATGCTGCGGTTCGACCTGGCGCTGGGCAGCCCGCCGCCGCGCGAGGCGATGCTGGACTTCACCGTGACCCGGGCGGGCACGGCCGCCGGCGTGCTGCAATGGGTGCGGCTGCAGCTCGACGAGGAAACCGTGTTCGAGAACCGGCCCGGCGAGCGCTTCACCGCCTCGGCCTGGAAGCTGATGTTCTATCCGCTGCCGGCGCCCCGGCCGGTGAGTGTGGGCGAGAGCGTGCGCCTGCGCCTCAGCCACTCGATCGGCGGCCTAGTGCTGACCGCCGCCGTCTAGCCGAGCTTGACCGCCGTGCCGTTGGCCGAGACGTGCAGCATGGTCTTCTCGTCGGCGCCCAGGATCTCGTAATCGAGATCGACGCCGACCACGGCGTCGGCGCCCAGGGCCTTGGCTTTCTCCTCGAGATCCTTGAGCGCCTCCTGCTTGGCCTCGGTGAAGACCTTCTCGTAGGAGCCGACGCGCCCGCCGACCACGTCGCGAACCTTGGCGAACATGTCGCGGAACAGGTTGGTGCCCATCATCGCGTCGGCGGCGACGATGCCGAGATAGGCGGTGATGCGCTTTCCCTCGACCGAGTCAGTCGTGGTCAGGATCATCTCAGCCGAGCTTGGCCATCAGCGCCGCGGTGTCCGACATGCGATTGGAGAAGCCCCACTCGTTGTCGTACCACGACATGACCCGCACCAGCTTGCCGTCGATCACCTGTGTCTGAGTGAGATCGAACGTGGAGCTGGCAGGGTTGTGGTTGAAGTCGGAGGAGACCAGCTCCTCGTCGGTGGTCATCAGGATGCCGCGCAGGCGGTTGCTGTCGGCCGCCTTCTTGATCGCCTCGTTCACCGATTCGACGGTGACCGGCTTCTTGGCCACGAACTTGAAGTCGATGACCGAGACGTTGGCCGTCGGCACGCGGATCGAGGTGCCGTCGAGCTTGCCCTTGAGCTCCGGCATCACCAGGCCCACGGCCTTGGCCGCGCCGGTCGAGGTCGGGATCATCGACAGCGCCGCGGCGCGCGCCCGGCGCAGGTCCTTGTGCAGCGTATCCACGGTCGGCTGGTCACCGGTGTAGGAATGGATGGTCGTCATGTAGCCCTGCTCGATGCCGAAATTCTCGTGCATCACGTAAGCGACGGGGGCGAGGCAGTTGGTGGTGCACGAGGCGTTCGAGACGATGGTGTGCGCCTTCTCGAGCTTGTCGTGGTTCACGCCGTAGACGACCGTGAGGTCGACGCCGTCGGCCGGGGCGGAGATCAGCACGCGCTTGGCGCCCGCCTCGATGTGCTTGGCGGCCTGCTCGCGCTTGGTGAAGATTCCGGTGCATTCCATCACAATCTCGACGCCCAGCTGTTTCCACGGCAGCTTCGCCGGATCGCGCTCGGCCGTGACCTTGATCGGGCCGTTGCCGATATCCATCCAGTCTTCGCCAGTCTTGATCGTGCCGGGGAAGGGCCCGTGCACGGAATCGTGCTTCAGCAGGTGGGCGTTGGCCTTGACCGAGCCGAGGTCGTTGATGCCCACGACCTGGATGTCCTTGCGGCCGGACTCATGGAGCGCGCGCAGGACCAGACGGCCGATACGGCCGAAACCGTTAATGCCTACTTTGACTGACATCCTTGTTCCCTCTTCGATCGGCTGACGCGGGATTGGCTCCCGCTGGTATTTGGCTACGGGGATGGAAAGTTAAAGGAGCTTCTTGGCGGCGGCGGCTACCGCCTCCGGGGTAATCCCAAAATGCTTGTAGAGGTCGGCGATGGGCGCCGAGGCGCCGAAGCCGCTCATGCCGACGAACGCGCCATTGCCGCCGAGATAGGGCTCCCAGCCGCTGGCCACGCCGGCCTCGACCGCGACCCGCGCCATGCGCGCACCGCCCAGCACCTCGCGGCGGTACTTGCCGGTCTGCTTGTCGAACAGGGAGGTGCAGGGCATGGAGACCACGGCCGCCTTGATGCCGTCACCAGCCAGCAGTTCGCGTGCCTTGAGGGCCACCGCCACCTCGGAGCCGGTGCCGATCAGGGTCACCTGCCGTTCGCCATCCGCCTCGGCGACGACATAGCCGCCCTTCTGGCAGAGATTGTCGGGCGTCGGCGCCGTGCGGATCGCCGCCAGGTTCTGGCGGGTGAGGGCGAGCAGGGTCGGACCGTCCTCGCGCAGCAGCGCCGCTTCCCAGCATTCCAGGGTCTCGGTCGCGTCGGCGGGCCGCATGACCTGCAGGTTCGGGATGACGCGCAGGGCAGCGAGGTGCTCGACGGGCTGGTGCGTCGGGCCGTCTTCGCCCAGGCCGATCGAGTCATGCGTCATCACGTAGATCACGCGCAGCCCCATGAGCGCCGCGAGGCGGATCGACGGCCGGCAGTAATCGGTGAAGACCAGGAACGTGCCGCCATACGGGATGACGCCGCGATGCAGCGCCATGCCGTTCATCGCCGCTGCCATGCCGTGCTCGCGCACGCCGTAATGGATGTAGCGGCCGGCGAACTTGTCGGCCGTAACGATCGCCTGCGCCTTGGCCTTGGTGTTGTTCGAGCCGGTGAGGTCGGCCGAGCCGCCGATCATCTCCGGGATCACCGCGGTCAGCACCTCGAGCGCGTTCTGCGAGGCGACGCGCGTCGCCACGTTGGGCTTGTCCTCGGCGAGCTTGATCTTGTAGGCGGTCGAGGCGCCGAGCCAGTGCTTGGGCAGCTTGCCGTCGATGCGGCGGCGGAACTCGGCGCGCTGCTCGGCCGGCAGCGCGGTCAGGCGGCGCTGCCAGGCGGCCCGCGCGCTCGCACCCTTCTTGCCGAGGCCGCGCCAGCGCTCGAGTATCTGTTCCGGAATCTCGAACGGGCCGTGGTTCCAGCCGAGGCGCTGGCGGCTGCCGGCGATCTCCGGTCCGCCGAGCGGTGCGCCGTGCGAGGCGGCGGTGCCCGCCTTGGTCGGCGCGCCATAGGCGATGGTCGTGCGGCAGGCGATCAGGCTCGGTCTGTCCGATTTGCGCGCGGCTTCGATGCACGCCGTGATCGCCTCGGGATCGTGGCCATCCACGGCCAGCGTGTTCCAGCCCGAGGCGGCGAAACGCTGGAGCTGGTCGTCGGAGACCGAGAGATCGGTCGGGCCGTCGATGGTGATCCGGTTGTCGTCGAAGAAGACGATCAGCTTGCTGAGCTTGAGATGCCCGGCAAGCGAGATCGCCTCGTGGCTGATGCCTTCCATCAGGCAGCCGTCGCCGGCGATCACATAGGTATGGTGATCGACGACCACCGGGCCGAACTCGGCGGCCAGCAGTTTTTCGGCGATGGCCATGCCGACGGCGTTGCCCAGGCCCTGGCCGAGCGGCCCGGTCGTGGTCTCCACGCCCGGCGTATGGCCGAACTCGGGATGGCCGGCGGTCTTGGAGCCCAGCTGCCGGAAGCGCTTGATCTCTTCGATCGTCATCTCCGGATAGCCGGTGAGATAGAGGAGCGCGTAGAGCAGCATCGAACCGTGGCCAGCTGACAGCACGAAGCGGTCGCGGTCGGGCCAGGCCGGATCGGTCGGATCGAAATTCAGGAAGCGCCCGTAAAGCACCGTGGCGACATCGGCCATGCCCATCGGCATGCCGGGGTGTCCTGACTTCGCCTGCTCGACGGCATCCATCGAGAGTGCGCGGATGGCATTCGCGAGATCGCGATGCTCGGGCGTCTGCTTGGTGCTGAGCGGAAGCGGGGCGGCGTCGGAGCTGGGCTGGGGCAGGGGAGAAGCGCTCATCCGGATCCTTGATTCGCGCGAAGGCGGCGGGAAAGTCGGGGGAACATGCCCCCCGCACCCCCCTCCGTCAACAGTCTTGGACCATCGCCGCGAGGCTCCGGATAGTGCTGCATAAATTGACGCCGCCGGATGGCCGGGCCTATGGTGCGGCGGGATTACGAGCGAGGATGCGATGAGCCGAGTCGATGAAGCCCGCGCCCGACTCGATGCGGCGCTGCGGCGCCTGGAGACGGCCCTCGAGGCCGCCGAGGCGGCAGCACAGGTCGCCACCGATTCACGCGACCGCAAGATCGCGACACTGGTTGCCGAACTTTCGGCGCTGCGTCAGGAGCGCGACACGCTCGGCCAGGCGACGGATCTCGCCGCCGTGCGCATCGACGCGGTGATCGATCGCCTGCGCGCCTCGATGGGAAATTGAGCGCATGGCCCAGGTCACCATCACTGTCCACGAGCGGCCCTACCAGGTTGTCTGCGAGGAAGGCCAGGAAGAGCACGTTCGCAAGCTTGCCGCCTATATCGACCAGCGCGTGCGCGAACTCGCCTCGAAATCAGGCGTGCCAGGGCCGGCGGGGCAGGTCACCGAGGCGCGGCTGCTGGTCATGGCGGCGCTGCTGATCGCCGATGAGCTCGGCGAGACCTACGACGATCTCGAAGCGCTCCGCCAGGCACCACCCAGGACGGTTGCCGATCCCGCCTCGCTCAAGGCGGCCGAGGAGGCGCGTTCCGCCGCTTCGGCGGCGCGCGCCCAGCTTGCCGAAGCGGAAACCGCGGCACGGGCGGCGCTCGCCCGGGCGGCGGAAGCCGAGGCGCTGCGGACCGCCGCCGAGAGCGAAGCGGCACAGCAACGCGCGGCCCGGACCGCGGTGGAGCAGGGCACGGCAGCGCTCGAACAGGCGGCGCGCGAAGCCGCAGGTCGCGTCCAGTCGCTCGAAGAACAGGCGCGCAATGCCCAGGCTGCCGCGACCCAGGCCGAAGCGGCGCTGCGGGCGGCGGCACGGCGCATCGAGGATACCGCGGCGGCGCTAAGCGAGGCGGAGAACGAGCGTGCGTCGCTGCGCGCCACGCTCGCCAGCTTGAGCACCCAGAGCGCCAATGCCAGGGCTGGTGACGAAGCGCTGGCCGCGGGGCTGGAGGGTCTGGCCCAGCAGATCGAAACCATGGCGGCTCGGGTGGAGCGCAGCGCCGCTCGCTAAGGCGCTGAATTCACGCCGCTCTTGAATATATTGCAGGCGCCACGCCCCGTTTCGCCTTGTTCCGTTAGGGTTTCGGGCCTAAGTTGGAATCCGGACGAAGCTGCGGGGCGCGTCAGGCAACGTTATCCCTGGGGCTATAAGTATCTCTCGGGAGCTGTCACTACTGAACCCGTGGGTTCGGCATATGGCGCCCACCTGCTTACTGCAGGCCACAGAGGATACAAACGCCAACGGCTTCTGTGGCTTCGTCCGACCTCTCATTCTGGTCATTGGTGCCCGCTTCCGGGCCGGGCCCTTCCACGACATCTCTTCTCATGGCTGACGTATCCGAACAAAAACGCGAGCTGCGTGTTCAGGCCGCGGAAAAACGTCGTGCGGCCCACGGCGCTGACGGCGCCGGTGCGGCGCCCGAGGCGGTCCGCGATCATTTCCTCAAGGCCATCGCCCTGCGCCGCAACGCGGTGATCGGCGGCTACTGGCCGATCGCCAATGAAATGGACGTACGGCCGCTGCTCAATGCGCTCTACGCCCGCGGCCATATGTGCGCGCTGCCGGAGGTTCATCGCGGCCAGCCATTGACCTTCCGCCGCTGGCGTCCCGACGACGCGCTGGTTCCCGGCATCTTCGGCATCTCGGTGCCGGAACGGCGCGCGGCCGTGGTCGTGCCGGATGTGCTTCTCGTTCCGTTGCTGGCGTTCGACTATCGCGGTGGGCGCATCGGTTACGGGGCCGGCTACTACGACCGCACCATCCCGGCGATCCGCAATGCCAAGCCGCTGCTCAGCGTCGGCATTGGCTACGCGGCCCAGGAACTCGCGCGCGTGCCGCAGGACAGCCTCGACCAGCGGCTCGACTGGGTGGTCACCGAAGCCGGCGCGCAGCGCAGCGAGCGCCGGCGGTTCCCGTGGCTGAGGCGCTTCCTCGGCTCATGAAGGTTCTTTTCTGCGGCGACATCGTCGGACGCTCGGGGCGCGATGCCGTGCTGCAGCGCATCCCGATGCTGCGCCAGAAGCTCGATCTCGATTTCGTCTTCGCCAACGCCGAGAACGCCGCCGGCGGTTTCGGCATCACGCCGGCCATTGCCCGCGAGTTCTACGAGGTGGGCATCGACTGCCTGACCACCGGCAACCATGTCTGGGACCAGCGCGAGATCATCGGACATATCGGCGGCGACCCGCGCCTGCTGCGCCCGGCGAACTATCCCAAGGGCACGCCCGGAAAGGGCATCGGCACCTACACGACCCGCAAGGGCAAGCCGGTGGTCGTGGTCAACGTGATGACGCGCCTGTTCATGGATCCGCTCGACGATCCTTTCCAGGCGCTGGAGGCGGCAATGGCCCAGCATCGGCTGGGTCCGTCGGCCGCGGCGATCCTGATCGACGTCCACGGCGAGGCGACGTCGGAGAAGCAGGCGCTCGGCCATCTGGTCGATGGCCGCGCCTCGCTGGTCGTGGGTTCGCACAGCCATGTGCCGACCGCCGATGCGCGCGTCATGGCCGGGGGCACCGGCTATCAGACCGATGCCGGCATGTGCGGCGACTATGACTCGATCATCGGCATGAAAAAGGACGTCGCCACCCAGCGCTTCGTGCGCAAGATGCCGGGGGAGCGCCTGACGCCCGCCGAAGGCGAGGGCACGCTCTGCGCCATCTACGCCGAGCTCGACGATGCCACCGGTCTTGCCACGCGGGTGGCGCCGGTGCGGCTCGGCGGCAAGCTGGCGGAGACGATGCCGGCCTAGCCCGGCCCGCTCGGCCCCAATACCGCCATATTGCTCTGGTAGGGGAAGCCAACTAGGGCCCTGACTCCGGCACCAGATTTGGTATATCTTCTTATTTTGATCCCGAGGTATTGCGATATCGCGGCCTGCGGTGGCATGCCCGATTCGCCCTAAACGAACGACAAGACGTCGCGGACGAGGACATGGCCGGCCATTCACAATTCAAAAACATCATGCACCGCAAGGGGAAGCAGGATGCCAAGCGGGGCAAGCTCTTCACCAAGCTGATTCGCGAAATCATGACGGCGGCGCGCACCGGCCTGCCGGACCCCAATTCCAACCCGCGCCTGCGCGCGGCGGTCCTGGCGGCGCGCGAAGCCAACATGACCAAGGACACCGTCGACCGTGCCATCAAGCGCGGCTCGGGCCAGGACGGCGGCGAGGCCTACGAGGAAGTGCGCTACGAGGGCTACGGTCCCGGCGGCGTCGCGGTCATCGTCGAGGCGCTGACCGACAACCGCAACCGGACGGCGAGTGAAGTGCGCTCAATCTTCACCAAGAACGGCGGCACCCTCGGCGAAACCAATTCCGTCGGCTTCATGTTCACGCATGTCGGTGAGATCCTGTATCCGCTCGCGGTGGCGTCGGCCGATGCGATGTTCGAAGCCGGGCTCGAGGCGGGTGCCGACAACGTCGAGACCGGCGCCGAGACGCACGAGATCCTGACCAGCGTCGACGGCTTCGCCGCGGCGCGCGACGGGCTGGAAAAGAAATTCGGCGCGCCGCGCAGCGCCAAGCTTGTCTGGCGGCCGCAGAACACGACGCCGATGAACGAAGAGACGGCCAAGACGCTGTTCGAGCTGATCGAGGCGCTGGAAGACTGCGACGACGTGCAGACCGTCTATTCCAACGAAGACGTGCCCGAGGCGATTCTGGCCAAGCTGGAGGCCGCTTCCTGATGCCCGCAGCGCCGACCCTCGCGCGTCCATCGGGCGCGATCCGGGTGATCGGCATCGATCCAGGCTTGCGTTTCATGGGCTGGGGCGTGGTGGATACGATCGGCGCGCGCCTCGTGCATGTGGCCAACGGCCGCGTCGCGTCGGACAGCGACCTGTCGATGGCCGAGCGCTTGGTGCAGCTCCACGAAGGTCTGGCGGCGGTGCTCGCCGAGTTCAGCCCGCACGCCGCAGCCGTTGAAGAGACTTTCGTGAACAAGAACGCGTCCTCGACGCTGAAGCTGGGCCTGGCCCGTGGCATCGCCATGCTCGTCCCGGCGCAATCCGGCATTCCGGTTGCCGAGTACGCAGCCAACGCCATCAAGAAATCCGTCGTCGGTGTCGGCCATGCCGCCAAGGAGCAGGTGCAGATGATGGTCTCGCGCCTGCTGCCGGGTGTGACTCTGGCCGGGCCCGACGCCGCCGACGCGCTCGCCGTCGCCATCTGCCATGCCCACCATGCCGCGACGCGCAACGTCTGGCAGACCCGGGCTGTCGCCGGCTCATGATTGCCAAGCTCACCGGCAAGCTCGACTCTCTCGGCCGTGATCACGTCGTCATCGATTGTGGCGGCGTGGGTTACTTCGTGCGTTGCCCGGCGCGCACCCTGTCCAGCCTGCCGGCGCCCGGGGAGACGGCGAGCATCGCCGTCGAGACCCTGGTGCGCGAGGATGCGATCGATCTCTACGGCTTCGCCGATCCGGCCGAGCGGGATTGGTTTCGTCTCCTCATGACCGTGCAGGGTGTGGGCGCCAAGGTCGCCCTCTCGCTGCTCTCGGCGCTCAATCCGGCCGACCTGGCCAGCGCCATCTCGTCCGAGGACAAGGCCATGCTCACCCGGGCCGACGGTGTCGGTCCGAAGCTGGCCACGCGCCTGGCGGTCGAGCTCAAGGACAAGGTCGCGACCATGGCGCTGGGGCGCGGCGTGCCGACGCTCAGCCCCGCGACGGTTCCTTCACTGGCCGGCGACGCCGCGGCGGCCGACGCCGTCTCGGCCCTGGTCAATCTCGGCTACCGCCGGCCCGAGGCCGCCAGCGCCGTCGAGAAGGCCATGAAGAAGCTGGGCAAGGGAGCGCGGGTAGAAGCGCTGATCCCCGCCGGGCTTAAGGAACTCGGCACGTGAGCGACGTGCCCGCGCGCAAGGTCGCGCCTGAATTCACCGAAGCGGATAGCGGCGAGATCGGCTTGCGGCCGGTCACCTTGGACGATTTCATCGGCCAGAAGCAGGCGCGCGAGAATCTGCGCGTCTTCGTGCAGGCGGCGCGGGGGCGCGGCGAGGCGCTCGATCATGTGCTGCTGCACGGGCCGCCGGGTCTCGGCAAGACGACCCTGGCGCAGATCGTGGCGCGCGAGCTCGGCGTGGGCTTCCGCGCGACCTCGGGGCCGGTCATCGCGCGGGCCGGCGACCTCGCGGCGCTGCTCACCAACCTGCAGCCGCGCGACGTGCTGTTCATCGACGAGATCCATCGCCTCGCGCCGGCCGTGGAGGAAATCCTTTATCCGGCGATGGAGGACTTCCAGCTCGACCTGATCATCGGCGAGGGCCCGGCGGCGCGCTCGGTGCGTATCGACCTGCCGCCCTTCACCCTGGTCGGCGCCACGACGCGCTCGGGCCTGGTGACAACTCCGTTGCGCGACCGCTTCGGCATTCCGCTGCGTCTCGTCTTCTACGGTCCCGAAGAGCTCGAAGCGATCGTCAGCCGCGGGGCGCGCGTGCTGAATATCGACGTCACGGCGGACGGGGCGGCCGAGATCGCCTGCCGGGCCCGCGGCACGCCGCGTATTGCCGGCCGCCTGCTGCGCCGGGTGCGCGACTTCGCGGCCGTCGGCGGCGTGGCCAGGATCAACCGCACGGCCGCCGACCAGGCCTTGCAGCGCCTCGAGGTCGACGCGCTCGGCCTTGATGCCATGGACCGGCGCTTCCTGCGTTGTCTCGCCGAGAATTACGGCGGCGGTCCGGTCGGGGTCGAGACCCTGGCCGCGGCCCTGGCCGAGCAGCGCGACACGATCGAAGACGTGATCGAGCCGTTCCTCATGCAGGAAGGGCTCATCCTGCGCACGCCGCGCGGCCGCATGCTGGGCGACAAGGGCTGGCGTCATATCGGCCTGACACCCCCGCCGGGCAGCCAGCTCGACCTGATCCGCGATACGGGCGAGGAGGGGACGCGTGACTGAAGCGCCCGCTCACGTTTTTCCCGTGCGGGTCTACTACGAGGACACCGACGCGGCCGGCATCGTCTACTACGCCAACTACCTGAAGTTCGCCGAGCGGGCGCGCACCGAATGGCTGCGCGAGAAGGGTGTCGGCCAGCGGGCGCTGTCGGAGGACGAAGGTGTCGCCTTCGCCGTGCGGCGGGTCTCGGTCGAGTACCTGTCGCCGGCCCGGCTCGACGACCGGCTGGAGGTCCACACCCGGATCGTGGCCATGCGGGGCGCCTCGCTGGACGGCGAACAGGAGGTCCGGCGCGACGGCCAGACCCTGGCCAGGCTCAGCCTGACGCTGGCCTGCGTGGCCCGCTCGGGCCGGCCGGCGCGCCTGCCGGAGACGGTCCGCCGGGCGGTGGGCCTAGTTTCGCCACAATTTCATAAGAACAACGACAAGCGAACCAAGAGAGAAGTCCATGGATAGAGCGGTAGATACAGCGGTCCTCGCAGGATCGAAGGCGGTCGATTTTTCGGTGATCGGCCTGTTCGTCAACGCCGACTGGATCGTCAAGGCCGTGATCATCATGCTGATCATGGCGTCCATCTGGAGCTGGGCGATCATCATCGAGAAGGCCGTTCGCCTGCGCCGGCTGCACAAGCAGGCCAGCGAGTTCGAGGACATGTTCTGGTCGGGAGGCTCGCTCGAGGACCTCTACGACCGGATCGGCGCCCAGCCGCCCGACCCGATGTCGGCCATGTTCGGGGCGGCGATGCGCGAATGGCGCCGCTCCACCGGGCGCGGCGGAACCACGCCCAACCCGATGCGCGCCGGCCTGCATCAGCGCATCGAGCGCGTCATGTACGTGGCGCTGGGCCGCGAGATGGACCGGCTCGAGCGCTACATGACCTTCCTCGCCAATGTCGGCTCGACGGCGCCGTTCATCGGCCTGTTCGGCACGGTGTGGGGCATCATGAACAGCTTCCACGCCATCGGCATGAGCAAGAACACCAGCCTCGCGGTGGTGGCGCCCGGCATCTCCGAGGCGCTGTTCGCCACGGCGCTGGGTCTGGTCGCCGCCATCCCGGCGGTCATCGCCTTCAACAAGCTGTCGAGCGACCTGACGCGCTATGCCGGCCGGCTCGAGGCCTTCGGCGGCGAGTTCGGCGCCATCCTGTCGCGCCAGCTCGACGAGCGGAGCTGAGCCATGGCCGCCACCCTGATGGGCAGCCAGCGCGGCGGGCGCCTGATGCGGCGCCGGCCGCGCCTGGTCAGCGACATCAACGTGACGCCCTTCGTCGACGTCATGCTGGTGCTGCTGGTGATCTTCATGGTCACCGCACCGCTGCTCACCGCCGCGGTCGATGTCGACCTGCCGCAGACCCGGGCCGCGCAGGCGACCGGCCAGGACGAGCCACTGATCATCTCGGTCAACGCCGAGGGCAAGACCTACCTGCAGGAGACCGAGCTTGAGATGGAGGCGCTGATTGCGCGCCTCCAGGCGGTGACCCGCGCCAAGCCCGACCAGCGCATCTTCGTGCGCGGCGACAAGGCGCTGGCCTACGGCAAGGTCATGGAAGTCATGGGTGCCTTGAGCTCGGCCGGCTTTGCCAAGGTGGCGCTGGTCGCCGAGGTGCCCGCCGGCCGCCCGAACAATCCGACGCGCCCCGCCTCGCGCCCGGCGCAGCCGGCCCGCTGAATCAACGGTTTGGGAGACCGTTCCGGCATGGAGATGCGGCGCGCCACCTTTGCCTCGGTCGCGGCACACCTCGCGGTGTTCCTGGTCGCCTGGTTCGGCCTGCCCCAGCTCTTCTCGCCGCCCGAGGTCAAGGAGATGGCCCTGGTCGTCGAGGTGACGACCATCGCCGAGATCACCAACGCGCCGCCCATCCAGCAGCAGACCCAGCGCCCGCCCGAGCCGCCGAAGGAGGAGCCGCCGAAGCCCCCGACGCCCGAGCCGCCCAAGCCCGCGCCCCCG
>JALHMR010000058.1 GCA_022843945.1 Rhodospirillaceae bacterium | reverse complement strand
CCGGAGCCGGTTGAGCCGCAGCGGGTTGCGCCGGGGCCTGGGCCGGCGGCTGCTGGGCGTGGGCCGTGCCCGACTGGCGCCAGAACACGTCGCCGGCCTTGAGACCCAGGGCGAGGGCGGCCACGGCAATGACCAGTGGCAGGAGGCGGATGTTGGCGGGCATGTTCATCCTCGGGCTCAACGCAGCGACGAAATGGATTTCAGAAGGTCGGAGTCCGCCGGGGCGGCGGGCCGCGCAGCGCGCGCGGGGCGAATGGCGTCGGTGGACTTGCTCTCGTCGACGGCGGCGTTGACCCGCGCCGCCAGGTCGATGGCTGCGGCGCTCGCCTCGGCGCGCTCGATCAGGGCGACGAGATCGCCGCGCACCGACTGCGCCTTGAGAATGGCCTGCTGCAGCGAGGAGCCGGCCGCCTCGGCGCCGTTGCGCAGGCCGGCGACACCGGTCTCGGCGCGGCCGGCCGCGAGATTGAAGCGCTCGATGACCTGCTCGAATTCAGCCTTGGCTTCGCGAAACGCCGCGAACCGGCGGTTGAGCATGACAGCCGCGGCGATGGCCGCGACCAGGAGAACCGCGACGACGATATCGAGGGCGACGCCGACGGTCACGAATCAGGCCTTTGTCGGCTTGCCGAGAAGCCGGTCGAGGGAAATAGCGATGTTGTTGCCGCGCCGGCCCATGCGGCCGCGGAACATGGCGACCGGGCCGCAGCGCAGCTCGACCTCGGTCGAGGGCGAGGCATTGAGCATCAGGCGCGTGCCGACCTTGAAATCGAGCACTTCCTGCAGGGTCATGATCTGCTCGTCGAGCACGGCGTCGACATGGACATCGGTGAGCCACAGTTCGCTGGCCAAATGGCCTTCCCAGATCGAGTCACGGCCGAACTTCTCACCCATGAACATCTGGAGGAGCAGTTCACGGACGGGCTCAAGGGTCGCATAAGGAATCAGCAGCTCGATGCGGCCACCACGGTCTTCCATGTCGATACGCAGCTTGGCGACGATGGCGGCGTTGGCCGGGCGGGCGATGGTGGCGAAGCGCGGGTTGGTCTCCAGGCGCTCGAAGCGGAAATTGACCTTGGACAGCGGATCGAACGAGGCGCTCATGTCACCGAGCACGACGTTGACCAGGCGCTCGACCAGGTTGCGCTCGATAGTGGTGTAGGGGCGGCCCTCGATACGCATCGCGGCGGTGCCGCGGCGGCCGCCGAGCAGCACGTCGACGATCGAGTAGATGAGCGCGCTGTCGATGGTCAGCAGGCCGAAATTGTCCCACTGCTCGGCCTTGAACACGGCGAGCATGGCGGGCAGCGGCACTGAATTGAGGTAGTCACCAAAACGCGTCGAGGTGATGGCGTCGAGCGAGACTTCGACGTTGTCCGAGGTGAAATTACGCAAGGACGTGGTGAGCATGCGCACGAGGCGGTCGAAGACGACCTCGAGCATCGGCAGACGCTCGTAGGAGACGAGCGCCGAGTTGATGATGGCCTGGAGGCCGGAATTCTCGGAGTCCTTGGAGCCGGCGCTGTCGAAGCCCAGCAGGCTGTCGATTTCGTCCTGGTTGAGGACGCGGGCCGTGCCGCCGTCACCACCGCCTTCGCTGGCGGCGGCCCATTCGGCGGCCATCTTGTCTTCTTCGGTTTGGTCAGCCATCTCGGTTCGCCCCGCCGCGCTTACTGAACCAGGACTTCCTGGAAAAGAACGTCACTCACCTTGGCCGGCTGCGACGCCGCATTGACGCGCGCCAGCAGCTCCTCGCGCAGCCGGAAGAGCCCGGCAGAGCCGCGCAGGTCCTCGGCGCGCAATTCGCGCAGGTAAGATTGCATGTTGTCGACGATGCGCGGCATGACCGCCTGGATGCGCGGGATGTCCGCCTGGTTCTCAAGCTCGAGGCTGATGGTCATCTTGAGGAAGCTCGAGCGCCGGCCGGCGGCGTTCAGGTTCACCAGTATCTCGGGCAGGTTGTAGTAGACGAGCGCCTTGACGGCCTGCGGCTGGGCCTCGGCGACGGGCTCTTCCTTCTTGCCGCCGAGGAAGAAGTAGGCGGCACCGCCGCCCAGCAGCAGCACCAGCACCAGCGGCGTAATGATGAACAGGATGAGCTTCTTGCCGGACAGCGCACGGCGTCTCGGCTCGTTCTCTGTTCCTTCGCCTTCAGGCTTGTCGTCTTTCGCCACCGGGTCCGATTCCTTGAGATCGATTCAATTTTTCTAATTTTGCGGTATGGATGGTTAATAAGGCGTTTAACGCCACGCTTACCGGCAAAATGAACTGGGTAAAGTTTGCCGCAAATCCCCGACGTGCCCCTGCTGCGACGGGCCACACTACCACAACCCACTGAAATTACAAGGTTTTGCACGTGGCATAGGTTCTGCAAACCCTCTGGCGTGAAGGGCGGGTCGATAACGGCACGCCCACCAACAGAGAACCCGGACCAAGCGCCATGGAGAATCCCTCCTACATCGTCCTGTCCCAGCAAATGGGACTGCGCCGCCAGATGGACGTCATCGCCAACAACCTGGCGAACGTGAACACCTCGGCCTTCAAGGCCGAGCGCATGCTGTTCACCGAGTTCCTGACCGGCAAGGCCGGCAACCCCGGCACCTCGGGCCCCGGCGCCCGGATCAGCTTCCTCGGCGAAGCCGGCACGCTCGCCGACATGCGCGAGGGCCAGCTCCAGTCCACCGGCAGCCAGCTCGACTTCGCCATCCATGGGCCCGGCTACTTCTCGGTCGATACGCCCGGCGGCCCCCGCTACACCCGCGACGGCCATTTCGAGCTCGACGGTCAGGGCCGCCTGATCAACCGCGAAGGCTTCCCCCTGCTGAGCGCCAGCGGCGCACCGCTGACCGTGCCGACGGGCGCCGTGAAGATCGAGATCACCAAGAGTGGCAAGATCACCAGCGACAAGGGCGATGTCGGCCAGGTCGCGCTCTCCAAGTTCGACAACGACCTGGCCATGCGCAAGGTCGGCGGCAACCTCTACGAGACCGACGCCCCGCCGCAGCCGGTCGACAGCACGACCCAGGTTCAGCAGGGGATGGTCGAGGGCTCGAACGTCCAGTCCATCCTCGAGATCACCTCGATGATCGAGGTGCAGCGCCGCTACCAGGCCTCCCAGCGCCTGATCGAAGCCGAGCACGAACGCGCGCGCTCGGCCATCCAAAAACTCACCCGCGTGAACTGATAACCCGGACCCGGATCGACAAGGATACAAGCCATGAGATCCCTCAGCATCGCATCGACCGGCATGTTGGCGCAGCAGCTCAACGTGGAAGTCATTTCCAACAACATCGCCAACATGAACACGACGGCGTTCAAGCGGCAGCGGGCCGAATTCCAGGACCTGCTGTACCAGAACCAGCGGCGTGTCGGCGCGGCCTCCTCCGACCAGAACACCGTGGTTCCGGCCGGCGTGCAGATCGGCCTCGGCGTCAAGACCACCGCGGTCTACCGCATCACCGAGCAGGGCAACCTGGTGACCACCGGCAACACGCTCGACATGGCGGTCCAGGGCAAGGGCTACTTCCAGATCGACCTGCCGACCGGCGAAATCGCCTACACCCGCGCCGGCTCGTTCCAGCTCAGCGACCAGGGCAAGATCGTGACCGCCGACGGCTTCACGGTGAAGCCGGGCGTCACCATCCCGAAGGACGCGATCGACGTCACCATCAACGCCAACGGCCAGGTGCTGGTCAAGCAGGCCGGACAGACCACGATCTCGACCGTCGGCCAGCTGGAGCTGGCCACCTTCATCAACGACGCCGGCCTCCAGTCGATCGGCGACAACAACTTCCTGCGCACCGCCGCCTCGGGCGACCCGACCACGGGCACGGCCGGCAAGCAGGGCTTCGGCACGCTCCTCCAGGGCTTCCTCGAGACATCCAACGTCAACACGGTGCAGGAAGTCACGAACCTGATCACCGCGCAGCGCGCCTACGAGATGAACTCGAAGGTCATCGCCGCGTCCGACGAGATGCTCGGCACCCTCAACAACATGCGCTGACGGGCCGTAACCCATGAAACTCGCCACTTTCCTCGCCGTTCCGCTGACCGCGGTCCTGATCGCGGGCTCCGCCTCGGCCGCGGCGCTGCGCAGCAGCATCATCGTCGAAGGCGATGTCGTACGCCTCGGCGACATCTTCGAGGACGCCGGCGCCCATGCCGACCGCGCGGTGCTCAACGCCCCGGCTCCCGGCCGCCGCGTGACGCTCGACGTCAACTGGCTGGCCGAAGCCGCCCGCGTCTACAAGGTCTCCTGGCGCCCGATGAGCCGCTTCGACCGGGCGGTCGTCGAGCGGGCCGGCAAGATCATCAGCACCGCGGATATCCTGGCCCGCCTGCGCCCCGAACTGGTGGCCGAGGGCATGGCCAAGAACTCCCATGTCGAGCTTGCCAACCGCAACTTCGAGATCAGCATCGCGCTCGACACGCCGGCGACGATCGACGTGCGCAACGTCAGCTACGAGGCGGCGAACGGCCGCTTCAATGCCCTGCTGGTGATCGGCGGAGAGAGCTCGGGACAGCGGGTCATGGTCAGCGGCCGCACCTTCGCCGCCACCCCCCTGCCCGTCCTGCGGCGCGCCATGTCGCCCGGCGAGGTCATCCGCAAGGACGACATCGAGATCATCTATCGCCGGGAAGACCAGGTATCGCGCGATGTCGTGACGGATCCCGCGCGGCTGATCGGCACGACACCGCGCTCGCGGCTGCGGGTCGGCGAACCGCTGCGCGAAAACGACACCCGCATGCCCGTCCTCGTGACCCGCGCCAGCAACGTCATCATCCGGCTGACGCACGGCGCCATGACGCTGAGCGCCCAGGGTAAGGCCGAGGAAGAAGGGGCCCGCGGCGATGTGATCCGCGTGCGCAACCTGCAGAGCAACAAGATGATCGAGGCGACCGTCGTCGGCCCCGACACCGTGGCCGTGAATATCGGGCCCCGTGTGGCCGTCAACTAAGTCTCGCCGTCAACTGAATCAAGCGTGGACGAAAGAACCACACAAATGACCCAGACCCGCCCCCGCACGATGCTTCGCCTTGCCGCGCTGCTTCTCGCCGCCACCAGCCTCAGCGCCTGCGGCGACACCCTGACCCGCCTGTCGCGGGTGGGCCAGGAGCCGCCGATGACGCCGGTTCAGAACCCGAGCGAACGCCAGAACTACGTCACCATGCCGATGCCGGCCCCGGTGCCGGTCGAGCGCGGCGCCAACTCGCTGTGGCGGCCGGGTGCCAGCGCCTTCCTCAAGGACCGCCGCGCCAGCCAGACCGGCGATATCGTCACCGTGGTGGTCAACCGCACCGATACGGCGACCTTCTCGAACGACACCTCGCGCACGCGCACCAACACGAATTCGGCGAATGCCACGACGCTTCTCGGCTACGAAAGCACCTTGTGGAACCGCCTGCCCGGCCCACAGGCCGCGGTTACGCCCGCCTCCTTGCTCAACCTGGGCAGCAACCTGAACAACGCCGCGACCACCGACATGGCCCGCAGCGAGGCGGTCAACATGCAGATCGCCGCCGTGGTCACCCAGGTCCTGCCCAACGGCAACCTGGTCATCCACGGCAGCCAGGAAATCCGCGTCAACTTCGAAACCCGGGTCGTCGGCGTCGGCGGCGTGATCCGCCCGACCGATATCCAGTCGACCAACCAGATCGCCTTCGAGCGCATCGCCGAGGCTCGCCTGAGCTACGGCGGCCGCGGCCAGCACACCGACGTGCAGCAGCCGCGCTGGGGCGATCAGATCCTCGACATCATCTTCCCGTTCTAAGCGGCGCGCTCACCGACACACCAATTTCACCACTTACAGGCGTCGCTCATCGAATACCCAGTCCGGGTCCAACTCGGGCTCCACCTCTCGGGGTGGAGCCCAATTTTTCCCCGACACGACACCTGATCAGCTCTCCCGTCAGCGACGGGAACCCAATACCCAGTCCGGGTCCAACTCGGGCTCCACCCTTCGGGGTGGAGCCCAATTTTTCCCGGGCAGGTCCTCGATCGCCGGCCCCGCCGGCCCAGCAACACCCAGTCCGGGTCCAACTCGGGCTCCGTCCTTCGGGACGGAGCCCAATTTTTTTGGCTGGAGTTCAATACTGAGATTGAAATGGCTCTCGCAGCCCCTCTCCCGCACCGCGGGAGAGGGTGGCCGCGGAGCGGCCGGGTGAGGGTTACTGGGTCTGCGATCCGCGTGGTTGCTATAGTACGAAGCATGAGCGGTCAGGCCCGTACCCTCCGCAACAGCAGTACTGATGCCGAACGTCGACTATGGTCGGCTCTACGCCATCGGCGCTTGCGCGGATATAAATTTCGCCGCCAGCATCCTATCGATCGCTTCATCGTCGACTTCGCGTGCACACGGCATAGGCTGATCGTCGAAGCAGATGGCGGTCAGCACAGTGAAAGTCCGAGCGATGCGCAACGGACAGCGTGGCTTGAACGTCAGGGTTGGCGGGTGTTGCGCTTCTGGAACAATGAGATCCTATCGAACACGGACGGCGTAATAGCGACCATCGTGAAGGCGCTCGAAGCCCCTCACCCGGCTCGCTAAAGCTCGCCACCCTCTCCCGCGATGCGGGAGAGGGGCTTATGCTTCAATCCCTGGATCTAAACTCTGGACGGCCGCTAAACCGGCCGGTCTCAGGCCTCGCGCTGGGTCCGCTCCATGCGCTCGTGGCGTTCCTGGGCCT
Source organism: Rhodospirillaceae bacterium (assembly GCA_022843945.1). Lineage (GTDB taxonomy): Bacteria > Pseudomonadota > Alphaproteobacteria > CACIAM-22H2 > CACIAM-22H2 > VGEI01. The sequence continues at coordinate 14,838 of JALHMR010000058.1, read as the reverse complement.
CGAGGCTCAGGGTCGCTATGGGGCGGGCTTCCAGGCGGCGGATGCCGATGGGCTCGGCCGTTTCCTCGCAGAAGCCGTAGGTGTTGTCCTCGATGCGGCGCAGGGCCTCATCGATCTTCTGGATGAGCTTGCGCTCGCGGTCGCGGGTGCGCAGCTCGATCGAGCGGTCGGTTTCGGCACTGGCACGATCGGTGAGATCGGCCTCGGGGACGTTGTCCTGCTGCAGGTGCTGGAGCGTCTCCGTGGATTCCTGGAGGAGCTGCAACCGCCAGCGCATCAGCTTCTGGCGGAAATACTCACGCATCATCGGGTTCATGAACGGCTCGTGATCACCCGGGCGATACTCTGGCGGTAGATTTGGAGCTGACATGGCGCCTATCGGTTGGAAACGAGTCGAAGGTGCGAAACGGCGCGGAGTATATGAATCTGTCCCAGGGGGTTCAAGATGAACCGCAATGCCCGGCATGACTCATGCGCTCTCGGCACGCTGTCATTATCACGAAAGATAGGTGAATGATTTCTAAACTATTGCGAGCGGTATCGCCGATGTCACGCCGGATCGGCTCCGAGGGGTCCGGCTATGACGGATTCTGGGTCGTCAGCTTGGCGATCTCGACCTCGGCCCGCAGCTCGATCTCGTCGAGAATCTCGCTCAAACGCGGGTCGGTGATGGTGGCGCGCTTGGCGCGGACGAGGGCGGCCATCGACTGGACCTGCGCGGCGGACAGCGAGCCGCCGAGCAGCGCCTGGCGGATCTCCTCCAGCTTGTCGAGAATGTCCTCGCCGCGCTGGGTGGCCTGGCGACGTCCCTGATCGTCCACGGTATCGACGGATTGGGCCGCCAGGAGGGCGTCGACGGAGCCCAGCGACTGCCCGGCGCTGACGCCGCTGGGGCCACCGCTCTGGTCGAGAAAACGCTGGAATTCACCCGGCTTCGCGCCCGCGGTCTTGTCGCCGCGGCGGGCCGCGCCGCTGGAACGAACCTGTCCCGGCTGGTCGATCTTCATCGCGGCTCTTTCCCTGTGCTCGCGCTGAACGGCAGTGAAGCACCGCTACGGGCATCGTCGCGCCGGCGATCTTTCACCGGATCGGGCGCACCGACTCTGCCATGTCTACAGGGGACCACCCCGCGCGGCAAGCCTCGCGCGCCGCTCCGAGCCCGGCAAGTTTTGCCGGTCGCTGCGGCAGGAATGTCTTGCCGGCCGGCCGTTTTCACCCTTAGCGGTTCCTAAAAAATGCATATAAATCAATATGTTAATAACAGGCCGCGCTTGGCATGAGCTTCGCAGAAGAGAAGCTCAACAACGGCCGCGCCTTCGACGCAGCCCAGCAGTTAGGACCCGTCATGCTTGCTGTCTTCAGCCGACTCTGCCCCCGCATCGTGATGGCTGCGGCCGTCGCGATGATCGGCCTGTCGTGGCCGGTAAGCGACGCCGCCGCGCAAGGCCGCGTGCGCATCAAGGACATCGCCGACTTCGAAGGCGTCCGCCAGAACATGCTGGTCGGCTACGGCCTCGTGGTCGGTCTCAACACCACCGGCGACACGGTCACGAACTCGGCCTTCACCCTGCAGAGCCTCATCGGCATGCTGGAGCGCCTGGGCGTTGCCACCAACGACCTGTCGACCACCGTGCGGCCGCGCAACGTCGCCGCCGTCATGGTGACGGCGACCCTGCCCGCCTTCGCCCGCCAGGGCACCAAGGTCGACGTCTCGGTCGGCGCGCTGGGCGACGCCACGAACCTCCTGGGCGGCACGCTTTTGGTTACTCCCCTTCTCGGTGCCGACGGCGAGGTCTACGCCGTGGCCCAGGGCTCGGTCGCCGTTTCCGGCTTCACCGCCGGCGGCGCCGCCCAGTCCGTGACCCGCGGCACGCCGACTTCCGGCCGCATCGGCAACGGCGCCATCGTCGAGCGCGAGACCGGCTTCCAGTTCGCCAGCCTCAAGACGGTCAACGTCGCGCTGCGCAACCCCGATTTTACCACCGCCCGCCGCGTTGCCCAGGCGATCAACGCCTTCACCCGGCAGACGACGGCGACCGCCACCGACCCCGGTACCGTCAACGTCGCCCTGCCGGAGGGCCGCCAAGGCGATCTCGTCGGCCTGATCACCGATATCGAGCAGCTCACCGTCGAGCCGGACATGATGGCCCGCGTGGTCATCGAGGAGAAATCCGGCACCATCGTCATGGGCGACAAGGTGCGCGTCAGCACCGTCGCCATCGCCCAGGGCACCCTCACCATCCGCATCACCGAGACACCCCAGGTCTCGCAGCCCAACGCCTTCACCACCCTGTCGGCGGCCCCGTTGGCCGGCGCCACGACCACGCAGACCATCCCGGGCCAGACCACCGGCACGCCGATCACCACCAATCCCGGCGGCGCCACGGTGACCGTGCCGCGCACCAATATCGAAATCGACGACAGCTCCAACCGCCGCCTCGCCGTGCTGCCCGGCACCGTGACCCTGCAGGAGCTGGTCAACGGCCTCAATGCGCTGGGTGTCGGCCCGCGCGACCTGATCTCGATCCTGCAGACGATCAAGGCCGCCGGCGCCCTGCAGGCCGAGCTGGAGATCATCTGATGTCCGTCTCCTCCTATGCCGCGGCGGGCGCCCTCGGCGGCGGTGCCGCCGAGATCAACCCCCTCTCCTACCGCCAGGCGCCGCGCGCCACGGCGGCCAACTGGGACGAGGCGCGCAAGGTCGGCCGCGACTTCGAGCAGATGTTCCTGTCGCAGATGATGCAGCCCATGTTCGAAGGCATCGAGCCCAACCCGATCACCGGCGGCGGCTATGCCGAAAAGACCATGCGTTCGCTGCAGCTCGACGAATTCTCCAAGAGCATGGCCAAGGCCGGCGGCATCGGCCTGAGCGAGGCCATCGCCCGCGACATCATCCGCATGCAGGAAAAAGCCAATGGCTGAACGCTCGCCCTTTGACGACCTGATCGACGTGGCCAGCCGGCTGACCGCGCTGATGGAGCGCGAGAACGGCTTTCTGGCCAAGCACGACACCGCGGGCATCAAGGGCCTGCAGGACGAGAAGCTGGCGCTGACCCGGGCCTATACGACCCGCGTGCGCGAGCTCAGCAAGGATCCGGCCCGGCTCAAGGCGCTGACCCAGGTGGTCCGCGACGAGATCAAGACGGTGATGAAGCGCTTCGACGAGGTCGCCACGCACAACGAGATGGCCCTCAAGGCGGCGCGCATCGTCAACGAGCGCGTGCTCCAGGCGATCGTCGACGCGGCGAACAAGCAGCAGCCGCGCGTTGCCGGCTACTCGCGCACCGGCGGCATGGCCAAGCCCTACGGCAGTGCGGCGCGCGTGGCCCAGGCCCCGCCGGTCTCGGTCAATATCAGCTCCTGAGGGCGCGCCTTCCTGGCGCCAGATGAGAAAAGGGGGTGGCCGTCGGCCGCCCCTTTCGCGTTTGGCAGGCCCGGCAAAATCTGCCGGGCAATCCCGGTCCGAGGTCCGAAACGCCCCTGCCGCACCGCTTCCGGTTCAAATATTATATAAAAAGTACAATGGGTTATGAAGTGGAGGCTCTGGCATACCGCTTGCTGATATCTGTCTGAAGAACCACGCCGCATAACCGCGGAAACGCCAACGGACCCGTAGACGACATGGCCAATTCAATCTCCTCGGCACTCCTCGTTGCCACCTCCGGCCTGAAAGCCGCGCAGGCCGGCATCGACGTCGTCACGCGCAACGTCTCCGGCTCCCAGGTCGAGGGCTACACCCGCAAATCCGCCAACCTCGTCAGCCTGGCGCTCGCCGACACCAACAGCGGCGTGCGGGCCCTCGAAGTCACGCGCAACGTCAACACCCACCTGCTGCGCCAGCTGCGGGTGATGAACTCGGCCGCCGAGCGGCTCGGCGTCGAGGACGATTTCCTCGGCCGCTTCGAGACGATTTTCGGCAAGCCGGGCGACGACATCTCGATCACCGCCAAGGTCGGCGAGCTGGTCGACGCCTTCCGCGCCCTGTCGGTGGCGCCCGATCTCGGCACCTCGCAGTTCCAGGTGCTGAGCGCGGCGGAGGGGATGGTCGCCAACCTCAACCTCGTCTCCTCGAGCATCCGCAGCCTGCGCGAGGAAGCCGACAACGCCATCAAGGAATCGGTGACGATCGTCAATGACGCGCTGGGCGTCGCGCAGGACCTCAACCTGCAGATCGCCACGCTGCGCGCCCAGAGCCGCAGCACGGCCGAGCTCGAAGACCAGCGCGACAACCAGATCAACATCATCGCCAAGGAGATCGACATCTCCTACTTCGAGCGCGACAACGGCGAGATCTGGATCTCGACCAAGGCCGGCCGCCCGCTGCTCGACGCCAGCTACGATCCGAACAACCCGCCCCTCTCCTTCGTCCGCACCCCGGTCATCCTGCCGAACACGGCCTACTTCCCGCCGGCCGCCGCCTCGCTGGGCGGGGGCTTGAACGGCGTCGAGATCGGCGGCCAGGACGTGAGCCAGGAGCTGATCGGCGGCCGCATCGCCGGCTATCTCAACATCCGCGACAATTTCCTGCCGACCACCGAGAGCCAGCTCGACGAGCTGGCGGCGCAGCTCATCCAGAAGTTCAACTTCAACGACCTCCAGCTCTTCACCGACGGCAACTCGGGCCTGCCGGCGAACCTGACGTCGGATGCCACCGGCTACGCGGCAGCGGCGACCACCATCACGCTGGGCACGGGCCAGACGACAACCGGCCTGTCGACCGGCATGACGATGAAATTCAGCAACCACGACACCGTCTACCAGATCACCGCCCTCACCGGCACGACCATCACCTTCGAGGAAGTCGGCACCCGCACCGGCCTCGATACGGCATTGCCGGCGAGCGCCACGACGAACATCACGTTCGGCCCGCAAATCACCTCGATCACCAACCAGACGGCGCGCGCCATCGGCGACGGCACGGTGGTGGGCACGGCCCTGCGCATCACCAGCGACGTGGGCATCGCGGCCGGCATGCGGATCAAGTTCGCCAACCACGACACCGTGTACACGGTGACGGCGGCCTACCCGACAGCCCCGGTCAACGTCACCACCGGCACGTTCCTGCTCACGCCCGACGGCGGCGGCGTCGGTCTGCAGGCCGCGGTGTCGGCCAACGAGGCGATCAGCGTCCTGCACCCCGTCCCCTCGATCGGCGGCCTGTCGAGCCGTCTCCAGGTCAACTCGGTGGTCAGCAACAATCCCTGGCGCGTGCGCGACGGCACCCGGGTCGACACGCCGAGCACCCTGACCGGCAACAACACCGTGCCGCTCAACATCATCAACATGTTCGAGGATCTGCAGACCTTCACCGCCAATTCCGGCCTCAGCACCTCGGGGACCTTCGAGGCCTTCGCCGCCGGCGCGGTGTCGTTCCAGGCGGTGCGCCGCCAGGCGGTGAGCACCGAACTGACGTCGCAGGCGCTGATCCGCGACAATTTCGACCAGAGGATGAAGAACGACTCCGGCGTCAACGTCGACCAGGAGCTCGCCTTCATGCTCGAGGTGCAGAACTCTTACGCCGCCTCGGCGCGCGTGATCACGGCGATCAAAGAAATGCTCGACGAGCTTCTGAATATCGGCTGACGGCTTCACCCGGAAAGACACACCCATGGTCAGCGGCATCTCCACCCTCGCGCAGAACCAGTTCATCCGGTCCCGGATCCTCGAGCTCCAGAACCAGATGAACGTGCTCAACGAGCAGGTCAGCTCGGGCAAGAAGGCGACGCTGTTCAGCGGCATCAGCGAGGTCAGCTCGCTGTCGCTGCAGCTCAACAACCTCAAGAAGTCAACCAACGAGTACATCGACAACATCGCCAAGGCGCGGACGCGCGTCCAGCCGATGCAGGCCACCCTGCAGCGCATCAACGACATCGCCACCGACATGCGCAACGACGCGCTGATCGCCACCAGCGACGCGCTCGATGCCACCAAGGGCAACGGCTCGCTCAAGGCGCTGGCGCAGCAGCGGCTCAACGAGATCGTTTCGCTGCTCAACATCAAGGTCGACACGGACTATCTGTTCGCCGGTCAGGCCAGCGGCACGTCGCCGATGCAGACCTATGGCAACGTCAACCAGGCCAGCAGCATCCTCGGCCAGGTCGCGGGCCTCAATGTGAGCTTCCCGCTCGGCCAGACGCTCAACGCCGGCCAGCAGCGCTACGCGGCGATCCGCGACTTCCTGTCGAACAGCATCACCCGCCAGACGCCCGGCGGCACCGCCCCGGCACCTTATGGCTTCCAGGGCGAGACCGGCGCGCCGGGCGGCAGCTCGTTCCGCGCCACGGTGGGGACCGCCGCGGCCGCGGCCGCGACGACGGTCACTTTTGCCTCGGGCTTCGACCTGCCGGTTCCCGGCCAGTACATCGAGTTCGGCTCGACGCCGCCGCACAACGCCGCGTATCTCGTGACGGCGGTCAATCCGGCGACCCGCGTGGTCACCTTCGACCGCTTCCCGGCGCCCGCCGGCGGCGGTCTCGATTTCGCCGCCCCGGCCGGCACCTCGATCAACGTCAGCTCGCCGACGGCCGTCAAGTCGATCGTCGCGGCCGGTGCGGCCGACACCGACGCGACGGCAGCCCTTCTTACTGCCGGTAGCACCTCTGTGCAGGTCGCCACGATCGGCGACTACACGGTCGGCGATCGCATCGAATTCAACGTTGCCGATCCCGGCACCTACTACGACGTGACCTCGGTCGACGCCACGACCAACACCATCACCTTCCGTCGTCATCCCAGCGGCGGCGGCTCGGCTATCGGTGGCGTGGCCCCGATCGCCATCGCTATCACCCAGGGCTATGCCCCGGGCGCCACCCAGATCACGCTCAACAACGCGACAGGCGTGACCGCCGGCCAGGCGGTGAAGTTCAGCAACAGCAGCGCGACCTACACCGTCGTCAGCGTCAACGGCGCGCAGATCACCATCACCGCGGAATCGACCGTCGCCGGCAACGGCCTCGAGACCTACCTGCCGCCGCCCACCACCGGTGAGCCCGGCGGCGAAGTCACGGCGTCGTTCGGCGCCCAGCTCGATCCGCTCCGGGTCCGCATCGACAACGGCATCGATCTCGAATACGGCATCCGCGCCGACAATCCGGCGATCCGCAAGATCCTCGACTCGCTCTTCGCCTTGGCCACCACCGACCTGAACACCACCACCGTCGGCAGCTTCCGCGAGCTCGCCCGCCTGGCGGCAGACGACCTGCAGACCGGCCGCTCGATGATCAGCGACCTGTCGGCCGAGCTCGGCGTCAAGGAGAACGTCCTCGACACCACCGAGCAGCGCCACAAGGACTTTCTCGTGGTGACGGAAACGCAGCTCGACCGGGTCGAGAACGTCGACATGGCGGAGGCGGTGTCGCGCCTGACGCAGACCCAGACCAACCTGGAAGCGTCCTTCAAGCTGCTCACCAGCGTCCGCAACCTGTCGCTCGCCAACTACCTCTGAGCTTCGCGACTTGCGGCTGAGGGCGCCGGCCGCGTAGCCTTCCGGCCGATGACCGCTTCCCGTCCGCCGTCCGGCGCCGCCGGACCGACCGCGCTGCCGGCGCGCGCCCTGCAGGCGCGCCGCGAAGGCCGCCTCGAGGAAGCCGCTCAGCTCTTTGCGCGCGTTCTGGCGGAATCCCCGCCCGAGCCGCAATCGCTGTTGATGGCCGGCGAGACCTTCTACCGGATCGGCCTGCTGCGCGCCGCCGAGGACGCGGTGAGGGCGGGACAGGCGCTGGCGCCGGGTCAGGCCGCGGCCGAGTTCCTGCTCGGCCGGATCCTGCTGGCCCGCGGCCGCCTCGACGAGGCGCGCGACGCCTTCGTGCGCGCCATCCGGCTGCGGCCCGAAGACGCCCTGGCCTGGCGTCTCCTGGCGGCGCTGCTCGCCAGCGCCAGGCGCGATGGCGAAGCCCGCGATGCCTTCGCCGAGGCCGACCGGCTGCAGCCCGGCAAGGCGGCGGAGTACAACGAGCTCGGCATCAGCCTGCTCGGCGAGCGACGGCCCCGCGAAGCGGAAGCGCTGTTCCGACAGGCGCTCGCCCTCGCCCCGGACCTGGTTGCCGCGCTGCAGAATCTCGGCGCCGCCCTCGCCGCCCAGGAGCGGCTCGACGACGCCATGGATGCCGAGCGCGAGGCGCTGGCCCGGCAGCCGGGCTCGGTCTCCGCCCTGGTGAATTTCGGCGCCTTCGCCAACAGTCGCGGGCGCTTCCGCGCCTCGCGCCACGCCCTGCTCCGGGCCTACGCCGCGGCACCCGCCGCGCCCGACGTGCTCAACAATCTCGCGCAGCTGCGCCTCGAGGAAGGCGACACGGCGGCGGCGGCGGCCTTGCTCGATGAGGCGGTAAGGAAGGCGCCGACCCACCGGGCCGCCGGCCACAACCGCCTTCTGGCGCGAAACTATATCGTCGACACCGCGCCCGCCGATTGGCTGGCCGCCGCACGGCGTGTCGCGGCGCCCTATTCTCCCTCGGCTCCGCTGGCGCTCGCGCAGCGGGGAGCGCAGGGCCCGCGCCTGCGTATCGGCATGATATCGCCGGACTTTCGCCGGCACTCCTGCGCCAGCTTCCTCGGGCCGCTTTTCGCCCATCGCGACCGCCAGGCGTTCGAGCTCGTGGCCTATTCCGACAACCCGGCCGACGACGAGATCACGGCGACCCTGCGCGCCGCGGTCGATGTCTGGCGGCCCGTCGCCCATCTCAATGACGTCACCGTGGCGGAAGCGATCGGCGACGACCGGATCGACATCCTGGTCGACCTCTGCGGGCATATGGCGGGCAACCGTTTGCCGGTTTTCGCCTTGGCGCCCGCCCCGCTGCAGGTGTCCTGGCTGGGCTATCCCGATACGACGGGCGTGGAGGCCATCAAGTTCCGCCTCACCGACGCGATCGCCGATCCGCCCGGCCTGACCGAGGCCCTGCACAGCGAGACGCTGTGGCGCCTGCCCCGCTGCTTCCTGGCTTTCGGACCGGATGGCGCGGCGCCGCCGGCGCGCCGCAACGCCGATGGCGACGGCGTGGTCTTCGGCTCCTTCAATCACCTGCCGAAAGTGACGCCGGCGGTCGTTGCCGCCTGGTCGCGGATCCTGGCCGCCGTGCCCGGCTCGCGGCTGCTGATGAAAGCCAAGCGCCTGGGAGAGCCCGAGACGCGAGAGCGCTACCTGAAGCTCTTCAGCGAGCACGGCATCGCCGAGGCCCGCCTCGACCTGATCGGCTGGCAGGACGCGCCCCGGGATCACCTCGCGCTGTACCAGCGCATCGACATCGCCCTCGATCCATTCCCCTACAACGGCACGACGACGACCTGCGAGGCGCTGTGGATGGGGGTTCCGGTCGTCACCCTCGCCGGAACGCGTCATGCCGGGCGCGTCGGCGCCAGTCTTCTCAACGCGGTCGGACTGGAAAGCTGCGTCGCGCGCACGATCGACGAATATGTCGCCCTGGCGGCCGGGTTGGCGACGGGAGCGGCGCCCCCCGACGTACCGCGCGGCGAGGATCTACGCCGGCAGATGGCGCAGTCGGCGCTTTGCGACGGACGCGCCTTTGCCACGGCCTTTGCCGAGGCGCTGCGCGGAATGTGGAGTGTGTCCGGCCGAAGCCGGTAGGCCGCGCCTGGAAGCGGCCGCCGTCTTACTTCAGGCCTTCGATGATGCTCTTGTTCACGCTGATCAACGGCTCCAGATCGGTCTGGCCGTCCATGATCATCGTGGTCTCCTTGTTCACCCAGATCGCCAGGCTGATGATGCCCGCGCGGATTTCCTTCGGCAGCTGGTTGTCGTCGGCGGCAGCTTCGTAGGCGAAAGTGTCCCACACGCGCTTGTTCCAGAGAATCGCGTCGTAGAGCTTCTGCACGTTCTCGTGGCTCTTACCCGCGTCGATGAGCGCGGCCGTCACCTGGCTGAGCAAGCGGCGTTCAGTCGACCGCGGATTCTCGGTGACGTTCTGAACCTTGCCGTATGCTGCGTAACCCGTCATCGCCGCTTCTCCTTCTCCGCCACTCTTTCGTTCCCGCCGCCTTTTGCCCCCGCATCGGCAACTTCAAGCAGCTTCGACTCGAACTGGATGAGGCTCTTACAGAGTTTAAGCGCCTGGTAGAAGCGCTTCATATTAACCTGCTGGAGAATCCCCATCAACGCACGTCGTACTTCCGCCAACGAGGTGTTGGCGAGGTAGTCATCGATCAGGCCCGCGAACTTGCTGTAGTAGTCGTCGTGGGCTTCCGGATCGATATACATGAGCATAATGACGAAATAGATCCGCTTACCGGGCGTATTCGCCTCGTGCTCCTGCATGATGTCCTTGGCGCGCAGGAAGGTCGCCTGGTTCTGGAGAATGAGCGAGGCTCCGCTCTTGCCCGCGACCATCACCGCGCCATTGACGATGAACTTCTCACCCGCCTTGAGATCGATCTTCAGCGACATTGCTGCAATTTTACCGGAATCAGAGTTGAGAGTTCGTTAATGGGGTGATTAACCCCTTGATCGGATAAGGCGGAGAACCCGCAAACGGACGGAAGGCTCGTATATATAGGTCAAACACCGGTCCTTAGGAACCCTGATGGGCGCACCAACGACGCCACAGGGCGCGATAAACCCGGTCGACCTGACGGGACCGCCCTGCCCCGTCGCACAACGGTGAAGCCAGGAGCCGCGGCCGCAACGCGCGGCGCAGCGCGGCCAATCCATTGACGTTGCCCGCGAGACGGACCGCCGCTGCCACGTACGCCTCAGGGCTCCGGGCCACGAGTTCGGGAAGCTTGAGCACCTGCAGCATCGAGGCGGACCAGCGGCCGCCCATCGTTTCCCCGCACAGCGTCACGACCGGCACGCCCATCCACAGAGATTCGAACGTGGTGGTGGAGCCGGTGAACGGAGTCGTATCGAGCGCAATGTCGATACCGTGGTACGTCTCGAGGTGGCCCAGGTGCATATCGTGCCGAACGATCTCGACCCGCGCCTCATTGATACCTTCCTCGGCCAGCAGGCCCAGGATGCGGTCGCGCAGGCCCGGCGAGGCATAGCGATCGCGAAACTTGAAGTAGAGACCGGAGCCCGGCACGGCGCGGAGCACCTGGCCAAAGAGATGAAGGGTCGTATCGCTGAGCTTCACGGGGTTGTTGATGATGCCGAACGTCACCGCGCCCTTCGTCTCCAGGGGAAGCGGGCCGACGTCGGGCCCTGGGATCGGGCCGTGAACGTAGAAGCTCGGCAGCCGGATGACGCGCTCGCTGAATCGCTCGGCGGAGCCGCGGGGTACAAGCGTCCGATCGGCCAGCAGATAGTCCATCTCCGCAATGCCGCTGGTCCCGGGATCGTGAAAGCTCACCTGCACCGGGGCGGCGCGATGAGCCGCGATCTGCGGCCGGTTCTGGTCGAAACGCCCGGCCAGCAGCACCAGGATATCGATCGCGTCCTCCCGGATGGCCGAGGCGATCTGGGCGTCGCTCAACCCGGCGACCCAGCGCCAATGGTCGGCCTGCGCCCTCACCTCCTCGGTCATCGCCGTCGGGGTGACGACGTCGGCATAGACGAAAACCTCGCTCGCGGCCCGATCGCGGTGGGCGAGGACCGGCAGCATGTTTCGGGTCACGGGATGATTGCGGAGATCCGAAGACAGATAGCCGATGCGCAAGCGGCGGTTCGGATCAGCCGAGGACACGCGGCCCACCTTCATCGGCTCACGCGGCACTGCCAGCCGCCCGAAGCGACGATGCTCGGCGAAATGCTGCGCGGCCGGCAGCGCGCAGTAGATGAGCAATCCCAGGATGGACCTTTGAATGCTCAACGAGTCCGGCTTGAGCGCCGCCGCCCGCCGGCAGCTTTCCAATGCCTCTTCGCTCAGGCCGTAGTCATTCAGCACCAGCGCGCGGTTGGCATACATCTCGCTGATATCGGGCCGAAGCTCGAGAGCACGGTCCACGCTGGCCCGCGCCTCATCGAGGCGGCCGAGGTCACGCAATACCAGGCCAAGATTGGCGTGCGCCTCGGCAAGATCGGGCTTGTCGGCCAGGGCGCGCCGGATACTCGCCTCGGCGTCATGAAAGCGCCCGAGGCTGCGTTCCGCCGCGCCGATATTGGCCTGCGCCTCGGCAAAGCGCGGATCGAGGGACAGCGCCTTCCGGAAACAGGCGATGCCTTCCTCGAAGCGGCCCAGCTGCACGAGCGCCTTGCCGAGATTGTTGTGGACCGCCGGCAGGGATGGCGAGAGCTCGACCGCCACGGTGAGGTGAGAGACGGCGACCGCGGCGTTCTCCCGCTCGGTATAGAGAATGCCGAGATTGTTGTGAGCCTCGCCGAGCAGGGAATTCAGGACCAGCGTCCGCTGATAGGCCTCGATCGCGGCATCGACCCGCCGCAACGCCTGCAGCGCAGTCCCAAGATTGTAGTGAATTCGGGCATCGTCGGGCCGCAAGGCGCGGGCCTTCTCCAGCCACTCCAGCGCCGCCTGGCTCTGCCCCGCATCCTGGAGCGTCACACCCAGCAGGGCGCAGGCGTCAGCATTGCGAGGCTCGATCGCCACGGCTTTCCGGCATGAAAGAATGGCTTCATCCGGCTTGCCGAGGGAACGCTGGGCCTCCGCCAGGCCGACAAGCGCCCCGGCGCGAAACGGATCGATCGCCAGCGCCGCCTTGAAACTGCCGATGGCCTCGGCACTGCGCTGCCGACGCTGCAGCAGGATGCCCAGATTGGCATGGGCGGCGGGCTGCTTCGGCTTCAGCGTCAGCGCCCGTCGGATTTCCTGCTCCGCGAGATCGAGCCGGTCCTGCTGCAGGTGAAGGGCGCCGAGCGCATGCAGGGCATCGGCGTGGTCGTTGTCGATCTTCAGGATCCGCTCGTAGAGCGCTTCGGCTTCGGCGATGCGCCCTTCCCGATGCAGGCCCTGCGCCTCGGCGAAAAGATCACTGGCCGTCATGCGGCGAACTTTCGGCACCATCGGCGCCAGACGGCCCGATAGGTACGCTCGATCTGTCGTGCGCGCAGACGGCCGTCGCAGAGCGGGGAATGGCGCATGCGATCGCGCAGGGTCGTGCGCAGGGCCGTGCGCAGCGTCTGATCATCGGCCACATGCCGTGCGATGGCGATGTACTGCTCCGGCGTCTGGGCGATCAGGCCGTCGAGCTTGAGCGCGCGCAACAGAGAGCTCGACCAGCGCGACATCATGGTCGTGCCGGCGAGCGTCACCACGGGCACGCCCATCCACAACGCCTCGAACGTCGCGGTCGAGCCGCCGAAGGGATAGGGATCGAGGGCAATATCGATCGTCTCGTAGCGGCGCAGATGGTCGACCACCTTGTCGTCATCGCCGCCGGCAAAGTCGATCTGCTCGGCAGGGACCCCGAAGGCCGCGAATACCGACAACACGCGCTCCTGCACTTCGGCGGAGCGGAACCAGTTGCGATACTTCAGGACCAGGCGTGACCCCGGGACAGCGGCCAGTACCCGGGCCCAGATCGCCAGGATCGCATCATTGAGCTTCGCGGGATTGTTGAAACAGCCGAAGGTGATCGGGCCGCCAGCCGGCACGGGCCGGGGCATCGGTGCATCCATCGGCGTGTGGACATAGATGCCGGGCAGGCGGAACACCCGTTCGGTGAAGCCTTCGGCCGGCGCGGCGGGACAGACGATGCGATCGGCGATCAGGTAGTCGAAGGCGGCGCTGCCGCTCGTGGTGACGTCGTGAAAGCTGACCTGAAGCGGCGCCGGCCGGAAGGCGCAGATGCCCGGGCGGTTGCGATCGAAATGCCCGGCCAGGCTGACCAGGATGTCGATCGCATCGCGATCGATGAGCTCGGCCGCGGCTTCGTCGGTCAAGCCGCCGATATCCCGCCAACCGTCGACCAGGCTCTTCAGATGTGCCGTCATGCCATCGGGCTGGGCGATATCGGCGTAGACGACGATCTCGAAGCGCGCCCGATCGCGATAGGCGAGCAGCGGCTCGACGTTGCGGCCGATCGGATGGTCGCGAAAATCCGAGGTCAGATAGCCGATCCGCAGGCGCCTCTCGGGATCGCGGTCACGGACCGGGCGCCGACGGACTCCCGCGGCGCGATCGAGGCGCGCGCCGGACTCCCGGGCCGCTTCGAAACGCGCCTCGTTCGACAGTGCCGGGGCGTAAAACATCGCGCCGACAAGATAGCGCGGGAAATCTCGGTCCGCCGGGGAAGCCTGCATGCCCTCGCGATAGACGGCGATGGCCTCATCGTGAAGCCCCAGCATCTGATGGAGCAGCGCCAGATTCTGGTACGCGGCAACCTGGTCCGGCTGTGTCTGCAGGACGCGGCGATAGCAGGCCATCGCCTCCTCGAACCGGCCCTGATTCTGCAACGCCAGCCCGAGATTGAACTCGGCGTTCACAAACCCAGGGCGCACCGCCAGCATGCGCCTGAACCAGCCTTCGGCATCGCGCGGACGGCCAATGCCAAGAAAGCTCATGGCGATATGGAAGTAGGTATCGGCCGCCTGCGGCAGGACAGGCATGTTCGCCAACGAGGCCGCTGCCTCGTCCAGCTTGCCCTGTCCGAATAAGGCGAGTCCCAGCCCCAAACCGGCGCCCAGCGATCCGGGCTCTTCGCGCAGCGCCTCGCGATAGGCAGCGACCGCGGCATCGAGCTCGCCTGCCTGATGGAGCGCGACGGCCTGTTCGAGGCGGGCGGTCATGCGGCGCGGCACCAGCGGCGCCAGAGCGCCCGGTAGAGACGCTCCAGCTGGCGCGCCCGCCCCGCCCCGTCGCAGAGCGGCGAGCGCCGCACGCGCTGGCGCAAGGTCCGACGCAGTTCCGCCCGACGGCCTGCGTCGCCAGCCAGGGCGGCCGCGATCCGCACATAGTCGTCCGCGTCGGCAGCCACCAGCTCACCCAACCC
>JALHMR010000057.1 GCA_022843945.1 Rhodospirillaceae bacterium | reverse complement strand
GCGCAGCGGCAACCCGGCCGATTACGGCCAGATGAACGCCCTCGACAGCCTGCGCCTGCAATCCGGCAACATGAACGATGCCGGGCGGATCACCGGCCAGGGCACCAACCTCGCCCCCATCCCGCCGGAGCGCCGCGACCCCGCGCCCGCGGCCACGCGGACCGGCCCCGGCCCCTGGCCGGGCTACCGGCCCGGCCACCTGCCCCGCCAGTAAAGCGAGCAGGAATAAGACTATAGGGACAATATCCCGCAGAAACCGGGTTGCCACGCAGTAATCATAGCCGCGGTTTGACTGGTCGAAGCCTGAGCTTCACTGAGAATCCAATAGACAAACCGGCCGCAGGCTGTATTTTCCGCGCCTTCCGGGGGCGGATCAAGGATACTGACATGCCTCCGGTCGATCAGGCGTCCGCCTCCGGGCGCGCCTCCCCCATCCCGCCGCCGACCCTCGCCGCCGACAGCGTGCTCTCCGCCCTCTACGGCTATTGGTGCCGCCAGCGCGGCGCCAAGCCCTTTCCTGACCGCGCCGACATCTCGCCGCTCGATCTCGGTCCGCGGCTCCTGCCCCATATCGGCCTACTGGAACTCGCACCCGAGGCGCTTTCCGAAAGCCGCATCCGCCTCATTGGCACCGCCTTGGTCGACGAGGTCGGCGCCGACCTGACGGGCAAGAAGCTCACCGACTACGTCTCGGGAGACTACCTGGCCGCCATCGTCTCGCTGCTCGACGACATGCTGCGCCACCGCGCGCCCGTGTTCAGCGAAGGCGGCTTCCGCTGGCACGAGGAACGCGCCGTGATGACGCGCCGGCTCTACCTGCCGCTGTCGCAGGGCGGCGAGGCGCCTTCCCTGATGCTCTGGGGCCAGACCTTTCAGCGCCCCGACCGGGTGGCCTACACCGCCGGCAGCCGCACCGTTCTCATCGGCTGACGCCAATTGCCCTCATCAGCCGAAGACGGCTGCTCCTCACGTTGAGGCTCTTTCCTAAAGACAAACCTCGTCCTGAGGAGGCCGCGCGTTCGGCGCGGCCGTCTCGAAGGATGGCCGTCTCCGGCTAGCGCGGCGGGAGACGCGCCGCTAGACTGGTCGCCCGATAAATTAAAACGTCAGGGGGAACGTCATGTCCTGGGCCCGCGCAGTTGCCGCCATTCTCCTGCTGATTCCCCTGGCCGGCGAGGCCGCCGCCCAGGCCTATCCCGCGCGCCCGATCCGCGTCGTCATCGGCTTCGCGCCCGGCACCGCCACCGACAACCTGATGCGGCCGCTGGCCGAGCTGATGTCGGTGGACCTCAAGCAGCCCATCGTCATCGACAACAAGCCGGGCGCCCAGGGCGCCATCGCCGCCGACACCGTCGCCAAGTCGCCTTCCGACGGCTACACGCTGCTGGCCGGCTCCAGCACGACCCAGGCCGCCAACCCCTCGCTGTTCAAGCAGCTCACCTACGACCCGCGCACGGATTTCGCCGCCATCACCCGCATGGGCTCGATCGCCCAGGTCATGGTGGTCAACAACGACGTGCCGGCGAAATCGGTGGCCGAGTTCGTCGCCTGGGTGAAGCAGAACAAGGACAAGGCGTTCTACGCGCAAGGCTCCTCCGGCAACCTGATCCCCAGCGCCGCGCTGTCCGAGCGCCTCGGCCTCGGCATGACCCAGGTCAGCTTCCGCAGCCCGCCGCAGGCGCTGGTCGACGTCATCGGCGGCCGCGTCCCGATGATGTTCGTCGACATGTCGGCCGGCCTCGGCCAGATCAAGTCGAACGCCGTGCGCGCCGTGGCCGTGAGCTCGAAGGCGCCCAGCAAGCTGCTACCCAACGTGCCGCCGCTGGCCAACACCCTGCCCGGCTTCGAGCTGACGACCTGGTTCGGGCTCTACGCGCCCAAGGGCACGCCGGCCCCGATCATCGCGGCGCTCAACAAGGCGGCCCGCGACGGGCTGTCCCGCCCGGACTTCCAGGCCAAGATGGCCGAGACCGGCTTCGAGCTCGAGAGCAGCACCCCCGAGGAGCTGCACGCCTTCACGCTCGCCGAGATCGACAAGTGGGCAGCACTGGTGAAGGAAGCAAAGATCGAGGCACAGTAAGCGAAACGCGAAGCCCGCGTAACGCGAAGCGTTAGCGCGCGTTTGCGCGACGAGCCGGCAGCGCAACGTTCTTACGTTGCGCGAGAGGCGGTCTTCTCCTTGGATGTCATGCCCGGGCTTGACCCGGGCATCCATCAAGCCTCGAGACCGCATTTCTCCGGAACCATGGATTGCCGGGTCAAGCCCGGCAATGACAAGAAGGTTAGGTGTGCGCCCTCGCGCCGACCGGCCTCGCCAGCCGCGGCGGGGCGCGCATGGCGCTGATGGCGCGCACGCGCTCCAGCAGCTCGCGCGCGTAACTGTAGGGGAAGCAGAGCTGCCGCTTGCCGCTGCCGGCGGTCAGGGTGACGCAAGCGGCATCGGCCAGGGGATCGTTGACCGGGAACGGCACGCCGTTGGGCGTGATCCAGTACCAGGCCCCGCGCTCGCGCCAGCCCATCTCCAGGCAGCCGAGCTTGGCGCGCAGCACGCCGTAGAGGCGCGACGCTGAGATGTAGCGCGGCGCCGCGCTGGCGCGCGGGTAATACTCGAAGACCTCGTCCATCCCCGCCATGAAACCCCGGGACGGGTCTGGGGGCACGTAGGCGTTTTATGGAGCGCCGTGACGCTATGGCCACGCTTGGACACGGGCGCGCGCCGGCATGACAGCGGCGTGTCAGCAACCTGTCAGGCCCGGGCCATTCGGCTCCCTGACGGGGTCTCAGCCCGCCTCGGTCCAACGGAGGGTCAGCCAGCTGGCCACGGCGGCGGAAAATCCGGTCAGGACCGCACCCCAGGCGATATCGACCCCGGTCACCGCCCACGACCAGTGGCGCAGGGTGGCCATGTTGGTCAGGTCGTAGGTCGCGTAGGCAAAGAAGCCGAACAGCGCGCCGTAGACCAGCGCCGTCAGCCAGGACCCGGCGGCCAGGGCCGGCTGCACGGCGAAGATCACCACGCCGACCAGGTACAGAAGGTAGAAGGCGACGGCCGGAGCGAGCCTGAACTCGTCGGCCAGCAGGTCGCCGAGCCGCTCGCGATAGAAGGTCTGGCCGACGGTCCGCAGCCACAGGAAATCCAGGGGCAGGAAGACCAGCCCGGTCAGCACATAGGCAATCAGATAGCGTTTCATCGCACTGTTCTACGAGCCGGATTGCGGGATGGTTCACGCGCCCCGCGTTATTTTTAAACCCCTCTCCGCGCGAAGCGGGGAGAGGGAGGGGCCCAACGCGAAGCGTTGGGAGGGTGAGGTGTTGTGCCGCCAGACCCACCTCACCCGCTCCCGGGGTCCGGGGGGCTTCGCCCCCGGGAAGAAGACGGGGGCTCACACCCTCTCCCCGCTGCGCGCGGAGAGGGGTTAATCCCGTTTACGCCGCCACCAGACCGGACAGATACTTCCCGCGGCCGCGCACGTTCTGCCGGTACAGGCGTTCGAATTCCGGCGCCGGGAACGAATGCGTCGACGGCCGCGCGAGCAGCGCCTCGCTCCACGCCTTGAGCCGCGGGAATCGTTCGAGATGGCCGAGCGGCTTGATCCGGTCGAGGAAAGCATAGCGCTGCAGGAACGGGGCATAGGCCGCGTCGACCAGCGAATAGGCGGCGCCGTTGAAATAAGGCCCCTTCCCCTGCCTCTCCAGCGCCCCTTCGAGCCGCTCGAACGGCACGGGAATCTTCGCCACCGCCTTGTCGTATCTTTCCTCGTCGTCGACATAGCCCAACGCCGAAATCGTCTCGGCAAAGGTCGGCAGGTAATCCGTCCAGGCGCGGTTCGTGGCACGCAGCACCGGGTCCTCCGGATGCAGGCGCGGCGCGAGGGTCTCGTCCAGGTATTCGGCGATGGCATTCGATTCGAAGAGCGAGACGCGGTCGTCGATGCGCAGCACCGGCACCTTCTTGTGCGGCGAGATGGCCAGGAACCAGTCGGGCCGGTTGTCCCGGGCGATGTGCCGGAACTCGAAAGCGACCTTCTTCTCCCGCAGGACGATCGCCGCCCGCTGCACCCAGGGACAGGTCTCGAAGCTCACCAGAAGATACTTGGCCATGCTACCGCTCCTCGCTCGCCAGTCCCCACCACACGAAGGGCGGAATGATCGCATGCAGCGCCGGCCTGGGCCAGATGCCTGCCGCCGGCACCCCACCAATAAGCGGCCCAGGCGCGCTCTTGTTCTCCTACGCGAGGGAAACAATTGAGAGCCTGTTTGTGCCGAATCGCGGATGCCAAGCCTTCTCCATCCCTGCCCATGTTGCGCCAGGCATTGCGTAGGTGATCAGGACAGAAAGTCGCCCGACTGAATAAAGCCAGATCGCGCACGCGCACTGTCCGGTGCTCTTGTCGATCATTGCTTCAACGTCAGACATTCCCGTGACTGCACGGGGGTTGACTCCAAACTTAAGATAAAGAAAGGGATTGATTGCTTGCGTCAAGATGCAGCGCGAGAACATCGCTTGATCAAACTGCATTCCCGCTTCCAGAAAATGGCACCCGCTCAGCTTCGTAAAAAAAAGCTGCACATTGATCATCTGAGCAGCGGTATGTGAGCGGAAAATTCGATTAACGCGAACAGCGCCCCCCGGCCTGATTGCTGGCGAGCGAGAACGAAGAGCCTTTGAAAGCCGCTCCCACGCATAATCGTGGGGTTGCGTCCGCTGATTGTTACAGGCGGCACACAGCAAGCTAGGAGACTTTAGAAAGTCCGCCTTAAAGCTGCGCACCAATCGATTCTTGGATTTGTGATCGTGGTAGTACAGCGGACTACCAGGGGCAGGCTTTCCGAGCTCTGATCGAAGATCGGTTTGCTTCGTCTTGTGTTCGCCCGTCGTGGCACTGTCCCCGCAAATCCAGCAATTCATCCGGATTTCTCGTGGGGAACTGGCGCCCGGCTCCAATTCTTGGGAAGAAGAGTTAAGCCGCTTCAGCAGCTTCAATCTCGGCCAAGTCGTTCTCGAAATTGAAGACAACCTGAATCGGCAGATCAGCCGGATGGGCATCGTTGTAGCTGTCTACGTCTATCTTGAACTGACGGCAGTCGCCGACGATGCCTTGGCGGCGATTCTGAAATGACACCTCCATGTGCTTTCGGGGCGCTGTCCGAATGTCGTCCCACAGAACCAATTGTTCCTTACCAGCGCGGATGGTTGCCGGATGTAGAAGCCGAACGCGGCGACCTCTTCGGTCCGTTATATATTCTTCCCGCATCGCAGTGGCCAAATCTTCGGCACACTTTCTAGTCGCTGCGGCGGCAGGCAGAACCCACTTGCCGCTGGTAATCGCCCAAGTGGCTATCGTCTTGGCGGAAGCTGGCCAGTGGCCGCCGGAAAGTCGGTAGTCCTCGACAATCTTCTGCATCTGCTTGGTATAGGTCGCCATAGTGTCCTCTACAAATCGGAAGGAACGTTACGTCCATAACCATCAGTGAGCGCAGTTTCGGTAACGATATGCCGGACTCTGACTTGGTGCTTCTTGAACAGATCCCACCGACCAATCCGCTTCTGTATTTGACCCGCGACGATGCCAGGGTGCCGCTTCATAAGTCTGCAAAAACCGATGAAGTTTTTTTCTGCAAACATTGGATTGTGGCGGGCAATGAAGTCGTTCATAGACGACGACGGAACGCACCGATTGGCCGCTGTCTCGTTTGCAACCCGTTCGCACTCGATGTCATTTGCCGCACCATCAAAATCATCGATCATGACTTCGTTAGTGTCCTTCCCGTCACCGTTGAGAACGTGCTCAATCTCATGCCAGAGGTTGAACCAGAACTTGTCGATGTGATCCCCCTTGAGGGAGAGACCAATAACTGGCTGTCCGTCTAGCCAGAAGCAAACGCCGCCAATTTCCGAGCCGGGAATTGGTTCAACCACCACGAAACGAACGCCGCACTCTGAAAGAATGCGTGGCACATGCCGGATCTCTTCCGGCTCCATCATAAGTCGCTCCAACTCCGGAATAGCCTCTCTTAGTTTATCTTCGGAAAAAGGGCAGACGCGAAGCGCGGTTGCAACCTGGCGCACTCGGTATAGCCATGCCCACTGGATGCCGGCAACGTCTGCCCCTCCCTTGCGCCATGCTGGCTTCCCAAACCCAACGGTGTCGCCAAACGAGCCAAGGCCAAAGAACGCCAAAACGTTCTTTTCAATTTCCGAGGGGATTTTGGAGGTTGCAATCCACCCCCTCTTCATCATTTCCCGGACGGGAAACCACTGCCGCAACATCGCGTGCCGGGTAATCCCATCCAGCACAACCGAAGGCGTTTTGGCTAACTGATACGCCGTCTCGAGATTCATCCAGTACTCGGGGCTGGTATCCAGAGCGGCCGCGAACTCCTTAGCTGTCTCCGGAGTAATTCCACGCTTGCCTGCAATGATCTCATTCACGAGCTGCGGCGGGCGACCGATGATTTCGGCAAATTCGCCCTGAGTCCACCCGCGCTGCTCCAGCACGTCGCGGAGAAATTCTCCGGGCGGAAATGCTTCGGCGGGGATTCGGCGGGTACTCATTTCAGTGATAGTCCACGATCTCGACAACCCTAATACGCCTCGGCGGCCCATCCACGATCTCAATGATGAGACGCCACTGTTTGTTAATCCGCAGAGAGCGTTGATGGCTTCTAGAGCCTTGAAGTTTTTCCATAAGCAGTCCCCCCCGATATAGGTCGCGTTCATCATGGGCGGCTCTTATCGACCACATCGCCTTACGGAATCCGCGAACGACCTCGCGGCCGTAACCGGCCGTGAATGAAGCGTCGGTTTCCAGCCGGTCCAACGCATCGTCCGCAAATTCGACCTCCATGATCGCCCCTTAAAAAGGCTTATATCATCAGCAGTTTACTATTGCAATACACATCTTCACGGATAGTGTGTAAATCGTACTTTACGCCTACCCCGGACCAGAGTATGACTCCCCCCCTACTAAGCGTGTCCATAGGTGGCCCATGGGTCTTCAATACATGCACCTTGATCCCGCGACGCGGCGCTTCATGGTCGAAGAGGTCGACTTGGATGTTGCCGGCGGTACTTTGTACCTGAGCCCATGGTTGAGCGAAGGCGGGCGACGCGACTGGTCCGGCCTCCTGCGTGAGGCGGTAGATCGTCACAACGACGACTGGCTGGCCAATCAACTGCGCCAACGGGGGCGCATCCTTGAAACTGCTATCCGTCGGAAACCCAGGGGTGGCACTACGACCTATCGTGTGCCCGATACTGCGCCATTCACGATGTCCGAAGGTGAGTTCAATCGCTGCTATATCCGTGGCTTATGCCGCCGCGCGATCGAGGAGCATGTTGGCCATCTGATCGTCTACCGGGCAAAGACAGTGGAGAATCCGAGGCCCGAGTCTGAGCAGCGGATCGGCACGCACGTGGACCCTCAGACCATCCTGGCGGACATCCGCAGCAACCCCGGCGTCGAAACCGCATTCGGAATTCCGCCTGGTCCGAACTCGGGGCTTTGTGTCCGGCTGCCGTAGTCAGCCAAATATGAGCTTGCTGTCTCTGTCGGCCTTGTACCGCGAGTTGTAGTCTTCGTGCTCCATCACGAACAGCACGGGATCCCCAGTTATGGCGATCCCATGTTTGATGGAAAGCTCGGTAATTTCATTCAAGAACGCTTGGGTACGAGCTTCGATGTCGCTCTGAACATTACTTCCATCCATGGCCATGACTCCGGCTGATAGTGAGGAAACTTGATGAGAAGCGTACGGTTCCTGCAATCGTCAGCGTGACCATAAGCATCGACTAACCTGATTCGCTGCTAGCCCAAAGTCATATCTCCGGTCGTCGCCATTCGGACGCTCTCTCCTACCGCCAGCCACCAGACCGGCCGCAGCGGCAGGCGCCGGCGTGCCGCGTCGTCGAGTTTCGCGTAGTGCTGGCCCCACAGCTCGACCAGCCCTTCGAGGTCGAGCAGGGTCACGCGGCGGCGCGCCTGCACGCGGGCGAACTCCTCCGAATCACGGGTGAAGCCGCACGCCGAGACGAAGAGGCCGATATCGTCCTCGTGCAGCAAGGCGATGAAGGAGCGCAGGGCCGGCAGCGGCAGCAGGCGGTCGCCCGTCGTCACCTGGACCTTGAGCCGCCGCGCCGTGGCGCCCAGCGGATCGCGGAAGCAGACGATGTCGACGCCGCCGTCCTTGCCCGGCGGCGCGATCCAGGCCACGCACCAGCCGAGGGCGCGCAGCAGGCCGGCGACCAGCTCCTGGACCTCGTAGGGGCTCATCCGCGCCACATGCGCGCGGATCTCGCTCCATGCCCGCTTTCGCGCCGTCGCCGCACTCAGCGGCCGGCTCTCCGGAAGCCTCTCGACGATGACCGGCGGCGGCGCGGGTGCCGGCCCGGCCTCGGGTACGGGCGCCTGCCGGCGCTTTCGCGAGTTGCGGATGCGGGTGGCGGTGCGGATGAAGACCAGCGGATCGCCGAACTCGCGGAAGGCCTGCTCGCCGGCCGGCGTCACCCGCCACATCCGGTGGCTCTTTTCCATCCAGCCGGCCTTGACGAAATTCGCGCTGGCGAAGCTGATCAGCGCGTTGATCCGCATGCCGCCGGTCGGGTAGCTGCCGACCTCGTGCTCCGACAGCGGCATGGCGGCCACCAGCCGCTCGATCGCCACGTCGCGCGGCAGGCCGTCCGCATAGGGCAGCAGGATCTCGAACAGCAGGCGCATGCGCTCGCCCATGCGGACCTGGATCTCGCCGAACTTCATGGCCTGGCTCCCTCAAGACGAAACGTCTATGAGATGGGAGCGCCGGCGCCGGGCGCCAGATGGCAAAATGTCTATAGACATTTGTAAACTGCCAAGCGGTTGGGATTGCTGGAAGTGGCCACCCTTCGAGAGGCGCTGCGGCCACCCTTCGAGACGCCCCGCAGACGGGGCTCCTCAGGGTGAGGTTTTTTGTTGAACGAACCTCGTCCTGAGGAGGCCGCGCAAGCGGCCGTCTCGAAGGACGGCGACATTCCTGGGCCGTCACCCCGCCCGGGCGCGCCGTCCCGCCAGGTAGGCCTCGATGGCGGGGATGGCGCCGGGGCTCAGCCTTGCGCGCAGGCACTGGTCGAGCACGGCGGTGGCCGGCTCGCCCTGCTCCATGATGTTCGCCGCCTCGATCTCCAGCAGCCGGTCCAGCGTCTCGCGCGACAGGGCCATGTCGACGCCGGCGTGATGGTCGCGGATGAGGACGGGGTGCCGGTCCAGGCTCTCGATGAAGTCCTTCGGCCGCTCGCTGACGGCGAAGATGTAGACCAGCCTCTCGGCCTCCTCGCCGATCAGGGCGCGCAAGCGGTCGCGCTCGGCGAAGGACAGCGTCTTGTGGCTGACATGGCAGGTGCCATAGATGCCGTGCATCAGCCCGGCCAGGCAGACGGGCTCCGGGCTGCCCCAGCGCCGCAGCAGGTCGTGCGTTCCCCGGAAATGCGACAGCAGGTCGCCGGCGCTGTGCGGCACGCCCTGCAGGCGGTCGTTCAGAAACTGCTCCAGGGGCCGGTCCAGCATCGCGGGCGCTCCATCGGGGACGAGGCGGCATTAGACCCCGTCCCGTGCCGCTGAAGCCAATACGCCGTCAGCAGGTCTTCCATACGCCGGCGGTATGACGAGGGTCAGCCCCCGGTCAGGCGCGGCGGGCGCCATCGGTCGCCTCCGCGCCGTCATGCAGCTACCACGATGGGGCAAGCGGCCTGCTGGCTTTTTACTCTCGCCTCGACTAGTCTTCCGCAACTTTTCGGAGAAGCTTGATCAAGTTACAGCTGGGGCGTGCATGGTCGATTACATTGATCGGCTTCCACCGTCTGAACCGTATGTGCGCCTACTCCGGAAGGGCCGCAAAGTCTGGAACCGCTGGGTTCTGACGGCTCTCGATGACTCCGACGCCAACTGGATCAAGCTGGAAGAGCTCACCGGCTTGAGCCAAGAGGAGGCAGCCAGCCTCGCGTCGGAGCTCAACCTCGACCGCCTGCCAAGCAACGGACAGGCGCCGTATTTCGCGGGAGTCGATTTTACGAAGGCAGAGAATAGAAGCTGCGAATTCGACGGATGCTCCTTCATGATGAAGGGCCGCGATGAACATACGTATCCCGGGCCTAATTTCGATCGGGCGAAGTTCAGGGCCTGGACGAGCTTCTCTGGTTCACGATTTGGCGATAGTACGATATTTGCGCACGCCGATTTTGGGCCGTATTGCGACTTCAAAAAGGCTTCATTCAGCCAGGCAAACTTCGTACGCGCCCGGTTTGCTGACCAAGCAACCTTTAAAGAGGCGAAACTGGGTTCCGTCGTATTTGATGGCGTTGAGTTTGGGGGTTCGTCGGATTTTACCCAAGCGTCGTTCGAATGGGGGGCGAGCTTCAATGGTTGCTCATTTGGTGGGGACACTATTTTCTTCAGGGCGGAATTCGCCGGTTCCACAAGTTTCGATGGAGTAACGTTTAAGCGGGAGTCGACTTTCGATTCCTGTACGTTTGGGACCTGGACGCACTTCGAGAACACGAAGTTTGGAGCGTCGTCGTTCATTTCGGCCGAATTTGGCCAAAACGTGAGGTTTGAGAAAGCTGACTTCCGTGGAGACGCCGACTTCACAGGGGCGAGCTTCCAGTCTGGCACAAGCTTCAAAGGGACGAAGTTCTGGGGCGTTCGCTTTCACGGCCTATCTGGAGAAGGCCTTCGGAGACACGCGGCCGCCGCCGTAAAGCGTCCCCACCTTTACGGTCAAGAGGCGAAGGAGGTCGTCGCGCAGATCGAAGCCATGGAGACGACCACTCTGCCGGATGTGTCTTTTGCTGGCTCTCTCTTCAGAGGTGATGTTCATTTTTTCAATCTGACGTTTCTGGGGCCGGTTAACTTCCGCAACAGTACCTTCTGGCGCGTGCCGGTATTTCACAACTGCCAAGGTCTCGATCAGATCGACCCGACGGGCATGGACGTATCGTTCGGTCGATATATTGGCCCACCATTGTCGACGTGGACGACGGACAGCGAGATCAGCGCGAGCATTCGGCGCCTACGAAAGATGATGCATGAGATCCATGCCGACGAGATGGAGAGGCGACTGCTTATCCTTGAGCGCGCAGCCGAGCGAGGCGTCTTGTGGAGCCTGGGAGGGTTACGCAACCGGCTGCGCGCGGCCGGATTGACCGCGCTAATGTTCTTCTACTGGATCAGCTCTAACTACGGCGTCAGCCTTCTTCGCCCGGTGCTGGGGCTGGCGATGAGCACCGTCTTGTTCCATCAATTTTACGCCAGCTCATACTCGGAACGGGTAGGAGAGATAGAAGCCACGCACCCCGATCTTGTGTCATTCACGCTTGGCAATATCTTTCCGTTCGCGAGTGGCCTGAATCCGGCGCGTCGAGATGTTCTGCTTAGGCTCTTTGAACAGTTTCCAGGTCAAATTCAAATACCCCTGCCCATCGAATTGATGGCCGCCAGCCAATCGATCCTCGGAGCCATCTTTATCTTCTTGCTGCTATTGGCGATCCGCAATCGCTTCAAACTTGCATAACAAGAGCTCTACTCCGCCATACGCCCAGGCCCATCGCTCAGGCGCGGCGGGCCGCCGTCGCTCGCTTCGGCGCCGTAATACAGCCGGGAGAGGCCCGCCCAGTAGGCCGCCGCCGCGCACATCGGGCAGGCGCGCGCCGAGCCATACATCGCGCAGCCGGACAGGTCGCGCGTGCCCAGGCGCCGGGCGGCATCGCGAATCGCCTCCATCTCGGCATGGGCCGTCGGATCGCGGTTCACCACCACCCGGCTCGGCGCCTCGCCGACGATGCGGCCCTCCCTGACGATGACCGCGCCGTAGCCCTGGTCGCCCGAGGCCAGCGCCTGGTCGCGCAAGGCCAGGGCGCGCGCGGCAAAGGCCGTCGGGCCCGGGTTGGCTGGTTGAACGAGAGCCGTGTCGGCTTGTGCCCAGGTGCGAGTGGGCAGGACCAGCGCCGCGCCGGCACCCATCAGGCGCAGCGCCAGGCGGCGGGCGAAAGGAGCGTCAGCCATGCGGCAAGACTAGAGCGCGTTCTGTTACGCCGCACTCACTTTGTCACCCCGGCGCCAGTCTCCCCGCGCGCGTAGCCGCCTCGGCGATTCGCGAAGCGAATGCGCCTTAACCAACCCTACGCGCGCGGGACCCAGAGAAGCCGGGGTCCAGTCTTCAGGAACTCGCGACGACCTAAGAAGGTCGCGCTTAGTACAGCCCGCCCTGCTCGGTCGCCGGGATGGCCATGACCGGCGCCTCGCCGGTGCCGCCGTCGAGCACCGGGCCGCCGACCAGGTGCTCGGTGCCGGGCTTGAAGGCTTCCCAGATCGAATCGCGCTCGCCGGCCCGGGCCGGCAGACCGGTCTGGGCGTTGACCCGCACCAGGCGGATGCCCGGCGGCACGCGGAAGGGGATGGCCGGCTTGTCCTTGAGCGCGTCGCCCATGAACTCGCGGAACACCGGCACCGCGACGGAGGCACCCGTCTCATTAGGACCCAAGGTGCGCGGGTTGTCGAAGCCGACGAAGACGCCAACGGCAAGGTCAGGAGAAAAGCCGACGAACCAGGTGTCGTTCGAGTTGTTGGTCGTGCCGGTCTTGCCGGCCAGCGGCTTGCTGAGATCCTTGATGCGCCTTCCGGTGCCGCGATCGACCACGCCCTGCAGCATCGAGACCATCTGGTAGGCGGTCGCCGGATCGACCACGCGCTCGCGGACCTCCGGCAGGTCGGGCGGCTGCTCCGGCTCCAGCGCGAAGGTCTCGCGCCGGCAGTTGTCGCAGAGGCGCGGATCGTGGCGGAAGATGGTGCGGCCGTTGCGGTCCTGGATGCGGTCGATCAGCGTCGGCGCGATCTTGCGCCCGCCATTGACCAGCTCGGCATAGGCCGTGGTCATGCGCAGCAGCGTGGTCTCCGAGGCGCCCAGCGCCGTCGACAGCAGCGGCGGCAGGTTGTCGGAGATGTCGAAGCGATCGGCGACGTCGACCACCTTGTCGATGCCGATATGCTGGGCCAGGCGCACCGTCATCAGGTTGCGCGACTGCTCCACACCCACACGTAGGGGGCTGGGGCCGAAGAAGTTGCGGCTGTAATTGGCCGGCTTCCACTTGGCAAGGCCGGGGCCCTGGTCGATGACGATCGGCGCGTCGAGCACCAGGCTCGAGGGCGTGAAGCCGTTCTCCAGGGCGGCAAGATAGACGAAGGGCTTGAACGAGGAGCCGGGCTGGCGCTGGGCCTGGGTGGCGCGGTTGAACTGGCTGAGCTCGAAGCTCCAGCCGCCGGTCATGGCCAGGATGCGGCCGGTATGCGGGTCGAGCGCCACCAGCGCGCCGCCGACATTGGGGATCTGGCGCAGGGCGAAGAGCCGGCGGTTGCTGCCTTCGCTGGTCGCCCCGGCGGGGGCAGCCTCGAGCTGCTCGACGGCGACGACGTCGCCCACGGCGAGCGCCTCGCCGGGATGCTTCAAGGGCGGGCCCAGACGCTGCTGCTCGCGGTGCTGGCGGGCCCACTGCATCTCGCTGAACGGGATGAAGCCGCGCGAGGAATCGGCGAAGCCGATCTCGGCGCCGGATGGCGAGAGGGCGAGCACCGCGGCGCCGTACCAGCCGTTGGGGAAGCCCGGCGGCCGCGGGATCAGCGACAGGCGCACCGGCCAGTCGCTGGCGCCGACATCGACCTTGGCGATGGGGCCGCGCCAGCCGTGGCGGCGGTCGTAGGCGATCAGGCCCCGCGCCAGCGTGCGGTCGGCGATGGCCTGCAGGCGCGGATCGAGCGTGGTGCGCACCGACAGGCCGCCGCGATAGAGGCCGTTCTCGCCGTAGCGCGCCAGGAGCTCGCGGCGCACCTCCTCGGCGAAGTAGTCGGCGCGCACCGCGTCGGCCTCGCCGCGCATGCGGGTGACCAGCGGCTCGGCCCGCGCGCCTTGCGCCTCGGCCTCGCTGATCCAGCCATCTTCGAGCATGCGCCCGACCACCCAGTTGCGCCGGTCCCTGGCGGCCTCGGGGTAGCGCTGCGGGTGATAGTTGTTGGGCGCCTTGGGCAGGGCGGCGAGATACGCCACCTCGGCGACCGACAGCTCGTCGAGCGACTTGTTGAAATAGTTCAGCGCCGCCGCCGCGACGCCGTAGGCGCCGACGCCGAGGTAGATCTCGTTCATGTAGAGTTCGAGGATCCGGTCTTTCGGCAAAGCGCGTTCAATCCGAAGAGCCAAGATCGCCTCCTTGGCCTTGCGCTCGAGCGTCACCTCGTTGGTCAGCAGGAAGTTCTTGGCGACCTGCTGGGTAATCGTCGACGCGCCCACGGGCCTGCGGGCGGCGCCGCTGGCGCGCTGCAGAAGGTTCTGGACGGCGGCGCGCGCGATATCGGGCAGCGAGACGCCGGGATGCGAGTAGAAGCTCTTGTCCTCGGCGGCGAGGAAGGCGCGCACCACGAGCTTGGGCATCGCCTCCACGGGCACGAAGAGCCGCCGCTCGGTGGCGAACTCGGCGAGCACCCGGCCGTCGCCGGCATGGACCCGGGTCAGCACCGGCGGCTGGTAATCGGCGAGCTGCTCGTAGTCCGGCAGGCCGCGACCGAAATGCCACAGCCCGGCCAAAATCGCGCCGGCGCCGATGACCACCAGCGTCACCGACACGAGGACGAGGCGAACAACCAATCTCAGCAGAAAGCGCATGGGTGCCGACAGCAGGGGATCAACGAAAGGAGAAAGGACCGCGAAGGTCTCTGGGATTAAATCACAATTATGGCCGATTCACGACGGCCGCCAGGTGCTCCGGACGGGAAAAAAATGACCCGCCGCCGGCCGGCCGCCTCCCCGCCCCGAGCGCCGGCGCTGCCTCGGGTCTTTCCCGAAAGTTTTTCGGGGTTTTCCCCTAAAGACGAGCTTGGCCAAGGGGTCGATAAGGGGCTGGCGGTGTGTTCGTAAACGAACGGTAACGTCCAGGGCGGGGGCCGCGGTCTGGTGAGTGTTGTTCCATTGCCTGAACTCTATTGGCGCGAGGCCGATCGGTTGCGTTCCATGGCAGATGCCTTCTTCTACGCCGAGGCCCGCGAGGAATTCCTGCGCATCGCCGGCCAGTTCGAGCGGCTGGCTCGCGAGGCACGGCGTGGCGCCAAGCCCACGGATGCCAAGGCCGTCGCGGGGGGCGCCTCGCCGCTCGTGCCGTGACCACCACGCCCCGCGGTGAGGTGCTTGTCGTCGAGGACGAAGGGGTGGTGGCCGACCTCCTCGCGGACATGCTCGAGGCGATCGGCTACGCCGATGTCCGTCGTGCCGCCACCGTCGACGAGGCCCTCGACCAGATCGAGCGCTCGCCGCCGGTGATCGCCATCCTCGATGTCAACCTGCGCGGCGCGCCCGCCCACCCGGTGGCGACCAAGCTAAAGGCGCTCGACATCCCCTTCGTGGTGGCCACCGGCTTCGACCCCAAGAAGCTGCCCCACTCCTTCGCCGGCGCGGTCGTCCTGCGCAAGCCGTTCCAGCGCCAGGACCTGGAGAAGGCCATCATCCAGGTCCAGCAGGCGCCGCGGACCTAGCCCGCCCGGCGACGGCGTCCCGGCGGTTGACGCGGCCGTGACAATCCGGGAGCGTCCCCCGGAGCAACACGGGGCGATGGGGATGCGACGATGGCCTTAAGCCAGAAAATCAAGGACCTGATCACCAGCGCCTGGGTCGACGGCTATCCGTGCCTGGTCGGGACGGCGGGCGCGGGCGGCCCGAATATCAGCCCCAAGGGCAGCCTGATCGTCTTCGACGACCAGCACCTGGCCTACTGGGAACGCTCCAAGCGCCAGGCGCTGGAGAACCTGGGGCACGACAAGCGCGTTGTCGTCATGTACGCCAATTTCAAGGCGCAGCGCGACGGCATCCTCGATTCCGGCTTCCTGCGCTTCTACGGCAAGGCCGAGCTGCACGAGAGCGGCAAGGTCCGCGACGCCATCTTCGCCAGGCTCTCGAAACGCGAGCAGGAGCATGACGGCGCCGATACCGGCATCGGCGTCCTGATCCGCATCGAGCGCGCCCAGGACGTGCGCGGCAAGCCGATCTAGCGCAACCTTCCAAGGTTGCGCGAGTCGCGCGCCAGCTCATGCGCAGCCCGCGAAACGCGGAACGTTTGCGCGAGAGCGAGAGACATCCGGAGCGCTTCTCGACCTCAGACGGTCGCGCTTAACTCCGGGGAGCGCACGATCGGGTGGGCGTGCGCCAGCGAGACGCTGGTGCCGTTGGGCCCGGTTTGCGTCTCAACCTGGGCGTCAAGCTGCCGCGCCAGGCTTTCGATCAGCCGCGTTCCAAGCCCTCGCCCCTTTGTCGGCGAACCCGCGCGCGTCGGGTATCCTCTGCCATTGTCGGCGATAACCAGTCTCCAGCCCGAGGGGGTCACGTCATAGCTGACGAGCACCTCTCCCGCGCGCGCCTTGTCGGGGAACGCGTATTTCAGGGCGTTTATGACCAGCTCGGTAACGACAAGCCCCAGGCTCGTGGCGGTGACCGAGTCCACGTCACCGCCGTCCACGCGGGCAACGAGCTTGATCCGCCGGCTGTCCCCGATCATCCCGTCAGACAGGCTTTGGCAGAGTTCGGTGAGATACTGCGGCACGGCGACGAGGCCATCATGTCCGGCATCGTGAAGATGACGCTGAACCGACGCGACGGAGAGCACGCAATGATGGGCGTCCTCCAGTTGTGACCGGGCCTCCTTGGATGTAGCCGCCTGTGCCTTCAGCAGCAGGATGCTGGAAATGATTTGAAGGCTGTTGAGGACGCGGTGCTGCATCTCCTCCAGCAGCACCTCCTTTTGCTGGAGCAATAAAGTCGTGCGATCCAGCAGCTCCTGCTTCTCCCGCGCCTGTTTGCGGTCGGTGATATCCCGGACGATTTTCGAGGCGGCCACGATGTTTCCCGCGTGATCGCGGATCGGCGAGACACTGACGGATACATCGATGGCCACGCCATCCTTGCGGAGGCGCACGGTTTCGTAGTGATAGACCCGTTCGCCGCGACGCACGGCCGCGAGGATCCTGCGCTCTTCCGCCAGCCTGCCTGGCGGAATCAACACCAGTAAGGATCTCCCGATCATTTCCTCGGCTGAATAGCCGAATATCTCCTGCGCGGCCTTATTCCAGCTCAAGACAATGCCGTCGAGCGTCTTGCCGATGATTGCGTCATCCGAATATTCGATCATGCTCGCCAGAAACGCGCCCGCCTCAACCTCGCCGGATTCCCGTTCGACGATGGCGCTCCGCTGGGTGTTCATGGCTGGAGCTTCCCGACCCGCAGCGCCGTATCCTCTCGGCCCGCGAAGGGCGCGGCCACGATCCCGCGTTGTCTCTTGTGGCTCGGGCGGTGACGACCCTTCCATTCCGTAGTGCGAACCGTCGGGGCCGCCCGCGAATACCACAGTGGTCATTGTCACACCTCCTTGAGTGCCGATCCCTCTGCCTTGCTCTGTCTCCTCCCGGGTGACGTAGCGATGTGACTATGATTGTCCGGATTGCGTCCGGGCTGTCTCACATTGCACAGCAAAACCGATATTTCACGGCGCGGAAGCACCAGGCGCTGCTTCGCCCTGTATGCGCGCGTCATGGAGCACGACATTCAGGAGACCGCTATGCACTTGAATCTTGCCGTTGTATTCGATGAGGCCGAGGCGGCGGAATTTATTCATGAAGAAGCTGATGCGGGAGCGTGTTGTACCAACGCGCTCGGCCAATATCTCTTGAGTGATATCGGTAATCGGCTCCAGCTTGCCGCCGCGGCCGAAATTGGCGAGCAGGAGAAGCACCCGGGCCAGGCGCTTCTCGCTGGAGTTGAAGAGGTGATCCACCAGATCCGCCTGCACGTCGATGGTGCGCTGAAGCAGGAAGGCAGTAAAGTACTCCGCGAGGGGGGTGCTCGCGTGCAACGCGTCCTGCATCTCCTCGCAACCGATTTTCATTATCTCGCAGGTCGTGTGGGCGATCGCCGTGTTGAGATAGACCGGCTGCTTCGTCAGGCTCGCTTCTCCGGTGAAGTCGCCGGCCGCCAGCAAGGCAATCGTTCCTTCTCTGCCTTGCTTGGAAAGCACCGTGCTCCGGACCTTGCCCCGATGAATAAAGTAGAGCGCGTCGGCCGGGGTACCCTGGCGGAACAGGGCAGTCTTTGCAGGCACGTTGATCGTCTTTGCGCCGGCGGCAAGCAGAAGCTTGGCAACGTCAGCACTCGAAAGCGGGAGCCGTTGAGATGCAGGTCCCTTCCCCTTGTTGGGCATCGCGCAATCTCCTCCGGCAGCGGCGGGCACTCACCAACAGCGATCGCGTAACCTATGGGGGCACCGCTTACGCACGCTTGGCGGATGCCGGTGCCGGGTTTTGCGCCGCTTACCTTCCGCTCGCCCGACCGTGGCCGCATTGATGTGGGTCAAGAATGTTGTTCGATATTCGACATAGGTATGTCTGACATCGGACAGATAAGCCTACCCGAGGTTAAGCCTCGATACGAGCGCGAAGAGCGCCGGTAGCGCTTTCTTTCGGGGCCATCTGTCGATATGCCCTGACAGCTAGTCCCTTGCTGTTGCCCACGATTAGGCGCAGCGTGACGGCAGGATATCGCCCACCCCGCATTCACAGCCACGATCACGGCCCCGCAATTGTCGCGGGGCCGCCCGTCCTGGCAGACAGGACTGGCAGTGGCCACCACTCGCAAGACGACCAACCGCTTGCTTCGATTGCTGGCTCCCAAGGATTACGAAAGGCTACGCCCGCATCTTCAACGGGTTCCCTTGGCGTCTCGGCAGACGCTTTATGGCGCCAACGAGACCCTCAGCTTCGTGTATTTCCTGGAAACCGGCGTCGCCTCGCTGGTGAATATCATGAAGAACGGAGACGCGTCGGAAGTCGGAACCATCGGCAATGAAGGCATGGTGGGCCTTCCCCTGGTGCTGGGTGATCGCCGTTCTCCCACGACCGTCTATATCCAGGTCCCCGGTTCGGGCCTCAGGATGAACGCCGCGCGATTCAACAGGGAACTGGCCCGCAGTCCTTCGATGCGCGAGGCGATGCTTCACTACGTTCACGCGTTCTTCAATCAGGTCGCGCAGTCGGCTGCCTGCAACCAATTCCACTCGATTCACCGGCGCTGCTGCCGATGGATGCTCATGACGCACGACCGCATGGACTCCGATGAATTTCTCCTGACGCAGGAGTTTCTCGCAATGATGCTCGGCGTGCAGCGTACCGGCGTTTCCGCGGCCGCGGGCGCGCTTCAGCGAGAAGGGCTCATTCGCTATCGGCGCGGCACTGTCACGATCCTCGATCGGGCGGGATTGGAACGCGCCGCCTGCGAATGCTACGGGGTTTCCAAGCAGGAATTCGATCGCGTCCTGGGTGAACGGAAACTGAGGAAATCCCGGGGAAAACAGAAACCCTCGCGGCGCGCCGTCACCCCGGACTAGCGAGCGCCGATCCGGGGTCCAGCACGAAGTAGCGCGCGCAAGCGCGCCCCTTGTCTTCGGAGAGACTGGATGCCCGCCTTCGCGGGCATGACGAGATTCTCCGGAGCGCCTCTCGCCAATTCGAAGACGAATTAGCTGCCGGCGCGCTGGCGCAACCTAAGAAGGTTACGCTGGCTACCGCGCCAACGGGTCCGGGCGCACCTGGATCTGGACGGCGAGCGGGCGGGCACCCTTGCCGAGCTCGTTGAGCCAGGGCGTGCGGTCGCCGCTGGCGCTCCACAATCCCCTGCCCTTCCAGCCGGCATTCGGATCGTCGATCCGGCCGTCCAGGCCCTTGGCGTAGAAGCCCATCGGGTAGGGCACGCGCAACAGGATCATGCGCCCGTCCTTGTAGCCGACGAAGCCGTCCTGCAGGTTGGCGGTCGAGATCGGCACGTTCTCGCCCAGCCCGACCGTGTTGTGGTGGTCGACCCAGGTGTAGTAGCTCGCCTCGGCGCTGTCCTTCTCGAAGCCCTCGAAGCCAGGGCCGGGATAGCGGTGCAGCGCAAAGCCCTCCGGGCAGTGGTTGCCGGTGGCGTTCGGGCCGTTGAGCGGCGCCCTGCACTTGCTGCGGTCGAAGCTGATCAGGCTGCCATTGGAGCCCGAACCCCAGAGCACGCCGTCCTTGCCAATGTCGCCGCCGCGCAGGCCGATCGCCTCCCGGGGCAGCTGGTAGAACTCGCTGAGCCTGGTCTTGGGATCGAAGCGCAGGAACCCAGGCGTCCCGCCGAACACGCCAGCGGTGTACCAGACCGAGCCGTCGGTCGGATGCGGCATCACCGCATACGGGCCGGAGCCGGGGTTGAAGCGCATGTCCTTGCCCGCCTCGGGCTTGCCCGGCTCGCTGAACTCGTCGAGCTTGCCGTTGCCGTTGAGGTCGAGCACGAACGGCGCCCAGCCCACCGCCTTCTGCGCGTCCTGGGTGTCGTCCCAGACCTTGGTGTTCACCCAACCCGCGACCTGCCCCGAGCCCGAGAGCCAGAGCGTGTTGTCCGCGTCGTATCCGAACTGCGGATGATGCGTGCCGAAGCAGGTGTCGATGAAGGAGTACTTCATCGTCTTGGGGTCGAGCATCGCCACCTGGCGCGACGACCGGTCGAGCGGGAAAACCTGGGCCGAGGGATGCTCCGAGCCCTTCTTGCACCAGTCGGGATTGTTCAGGCCGCGCACGTTTGCCGCGAGCCAGAGCCGGCCCCGGTCGTCGAACATCGAGTTGTGATTATTGGCGCGCGTGTCCCACACCGCCTTGTCGCCCCAGTAGGCCGAGGGCTGCAGCGGCTCGACCGTACCGGCATGCCCCGGCCCGAGCGAGAGCGGCATGTTCGGGTCGGCCACCGGCAGCTTGAAATACGTCACCTCGTGCGTCCTGGGATTGAGGATCGGCATGTTGTCGGTCGAATATTCGGGCGAGCCGTAGAGCGGGCCGTAGGCATTGACCGTCGGCTTGCGGCGGTCCGAGGAGATCAGGTCATGCAGGTACTTGTCGGGCTGCGACCATTCCCAGGCCGTCACCACGACGTTGCGCTCCTCCCCTTGCGGGCGCGCCGGCTTGTGCTTCGGCAGCTCGCCCCGGGCGACGCGGTCGGTCCATTCGCCGAAATACTTGAAGGGTACGCCACCCAGCTCGCCGGCGAGCCGGTTGGTCATGCTCTCGCCGGACTGCCCGGCCTGTACCCGGCGCTGCCAGGCCTCGGCGCCCGATTCGAAGGAACCGAACTGCGCCGGGATGGTCCGCGTCGACGCCTGGCCGAGCTGATGACAGCCGACGCAGTCGACGTTGTTCATGCGCTGGCGCCACTTGTCCTGGGTGACGTCCTTCGGGATCTCGCCATGGCCGCCGAACTCGCTGGCCGGCGGGATCTTCATCATCGTGTACCAGTAGATCGCCGGGTAGTAATGCGCCGCGGCGCGCTCGTCCGGCGCCGGCACCGCCGTATGGTTGACGAGCTGCCCGGGCTTGGCGAGCAGCCTTGGCGAATCAACCAGGCCGTAGCCGCGCGCCCAGACGCGGTAGTTCGCGGCCGGCAGGTCGGGAATCACGTAGCGACCCTGGTCGTCGGTGACCACGCTCTTGATGTAGCGGGTCGGCAGATCGGTGGTCTCGGCGATCACCCAGACGCCCGCTTCCGGGCCATTCGGCCCGCGCACCACGCCGCCGATATCGTCGCTGTCGATGGCCGGCGTCGCGGCCTGCTGGGCCTGAATCGGCGCCGTTGCAAGCGTCAGAAGGGTGCCGGACAGAGCGGCGAAACCGATCGCCGCGACGGTCGAAAACAGGACCTGCCTGATCGTCATGGTCGTCCTCCCAAATTGAGCCGTTATTTATCGGCCGCTTATCGGGGAAGAATACCAGTTTGGCGGGCCGCTGCCAAAGGGGCACCGGTGGAATCGAAACCGGCTCATCAAACCAGACAAATCCATTTTGCGATTCTTCCGCCACTCCCTAAAACAAGCACTGCCCGCGCGAGGAGAAGCACCGTGAACACCGACGCCATCAAGCGCACCGTTAAAGTCTGCATGTTCGACCAGTACGGAACCGTGGTCGACATGCAGGGAGGCCTGACTGAAATCGCCACGCCGTTCCTCAAGAAGAAGGGATGGACGGGCGACCCCGGCTCCTTCGTCACCTGGTGGCGACGGACGCATTTCGAGAATTCGATGATCGACGCGCTGTTGCATCGCGAGCACACGCCGTACCGGGAGATCGGCCACCGCGCCGTGGCCTTCGTCATGGACCGCGCGGGCATCGAGCACACGATGGACGACGTGCGTTATCTCGTCGGTGAAATCGAGAAGCTCAAGCCGTTCCCCGAAGTCCCGGAAGCGCTGGCCCGGCTGCGCACCCGGTACAAGCTCGTGGTGCTGTCGAACGGCGACCGGGACATGCTGGAGACCGCCCGGCAGTATCACAAGGTGCCGTTCGACCGCGTGATCTCGGTGGCCGAGGCGAACTCCTTCAAGCCGCACGTCGCCACCTACACCAAGGCGGCCGAGATCACGGGCGTGCCGCTCGACCAGATCCTGTTCGTGGCGAACCACGCCTTCGATTGCATCGGCGCCAAATCCGCCGGCATGCGGACCGCGTTCATCGACCGCCGCCGCCGGCCCTTCGGCGCCACGCCGCATCAGCCGGACCTCATCGTGCCCACCATGAAGGATCTCGCCGATGCGATCGTCTGACGCGAGCCGGAGCCAAAACCCGATCGATGGCTTCACCGTCGAGCGCGGGGACATCGCGTATGTCGGGCAGGATCTGCAGCGGCCGGAATGCATCCTGGCGGAGCGCGACGGATCCCTGTGGGCGGCCGACGCCCGTGGCGGCGTCATGCATATCCGTCCCGACGGGACGCAGAGGCTGATTACCCAGCGTGCCGAGACGGGCTTCGCCGAGGCCGCCGACGAGGAGACGCGCTTCGTCACCGGCACCCTGCCGAACGGCCTCGCCTTTGCCCGTAACGGCGACATCATCATCTCCAATTTCGGGACCGACCGGCTGGAGGTGATGACCCGGGTCGGCGAGACCCGCATCCTCGTCGACACGATCGACGGCGAGCCCATCGGTAAGGTCAATTTCGTCCTGCGCGACAGCCAGGACCGGCTCTGGCTGACGGTGTCGACGCGGATCAAGAACTGGATGCGGGCGATCAGCCCGGCCATCGTCGACGGCTTCATCGCCCTCTACGACCAGGGGCGGCTGCGCATCGTCGCCGACGGATTCCATTTCACCAACGAAATCCGGCTCGACGCGCGGGAAGAGTGGCTCTACGCGGTCGAGACCTGCGGCCGCCGGGTGACGCGTCTGCGGGTGCTGCCGGATGGCGGCCTCGCCGACCGCGAAGTCTTCGGGCCGGCGGATCACGGGGCCTTCATCGACGGGATTGCCTTCGATGCCCATGGCAATCTCTGGGGCACGCATGTGATGACGGACCGCGTGTTCGCCATTACGCCGGACGGCGAACTGCGCATCATTCTGGACGACGACCGGAACAGCGCGGCCGGCCGCGCCCTGATGGAGGCGTTCGCCCGCGATGAGGCCACACCCCAGCACATGCTGGCCTGCGGCGGCACCATCGCCCCGTGGTTCGCCAGCGTGACCTTCGGCGGGCCCGATCTCAGGACCGTCTATGTCGGGAGCCTGCGAGGATCGCGGATACCCTGTTTCCGCTCGCCGGTGGCCGGCCTGCCGATGGTGCATTGGTAAAGCGCAACCCGAAGGGTTGCGCGGCTAGCGGATCGTGTGGCCATCGGCCGTGGCGGTGGACACGGCGTTCGAGCCTCGAAGAGTGAGGTCGACGTTTCGCCGTCCTTAGCGCTTGGTGAAGTAGCGCTCGACGGCGCGCACCAGCGAGGCGGCGACCTTGGTGCGGTGATGGGGGCGGGTCAGCAGCTGCTCGTCGGCGCGGTTGGACAGGTAGCCGAGCTCGATCAGCACCGAGGGCACGTCCGGAGCGCGCAGCACGGCGAAGCCGGCGAAGCGGTGGGGATTAACGGAGATCAGCTGGATCTCGCGCCCCAGCTCCTCGACGGCGAGACCGGCGAAGACCGCCGAATGGTTCATCGTCTCGCGCTGGGCGAGATCGATGAGGATGTTCATCACCGTCTTGTTCTCGTGGCTGAGATCGACGCCGGCGATGATGTCGGCGCGGTTCTCGCGCGTGGCCAGGGCCGCCGCCTCGTCGTCCGAGGCGTTCTCCGACAGGGTGTAGATGCTGGCCCCGCGCGTTTCGCGATTGCGCATCGCATCGGCGTGGATGGAAACGAAGAGGTCGGCGTCCGCCGCGCGGGCCTTGGCGATACGGTCACGCAGGCGC
Source organism: Rhodospirillaceae bacterium (assembly GCA_022843945.1). Classification (GTDB taxonomy): domain Bacteria; phylum Pseudomonadota; class Alphaproteobacteria; order CACIAM-22H2; family CACIAM-22H2; genus VGEI01. Next base: position 233 of record JALHMR010000057.1, on the reverse strand, counting down.
ACGAAATGGTCGTCGTCGCGGGTCAGCACGACCTTGTAACGGCCGGTAAGCTCGAGCTGGCGCTTGACCTCGCGCGCCATGGCCAGGGTGACGTCCTTCTCGTAGACGCCGCTCGCCCCCACCGCACCGGGATCGACGCCGCCATGCCCGGGATCGACGACCACGACGCGGCGCGCGGCGCGTGGGCTCGGCCGTGCCGTCGGCGGCGTCGGCAGGGCGCTGGGCGGCAAGGC
>JALHMR010000056.1 GCA_022843945.1 Rhodospirillaceae bacterium | reverse complement strand
GGACGGGTGGCCGGCATCGACGAGGCCGGGCGCGGGCCGCTGGCCGGGCCGGTGGTCGCCGCCGCGGTCATCTTCGCCGATGTGCGCCGGGCGCCGCGCGGCCTGCGCGACCAAGTCGATGATTCGAAGAAGCTGTCGCGCGAGCAGCGCGAAGCAGCCTTTGATCGATTGATCGCCATGGCGCGTGCCGGCGAGCTGATGTTTGGCGTCGCCGCTGCCAGCGTCGGGGAGATCGATCGGCTGAATATCCTGCAGGCGACGTTTCTGGCGATGCGGCGCGCGCTCGGCCGCTTGCCGTCACCGCCCGAACACATTCTGATCGACGGCGACCGCATCCCGCCGCAACTGCCCTGCGCCGCCACAGCGGTGATCGGCGGCGACGGGCGCTGCCTGTCGATCGCCGCCGCCTCGATCCTTGCCAAGGTGACCCGCGACCGCGCCATGACCCGGCTTGCCACCCGCTATCCGGCCTTCGGCTGGGAAACAAATGTGGGCTATGGCACCGAGATTCACACCCAAGCTCTAGCGCAGGTCGGGCCCTGCAAACACCACCGCTTGAGCTTCGCACCCTGTGCGCAGTTTGTTCTAAGTCTTTGACTCAAAAAGCTTATTGACGCGGAATCCGGGCTGACTCAAAGTCCCGGCCATGACCAAACGTGCTCCCGCGGGCGGCAGGAGCGAGCAGGTCGGCCTGGAATCCCCCGAGGGGCGGATTCTGGTTGGCGACTGCATCGCCATCATGGAGAGCTTGCCGGAGGCAAGCGTCGACATGGTCTTCGCCGACCCGCCCTACAATCTGCAGCTCAAAGGTGAGCTGCATCGCCCGAACAACAGCCGCGTCGACGGCGTCGACGACGCCTGGGACCAGATCGGCGACTTCGCCGCCTACGACCGCTTCACCCGCGCCTGGCTGACGGCGGCGCGGCGCGCCCTCAAGCCCGACGGCACGATCTGGGTGATCGGCAGCTACCACAACATCTTCCGCGTGGGCTCGGCACTGCAGGATCTGGGCTACTGGATGCTCAACGACGTGGTCTGGCGCAAGACCAACCCGATGCCCAATTTCCGCGGCCGACGCTTCACCAACGCGCACGAGACCATGATCTGGGCAGCACGCGGCGAGGAGAGCAAATACACCTTCAATTATGCGGCAATGAAGGCGCTCAACGACGACCTGCAGATGCGCAGCGACTGGCTGATCCCGATCTGCGGCGGCCCGGAACGCCTGAAGATCGACGGTAAGAAGGCGCACCCCACCCAGAAGCCCGAGGCCCTGCTCCACCGCGTCATCCTGGCCGGCAGCAGGCCCGGCGAGACCATCCTCGATCCCTTCTTCGGCTCGGGCACCACCGGTGCCGTCGCCAAGCGGCTGGGCCGGCGCTTCATCGGCATCGAGCGCGATCCCGATTACGCGGCCATCGCCAAGGAGCGCATCGCCGATGTGCGCCAGCTCGACACCGAGGCGCTTACCATCACCGCCTCCAAGCGCGAGGAGCCGCGCATTCCGTTCGGCACGCTGGTGGAGCGCGGCCTGCTGCAGGCGGGCGAAGTGCTGACCGATCCCTCCGGCAAATGGACCGCGCGGGTGCGCGCCGACGGCACGCTCGCCACCTCGGGTCCGCGCGGCGACCATCGCGGCTCGATCCACCAGGTGGGCGCGGCGGTGCAAGGGGCGCCGGCCTGCAATGGCTGGACGTTCTGGTGCGTCAATCTGGAAGGACAGCGCGTGCCGATCGACGTGCTGCGTCAGAAGCTGCGCGCCGAACTCGGCGCCTGAAAGCTAGAACTTGCCCGTGTAGGGCTCGGCCGTGCTGAGGGCGCAGCCGCAGGTCGGGCAGTTCATGGCCATGATGCGCGCGACCGCCGCGGCATGGACCTCGGGCGTTACTTCTTCATTGCACTCGAGCTGCGCGACAAGCTCGCGGATGATCCGCTCGTGCTCGCCGTGGCTCTCGCAGGCCGCGAGATAGAGCCGCTCGCGCGGCGCATTCTCTTCGAGGCTGAGCGCAGCAGCAGGGCCGGCCGCCAGCATCAGGCTGGCGGAGCCCAGCAGGAATTCCCGACGGGAAACGGGGCCGCGCATCACCCCAGGATATAGAGCGCCACCCCGGCCGCCGCAATCCCCGCCCCGCCGAGGCGCGGAACCAGGCGCCCCCCCTGGAGCACCAGGCCCAGCGCCAGGCCGATACCATGCAGAAAGGCCGTGGCCAGCAGGAAGCCCAGGGCGTAGAGCGGAGCCATGGCCCCGTCGGGCAGTTCGCCGCCGTGGGCGTGGCCGTGGAACACCGCGAAGACCGCCGCCAGCACGATGCCGGCTGCCACCGGCAGGCGGGGGGCGGCCGCGATCAGCAGGCCCAGAACGATGACCGAGCCGATGATCCCGGTCTCGACCAGCGGCAGGTCGAAATCGAGGATGGCGCTCAACCCGCCCACCCCCATCATGGTGACGAACGCGGCCGGGACGAGCCAGAGAGCGGTGGCACGGCCGGTGCGCTCGGCCAGCTGCGTCGCCCACAGGCCGATGGCGATCATCGCCAGCAGGTGGTCGAGCCCGAGCAGCGGATGGACCAGCCCGGCCGAGAAGCCTGCCGCCGAGGCCCCGAACGTATGCGCTTCCGCGGCACCCGCCGCGACGATGGCGATCAACGTCGCGATAATCGCCCAACCCCAATTCTGTGCGCGCATTCGCCCCGGCTCCTCGAATCAACGGTGAATTGCCGGTGAAGATAGGCAGCGAATCCCGAGGCGTCAAATCCAGCCCGTCGCCGCCTGCGTATAGGGGCACGGACGCTACCTGTCGTTTGGGCAGGCCGCCGATTCATGGGTCCTGGATGATGTCGGACAGCCCGCATTCCGCCCCGCGCATCGCCTGGATCACCGGCGCCTCGTCGGGCATCGGGCGCGCGCTGGCCATGCGGCTGGCCGCCGACGGCTGGCGCGTGGTCGCCTCGGCGCGCGACCGTCATGCATTGGAGAGCCTCGCCACCGCCGCGCCAAACGTGGTGCCCTGGCCTCTCGACGTGAGCCATGCGGATGCCGTCGCGGCAGCCGTGACCGCCATCGAGCAGCAGGTCGGGCCGCTCTCTCTCGCGGTGCTCAACGCCGGTACGCACAGGCCGACACCCGCCGCAAGCTTCAGGGCCGCCGAGGTCCGGGCGCTGGTCGAGGTCAACCTGATGGGCGTCGTGCAGTGCCTGGAGCCGACGCTCGCGGCGATGCGGACTCGCCGGGCGGGTCATATCGCCATCGTCGCCTCGGTCGCCGGCTATCGCGGGCTGCCGACCGCCGCCGGCTATGGCGCCACCAAGGCCGCGCTGATCAATCTCTGTGAAGCGCTCAAGCCGGAATGCGAGACGCTGGGCGTGAAGCTGCAGCTGGTCTGCCCCGGTTTCGTCGAGACACCGCTGACCGCGCACAACACGTTTCCGATGCCGTTCCTCATTCCCGTCGAGCGCGCCGTCGACCGGCTGGTTGCCGGCCTCGCCGGCAACGCCTTCGAGATCACCTTCCCGCGCCGTTTTGCGCTGATCCTCAAGCTCATGCAGATGCTGCCCTACCGGCTCTATTTTCCTCTCATCCGGCGGGTCACCGGCGCATGACCCCCATCGGATTAGGTTTTCTCCACCCTGCCGTTAGTTAATCTCGTTTGCGCTGGATTGTGGCGATCCGCACCTTGGAGGGACCCAGACAAAGGATCGTTCGCCATGCCGCTCGTCCGCATCTCCCTCCGCGAAGGCCGCCCCCAGGGCTTCGGCAAGGAAGTCGGGCAGATCGTCTACGAGGCGATGGTCGAGACGATCGGCGTGCCGCCCAAGGATCTCTTCCAGATCATCAGCGAGCACGGCGCGGAGCAGCTGGTCTACGACCCGAGCTATCTCGGCATCGAGCGCAGCGTCGACTTCATCGTCATCCAGGCGACGATCAGCGAAGGCCGCACGGTCGAGCGCAAGCAGCAATTCTTCAAGGCGGTGGTCGACCGCCTGTCGCGGACACTGGCGGTGCGCCCGCAGGACGTCTTCATCAACCTCATCGAGGTGAAGAAGGAGAACTGGTCCTTCGGCAACGGCATCGCCCAGTACGTGGCGCCGGCCGAGGCCGCCTGAGCCCCGGCGCCAGGGCCGAACCCCTTATGGCCGAACGAGGGCCACCTGCGTCACGTCGATGGTCTTGGCGCGGAAGCCGGCCTCGCAATAGGCGAGGTAGAACTCCCACATGCGCTTGAAGCGCGCGTCGTAGCCCAGGGGCGCTATTTCGGCCCAGGCCGCCTGGAAGCGCTCGTTCCACAGGGCGAGCGTGCGCGCGTAATGCTGGCCGAAATAGTCCTGACGCTCGAGCACCAGACCGGCCTTGCGCGTCTCGCGCTCCAGCGCCGAGGGGCTGGGCAGCATGCCGCCGGGGAAGATATAGCGCTGGATGAAGTCGACGCCGCGCCGGTAGCGCTCGAACCAGGTGTCGGCGATGGTGATGATCTGCAGGGCCGCGCGCCCGCCGGGCGCCAGGTTGTCGCGCACCTTGCCGAAGAATTCCGGCCAGTATTTCTCGCCCACCGCCTCGAACATCTCGATCGAGGCGATGCGGTCGAAGGTGCCACTGAGGTCGCGGTAGTCGATGAAGCGGGCCTCGACCTTGTCGGCCAGACCCTCGCGCTGGATGCGTGCTCTCGCGTAGTCGAGCTGCTGCTGCGACACGGTGATGGCGGTGACCTTGGCGCCGTATTCGCGGGCCGCGAAGCTGGCAAAGCCGCCCCAGCCGCAGCCGATCTCCAGCACCCGGTGTCCCGGAGCCAGGGCGAGCTTGTCGCAGATCAGCCGGTACTTGTGGTTCTGCGCGTCGGCCAGGTCGGCGGTGGGCGCGGGAAAGACGCCGGAGGAATAGGTCATGGTCGGGTCGAGCCAGCGCCGGTAGAACTCGTTGCCGAGATCGTAATGCGCCGCGATGTTCCGTTTTGAGCCCCGACGAGAATTAGGCCGCAGCCAGTGCCAGACGCGACCGGCCAGCAGGGCGAGCCGGCGCGGGTAATGCACGTCCTCGATCGAATCGTTGACGCAGATCAGCTCGAGCAGGGCGGCGAGATCCGGCGTCTCCCAGTCGCCGTCCATGTAGGCCTCGGCGAAACCGATATTGCCGCCGGTGAGGGCGCGGCGCACGAAGCGCGGCTGGCGCACGACCAGCACGGCGCTCGGGCCGGCTTCGCTGCCTTCGAAGAGGAACCGCCGCCCGTCGGGCACCGCGAGGGTCAGCCGGCCGCGGCGCAGGCGCCGCATGACCGAATAAAGCAGCCGCAGGGAACGCGGCAGGTCGGCCGGCGGCTCGCCGGCGGCGGGACGTACGCCTTGGTCTGCGCTCACGACGAGACCTCCTCCGCTGGCCCGGGCTTGACCGACCGGGGCGGGCGTTTTTGCAGACCAACGCCCTTGGCCCATAGCTTTACCGCCTCCCAGTGAATGGCGGCAATAACCTTGAGCGTGACCAGGGGGAAGAGGACGAAAGCGCGGGCCAGGGAGGGGTCCCGCAGGGTCCGGCGGCGGGCGGTGTGCGTGGCGATCAGCAGGTCGCCCTCGGGCACGGTCTCGCGGATGAGGATCGCCAGGCGATCCTCGGGCTCGCGGATGTTGAACCGGTACTCGGCCTCCATGCCGATGAAGGGCGAGACGAAGAACTCCTTGGCGGCGCGCTGGTGGACGGGCCGACCCGGCGCATGGCCTTCCGCCACCGGCAGCACGTAGCAGTGCTGCCCGCCGAAGGTGTTCTTCACCTCGTAGAGGACGGCGCGCAGGGCCCCGTCGGCGCCGTAGCACCAGAAGACGCTGAGCGGATTGAAGACGTAGCCGAGCAGTCGCGGCAGCGCGTGGACGAAGATCCGCCCGCCTTCGAGATCGATACCCCGCGCCGCCAGATGCGCTTCGATCCAGGGACGCAAGGGCGAGCCGTCGCGCGCCCCGTGGTCGCGGTCATGGAAGGAGAACAGGTTGAAACGGTTATGCGAGAAGAGCCGCAGCCGGCGATCGAGCCTGTCGAGCGCGTCGATGTCGAGCAGCAGCGAGAAAACGCGATAGACGAAGCGATGCCGCCGCGGCCGCAGGCGGCAATGCATGACCTCGCCCTCGTAGATGCAGCTCTCGGGCATGGTTTGCGCTCGCTGCTCGTCCGCCGGCTAGTCGCCGGCTTCCAGGATCGCCGGTCTCGGGCTGCCCGCGGTGATCGGCCACAGCCGGCCAGGCAGGATGCCGCCCTGCGGAGCCCCGACCGTCCAGGGACGCTCGACACCCAGCGCCTCGGCGGCGGCGAGCCCGGAGGCCAGCGCATCCTCGTGAAAGCCGTAGCCGCACCAGCTGCCGCAGAACCAGATATTGCGCACGCCCTGGATCGACGGCAACTCCGCCTGCGCCGCCAGCGCCGCGGTGTCGAAGGCCGGGTGCTGGTATTCGAAGGCGGCGATCGTCAGGTCGCTGCGTGGGGCGCGTACCGGATTGAGCGAGACGAAGAGCGGGACGCGCGCATCGAGCTTCTGCAGCCGATTCATCCAGTAGGTCACGCAGACCCCGCGCCCGGACTCGCCATGCCCCGCGCCCTCGGCCAGATAGTTCCAGCTCGCCCAGGCCCGCCGCCGGCGTGGCATCAGCGAGGGATCGCGGTGCAGGACGGCCAGGTTGGGCTGGTAGGAGATGGCGCCGAGCACACGGCGCTCCTGTTCGCTTGGGCTGTCGAGGAGGTCGAGCGCCTGGTCGGCATGGGCGGCGACGATCACCCGGTCGAAGCGCCGCAGGCCGCCGCCGCCGTCGCGCACCGTGACCCCGGCGGCGTCCGAGCGGATGCCGGTCACGCGCGCCCTCGTCCGGATGCCGTCGGGCAGGGCGGCCGCCAGCCGGGCCACGTACTCGCCGGCCCCGCCGGTGACCGTGCGCCATTGCGGCCGGCGGGTCGCCTGCAGCAGCCCGTGATTGGCGAAGAAGCGCACGAAGCTGCGGGCGGGGAAATCCCGCATCCGCCGCATCGACACCGACCAGATGGCCGCCCCCATGGGCAGCAGATGGTCGTCGACGAAGCCGCGCGAATAGCCGCCGGCCTCGAGGAAATCGCCGAGCGTCGGGTCAAGCGCGCCCGGCGGCCTGGCGAGCAGCGCCGGCGCCTCGCGGAAGAAACGCAAGGTATCGGCGAGCATCCGCCAGTAGCCCGGCCGCAGCCAGTTGGCGGGCTGGGCGAACAGGCCGGTCCATTCGCCGCCCAGATATTCGAATCGCCCGCGGTCCAGGCTGACCGAGAAGGACATGTCGCTCGCCTGGGTGGTCACGCCGAGATGGGCGAAGAGCGCCGTCAGGTTGGGGTAGTTCGCTTCGTTGTAGACGATGAAGCCGGTGTCGACGGCGAGCTCGCGGCCGCCGACCGGGACCCGGACCGTGTTGGTGTGCCCGCCCAGCCGCGGCTCTTTCTCGTAGAGCGTGACCCGGTGGCGCGAGGCCAGCAGCCAGGCGGCGCTGAGGCCGGCGATGCCCGAACCGACCACGGCGACGTCGAGCGGGCGCGTGCGTCTCGCGGCCGGCAGCCAGGCGGCGTCGTGCGGCGCCATCAGGCGGGGTCCTGCGAAGGGGCCCGGAAGACCGGAACAGCGGTGAAGGGAGAGCGGCGGAACCGCGAGCGAAGGAGCCTGAGCATGTGGCTCTCTTACGCGGGCTCGGGCGGCGCGGATCACTGGCCCCGGCAGGCCGCCAACGCCTTGGCGAAACACGCCGAATAGCCGCGCGCCGGACGACGGCTTCTTGGTTAACCCGTTCACCGATCCTTAATCGCCATGGATCACTCTGCGAGCATGGCAGCGATGGCAACGAACGACAGGCTCGGCCGCTGGCGCGCGCGCTATGGCGCGTACGCTTTCGGCGCCGGCGTCATCGCCGTGCTCGTGGCGCTGTTCGGCTTCAGCCTGTGGTACCAGCACGGCAAGATCGTCGAGCAGGCTCGCCGCGACGTGCGCAACCTGGCCGCCATCCTCGAGCAGGACATCGCCAACAAGGTCCTGCTCATCGACAACGGCCTGGTCGAGGTGTCGCGCGATATCGAGGTCGCCCTGCGCAACGGCAGCGCCGCCGACCGCTTCGGCGACGCGGAGGCCTTGCGTCGTCTGACCCTGCGCCTGCCCGCGGTCGCCGGCATCGCCGTCATCGGCGCCGACGGCATCGTCAGCGAGGCGACGACCATTCCCAACACCGCGCGCCTGGATATCAGCGATCGCGACTACTTCCGTTATCTCCGCGATGCACCCGCCGCGGGCCTGCACATCTCGGCGCCCTTCGAGGCGCGCTCGGCGCCGGGCGTGTGGGCGATCACCCTGTCGCGCGCCTTCTTGAAGCCCGACGGGTCCTTCGGCGGCATCATCGCCACCTCCATCCATCTCGCGAAACTGTCGGCGACGTTTTCCCGCGTCAATGTCGGTGAGACCGGCGCCGTGGTTCTGTGGAACAACAAGGGGGCGCTGCTCGCCTCCTATCCACCGGGCGGCGACACGATCGGCCGTATCCTGCGCGTCGGCCCGACGCAGTGCACGCCCGAGCGGCCCGCAGCCGTGTTCGACAATGTCGGGGCCCAGGGTGTCGCGCGGCTCCTCGCTTGCCGCCGCCTGAGCGACGTGCCGCTGGCGGTGTCCGTTGGCCTGGGGCGCCACGAAGTATTGGCGGATTGGTGGCGCGGGGCGGCGGTATTCGCCATCGTCCTGGCGCTGTGCTCGGGCGCGGTCCTGCTGTTCGCGCACTGGATCGGCCGCCTGCATAACGCGGCGCTGAGCAGCGCCGAGGCGCGGTTGCGTGACGCCATCGAAAGTGCCGGTGAGGGTTTTGCCCTCTACGACGCCGAAGACCGCCTGGAGATGTGGAATGCTAAGTTCCTCGAGCAGTTCCCCCACTTCAAGGAGCTCGAGCCGTTGGCCGGCCGCAGCTTCGAGGAGCTGATGCGCGCCAATCTGCCCTACGTCGAATTGGGCGCTCGCGACACCGAGGCGTTCGTGGCGCGTCGCCTGGCGCAGCATCGCAACCCGACCGGGGAGCCGATCGTCATCCAGCAGACCAACGGCAAATGGTTCATGGTCTATGAGCACCGCACCAGCCTGGGCGGCACAGTCATCGTGCGCGCCGATGTCACGGCGCTCAAGCGCAACGAGGAGCGGCTCGAGCAGCTCGCCGACAAGCTCAGCGCCGCCAAGCGCCAGGCCGACGAGGCCAGCCAGGCGAAATCGAAATTCCTCGCCAGCATGAGCCACGAGCTGCGCACGCCGCTCAATGCCATCATCGGCTTCGCCGAGCTGATCGAGCGCCAGACGCCGACTCAGGGCGACATCGAGCGCTGCGTGGACTACGCCCACGATATCCGCCGCAGCGGCGTGCACCTGCTCGACCTGATCAACGACATCCTCGACATGTCGAAGATCGAGGCCGGCCGCTACCAGCTCATGGACGAGGTCATCGACCTCGCGGAAATGACGGACCTCAGCACACGCATGCTCTCCAGCCGGGCGATGAGCGGCGGCGTGGCGCTGACGACCGATCTGCCGCCCTACCTGCCGCAGCTCACCGCCGACCGGCGCGGCGTCAAGCAGGTACTGCTCAACCTGCTGTCGAACGCCGTCAAGTTCACGCCGCCCAGCGGACGCGTGGTCTTGCGCGCCGCCCTCGAAGGCAATGGCGGGATCGCCTTCACGGTCGAGGATAACGGCCCCGGAATTCCCGAGGACCAGATCGCCCGGGTGTTCGAGCCCTTCCGCCAGGTCGAGCGACTGTCACGCGGCAAGCCCGAAGGGACGGGTCTCGGCCTGTCGATCTGCAAGGGCCTGATGGAAGCCCATGGCGGCAGCATCGATCTGGTCAGCGTGGTCGGCCAGGGGACCACGGTCACCGTCCGCTTCCCCGCCGAGCGCACGGTGCGCCGGCCGCTCACGGTTGCCGCCCGCTAGAGCGGATTCCGATCAGATTGACGCCCCCAACCTACCCTCCCCCGCAAGGGGGAGGGTTTCAGAGCAGCGTTTCCTTCTTCCCCCTCCCCCTCGATGGGGGAGGTTTGGGGTGGGGGTGACTCTACGAGGATGGAAATTGCTCTAGATCGCAGCCGCCGGCGCTGCCGGCTCCCGCAAATGACAGGAGACCCAACGCTCGGGCGCGACCTCGCGCAGCGGCGGATCCTCGACCCGGCAGCGCGCCACCGCGTAAGGGCAGCGCGTGTGGAAGTGGCAGCCTGACGGCGGATTCATCGGGCTGGGGACGTCACCCTCGATGACCAGCTGGTCGCGGCGCGCCCGCGGATCGGCGATCGGCGCCGCGGCGATCAGGGCCTCCGCGTAGGGGTGCAGCGGCTTGGCGAACAGCGCCTCCTTGTCGGCCAGCTCGACGATGCGGCCGAGATACATGACCGCGATGCGGTGCCCGATATGCTCGACCACGCCCAGATCGTGCGAGATGAACAGGTAGGCGAGGTTGAACTCCTCCTGCAGGTCCATCATCAGGTTGATCACCTGGGCCTGCACCGAGACGTCCAATGCCGAGACCGGCTCGTCGGCCACGATGACCGCCGGCCGCAGGGCGAGCGCCCGGGCCAGGCCGAGGCGCTGGCGCTGGCCGCCGGAGAATTCGAACGGGTACTTGACCATCGCCTCGGCGCGCAGGCCCACTTTCTCGAGCAGGGCCGCTACCTTCTCGTCCTTGGCGGCGCCCGCCAGCGCCTCGTAGTTCTCCAGCGGCTCGCCGACGATCTCACCGGCCGTCAGCCGCGGATTGAGCGAGGCGTAGGGATCCTGGAAGACCATCTGGATGCGGCGACGATGCGGCCGCATGGCGGTATCGTCGAGATGGGTGACGTCGACGCCCGCGAGCACGATGCGGCCCGCGGTCGGCTGCATCAGCTTGACCAGGGTGCGACCCACGGTCGACTTGCCGCAGCCGGATTCGCCGACCAGGCAGAGCGTCTCGCCGGCCCGCAGGTCGAAGGACACGCCGTCGACCGCCTTGATCTGGCCGACCGTGTGGCGCAGCACGCCGCGCACCACGGGGAAATGCTTGATCAGCTTCTCGACCTGGAGCACCGGGGCGGTCATGACGCCGTGACCCGGGCTGTTTCCCAGCAGGCCACGAGATGGCCGGTACCCTGCTCGGTCAGCGGCGGCGCCTGCGTGTGGCAGCGCGCCGTGACGAAGCCGCAGCGCGGCGCGAAGGCGCAGCCGGCGATAGGCTCGCGCAAGGACGGCACGATGCCGGGGATCTCCGCCAGCCGCCGCCGGGCGCCGTCCCGCTGACGACCGCGCGGGATCGAGGCCATCAGGCCGCGCGTGTAGGGATGCAAGGGCCGGTCGAAGAGCTCGAGCACGCCCGCCTCCTCGACCTTGCGCCCGGCATACATGACCACCACGCGCTGCGCGGTCTCGGCCACCACGCCGAGGTCGTGGGTGATCAGGATGATCGCCGCGTTCAGGCGCTCCTTGAGCTCGCGCATGAGCTTGAGGATCTGCGCCTGGATGGTGACGTCGAGCGCCGTGGTCGGCTCGTCGGCGATCAGCAGCATGGGGTTGCAGCACAGGGCCATGGCGATCATCACGCGCTGGCGCATGCCGCCGGAGAAATGGTGCGGATAGTCGCCCAGCCGGCGGGCGGCGTCGGGGATGCGCACCAGCTCGAGCATCGCCCGCGCGCGGTCGAGCGCCTGGGCGCGCGGCAGGCCCTGGTGGATGGTCACCGCCTCGGCGATCTGGTCGCCGATGGTCATCACCGGGTTGAGCGAGGTCATCGGCTCCTGGAAGATCATGGCGATGCGGTTGCCACGGATGCGCCGCATCTCCGATTCCGACAGGCCCGCCAGATCCGCACCGCCGAAGCGCACCGAGCCGGAGACGATGCGCCCGCTGGTCGGCGGGATCAGGCGCATGACCGACAGGGCGGTGACGCTCTTGCCGCAGCCGGACTCGCCGACGATCGACAGCGTCTCGCCGGCGCCGACGGTGAAGGACACGCCGTCCACGGCGCGGACCACGCCATCCAGGGTGAAGAACTGGGTGTGGAGGTTGTCGACTTCGAGGACGGGTGCTGCGGTCACGGGCTACATCCGTCGCGCCAGGCGGGGGTCGAGATGGTCGCGCAAGCCGTCGCCCAGCAGGTTGATCGCCAGCACGACCAGCGCAAGGCAGGCGCCGGGGAAGAAGATGGTCCACGGGGCGCGGGCCAGCAGCAGCCGGCTGGAGGCGATCATGTTGCCCCAGGTCGGTGTCTCGGGCGGCACGCCGGCACCCAGGAAGGACAGCCCGGCCTCGATCAGGATAGCCGAGGCCGCCACGTAGGTCGCCTGCACGATCAGCGGCGGGATGGTGCTGGGCAGGATGTGGCGCAGCACGATCTTGAGCTTGCGGCTGCCGCCGCTGATCGCCGCCTCGATATAGGGTTGCTCGCGGGTGGTCAGCACGACGGAGCGCACCAGGCGCACGACGCGCGGCACCTCCGGAATGGCGATCGCCACGATGACGATGCCCACCCCCGCCCGGTTGAGCGAGACCATGGCGATGGCCAGCAGGATGGCCGGAATCGCCATCAGCCCGTCCATCACCCGCATCACCAGGTTGTCGAGCCGGCGCACGTAGCCGGCGGCCAGCCCGATGGCCAGGCCGAAGACCACCGAGACGAAGGCGACCGACACGCCGACCACCAGCGAGATGCGCGCGCCATAGACCGAGCGCGCGAAGACGTCGCGGCCGAGATGATCGGTGCCGAAATAGTGCTCCGCCGAAGGCGGCTGCAGGCGGTCGACCGGGTTGATGAAGGTGGGATCGCCGGCGATCAGCGGCGCCAGCAGTGCCACCACCGCCATGAAGATCAACATCGCGGCGCCGATCACGATGGTCGGGTTGCGCCGGGCGAAGGTCGCGAAGCGCGTCCAGCGGCTGGGGCCCGGTGTGCGGACGGCGGCAATGGTCGCCATCAGTAGCGGATCCGCGGGTCGAAGAAGGTGTAGGACAGGTCGACGAGCAGGTTCACCAGCACATAGATGCCGGAGAACAGCATGATGACCCCCTGGATGATCGGGTAGTCGCGGCGCGCGATGGCGTCGACCACCAGCCGGCCGATGCCGGGGATGTTGAACACGGTCTCGGTGATCACCACGCCGCCGATGAGCAGCGCCACGCCGATGCCGATCACCGTGACGATCGGCACGGCCGCGTTCTTCAGCGCGTGACGCAGTAGCATCGGTACCCGGGCGACGCCCTTGGCATTGGCGGTGCGGATGTAGTCCTCCGATAGGACTTCGAGCATGGTGGTGCGCGTGATGCGCGCGATCAGCGCCACGTAGGCGAGGCCAAGCGCCACGGTCGGCAGGATGAGGTTGCGCAGCCACGGGATGACGCCCTCGGCGAACGGCGTATAGCCCTGCACCGGCAGCCAGCGCAGCTCGATGGCGAACAGGAAGATGAGCAGGTAGCCGACGACGAAGACCGGCACCGAGAAGCCCATCACGGCGAAGCCCATGACGAAGCGGTCGATGCCGCCGCCGACATTGGCGGCGGCGATGATGCCGAGGCAAAGGGCCAGGCTCACGGCGAAGACGATGGTGGTCAGGGCGAGCGAGATCGTCGGCTCGGCGCGCTGGGCGATCAGCGTGGTCACCGGATCGCCCCAGAACATCGAGCGGCCGAGATCGCCCGAGGCGAGGCTGCCGAACCAGACCAGAAACTGCTTCCACAGCGGCTCGTCGAGACCCAGCTTGCGCCGGATCTCGGCGATGTTCTCTACCGTGGCGTTGTCGCCGGCCATGATGGCCGCCGGATCGCCAGGGGCGAGGTGAAGCAGGAGGAAGACGAAGACCGCCACCAGGCCCATGACCGGAATGGTCAGGAGCAGGCGGCGGACGATGTAGGCGGTCATGTGCTGGTCCTGATCGCGCGCTTCCCTGGTCCGCGCCCTAGAGGCTGCGGACCAGGGGTTGTTTCACGCACGTCGACGCTGGAAGAGGCAGCTAGACCTTCTCCGCGTTCCACCACGGGATGATCTCGGCCACCGGCAGCACGCCCCGCAGGTTCCGGCGCATGGCCGCGGGCTGCACCCACTGGCCGTAATAGAGCTGCGGCACGAAGTCCCAGGCGTTCGCCTGGAGCTCACGGGCCACCGCCTTGCGCGCATCGAGGGTCGGGGCCGTCGCCCACTTGGTACGCAGCTCCTCGTGCTTGGCGTCCGAGGGCCAGCCGAACCAGGCCTTGTCACCCGTCGCGGCGTGAGCGGAGAGAAGGATGGGATTGCCGATGGCGGCCCCGCCCGACCAGGTGATGAAGATGTTCCAGCCGCCCGCGCTCGGTGCTGCCTTGCTGGCGCGGCGCTGTACCACGTTCGACCAATCCATGGCCTCAACCTGGACGTTGAGCCCGGCCTGGCGCATGGCCTGCGCCAGGACGAGGGTCGTGTTGCTCATCACGGCGATGTTCGTCGCCTGCATAATGACGATCGGCCGGCCGTCGTAGCCGGCCTCCTTGAACAGCTCGCGCGCCTTGGCGAGATTCTGGCCACCCTTGAACCAGTCGATGTTGGCGTCGTTCTCCATCGGCGTGCCCATGCCGAAGAACGACGACACGGGGCGGGCATACTTGGAATCGCCGAAGCTCGCCTTGATCGTGTCGGTCTGCTTGACGATGTAGAGCATCGCCTGGCGCGCCTTCACATTGTCGAAGGGCGGGTGCAGGAAGTTGAGCCGCACCTGGCCGACATTGCCCAGCGAGTTCAGCACCTCGAGCTTGATGTTGCGGTCGCTCTCGAGTTGGGGCAGCAGGTCGGTGGGCGGCACTTCGTAGAAGTCGATCTCGCCCGCCTGCAGCGCCGACACCGCGGTCTGCGCGTCGGGCATATTGACCAGGATGACGCGGTCGACCTTGACCACCTTGCCGCCGGCGACACCCGAGGGCGCTTCGGAGCGCGGCACGTAGTTCGGGTTGCGATCGTAGACGTATTGCGTGCCGGGCTTGGTCTCCTCGAGATTGAGGATGAACGGGCCGGAGCCGACGACCTGCTCGATCTTCTGCATCGGGTCGGTCTCGGCTTCCTTCTTGCGCATCATGAAGCAGATCGGCGTGTTGGTCTTGGCCAGCACGTCGAGGACCAGGCCGTAGGGTTCCTTGAGCGCGATGCTGAAGGTCTTGCCGTCCTTGGCGGCGATGTCCTTGACCCGCTCCATCATGTGCTGCCCACCGCCGTCGCGCGCGGCCCAGCGCTTCAGGGAAGGCAGCACGTCGGCGGTGGTGACGGCCGTGCCGTCATGCCATTTGAGCCCGTCGCGCAGCTCGAAGGTGTAGGTGAGCTTGTCATCGGAGACGTTGTATCGGCTGACCATCTGCGGCTGCGGCTGCTGGTTGCCGTCGATGCCGAACAGCGTGTCGTAGACCATGCCACCGTGATAGGCGGACATGTTCGCCGTCGTCCAGATCGGGTCGTAGGTCGGAATGTCGCCGTGCATGACGGCGCGGATGGTGCGCGCGGCGCTGGGCCTGGCCTGTCCGCGGACGATCTTGGGTGCAGCAAGCACCGCGGAAGCGGCGAGACCCGCTTGCAATGCGGCGCGACGAGTGATTTTGGTCATCTCTTCTCTCCCTGCGGTTTTGCCGTCATCTGCCTTCTTAGGCCTAGTTGTTATTGGCACTAGTTAGTACGGAAATGTACTATATTCCCTGCGCCGCTGGAATCAAGGTCATTCGGGCTGGGCAGGGATCGAGCAACCACGATGGTACAAGCGATGGAGCCTGGAGCAAAGAACCGCGAGCGCCCCGAGGTGCACCGGCTGCGCGCGCCCGGAGCAGACGACGTATGGCTCGGGCTCATTCAGCGCGGCGGCACCGCAAGACAGGCCGGTCTAACACCCGCCCTTGTGGTCCACGGCTCAAGCCTGGGGGCGGCCTTATTCGACCTGCCTGTTTCCGGATATTCGATGCTGAGCGACCTCGCCAGCGCTGGCCGCCCGGTTTACGCGATCGATGTGCGCGGCTACGGCCTGTCATTGGGCGGCGGCGTGATGGATGCACCGCCGGACGCCAACCCGCCCTTCGCGACATTGGAGCAAGCGGCCCTGGACATCGGGGCCGCGGTCGACTTCATCCGGGCCCGCGAGAGCACGGATGCGGTCGATATCATTGGAAGTTCCTGGGGCACCATCACGGCAGCGCTTTATGCAACCCGCAACCCGCGGAACGTCGCGCGGCTTGTTCTATACGCGCCGCTCTATGCCGAGAGGAACGAAGCTTGGCTCGAGCGTATAGCGAGCCCGGACGACCGACGGCGGCTCCATCCGAAATTTGGCGCGTATCGCCTGCTGACACTGGACGAGCTGACGCAGCGCTGGAACAGCGATCTCGGAGGCGACGATCCCGGGAGCCGCCGCGAAGCGGATATAGTGACGGCGATCTTTTCGGCGCTTGCGGCGGCTGACCCTCGCGCGCTGTCGCACCAGCCGCCGATGCTGCGCATCCCCAATGGAGCGCTTCTGGATCTCGTCAGCGTCTTCAACGGGCGGCCACTCTACAATCCCGCGAAGCTGACAATGCCGACCCTGGTGATCCGTGGCGCCGACGACACCACGTCGACGGATAGCGATGCGCGCAATCTGCTCGCGCTCATAGGATCGCGCGACAAGGAGTATTGTGTCGTGTCGCCGGGCTCCCATTTCCTGTGCGTCGAGCGAAACCGGCGCCAGCTGTACGTTTCCATCAAGCATTTCCTGGGCAGAGATTAAAAACGAATCGCAGGGCCACGAGATCAGACCATGAGAAAGAATACGAACTTGGCAGCCGATGAAGGGCATACGGTGTGGGAGCCCGACGGCGATTTCGGTCGCCGCGAGACTTTAGCGGCGGTTCTGAAAGGCAACCCACTGCCGGTTGCGTATCGCCTGGCCTATGTGGCGAATTTCTACGTCGGCCCGCTTGTGAAGAACATGGAGCGGGATTTCGGGCTGTCACGCCCGGAGTGGATCATCCTGTTCTGTCTGCACCAACGATCGGATCTGAGCGCACAGCAGATCAGCAACGTCTCAGGCCGGCCCAAGACCAGTATTTCCGCGGCAGTACGGCAACTGCAGGATAAGAAGCTTATTGTGCGGAGCACCGATGTGCGGGACGGCCGTCGCCTCGTCCTGCATCTGACGGATGCCGGGCGCAAGATTTATCGAGAGATTATCGCCCGGTTCATATCGCGCGAAGCCGATATGATGGCCTGCCTTAATCGTGACGACCGTCGAACATTCCTCGAGCTACTGAACAAGATCATCGAGAATAGCGGGAGCTGGGCCAAGCCTTACTAGCCCCGGCCGTCCGCAACGAGGCCCGGCCTGGCGTTCTCATCCAGCGGCCAGATCGGGCGCTGCAGGCGCGTATACGGCACCTGGCGATGGTCGCGCGGAATGGAGCCGCCTGAGTCGACGTAGAGCACCTGGCGGGCGATCGGTCCGAAGGCGGCATGGAAATGATTGGTCGATTTGACCACGATGATGCGGCGCTGTGACGGATCGATGCCGAGGCCAGAGAAAAGATCGCGGCCCAGCGCCTGCGTACGCTGGCTGATCAGCACGACCTCGACGCCGCCCAGGCGGATCGCCGCCGCATCGCCCAGCGGCACGGTCGAGCCGGCGAAATCCTGGGTGGCGCCGCGCACCAGTTTCGTGACCGTCACCTCGGCGTCGATCGGCAGGCCGGAGCTCGGCGCCGTCTTGCCGCCGAAGCGCAAGCGGAGGCGCGCCCCCTCCCCGGCATCGAAGCAGAAGCGCACCGCCATGGGATCCCAGAGCGGGGCGAGGGCCGCCCCCTCGACCTTGCGCTCGATCAGCCGGCGCAGGATGACGGTTGAATCCGAGGGCGCGCCACCGCCGGCATTGTCGGACGGATCGGCGATCACCACCGGTCCGTCGCCGGGCGTGGACAGCGCCGTATCGATGGCCTCGTCGGGTGTCAGGAAAGGCGGCGTGGTGCGCCCGCGCATGCCCCAGAGCTCCATTCCGAGCGCGCTGGCCAGCGCATCGCCTTCCGCCTTGCGGTCGTCGGTGATCACCAGGATCTTGGCGCCCAGCTCCGGCACGTCGGCATAGGGGAAGCAATGCGTGATCGAGATCGACAACACGCCCTTCCTGCCTTCGAGCGCCTTGATCCGGTCGACGAAGCCGCGCATCGGCTGCAAGGTCGTCGGGAAGCTGGCGATCATCCGGCAGTCGAAGACCGATTTCACCGGTTTGATCTCGCCGCGGATCATCCGCAGGGTGAGGTCGACCAGCTCCTCGGCGCGCTCGACGAAATCGGTGTGCGGGAATTCCTTGAACGAGATGATCAGGTCGGCGCCGGCCAGCCGCGCCTGGGTCAGGTGGCTGTGCGGGTCATGCTCGAAGGCGATCGGCACCTTGGGGCCGACGAGGCGCCGGGCCCGACCGATGAGGTCGCCTTCGCAATCGTCGTAGCCGTCGGCGACCATGGCGCCGTGCAGGCCGAGCAGCACGCCGTCGAGCGGCAGGGCGGCTTTCAGCTGGTCGAGAATCTCGTCGCGCATCGCCTCCCAGGCGGCGCGCGCCACCGTGCCCGCCGGCTCGGCCCAGAAGCAGGAGCCCTCGACCAGGGTCCAGCCCTCCTGCTTCGCCCGGCGGCGAGCCACGGTGAGCGGCGCGGTGCACAGCGTGGCGCGCTCCGGATGCTCGCCGGGCCGGGCGAACAACCCTTCCCTGAAACTGTCGAGTGAGGTGGGGATCGGCGAGAAGGTGTTGGTCTCGGTGGCGACCGAGGCGACGAACAGGCGCATAAGGCTCCTCGCGGGGACGGAGCCTCGATTAAAGGGCAATGAACCTGCCGGCGTCTACAACCTCAGCGGCGCCGGGCGGAGCGCCGCGCCAGCACGCCCCGGCTCCACGGCACCCAAGCGATACTGACCTCGGCGTCTTCGTCGTATTCCGAGCCTTCGTGCTTCGGCCGGCCGAAACGGACGGCATTACCCATGTCAGCGCGGCCGGCTGCTGTCGCGCCGGCGGCCCCGGATGGCGCGGGTATGTGGCGTCCATTCGGCCGCCCGCTCCAGCGGCCGCTTGTCCGGCGCTGCCGGCTTCCTCTCGCTGCCCTTGCGCTGAAGCTCGCGTTCTACCACCGCGAGCGAGCCTTCGGCTGGGTCGTGCTGGGGTGTACGTGCTTGCTTGGCCATGGCGGGCCTCGTAGCCAGTTCGGTCTAGCAACGAGGGCCGTGCCCGGCTGTTCCTACCCCCCTTTGAGCAAGGCGGCGGACCGGCGAAAGACCTGTCTACGATAGTCCGCCGCCAAAGCGGTTCCAGTGCACGATCTCGGAGGGTACTTTGCGCGTACGCGGCCGCTTTTCCTTGGCCTGCACCGCCTCCGGCAGATCCTCGACCGGCCCGGGATAGCCGCAGGCGACGAAGGCCGCAACGCGGTAGGGATCGGGAATGGCAAAGCCCTGCAGGGCCCTGACCTCGTCGAAGCCCGCCATCGAGCGTACGTGCAGCCCCATGCCGCAGGCCTGGATCAGCAGCTGGCCCAGCGCCAGGCCGCAATCGAGCAGCCAGCGTTGCTGGCCGAAATCCTGGTCCTGCTCGGCCGGATTGCCGATGACCACGAGCTTGAGCGGCGCGCGCGGCGCCCACATCCGGTTCGACTCGCTGAGCGCCGCATCGAAGGCCGCATGCCCCTCGCGGCTGTCGCAGACCAGCAGCCGCCAGGGCTGCTTGTTGGTCGCCGAGGGGGCCCAGCGAAAGGCCTCGATCAGGGCGTCGACCTTCTCGCGCTCGACCGGACGCGGCAGGAAGCCGCGGTTGCTGCGCCGGTTGGCCAGAGCCTCGATAACCTCGGTCATCCGCGCTCACACCACCACGACGTCGAGGGCATCGGGGGTCAGCACCCGGGGACCGGTCTCGGTCACCACCACCTGCGGTCCGAACTCGAGGAAGATGCGGTCGTCCTTGGCCGCCTTGACCTCGAGCGCCACCGCGGTTCCGGGCTGAACCGTCAGCCCTTCCATGGTGAACGGGCGGTTGCGGCGCACCGGCAGCCCGTTGATCGGCGCGGGGGGCCTGGGCATACGACGCTCGACCGGCAGCTTGCCCCCGACCATCGTGCTGGCCGGCAGCTCCAGCCCATCGAGGCCGACACAATGGTACTGCGTGATCTCGTGGTAGTAGCCGCGGCCGAGCACCGGCTCGTCGACCTTGCGGTCGACCTCCGCCCACGGCGTGCCGGGCTTGAGCACCTCGAGCGCAACCTGCGTCGCCTCGTAGACCGCGTCACGCATCGCCTTGTACTCGTCGTCCATCGGCCCGAGCGAGACAGCCATGTGCGGATGGCTCCAATAGCCCCCGTAGCGCGTGTAATGACCGGTCATGATCATCTCGCCGTGGCCGATCAGCCGGTCGGTGGCGCGACGGTTGACCGGGTAACCGGTGCGGCCGGAGCACATGATGAACCAGTGGTCGCGGCCGAGCTCGTTGCCGGCCTTGAGGCTGGCATAGGTGATCTCGGCGACGAGATCGCTCTCGCGGATTCCGGCCCGCGCATGGCGGAGCAGCGCGTCGATCTCGACGTTCGACAGCTCCGATGCCTTCTCGATCATCGCGATCTCCTCGGCGCTCTTGACCATGCGCAAGGGGAGAAGGATGTCGGAGACGTCCTCGAACGTGGCGCCGGGGAGCTGCGCCTTGAGTGTCTCGTAGGTCAGCCAGGGGATGGTCCCCTCGGGATTCATGCCGGTGTTGCTCAGACCGACGATGCCGATACTGCCCTTGGCATAGCCAAGATCGGCAATCGCCTGGGCCCCGGCGAGCGACGGACGGCCGTTATGCGGCAGGTAATCACAGCCCTCCCATGAATTCTCGAGGTACCAGCGGCTCCAGTTGGCCATCGCCCAGATGATCACCGGCTTGCCCTTGCGCGGGAAAACCAGGCAGCGCTCGGAGAAGTCGCCGTTGTCGAGCCAGCGGCAATTGCCGTTCTCGTTCTGGCCACGGCCGACGACGAACAGGCAATCCACACCCCACTTATCCATGGCGTCGCGCGTCAGCGCCCAGCGCCGGTCGCGCTCGGCAAGGGTGAGCGCTGAATGCGGGTCCTGGACGCGGCCGGGGCGCGGGATGAACCGCGGATCGATCACCATGACCAGCTGCTCTCGTACTTGGGCGCGTCGACGATCTTGTTGCGCAGCATGCCGATGCCTTCGATTTCGGCTTCGACCACGTCACCCGTCTGCAGCCACCACGGCGTCTGGCCGGGCTTGCGGCCGAACGCGACACCTTCCGGCGTGCCGGTCGAGATCACGTCCCCCGGCTCCAGGGTCATCTGCGAAATGTAGGCGACGAGCTTGGGGATCGACCAGATCATGTCGGCGGTCCGCCCGTCCTGGCGGCTCTCGCCGTTGACCCGCGTCTGCAGGCGCAGGTTCATCGGATCCGGCACCTCGTCGCGCGTCACCAGGAAGGGGCCCATCGGGCAGAACGTGTCGAACATCTTGCCGAGGAGCTGGTTGCCTTCCTTGCGCTCGATCTTGACGATGTCGCGGGCCGAGATGTCGTTCATCACCGTATATCCGGCAATGACCTCGTAGACCCGGCTCTCCGGCACATTCTTGCACTTGGTGCCGATCACCACGGCCAACTCGGTCTCGTAGTCGAGCTCCTTCACCATGGGCGGCTTCACCACGTCGCGCGTCGGGCCGACGATGGTCGAGTTGGCCTTGATCCAGGCCGACGGCACCTTGGCCTCGATCGTCACGCCGGCTTCCTTGAGATGCTCGGCGTAGTTCCGTCCCACCGCGATGACCTTGGAGGGGCGCACCGGCGCATGGAAACGGGTGCTGGCAAGCGGCGTGAACAGGGCCTCGCCATCGAGGCCGGTCGCCTCCTTGGCGCCGGGAGCAAACTTCTTTTCGGCCCAGGCGAGGGTGGCCAGCGCCGCGTCCATGCCCGGCTTGCCGATATGAAGGAACGGCACGAGGTTGCCGGGAAAACGCAAACTCGCGATCTCACGCGCCTGGCCGTCGCCCTGCTCGCTCAGCATGCGCGCGCCGGCGGCGCGCAGGTCGAGCATGCGCTCGCCTTTGGCGAGCACGCCGAGGCGGGCCAGCGTGGGCGATTCCGAATTGTCGTTAAAGCGGGCGAGCCGCATCTCGTTCTCTCCTGCGAGGCTGGAGGGGTGTTACCGAAGCGGTCGGCGCCGCCTGGGCGGGATCGCTGCCGATCGTGGCCTCGATCTGCCGCGTCAGCGCCTGGAACTCCGGATGGTGGCGGTCGCGCGGCCGCGGCAGGGACACGGCGATGTCGAGGGCGACCCGCGCCGGCCGGCGGCTGAGAACGACGACGCGGTCGGACAGGTAAACCGCCTCGTCGATATCGTGGGTGATGAACAGGACGGTCTTGCGGGTCGATTTCCAGATCTCGACCAGCGCCTTCTGCAGCGACTGGCGGGTCTGGGCATCGAGCGCGCCGAACGGCTCATCCATCAACAGCACCGAGGGCTCGATGGCCAGGGCGCGGGCGATGCCGACGCGCTGGCGCATGCCGCCGGACAGGCGGTTTGGATAGTAGTTCTCGAAGCCGTTCAGCCCGACGAGGTTGATGTAGTGGCGGGCGACCTGGTCGCGGTTGTCGCGTTTCATGCCCTTCGACTTCAGGCCGAAGGTGACGTTGCCGAGCACGGTGAGCCAGGGAAACAGGGCGAATTCCTGAAACACGATGCCGCGGTCGAGGCCCGGACCGTCGACCCGCTTGCCGTCGATGGCCACCGTGCCGGCGGTCGGGGCGTCGAGGCCGGCGACCAGGTTCAGCAGCGTCGACTTGCCGCAGCCCGAAGGGCCGACGACGGTGACGAACTCGCCGTCGGCGGCGGCGATATCGAGCGCCTCGAACGCGACGAGGCGCTGGCGCTCCGAGCCGGTGCGGACCTCGAAGGCCTTGGTCAGGTTCTCGATACGCAGGGCGCCCATCAGCTGGACTCCCGCATCGTGCCCCAGCGCTCGATGGTCGCGCGCTCCAGGGTCCGCAGGAACACGCGCTCGATCAGCAGGCCGAGAACGCCGACGACGATCAGGCCGGCATAGACGACGTCGTAATGGAAGAACTCACGCGCCCAGTACAGGCGGTAGCCGAGGCCGGAGGTCACCGAGACCATCATCTCGGCGATGATCAGGATGCGCCAGGCGCGGCTGAAGGCGAGGCGGTAGCCGGTGATGATCGCCGGCAGCGTCGCCGGGATCAGCGCCCGGAAGACCATGCCCGATCCGGTGGCGCCCAGCGCCCGCGCCGCGCGGATCAGCGACGGGTCGATGCTCTTGGCCCCCGACCACGTCGTCACCGCGACGGTCAGGACCACCTCGTAGATCAGGATGGCGATGATCGCGGTCTCCGACAGGCCGAGCCAGATCAGAGCCAGCGGAAACAGGGCGGTGCCGGGGATCGAGAGGAGGAAATTGACCGGCAGGACGAGCGCGTGCTCGACGACCCGGACGTAGCCCATCAACACGCCGAGCAGGGTGCCGATCGCGGCGCCGATGAAAACGGCCTGGAACAGGCGGCTCAGCGTGCCCCAGATATCGGCGAACAATGCGCCGTCCGTTGCCATGCGGCCCAGCGCCTTGCCGATCGTGAGCAGCGAGGGGAAAAGCGCGGCCGACACGCCGCTGAACCGCGCCGTCAGCTCCCAGATCAGCAGCACGGCGAGGACCGGGAGGGCGGTCCACGCCCACTGGCGCAGCGCCCCGTCCCCCAGCCCCGCGACGCGCGGAGCCTGCGGCAGCGCCGGGATCAGCGCGGCCATTTAATTCCCCGTCAGCGGCTGCGCGGCACGGCCAACGCTCAGATCGATCGCCCGATCGAAGTCCGGCACCTTGTCGATGGTCTTCTGCGAGGCCAGGAACTCGGCCGTGCGCTTGAGATCGGCGAGATCGAGTGCCGCGAACTCGACGCGGTCGTAGCGTGACGCGCCGTAGATCTGATCCTCGAGCTCGGCGTCCGGCACGGTCGTGCGGACGTCCGGCGACAGGGTCGAGCGATAGAAGGCGATGGTCTCCTTGCGGTTATCGCGGATGTATTTCTGGGCTCGCGCCATGCCGTTGACGTAGCGCTGCGCCACGTCGCGCCGCTCCTTCAGGATGCGCTCGTGGGTGAGCAGGATGAACGGGTAAGTGATATCGGCCATCTGCTCGAAGCGCTGCGCAGCAATCACCTCTTTGCCGCGGCCGGATTCAACGATGCGCTTGGCCTGGGGCTCCCAGGCGACGACGGCGTCGATCTGGTCGGACTGCATCACGGCGGGCATATCGTTGACCCGCATGTTGGTGATGACGAAATCCTTGGCGTCGAGCCCCTGCTTCTCGAGGGTCATCAGGAACACGGTGTAGACGCCCGTCCCGGCCTGGATGCCGATACGCTTGCCCTTATAGTCCTTGAGCTCCGTCAGGCTGGCGTGGCGCGTCGCGGCGATCATCTTGCCGAAGAAGCCGCGACTGACGAGCGAGATGCCCACTGTCGGCAGGCCCTTGGCGGCCGCCGAAATGAACTGGGCGTGCGATGATTCGGCGAACTCGACGGTGTTGGCGGCGAGCGCGTTGATCGTCTCGTTGCCGCCGGCCAGGCGCTTGACCTCGACGGCGAGCCCTTCCTGGCGGAAGAAGCCCTTCTCGGCGGCGATCAGCACGGGCACTGCGGTGACGGCGGTCGCCGAAGCGACGGTCACCTTGTCCTGCGCGGCGGCGGGGGATACCGCGAGCGCGGCGCAGATACCGAACAGCATGAACGCAGAGCGTTGGATCATCATGGCGTCTCCCCTTATGGCCGCCCGGTTTTGGTGCGGCCTTATGGCTCGGTTGTCCTCGATCGTCCTGTCGGACGGGAGGCGGCGGCTCGACAGTTACACTGGGCCTTGCGCTCAACATTGCGCCAATTAATAGTCATCATAGGCGTCATGAATGGCATTAATCTCCGCGCGGTCGACCTTAACCTTCTCACGGTGTTTCGCGCCGTCTACGAGGAGCGTCAGCTCACCCGGGCCGGCGAGCGGCTGCGCCTGACGCAATCGGCCATCAGCCACGCCCTGGCGCGCCTGCGCCATCTGTTCGGCGACCAGCTCTTCCTGCGCAGCGTCAGCGGGGTCGAGCCGACGCCACGGGCGCATGCCGTGGCCGGCTCGATCTTCGACGCGCTGGCCACCATCGAGCACGCGCTGGATGCCAGCCACGAGTTCGATCCGGGACAGACGACGCGCACCTTCCGCCTGGGAATGCTCGATTACGGCGCCGCCCTGCTGGCCCCGCTCCTCGGGCGGGCGCTAACCCACGAGGCGCCGCTGGCCACGGTGCAGATCCAGCATTCGACCACCGAAACCTCGATCGAGCGGCTCGACCGGGGCGAGCTCGACCTGGTGACCGGCCCCTTCGGCGAACTGCCGGCACGTTTCGATGCGCAGGATCTATGCGAGGACCATTACGTGATGGTGGCCCGCCGCCGGCACCCGGCGTTCAGACGCAAGCTGACGCCCGAGGGTCTCGCCAATCTCAGCCACGTGGCCATTGCCGCCGGCATGCATCCGCAGATGTCGGTCGACCGCGCGCTGGCGCGCCTCGGGCTCGTCCGCCGCATCGCGCTCTCGGTACCTTATTTTGCCGCCGCACCCTACGCGGTGGCGAACAGCGACCTGGTGGCCATCATGCCCCATCGCCTGGCCGCGGCTTACGGACCGCAGTACGGGCTGGTACGGCACGCCATTCCGCTGGCGCTGCCGCGCCTGCGCATTCAGGCGGTGTGGCATCGTCGTTCGGAACGCGACCCGGGCCTGCTCTGGTTGCGCGAGACGATCAAGCAGATAACGGGCTCGCTCGGCGGGCCCGCCCCGGTTCCCCGCCGGACCCGTACCGGCTAGCGGCCGAGCACGCCGCGCAGCCGGTCGCCGACCCCGCCGCCG
>JALHMR010000055.1 GCA_022843945.1 Rhodospirillaceae bacterium | reverse complement strand
GGTGCCGGCCACCCGCCGGCCCTCGGCGATGGCCACGCGCGCCCCGTAGGCAGCCGCGCGGCGCGAGGCGGCCACGCCGCCCGACCCGGCGCCGATGGTGAAGAGATCGAGATCGAACTGGGCCATATCGGTCCTTGAAGGTCAGTCCTTGAGCGCGGCCAGCGTGCGCGAGCGGAATTCCCGCCGCCAGAGCACGAGCACGACCCAGGTCGTGGCGGCGGCGAAGACCCAAGGGTGGAGGAACCAGCCGAGCGCGGCAAGACCGAAGTAATAGGCGCGGATGCCGTCGTTGAAATGGTCGACGGCGAGATGGCTCATCTGCGCCGCGCGGCGCGCGGAGGCGGCGCAGTCGGGGTGGCCGGGCGGCGGCGTCGCCCCGACCAGCAGGGCCACGTAGTTGTACTGGCGCATCGACCAGGTGAACTTGAAGAAGGCGTAGACGAAGATCATGACCAGGAGACCGATCTTGATCTCCCAACCCAGCGCGTCGGTCTTCTCGGCGAAGGGCACGCCCGAGACCATGGCCTGCGCCTCGTCGCGCGCCCCCATCAGCGCCACCAGCCCGCCGAGGATGAGGATCGAGGTCGAGGC
The DNA here is from genome assembly GCA_022843945.1 of Rhodospirillaceae bacterium. Lineage (GTDB taxonomy): Bacteria > Pseudomonadota > Alphaproteobacteria > CACIAM-22H2 > CACIAM-22H2 > VGEI01. The sequence continues at coordinate 26,453 of JALHMR010000055.1, read as the reverse complement.
GAAGAACGAGACGCTCTGCGCCTGGGTCTGCAGCAGGGTTGAGTCGAGGATACGGTTGTCGCGCGCCACCATCTGCTCCATCCAGCGCACACGGTGCGCGGCGGTGGCGCCCATCAGGCTGCGGTCGCGTCGCAGGGTGTTGGCGTAGAGCTGGTAGCCCGCCCAGCACAACGCAAACCAGATAAGCGCGATGGCGCCGGGGATGCCGCCGAGCGCGTTCATCGGGTTCGGTCCGCGCTCGCTCCGCCTAGCGCATCGTCGGCATGACGAACTCGGCGCCGGCGCGGATGCCGGTCGGCCAGCGCGCCGTGGTGGTCTTGAGCTTGGTGTAGAAGCCAACCGCCTCCGGCCCGTAGGCGTTACGGTCGCCGAACAGCGAGCGCTTCCAGCCGCCGAAGGAGTGGAAGGCCATCGGCACGGGAATCGGCACGTTGACGCCGACCATGCCGGCCTTCACCCCTTGCGTGAAGGTGCGCGCCGCGTCGCCGTCGCGGGTGAAGATGGCGGCGCCGTTGCCGTATTCGTGGTCGTTGACCAGCTGCAGGGCGGCATCGAAGCTGTCGCTGCGCACCACCGCGAGCACGGGCCCGAAGATCTCCTCCTTGTAGATGCGCATCGACGGCTTGACCTCGTCGAACAGGCAGCCGCCGAGGAAGTAGCCCTTCTCGTAGCCCTGCAGCTTGAGGCCGCGGCCGTCGACCGTGAGCTTGGCGCCTTCCTTGACCCCGATATCGACGTAGCCGCGGACTTTCTCGTAGTGCTCCTTGGTGACCAGCGGACCCATCTCGGATTCAGGGTCGAGGCCCGGCCCGACCTTGAGCCCGCGCACCTTGGGCTCGAGCTTCTTCATCAGCGCATCGCCCGCCTTGCCCACCGTCACGGCCACGGAGATCGCCATGCAGCGCTCGCCGGCCGAGCCATAGGCGGCCCCCATCAGGGCGTCGACCGCCTGATCCATGTCCGCATCCGGCATGACGATCATGTGGTTCTTGGCGCCGCACAGCGCCTGCACGCGCTTACCGTGGGCGCAGCCGGTCCTGTAGATGTACTCGCCGACCGCGGTCGAGCCGACGAAACTCACCGCCTGGATCGTCGGGTCGGCGAGGATGGCGTCGACCGCCTCCTTGTCGCCGTTGACCACGTTGAGCACGCCGTCGGGCAGGCCCGCCTCCTTGGCCAGCTCGGCCAGGCGCATCGAGGTCGAGGGATCCTTCTCCGACGGCTTGAGGATGAAGGTGTTGCCGCAGGCGATGGCCATGGGGAACATCCACATCGGCACCATGGCCGGGAAGTTGAACGGCGTGATGCCGGCGACCACGCCCAGCGGCTGGCGCACCGACCAGGAGTCGATGCCGCGCCCGACATTCTCGGTGAAGTCGCCGCGCAGCAGGTGCGGGATGCCGCAGGCGAACTCGACGACCTCGAGCCCGCGCGTCACCGAGCCCTTGGCGTCCTCGAAGATCTTGCCGTGCTCGCTGGTGATGATCCTGGCCAGCTCGTCGCGGTGCTTCTCGATCAGCTCCTTGAACTTGAACATGACGCGCGCGCGCGTCAGCGGCGGGGTGGCCGCCCAGTCGGGAAAGGCATTCGCCGCGATGGCCACCGCCTTGCGCATCTCGTCGGCGCTGGCCAGCGCCACCTTGGCGCTGATCTCGCCGGTGGCGGGATTGTGGACGTTGCCGCTGCGGCCGGACGTGCCGGACACCAGCTTACCGCCGACGAAATGACCGATCTCGCGCATCTGTGCGTTCCACCCTCAGGCTTGGTTGAGGCGGGATACTAGCCCTGTTCGGCCGCACAAAAAAGAACACCGGCGGAGGGGCTTCCCGCCCCGCCGCCGGTGCCCGGAAACGCAGCTTACTTGAGCGCGGCGACGCCGGCCGCGGCGATCTTGCCGTCGTCGGAAGAGGCCACGCCGCTGACACCGATCGCGCCGACCACGACATTGTTGTACAGGAGCGGCAGGCCACCCTCGATCATGGCCACCTCGCGATTGAGCGTCGGGAAGGCCGGACGCTGGGCGATCGTGTCTTCCATGAGCTTGGTCGAGCGACGGAAGAGCAAGGCCGCCTTGGCCTTGTTGACGGCTATATCCGCGCTGGCGAGCTGTGTCCCGTCCTTGCGCTCCAAGTACATGAGATGGCCGCCCTCGTCGAGGATGGCGACCACCACGTTCCAGTTGTTCTTGTTGGCCTCCTCCATGGCCGCGGCGGCGAGCTTCTTGGCTTCCGCGATGCTCATCACCTTGCGATCGAGCATCTGGGCCGAGGCATCCCCTGCCATGGCCGTCAGAATAAGAGCTGCCGCGCCGACCAGGCCGGCAAACCGGGTAAACATGCAAATCCTCCCTTATGTGTGGCTTTTGCCTACAGTTGAACACCGTCGGCGCCGGGTTATTTCCCGGGTCCGGGGTGGCCGGAAGTATACCCGGCCCTCACCCGAAATAAATGATCGCCGGATAAAAAAGGGCGGGGCCTTGCGGCCCCGCCCCTGTTGCCGACGCCAGCCGAATGTCAGGCGGCGCGGATCGTGCCGAGGAAGGTGTCCACCTCGTCGCGCAGGCGCGCAGACTGCTTCGACAGGTCACCTGCCGCCGTCAGAACCTCGACCGAGACGCGGCCGGTGTCGGTCGCCGCCTGCGTCACGCCGGCGATGTTGGATGACACTTCCGTCGTGCCCTTCGAGGCCTGCTGGACGTTGCGCGCGATTTCCTGCGTCGCGGCGCCCTGCTCCTCCACCGCCGAGGCGATGGTGGTGGCAATCTCGCTCACCCGGCCGATGGTCTCGCCGATCTGCTTGATCGCCGTGACGGCCTCGCCAGTGGCGCCCTGGATGGCGGCGATCTGCGCGCCGATGTCCTCGGTCGCCTTGGCAGTCTGGGTGGCCAGGTTCTTGACCTCCGAGGCGACGACCGCGAAGCCCTTGCCGGCTTCGCCGGCGCGTGCCGCCTCGATCGTGGCGTTGAGCGCCAGCAGGTTGGTCTGGCCGGCGATGTCGTTGATCAGCTTGACCACCTCGCCGATCTTCTGCGCGGCTTCCGCCAGCGCCTGGACCTTGTCGTTGGTATGGCCCGCATCCTCCACCGCCTTGCCGGCGATCTTGGTCGATTCCGCCACCTGGCGGCTGATCTCGGCGATGGACGACGAGAGTTCCTCCGCGGCGCTGGCCACGGTCTGGACGTTGGTCGAAGCCTGCTCGGAAGCAGCCGCCACCGCGGTCGCCTGGCGCTGCGTCTCTTCGGCGGTCGCCGACATCTGCTGCGCCGATGTCTGCATCTGACCGGCCGCCGTGGATACGCCCTGGACCACGCCCTTGACGCTGGCCTCGAAGGAGTCGGCCATCTGGTTCAGGGCCTTCTTCTTCTCGACCTCGGCGCGCTTCTCGGTTTCCTTCTGCTCCGCCTGCAGGCGGCGGTTCTCCAGGCCCGCTTCCTTGAACTTCTCGAGTGCCGCCGCCAGCCGGCCGACCTCGTCCTTCTGACCCAGCGAAGGAACCTTGACGTCGAGATTGCCGCCGGCGACATCGGACATCGCCGCGGTTATGCGGCCGAGCGGCCGGGTGATCCCCGCCAGCACGATGACCAGCGCCAGGCCGAGGCCGACGAGGATGCCGCCGATGGAGGCGGCAATCATCATCGTCTTCGAGGAGCTGTAGACCTCGACCATCTCCTTGTTCGCATCGGTGACGAATTTGACGTTGCGGTTCTCGATCTCACGGATCTGGGCGCGAACAACGTCGACTGCTTCGGCGGCACGGTCGGCAATCTCGCCGGCCTTGGTCAGTTCACCCTTGCGCGAAAGGTCGAGAATTTGCGCGTAGGCAGTCTTGTAGCGATCCACCGCCGTCCGGATGGTGGCCGCGTTCCGCCGACCATCGTCGGTGTTGACGAGTTTGTCGAGCTCATTGAGGCGACCTTCCAGCCGCTTGAGCTCGTCGGCCGCGCCGGCTTCGTACTTGCGGCGGCTTTCCGGGCTCATCTCGATCGGCAGGAACTCGGTGTTGCGGGCGAATGCCAGAAGATTGGCTGTTGCGCGGCCGCCGGCGAGCGCCCGGTTGAAGGCGCCGTCGAACACGGCGGCGTCCTCGAACAGGATGCCCAGCGATCGGATGCCGAGAGTGGAGAGCCCCGCCGCGAGCAGAGCCAAAATTGCGACGACCGAAAGGACTTTCGGCGCGATCCCGATATTCCTGAACCAACTCATGTTGTGTGTTTCCCCTTCAAGACGTGTCTCGCGACGGCGCGAGTCATCTCCGTGAAGGGTGTCAGGGCGTACTTAAGGAACGCTTAAAGCTAATCGAATATTCGCAAGCAAAGATCAGAGCAGCAACAAACGTTCAGTTGTAGTCGAGGGCGCTATTCGACTGTTACGCTCTTCGCGAGATTGCGCGGCTGATCGACGTCCGTACCCTTAAGTACCGCGACGTGATAGGCCAGCAATTGTACCGGGATGGTGTAGAGCAGCGGCGCCACGAAGGGGTCCACGGCCGGCAGCTCGATGCTGCGCCAGGCGAGCTTGCCCAGGCGTTCGATGCCCTGGCGATCCGAGAACAGCACGATCTTGCCGCCGCGCGCCGCCGCCTCCTGGATGTTCGATAAAGTCTTATCGAAGACCGAATCGCTGGGCGCCACGACGATGATCGGGACGTTCTCATCGATCAGGGCGATCGGCCCGTGCTTCATCTCTCCGGCCGCGTAGCCCTCGGCGTGAATGTAGGAAATCTCCTTGAGCTTCAAGGCGCCTTCGAGGGCGATCGGGTAGGACGTGCCACGGCCCAGATAGAGCACGTCGCGCGCGTCCATGATGTCAGCAGCCAGCTTCTGGATCGCCTCATCGTGATTGAGCACCGCCGCCACCTGCGCCGGAACGGCGATCAGCGCCTCGGCCAGCTCGGCCGCCCGCTTGGCGTCGATCTTTCCCCGGGCCTTGGCCAGCGCCAGCGTCAGGCAGGCGAGCACCGTGAGCTGCGTGGTGAAGGCCTTGGTCGAGGCCACGCCGATCTCGGGGCCGGCATGCGTGGCCAGCACCACGTCGGCTTCACGCGCAATGGTGCTTTCCGGCACGTTGACCACGGCGGCGACCGTCTGCTTGTGCGCCTTGGCATAACGCAATGCCGCCAGCGTGTCCGCCGTCTCGCCGGACTGCGAGACGATCAGCGCCATGCCACCCTGGGGCATGTCGGCGCTGCGATAGCGGAACTCCGAGGCGATATCGATCTCCACGGGAATGCGCGCGTACTGTTCCAGCCAGTACTTCGCCACCATCGTGGCGTAGGAGGCCGTGCCGCAGGCCAGGCCGGTGACCTTGGTGATGGTTTCGAGCGCCGCTGGAAACTCCGGCAGGGCGACATTGCGCGTCGCCGGATTCACGTAGACCCGGAGCGTGTCGCCGATAACGGCGGGCTGCTCGTGGATCTCCTTGTGCATGAAGTGGCGGTAGTTGCCCTTTCCGACCAGGGCGCCCGAATATTCTGTCTCGCGGATCGGCCGGTTGACCTTGCGGCCCTCGCGATCACGGATCGAGACGTCATTGCGTGTGACCACGGCCCAGTCGCCGTCGTCGAGGTAGGTGAGACGGCGGGTCAGCGGCGCCAGCGCCAGGGCGTCCGACCCGATGAACATCTGGCCTTCGCCGAAGCCGATGGCGAGCGGCGAGCCGTGGCGCGCCGCCAGCAGGATATCGCTGCGCCCGCGCACCAGCACGGCCAGGGCGAAGGCGCCTTCGATGCGCTTGAGCATCGCGGCCATCGCCTCCTCGGCGGTCATGCCTTCGTCGAGATAGACCGTCATCAGATGCGGAATGACCTCGGTATCCGTCTCGGTAGCGAAGACCCGGCCCTTCTTCTGCAGCTCGGCCCGCAGCTCCTGGAAGTTCTCGATGATGCCGTTATGGACGACCGCCACCTTGTCCGTGGCATGGGGATGCGCGTTGGTTTCGGTCGGCGCGCCATGAGTGGCCCAGCGGGTGTGACCGATACCCGTCGAGCCCGGAATCGGATTGCCGGCGAGCAGCTTCTCGAGATTGGACAGCTTGCCCTCGGCCCGGCGGCGCTCGATATGGCCGTTAATCAGCGTGGCGATGCCGGCCGAATCGTAGCCCCGGTATTCGAGCCGCTTGAGGGCATCCAGCAGATGCGGCGCCGCGTCGCTGGTTCCGATCATGCCGACGATTCCGCACATGGCCTCAGCCCTTCTGCTTCCGCGCTTTCGCGCGCTTCAGTTGCTCACGCAGCGCCGCGCCCTTGCGCGGCTTGGTCTCCTGGCGCGCCCGCCCGAAGGCGAGCGCGTCGGCCGGCACCGTCTCGGTGATGGTGGAGCCGGCGGCGACAAAGGCCCGCGCCCCGATCTTGAGCGGGGCGACCAGCGTCGCATTGGAGCCAATGAAGACCTCCGGCCCGATCTCCGTCATGTGCTTCGCATAGCCGTCGTAGTTGCAGACGATCGTGCCCGCGCCGACATTGGCCTTCGCCCCGACACGGGCGTCACCGATATAGGCAAAATGGTTGGCCTTGGCGCCATCGCCAAGCCGCGCGTTCTTGAGTTCGACGAAATTTCCGATATGCGCGTCCGCGCGCACGTCGGCGCCGGGCCGCAGGCGGGCGAACGGGCCGATCGTGGCCCCCGCTGCCACTTTTGCCCCGGTGAGATGGCAGAAAGAGTGGATGACTACCCCGTCTCCGATCTTGACGCCGGGGCCGAAGAAAACGCACGGGCCGACGACCACATCCCGGCCCAGCTGCGTGTCATGGGAGAACCACACGGTATCGGGATCGATGAGGGTGGCGCCGGCATCCATGGCCGCGGCCCGCAGACGCACCTGCAACACCTTCTCGACGGTCGCCAGCTCGGCCCGCGAGTTGATCGCCATGAACTCGCCCTCAGGGGCTTCGGCATAGGCGCAGCGCAGGCCCCTGGCGCGGGCGATCTCCACGATGTCCGTGAGGTAGAGCTCGCGCTGCACGTTGTCGGGCCGCAGCTTCGAGAGCAGATCGAACAGCAACGCGCCGTCGGCCGCGATCACGCCGGTATTGCAGAGCGTGATCTGCTTCTCCGCCTCGCTGGCGTCGCGCGCCTCCACCATGCGCTCGAGAGCCCCGCCGGCAACGACCATGCGCCCGTAATGCGCCGGGTCGTTCGTGCGGAACCCCAGCACCGCGACCGCCGCCTTGCCGTTGCGGCGCGCGGCCAGCAGGCGCTTCATCGTCTCGGGCAGAACGGTGGGGCCGTCGCCGAGCAGGATCAGGACATCGCCGCGATGTCCGGCAAGAGTCTTGCGGGTCAATTGCACCGCATGGCCGGTGCCGCGACGATCGCGCTGAATGACCGGCGTGACGGCAAGACCGGGGGCCGCCTGGCGCGCCGCCTCGGTCACCGCTTCCATGCCCGGCCCGATCACCAGGACGACCGACTCCGGCCGCAGTCTCGCCACCGACGCCATGAGATGACCGATCATCGGGCGGCCGGCGAGCGCCTGCAGAACCTTCGGCCTGCTGGAGCGCATACGCTTGCCGATGCCGGCGGCGAGGATCACGACTGCGAGAGACTTGCCCATCGACTTCTTGGATTTCTGCGACCGTTGGACTTGCGCGACGCCGCTCATTCCCCGCCCCGCTGAGTCGCGGCACGAAAAGCGCGCGGACCATGACACAGGCGCTGTATAAGGGCCAATTCACAAACTGTTACGCCAAGTGACATGCCAATGCCTCGATTCGGACAACTCGACGCGGTCATTTTCGATCTGGACGGGACGCTTGTCGACACGGCACCCGATCTCGGGGCCGCACTCAATCGTCTGCTGGCCGAGCACGGACGGGACTCCGTCGGCGCAGACGGGATACGCCGAATGATCGGCGACGGCGCCGCCAAGCTGGTGGAGCGCGGCTTCCAGGCAACCGGCGGCCTGCCGTCGGCCCTCCCCGCTCTCGTGGAGCGCTTTCTCGCCCTCTACGAGCCGGCGATCGCCGAAACGTCGCGCCCTTTTCCCGGCGTCGTCGCGACCCTGGAGCGGCTGGGCGCCGCCGGCCTGCGCCTCGGGGTCTGCACGAACAAGCCCGCCGAAGCGACCCGCCGGCTGCTCGAGGCCCTCGGCCTGGCCCGGCATTTCACCGCCGTCAGCGGCGGCGACGTGCCGGCGCGCAAGCCCGATGCGCGCCACCTGCTCGGCGTCGTCGAACGCCTTGGGGCGACGCCAGCGCGCACGATCATGGTCGGCGATTCAATGAACGACGTGGCGGCGGCGCGCAACGCCGGCATCGCCGTGATCGTCGTCTCCTTCGGCTATACGACGACGCCGGCCGCGGCGCTCGGCGCCGATGCCGTGATCGATGATTTCGCGGAGCTTGCGGCGCTGCTCAAGGTTGGCTGAGCGGCCGGCGCCGATAACGGCGTTACCTGTCCACAGCGCTGTTGATGAAATTGGTATTGCAGCGCCACGGTGGCGGAGCGCAGATTGCGCCCTTCGTTTCACTCCCAACCGGACGGTGCCTCATGCCGCTAGCCGATAAAGGCGTGCTGATCATCGACGACGAGTGCCTGATCGCCGACTACGTGGCGACCGTGCTCGAAGAGGACGGGATCGCGGTGGCGGGTACGGCGGCCAGCGCTGCCGAGGCGCGCGTGATGTTCAACGATCTCCAGCCCTCCGCCCTGGTCTGCGATATCCGGTTGGGCGCGGACGACGGCGTCGAGCTGGCGCGCGAGCTGCGGGCCAAGCGCGACATCCCGGTCATCTTCGTCAGCGGCTTCGGTGATCAGTCGGTGCTGAGCCGGGTTGACGGCCTGGCGCCGGCGGGCTTCCTGCAGAAGCCGGTGCTGCCCCAGCGCCTGGTGCAGGCAGTCCGCGCCATGCTGGCCGACGCGGCGTAACGCCGCGAGCTAGTTGCGGGCGACGATGCTGCGCGGCTGCTCGCTGAGATGGACGAGGGTCTGGGCGTAGTCGCCGTCGACCTCGAGCCGCACGGGAACCCAGGGCCGGCCCGGAAACACCTCGGCGAACCAGGCGCGTCCGGAGCGGAAGCGGCGCTTGTGCTCCGCGTTTTCGACGACGATCGGCTCGACGTGGAAGTCGCAGCGGATCGCCGCGCCGTGGTAGGCGCTGTAATCGTGGGCGCGCAGCGTGTCGCTTCCCTTGTCGACGATCACCACGTCGTAGCGGCGGCGGCCGTCGAACACCGGCATGCGGCCGGCGCAGCCCTGGCCCTCGCCCATCACGCGCACGAGCGCGAACAGCGCCGAGGCGGGATCGAGGGCGCCGCGGCGCAGGGCCGCGGGGATCTCGTCGCGCGGATCCTTGGCCGCCGGCGGGTTGAGCACGAGCCCGGTGATCTCGCCGTCGGTGAAGTCGATGGCGATGTTGCGCTGCTTGCCGCGCGACTGCGCGTCGACCCGGTGCCGGACCGGCTCGACCTTGCCGCCGTCGATCTCGCCCCGGGTGGTGATGTGGGAGCGCCAGGGCGCGAGGTAGCCGGTGAGACCGATGGTCTCGGTGCGCGCGGCAACGTCGTAGGCGTCGGGGCTGAGGCCGAGCTCGACGCCGACCTTCATGATGTTGAGGCCGCCGAAATAGATCTGATAGTCGAGGGCGACCCGCTCTTCGCCGGCGAGCGGTGCCGCGGTGGCGGCGGCGCGCATCTCGGCGCCGGCCGGGATCGCGCCCGCCAGGACCACCGCCGCCGTCAGGGCCAGTCTGCTCAGGCGCATACCGCTGGGTCTCCCATTCGCTGCCACTATAACGCGCGAAGGGGCGGTTTCCATCCCTAACGAGACGGGCGGTTGCTCGGCCGTCTTGAAACGCCCGATAACTGCCTGTAGGTTCCGCCCCGGATCGGGCACTTAGCTCAGCGGTAGAGCACCGCTTTCACACGGCGGGGGTCAGAGGTTCAATCCCTCTAGTGCCCACCATCCCCCCCTCTTCTGACCGGCCAAGCTTGGGACGACTCCTGCCGCGGCCGTATGATGGCCCCCATGGCAAGGTTCGGCGGGTTTCTCGGTGTGGCGCTCGGGGTTGGCCTCGTCGGGTTCCCCGGCGGTCCGGTACTCGGCCAAGCCGACCCGCCGCCGGAGCGCCTGACGCGGGCCTCGGCCGCCTACAGCCGCGGCGACCATGCCGCCGCCTGGTTCGGCTTCTGGGGCCTGGCCCGCGAAGGCCATCCGGCGGCTCAGTTCAATCTCGGCCAGCTCTACCGCGAGGGCCACGGCGTGCCGCCCGACCTCACCTACGCGCATTTCTGGTACGCCGAGGCGGCGGCGCAAGGGCATGCCTTCGCCCAGTTCAATCTCGGCATGATGTACGAGCGCGGCGACGGCGTGCCCGCCGATCCGATCGAGGCCAAGGCCTGGTACCGCCGCGCCGCGGCGCAGGACGTACCCGGGGCCCGCACCGCCCTGGAGCGCCTGGAGAAGCCGGCCCCGGCGCGCAGCGGCCGCCTGAACTCGGCCGGCGGCCTGGTCGAGGCCGGCCGGTAACCCTTGGGCATTTGCGCTGCCGCCCGACACCCGCTATCCATTGGGCGAACAATAACTAAAACCGGCCATCGAACAGGGCTGTCAGGGATTCATGGCGGACGACTACATCCTGCAGACCGAAGGTCTGACCAAGGAATTCCGCGGCTTCGTGGCCGTGAAGGACGTCAACCTGCGGGTCAGGCGCGGCTCGATCCACGCCCTGATCGGACCCAATGGGGCCGGCAAGACGACCTGCTTCAACCTGCTCACCCACTTCCTGACACCGACCCGCGGCCGCATCGCCTATAACGGCCGCGACATCACCGGCTCCAAGCCCGCCGACATCGCCCGCATGGGCATGGTGCGCTCCTTCCAGATCTCCGCCGTCTTCCCGCACCTCACCGTGCTGGAGAACGTGCGCGTGGCGCTGCAGAAAAAGCGCGGCAACTCCTTCGACTTCTGGCGCTCCGGCACCGTGCTCGACGCGCTGAACGACCGGGCGCTGGAGCTCATCGACGCGGTCGGCCTGTCGAGCTTCTCGCATGCCGTGGCGGTCGAGCTCCCCTATGGCCGCAAGCGCGCGCTGGAGATCGCCACCACGCTGGCCCTCGATCCCGAGATGATGCTGCTCGACGAGCCCACCGCCGGCATGGGCCACGAGGACGTCGACCGCATCTCGGCGCTGATCAAGAAAGTCGCCACCAACCGCACAGTGCTGATGGTCGAGCACAACCTCAGCGTCGTCGCCAACCTGTCAAGCACCATCACGGTGCTGGCCCGCGGCGAGGTGCTGGCCGAGGGCGACTACGCCGCCGTGTCGAAGAACCCGCAGGTCGTCGAGGCCTATATGGGATCGGGTCATGCCTGAAGCCGCCACCCTCGCCCCGCTGCTCGGCGTCAAGGGCCTCAACGCCTGGTACGGCGAATCGCACATCCTGCACGGCATGGATTTTCACATCATGCCCGGTGAGGTGGTGACCCTGCTCGGGCGCAACGGTGCGGGCAAGACCACCACCATGAAATCGATCATGGGCATCGTCGGCCGCCGCACCGGCTCGGTGACCTATGACGGCCAGGAGCTGATCGGCCTGCCCTCCAACCGCATCGCCCAGCTGGGTGTGGCGTTCTGCCCCGAGGAGCGCGGCATCTTCGCCAGCCTCAACGTCGAGGAGAACCTGCTGTTGCCGCCGCAGGTGCGCGACGGCGGCCTGCCGCTGTCGACCATCTTCGAGCTGTTCCCCAATCTCAAGGAGCGGCTGGCCAGCCAGGGCACCAAGCTCTCCGGCGGCGAGCAGCAGATGCTGGCCATTGCCCGGATTTTGCGCACCGGCGCCCGCCTTCTTCTGCTCGACGAGCCGACCGAAGGCCTCGCCCCGGTCATCATCCAGCAGATCGGCCGCACCATCCGCCGCCTGAAGCAGGACGGCTTCACCATTCTGCTGGTCGAGCAGAACTTCCGCTTTGCCGCGACCGTCGCCGACCGTCATTATGTCGTCGAACGGGGCAAGGTCATCGATATGATCCCGAACGCGCAGATCGACCAGAACATGGCGAAGCTGCACGAGTATCTCGGCGTCTAGCAGCATCCGCATCACCAGAGGAGGAGACTTCAGATGAAATTCACCCGCACCATGACGCTTGCCGCGACGGTCGCCCTCGCGATCGGCGCCGGCCAGGCGCAAGCCCAGTATTCGGACGGCACGATCAAGATCGGCGTGCTCACCGACATGTCCAGCCTCTACACCGACCTCTCGGGTGCCGGCTCGCTGCTCGCCGCCCGCCTCGCGGCCGAGGATTTCGGCGCGGCGGCCAAGGGGATGAAGGTCGAGTTCGTGAACGCCGACCACCAGAACAAGGCGGATGTCGGCTCCGCCGTTGCGCGCCAATGGTACGACGTCGACAAGGTCGACGTGATCGTCGACACGCCGAATTCCGGCGTGGCGCTCGCGGTCAATAACGTGACCAAGGAAAAGAACAAGGTGTTCCTGGTCTCGGGCGCCGCCTCGTCGGACCTGACCGGCCCGCAATGCTCGCCCAACACGGTCCACTGGACCTATGACACCTGGGCCCTGGCCAACGGCACCGGCACGGCGATCGTCAAGACCGGCGGCGACAGCTGGTTCTTCCTCACGGCCGACTACGCCTTCGGTCACGCGCTCGAGCGCGACACCGAAGCCGTCGTCGCCAAGAACGGCGGCAAGACGCTCGGCAAGGTGCGTCATCCGCTGAACAGTGCCGACTTCTCGTCGTTCCTGCTGCAGGCGCAGGCGTCCAAGGCCAAGATCGTCGGCCTCGCCAACGCCGGCGGTGACACGACCAACGCCATCAAGCAGGCGGCGGAGTTCGGCATCGTGCGCGGCGGCCAGAGCCTGGCCGGGTTGCTGGTCTTCCTCACCGACGTCCACGCCCTCGGGCTGCAGACGGCCCAGGGCCTGATCATGACCGAAGCCTGGTACTGGGACGCCAACGACAACAACCGCGCCTTCGCCAAGCGCATGGCCGCCGGCAACAAGGGCATCCACCCGACGATGATCCACGCCGGCGTGTACTCGGCCGTGACGCACTACCTGAAGGCCCTGGAAGCCACCAAGAACGACAGCGATGGCGCCAAGGTGGTTGCCCAGATGAAGTCGACGCCGACGGATGACGCGCTTTTCGGCAAGGGCACCATCCGCCAGGACGGCCGCAAGGTCCACGACATGTACCTCTTCGAAGTGAAGAAGCCGTCTGAGTCGAAGGCGCCGTGGGACTACTACAAGCAGCGCGCCGTGATCCCGGCGGCCCAGGCGTTCCGCCCGATGGCCGAAGGCAACTGCCCGCTGGTCAAGGGCTGATCCAACCCACGCCGGGGCGGGCCTGACGGTCCGTCCCGGCGTTTCTTTTCCGGCTGTTCGCAATGTTCGATTTTCTGGGTATCCCGCCGCAGGCGTTGTTCGGTCAGCTGCTCCTGGGCCTGATCAACGGCTCGTTCTATGCGATGCTGAGCCTCGGCCTCGCGGTGATCTTCGGGCTGCTCAACATCATCAACTTCACCCACGGCGCCCAGTACATGATGGGTGCCTTCGGTGCTTACTTCCTGCTCCAATACGCCGGCCTCAGCTACTGGTGGGCTCTGGTCATGTCGCCGCTCCTCGTCGGCGCGACCGGCATCGTCATCGAGCGTCTGATGCTCAAGCATCTCTACAAGCTCGACCACCTCTACGGCCTGCTGCTGACTTTCGGCCTCGCCCTCATCATCGAGGGGCTGCTGCGCAACGAATATGGCTCGTCCGGCCAGCCCTACCGCATTCCCGAACAGCTCCTCGGCGGCACCAATCTCGGCTTCATGTTCCTGCCGAATTACCGCGCCTGGGTGATCGTGGCTTCGCTGACCGTCTGCCTCGCCACCTGGTACGTCATCGAGCGCACCAAGCTCGGCGCCTACCTGCGTGCCGCGACCGAGAACCCGACGCTGGTCCAGGCTTTCGGCATCAACGTCCCGCGCATGATCACCCTGACCTACGGTTTCGGCGTGGCTCTCGCCGCCTTCGCCGGCGTGCTGGCCGCGCCGATCTACCAGGTCGCGCCGCAGATGGGTGCCAACCTCATCATCGTCGTCTTCGCGGTGGTGGTGATCGGCGGCATGGGCTCAATCATGGGTGCCATCATCACCGGTTTCGGTCTTGGCGTCATCGAAGGCCTGACCAAGGTCTTCTATCCCGAAGCCTCGAACACCGTGATCTTCGTCATCATGGCGCTCGTCCTGCTGGTCAAGCCGGCCGGCCTCTTCGGAAGGACCGCCTGATGGTCTCCGCTGGCTATTCGATCGGCACTGTCGCCACGACAAGCAAGATGCCTCGCTACCAGCTCTATGTCTTCCTGGGCATGGTGGCGGTTTTCCTGGTTGCACCCTTCTTCATCTATCCCGTGTTCCTGATGAAGGCGCTGTGCTTCGCGCTCTTCGCCTGCGCCTTCAATCTGCTCATCGGCTATGTCGGGCTGCTGTCCTTCGGCCACGCCATGTTCCTCGGCTCGGCCGGCTACATCGCGGCGCACGGCGCCAAGATTTGGGGCCTGCCGCCGGAGCTGGCGATCCTCGCCGGCACCGCCGTTGCCGCCTTCATCGGGCTGGTCGTCGGCTGGCTGGCGATCCGCCGCCAGGGCATCTACTTCGCCATGATCACCCTGGCGCTGGCGCAGATGATCTTTTTCTTCTGCCTGCAGGCCAAGTTCACCGGCGGCGAGGACGGCATCCAGCAGGTGCCGCGCGGCACGCTGTTCGGCTTCATCGACCTGCGCAGCGACCTGACGATGTATTTCGTGGTGCTGGCGATCTTCCTCTTCGGCTTCCTGTTGATCTACCGCGTCATCCACTCGCCCTTCGGCCAGATCATCAAGGCCATCCGCGAGAACGAGCCACGTGCCATCTCGCTCGGCTACAAGACCGATCACTACAAGCTGATCGTCTTCGTGCTCTCGGCCACCCTCTCGGGACTTGCCGGTTCGACCAAGGCCATCGTCTTCCAGCTCGCCTCGCTCACCGACGTGAACTGGCCGATGTCGGGCGAGGTCGTGCTCATCACGCTTCTTGGTGGTCTGGGGACCATTTTCGGGCCGGTGGTCGGCGCCTTCGTGCTGATCTCGCTGGAGCACTACCTGGCGCAGCTCGGCGCCTGGGTGACCATCACGCAGGGCATCATCTTCGTCATCTGCGTGCTCACTTTCCGCCGCGGTATCGTCGGCGAGATCGCGCGCCTGGTCAAAAAGCCTCTCTGATCGCGGAGTATCGATGGCCGAATACACGCTCTACTGCTTCGCGCAGTCGGGGAATGCCTACAAGGCTGCCCTGATGCTCAACCTGTGCGGCGCCGACTGGACGCCGCGCTTCGTCGATTTCTTCAACGGCGAAACGCGCACGCCCGAGTATCGCAAGAACGTCAACGAGATGGGCGAAGCGCCGGTGCTGGTGCACGGCGACCGGAAGTTCAGCCAGTCCGGCGTGATTCTCGATTACCTGGCGGAGCGTTTCGGCAAGTTCGGCTGGACGAACGACGAGGAGCGCCGCGAGATCCTGCGCTGGACGCTGTTCGACAATCACAAGCTGACCAGCTACGTCGCCACGCTGCGCTTCCTGATGACCCTGGCCAAGACCGGTGAAACCCCGGTCACCGAGTTCCTGCGCCAGCGCGCGACGAACTCGCTGAAGGTCGTAAACGCACGGCTGGGCACGCATCGCTTCATCATCGGCGACAGGCCGACCATCGCCGACTTCTCGCTCTGCGGCTACCTGTTCTGGCCCGACGAGTTCGGCGTCAGCTGGGCCGACTACCCTCAGGTCGGCCGCTGGCTCGACGACATCAAGGCGCTGCCCGGCTGGGTTCATCCCTACACGCTGATGCCCGGCCACCCGCTGCCCGCCGGCTTGACCATCGCGGCTCCGCGTCCTAGGTAAAAGCGGCGCGGACGGCCGCGCGACTTTCCCAAACATGGATGGGGACGACCCCATCGCGTTCCAACGGAGACGCGAGATGGCGTGGATTGTCTTGTTCCTGGCCGGTCTGTTCGAGGTCGGCTGGGCGGTGGGCTTGAAATACACCGAGGGCTTTACCCGGCTCTGGCCGACGCTCGGCACGGTCACGGCGATGATCGTGAGCCTCGGCCTGCTCGGCCTGGCCCTCAAGTCGCTGCCGCTTGGCACGGCCTACGCCGTGTGGACCGGCGTCGGCACCGTCGGCACGGCCGTGCTCGGCATCGCCCTGTTCGGCGAATCGACCGATGCCATCCGCCTGGCCGGCATTGCCATGATCGTCGGCGGCATCGTCACCCTCAAGCTCGCCACCTAGGAGCGTGAGCGGTGCCAAGGCCCAGATCGGCGCGGTATTTACATACGGCCGCGGAGCGGATTACAGCCCCAACTTTTTTGCGATCGCCAACGTGCGCTCGGCGGTCCGCACGACGGGCCGGTCGATCATCTTGCCGTCGATTTGCAGCACGCCCGTCGACTTCGCCATTTCCTCGATCACGCGCTTCGCCCAGGCGATCTCCGCCGCCGTCGGCGTGAAGGCCGCATGGATGCCGGCGAGGTGCCTGGGATGGATGGCGGCCTTGCCGGCAAAACCGAACTGCCGCGCGCGCCGCGCCTCGGCGGCGCCGCCCGCCTCGTCCGCTATGTCCGGATAGGGCGTATCGAGGACATCGATGCCCGCCGTGGCCGCCGCCTGGACCAGGCGGCCGCGCACGAAGATCAGCGGCTCCCAGTCGAGCGTCGAGCCGAGCTCGGCCGACATGTCCATGGCGCCGAAAAACAGCATGCCCTCGGGCGCCACCGCCCGGGCGATCTCGGACGCGTGCTCGACCGCCACCGCGGTCTCGATTAGCGCGATGATCGGCGGCGCGGAGGCGCCGAAGGCCTGGCGGACCTTGGCAATGTCCGGCGCGCCATCGACCTTCGGCACCAGAACATAGGCCGGCCGCGCGCCGGCCTTGACGAGAGCGGCGATATCGAGCGGCCCGTCAGCCCCCTGGATGGGATTGATGCGCACGGCCAGGGCCGCCGCCCCGGCGGGCGTGCGCAGCGCCTCGATCGCCAGGGGCCGCGCCTCCGCCTTGCGGTCGGGGGCAACCGAATCCTCGAGATCGATGCAGACGATGTCGGCGCCGGCGGCAACGGCCTTGGCGACACGCTCGGGACGCAAGGCAGGAACAAAAAGCAGCGAGCGGGGCATGACGGCGGAACCTAAGGGGGGCTTCGTTAAGGGTCAAACCGGACCCGCCACCGGAGTTAACCATACCCTAAAGTGGTGGTGCGGAACCTGACAAAGCCCGCTAAATGCTACCTTGGCCGGGAGCGCTATGGTAACCTCCGCCATTCTGTCACGCGGGCAATTGACGCTGGCGCACCCCAGCAAGGGTGGCGTTCCGCTCTCGCTGTTGACGGAAATCTGGGGGGCCAGAACGGCCCGGGGGACTATGGAACGGCCTACGAACACGACGGGCAGGCGCGATGAGGACAGCCGATGACGACGGTCGGTAAGCCGCGCAAGCGCTACAGCCACGCCGAGCTGCACCAGATCATCGAGGCGCATCACCGCTTCCGTTCGGGTCGCTCGGGCGGCGTGCGCGCCCTGCTCGCCTTTGCCGATCTCTCCGGCATGGCGATGGCGAGCTGCAACCTCGCCGAGGCCGATCTCTCCGGCGCCAATCTGCGCGGCGCCAATCTCTCCGACTGCAATCTCGACCGGGCGACGCTGTTCGGCGCCGATCTGCGCGATGCCGATCTCGAAGGGGCAAGCCTCATCGGCGCCAATCTCCGGGGCGCCACCTTGCGCGGCGCCAACCTGACCCGCGCCAACCTGTTCAAGGCCGATCTGCGCGACGGCTCGCTGACCTCCACCGACATGCGCGGCAACCTGCACGCCATGTCGATCGAGGCCGGCCCGGCCGAGCTCAGCCAGGCGCGCCTGATGAACGCCAATCTGACCGAAGCCGACATGAGCGGCGCCATCGCCACGCATACCGACTTCACCGACGCGATCATGCGCGGCGCCAAGCTGGCCAAGGCCAATCTGTCGAACGCCAAGCTCGCCGGCGCCAATCTCGAAGGCGCCGACCTTTCGGCGACCAACCTGCGCGGCGCCGAGATGGACGGCTGCATCCTCACCGGCGCCAATATGCACCTCACCGAGCTGCACGGCGCGTCGATGAAGAACATCCTCACCGACAAGCCGGCTGGGCGCTCGATGACCGAGCTCGGCGCGCCGCTGGATGAGCTCGTGGCCCAGCATCTGCGCTGGGTCGAGACCGGCGGCGCCCAGGGCAGCCCGGCCGACCTCTCGCGGTTCGATCTGCGCCTGGCCCCGTCCCTCACCCGCGCCAATCTGACGGCGCTCAAGGCCGAGCGGGCGACCTTCTACGGGCTCGATCTCGAAGGCGCGATGCTGCAGGGCGCCAAGCTGCAGGGCGCCGACCTGCGCACCTGCCGGCTGTCGGGCGCCGATCTGCGCGGCGCGCAGCTGCAGGGGGCGCTGCTCAACCACGCCGACCTGCGCGACGCCAATCTCGACCCGCTGCCGATCGCACCCGGCCGCGAGTATCCGACCAATCTCGAGGGGGCGCTGTTGCGCTGCGCCGATCTGCGCGGTGCGCGCCTGCGCCGCGCCATCCTGCGGGGCGCCGATCTGACCGAAGCCAACCTGTCGAATGCCGATCTGCAGGATTCGGCGCTCGACGGCGCCAAGCTGACCCAGGCCCGCCGCGTCGCCGCGGGCTGACGCGACGTCAGCCGATCCAGGGCCGGGACCTCAGCTGCCGCCCTGCATCATGCGCGGCCCGTCTTTCAGCGCCGGCACTTCGTAATAGGCTGCCTTCGCCGGGAAATCGCCGAGCTCCTGGCTCTTCAGACCGAAGTCCAGCGGCTCCGCGTCCTCGCGCTGCACGGTGGCGCAGACATTGAACATGTCGTGGTGATAGCCGTGCTTGTCCTCGACCACGTACTTGACCAGCGGCAGCGCGCGCTCACCGACCTTGCCGCCGGTCACCTGTGAGTGGATCTGCTTGATCGGGCGATCGCCGTAGACGACGTTCTCCAGCCGCGCCAGCAGCTTCTCGGCGCGGGCGATGAACATGATCGAATCCATCATCTGGGTCAGGGGATCGAGCGGCCGCTGGAAGCTGCCGACCAGGATCTGCCCGGACTTCGCCTTGGCGATCATGCGCGCCAGCGTGATGGTCACGTCGCCGACGATGTATTCGAAGCCGCGCGGCTTGGTGCCCTCGACCTGGTGATAGGAATAGTGCGAGCCGACGCAGAAGCAGGCGCGCAGCTTGGGCACCAGGTTGTTGTCGACCCCGGCCTCGATCTGCGCCAGGCGGTTGTCCATCAGAATCAGCAGCAGCGTCGCGTAGGTGCGCAAGTCCGCCTCGAGGCCGCGTGCCCGGTTCCAGACGTAGAAGCCGTCGCCGACCGTCGAGCGCGCCAGCTCGACATCGAGCCCGGCATCGACCAGTTTCTTGGCCGCGTTGTTGATGCTGTATTCGAGCGAGTTGAGCTGCGCCACCTGCTCGATCATCGAGACCTTGGAGAAGCCGACGACGTCGAACAGCATGACCGCGCGGTACTGCGTCTGGACGATCGAGTAGCGGCGGATCAGGTTGTCGATCACTTCGGGATCGACCTCGCCCTTGCTGCGGTCGCCGCCGATCTTGAACGGCACCGTCACCCGCAGCGGGCGGGTCTGCAGAACCTTGCAGGCCTCGGAAAAGGTGGCGGCGTCCATCACCCGGCGTCCGTTGAGCAGGCGCGGATTGGCCGTGGCCAAGCCCAGGACGCGGTAGCAGGGCGCGACGCAGACCTCGATGCCGAGCTCGTGCGGAATCCAGCCGACAACCATGTTCTTGCCGAGCTTCCACGAATTGTGGACCGCGATGTCGATTTCCAGGAGGCCCTGGCGAACTTGGTTGAGGTCGGCCATGTGCTGCGCGCGCCTTGCGTCCTTGGGCGCGTACCTTATCGCTCGGCCCAAGCTCCTACAACTGTGACCCAGATCACTCTCTGGATGGCTTGGTTAACTTCTGCGCGTCGAGGACGCGCTGCGCCCGTTCCGCCTCCGCCTGCCGCTGATCGCGCGGCGCCTTGCGCTCGCCGAACCTGGCGCGGTTGGCGGCGGCTTTGGCCTCCGCTTCCTCGCGGGCCCGGCGCTTGCGCTGCTGGCGCAGATTGACTGTTTCCGCGCTCATGCGGCCTCGCGGCCGAACAGGGTCGCGGCGAAGCGCGGATAGGTCTCGGCGATTTCGCCGGCCACCCGGCCGCGCAGCAGCGCAAGATCGGCGGGCGGCAGGGACTCGGTAATCGGCACGCTGGCCGGCGCGTCGTAGTCGAAGCCGGTCTGGGCGCGGATCGAGGCTGGCGTCTCGCCCGGATGCACGCTGGCGAGATGGAAGCGCCTGCGCGGCGCGTCGAAGCCGAAGACGCAGCGCCCGGTGACCAGCGCCTGCGGCCCGCCCGGGCGGTAGATGCCAGCCTCGCTGGTTCCCGGGCTGCTGACGAAATCGACCTGCGGCACCAGGACCCGCGGCGTGTGTTCTTCGCGAAAGAGGATGACCTTCGGCACCAGGAAATAAAGATAGGCCGAGCCGAAGGAGCCCGGAAAGCGCTGCTGCCAGCGCGGGGGCTCGCCGATGCCGACCAGGTTGATATTGGCCGCGCCGTCGATCTGTCCGCCGCCGAGGAAGAAGGCGTCGATGCGCCCCTGCGCCGCGCAGTCGAAGAGCTCGCGCCCGCCGTCGGTGAACGCATTATGCTTACGAGAACCCAGCATCAGCACCCGCAAGGCGCCGCCGGTCCTGGCCCGCACCAGCAGAGCCGCCGCGCCGGGGATCGGCGACGAGGCGCCGATGGCCACGGTGCGGCAGCCTTCGAGCTGGCGCGCGATGACGCCGATCAGCAGCTCGGTGAGAGCCTTGTCCATCACGCCGCGGCCGATCGGCCGTCGAGGAAGCGATCGAGCCAGGCGCGGAAGCCGGCTTCCGTGCGCGCCGCCTCGGCGTAGCGCGCCAGCTCCGCGTCGTCCGTCGGGTATAGATCCTGCAGGCCGAGCGGCCAGGCGCCGCGCGGTGCCTCGGCCACCGCCTCGACATAGAGCCCCGGCAGGACGCCGGCGGCGAGGGTTTCGTCGGCCAGCAGCGAGACGTCGACGATCTCCTCGACGGTGACCAGCGAGCGGACGGCGGCATGCGCCATGGTCGCCAGCTCGCGCCGCCGGCCGATCCACACGTTGCCGTCGCGGTCCGCCTTGGTGGCGTGGAAGAGGGCCACGTCGGGCTTGATCGCCGGCAGGTAGACGATGGGGTCAGCGCCGTCAGCGAAGGGATTCTCGGCCAGCTTCCAGTCGGCGCGCTGGCGCAGGATGTCGGTGCCGATCAGGCCGCGCAGCGGGATGAAGGGAATTCCCTTCTCGCTCGCCTGGAGTGCTGCGTGCACCGCCGGGCAGGTCGTGTCGCGGATGGTCAGGGAGCCCGCCTTGGCCGCCGCCGTGAAGCGCGGCGCC
Organism: Rhodospirillaceae bacterium; assembly: GCA_022843945.1. Lineage (GTDB taxonomy): Bacteria > Pseudomonadota > Alphaproteobacteria > CACIAM-22H2 > CACIAM-22H2 > VGEI01. The sequence goes on along the minus strand of JALHMR010000055.1, from coordinate 4,988 downwards.
AGGCCGAGTTCGCCCAGGGTGACGGCCGAGGTCTCGAGCTCGGCGAGGCAGCCAGCGCCGATCAGCACGTCGGCCTGGATGCCCGAGGTGGGCACGCAGATGATGCGCAAGCCACGCACCCCGCTCGCCACCAAGGCCCGCGTCGCCGCCATCGAGACGCCCGAATAGTCGGCGGGAATGGCGATCAGCGAGCCCGGAGTCATGCGGGCCGCGAGCTTGTCGAGCGAAAGCAACTCCATAGCCGCCATCCTATACCAGTCTCAGCCCCTGATAATCCGTGGCGGCAGACTGCCCCGGAAATCGGCCGACAAGCCCTTGTCGGCGCGCGAAAAAACCTGTTTCGGCAGGCGGCAATCGTTGGACATTCTAGCCGGCCCCCCGCTGCTGAACCCGAGATATAAATTATAAAACAATGGTTTGGCTTTTTGACGTTAACGATCTGGCGGCTGTTGAAACTCAGACAATTCGTATTACATGAGATGGTTCGCGATCCACCGGCTGCAAGAGAGGCGGCGCAAAGAATCTGACGGCGAGTGCTTGCCACCTCTAGTTAGTCGTCACCCCGGCGAAAGCCGGGGTCCATCCGGCGCAACCGTCCCGGTTGCGCCAATCCAACGGCACGATGGATCCCGGATCGCGCGCAAACGCTACGCGTTTCGCGGGCGCGGCATAAGAATGCCGCTTGTCCGGGATGACGATAGCGCTGCCGCTCGGCGACGGCCGACAAGGCCAACGCCGCTACTTCGGCTCCGATTTGCTGTCGTAGCGCCGCTGCCACTCGGCCAGGATGCGCGCCCGGTTGGCCGAGGCCCAGGCGAAGTCGTTCCTGATCATCGCCTTCTCGATGTCCATCGGGTAGTGCGGCACCGGCCCCGACACGCCCGCCATGGCCACCAGCGGCAGCCACCTGGCGTAGAGCTCGTTGGCCTTGCGGCTTGCGGCCCAATCCATCAGGCGGCGCGCCGCCTCCGGCTGCCTGTTGCCCTTGATGATGGCGGCGGCATCCATGTCCCAGCCCCCGCCCTCGCGCATCAGCAGCACGTCGACCGGAGCGCCGCGCTGCTTCTGCTGGGCGCCCGACAGGTCGTAGCCGATGGCCACGGCGAACTCGCCGGCCGCCGCCATGCGGCAGGGCTTGGCGCCGGAGTGCACGTACCAGGCGATGTTCTCGTGCAGCTTGTCGAGGAACTTCCAGCCTTCCTCCTCGCCGAACAGCTGCAGCCAGGCCGAGACGTGGAAATAGCCAGTCCCCGACGAGGCTGGGTTGGGCATGACAATCTGGCCCTTGTAGACGGGATCGAGCAGATCCTTCCACGACTGCGGCCGCGGCAGGCTGCGCTTGCCCGCCTCGACCGTGTTGAGGCACACCGCCGCCGCCCAGGCATCGATGCCGACCCAGTGCGGCGGATTGCGCGGATCGCGGAAATTGGGCTTGATCGCGCTCAACTCACGAGGAGAAAACGGTTCGAGCATGCCCTGCGCATCGAGCAGCGCCATGCTGGTGATCGCCAACCCCCAGATCGCGTCGCCCTGCGGCCGTTCCTTCTCCGCCAGCAGCCGGGCGGTGATCACACCCGTCGAATCGCGGATCAGCGCGATTTCGATGTCCGGGTTATCGGCCTCGAAGGCCTTGCGGTACGAATCGATATGGTCGGCCTCGAGCGCCGAGTAGACGACGAGCTTGGTCTTGGTCTGGGCGAAAGCGGGCGGCAGGCAAGCAAAAGCGGCCATGGCAACAGCCAGGCCAAAACGGCATAGATTCATGGCTATCCTCATTGTTCCTCTCCCTCCGCCGGTATGAACCGGATCAGGTTCGAAGGGTCGCCGCGCGTCGCGTACGGCATCTCAGCCCCCGGCTGGGGCTCCCCTCGGAACGAACGGATAAATGAACCGATGGCGGCGCCGCGTCAAGGGAGGGACATATTCACGGTGCGGGCGCCCACTGTCCGTTCTGTGCCACAAGCCGACATCGGCTCGATTATTCGATCACCTCGTCGGCGCGCCACGCTGCAGCCGCGGCACAAGCTGGCGACGGTAGCTCGCCTCTCTCTCAGTCGCCCATCACCCGCCGGACGAGCTCGGCGGTGTTTCTGGCACCCAGCTTGCGCATCACGTTGGCCCGGTGAAACTCGACCGTGCGTGGGCTAATGCCGAGCATGCGCGCCGCCTCCTTATTCGAGGCGCCGCGGACAATCTGCGCCAGGGCGATGCGCTCGCGCGGCGTCAGTAGCGCATGGCCCGGGAACGGCTTGGACAGCACGTCGAGCGCGCCGTGCAGCCTTTCGATCTCCTTTCTGGCTTGCTGCAGCTCCGGCGTCGCCAGGAACTCCCAATCGCCGTGGCGTCGGGCGGTGCAGCACTGGTGCGCGCGCGCCACGTCCAGCAGGTCGACCGCCCGGCTGGCCTGCAGCGCATAGGTACAGAGCACCACCATCCGCTGTCCGGTCAGCGAGCGGTCAAGCTCATGTTCGTACTCGCAGAACGCCTTCCAGTGACTGGATTCGATCCAGAACGCATTGCCGCTGACCCGCATGCCGTCGAAGCCATTGGCGAGCGCGCCACGCAGCTTCTCGTTCCAGCCGCCGGTGATCCGCTGCAGATCGAACTGGTTGCCGCGCAGATACCAGTCGGTGCCCTGGAGAATCTCGATCCGTCCGGCCTCCATCTGCGCCTCCAAATCGGGGATGACGCTGCGCAACGCCGCCTTGGCCTCGGCCGCCGTGATCGGCTCCGAGATCGCCCAGACACAAAATTCGTTGCTCTCCAGACCGGCCCTGAAATAGGCCGCCGCGGTATCGAGCAGGTCGTCCTTGGTTTCGTAGAAGACGCAGATATGGCAGCCCCATGGCACCTCGCCCATCACGCGGATGCCGCTCTGCCGCAGTGGCTGATCGACCTCTGCGGACGCGCCGCGCTTGGGCTTGCCCGGCCGTCGCCCGGTGGATCCGCCGTTGCGACGAGCGGTCGTGATGGTACGAGACACCTTGCCCTCCCCGGCGTGAGTGTCTGCCGCCTCCGCGGCAGCGAATGCCAACGTAAATGAACGCGTGACGTGATTTCGAGGCCCGAGCCCGAAAAGAGCAAGTCGTAGACCCCCGTACAACTACCAGTGTCGGCCTTTCCCCGTAGTCTTACAAGGTTTCCTCGCGCCGCCGTTGCCCTAGGTCTACGGGGCACGGTCTCGGTTTGAATGGCGCGGGCCGGAAGCCCGTAGCGACAAACAATTGCCAGCCTGATTCAAACTGAGACGTTGCTGTCTGCGGACAATGGTGGAGGCTATCGATGCGGCGCTACTTCTTTCAGATCCACGGTGAACACGGCACTGACGAGGACCCTGAAGGCATCGCCCTGTCCGGCCACGGCGTGGCCATGCTGCACGCGGTGACGATGTGCGCCGAAATCGGGGGCCAAGGCGGTTTCCATCGCGACTTTGCTGTCAGCGTCCGGGACGAGCACGGCGCTGCGATCGGCCGAGCGTCGGTCTTTGTGGCCGCCTCCGCCCGATCCCGGAATCGGGTTCCTCATTGATAAGGACGGGCTGAAGAGAGAAGGAGCGTATCATGGCGCACATATTGGTGGTCAGCGAAGAGCCTACATATCGGCGCGAGATTCGCCGGACGCTGGAGAGCGGCCGGCACGAAGTCTCGGAAGCGGTCAATGCCCGTGCGGGGCTGGAGAGAGTTCACGAGCGCCACCCCGATATCGTGGTGACCGATATCGTGATGTCCCACAAATGCGGGATCGAGTTCACCGCCGAGATCAAGAGGGCGTCGCCCGAAACTCCGGTCATCGCCATCGCCAATGGCGGCCGAGCCAATCGCGATCTGGCACGCCTCGCAAGCCGGGTGGGAGCGAGCTTGACCATGGATAGAGCGGTTCCATTTGACAGCCTGCGCGCCCAGATCGAGAGGCTGTTGGGCGCGACGCCCGAGCCCGCGCTAGTGAAGGCAGCGTGACATGGCTGGTTTCGCTGCTACGTGGATAGCCGCCGGTGTGGTCCGGCTCGATGGCGCCCAGACGTGGTTGAGGTCCCACGCCCGGGGTAAATGGCGGGCGCATCTCATCAGCGTGGATGCCCAATCCGCTGCCGGAGCGAAAGTCGGCCCGGGGTCGGACGAACATGCAAGGATAGCGATGCGATACGAATTCGACCTGGACACGGATCGCCGCGCCTTCCTGCTCGCCCATCCGGATGCCGCCATTTCCAATGACCGTGGCGTCGATGACGTGCGGGAGATGCAAGCCGACGCAAACCGTCAATTACCGAGTTCGAATCAGGATGATTCGTTCGCCGAGAATGCACGGCGGATTCTGGGCGAGCCCAAACCCAATTCAGTCGGCAAAGTGCATTTGCTCGGCCTTGATCGTGTGAAGGCCCATTTTGGAGATCACTGGGACAAGCTCGCCCCGCGTATCGAGGCTCTTGTCGAACGTTCGATAGAGCGAAGGTTGACCTCGAAGGATGTTTACCGCAAGACCGGTGGATTGAACTACGTCGTCCTGTTCGCAGGCCTATCGGACCGGGAAGCCGCTCTGAAATGCGGAATGATGGCCGAGGAAATCTCCCGCATGCTCGTCGGCGATGACATGGGCGCCGGCATGCTGGAAGTGCAGTGCATCTCCAGCGAGATCGACGGCGCCGAGATCCTGAACAAGGTCGTGGACCCGAGCGAGATTGCGCGCGAGATCGAGAAAGTCGCCGAGCAGGCCCATTCACGGCGTGCCGCGGCGGGCGGATCGCCGGACAAGGACGAGCTCAATATTAAGGTAGAAGACCCTCTTAAGCACGTGCGCTTGGCATATCGGCCGATTTGGGACGTACAGCGATCGGTGGCAGCCAAATTCGTCTGCACCCCGCTGTACCAACCGCCAGGACGCAGGTCGCAGACGGGCGATCTGCCGGTTCTCCTGACAGACACCGAGGCGGCAAAGCTGAAACTCGATCGCATGGTCATGGACCATGCGATCGAAGAATTCTCGCGCATGCA
>JALHMR010000054.1 GCA_022843945.1 Rhodospirillaceae bacterium | reverse complement strand
GCTCTTCCGATCTTTCGCGCCGGTCGGTCTGCCCCGGCCGCTGGGCGATGTAGCCCTCGCGCATCAGCTGGCCGAGGACCCGATTGAGGCTCTGCTTGGTGATCTTGAGGATGGAAAGTAGCTCACCCACCGTCATGCCCGGCGCGCTGCCGACGAAATGCACCACCCGGTGATGCGCCCGGCCCATGCCCAGGGGGGCGAGGATGCGATCAGGATCGGCCGTGAAATCGCGATAGGCAAAGAACATCAGCTCGATCCCCTGGCGGATCTCCTCTTCGGAAAACACCGGCGCGGCGCGGGAGGGCTTGCGCTTCATCGCGGGTGTCCCGACCGGAGGTAATGAAATGTCGTCTTCATGCGTGGCCTGCAGGGCAGGTAATTAAGTCAGCAATGTTGACATATATGGCGCAAAAGTGTTTCTTTCCGCAAGCAGGTTCGCGGAATAAAGTTACCGGCTTCCGGCGCGCGGGCCACCCCGAGAGACAAGCAACGAAGGCGATACAGACATGGCTGCCCAGACTTTCGACGATCGCGACGGCTGGATCTGGATGAACGGCAAGCTCGTGCCGTGGCGCGACGCCAAGATCCACGTGCTGAGCCATGCGCTGCATTACGCCAGCGCCGTCTTCGAGGGCGAGCGGGCTTACGGCGGCAAGGTCTACAAGCTGCGCGAGCACAATCAGCGCCTGATCGATTCCGGCAAGATGCTGGGCTTCGACGTGCCGTACACGGTCGAGCAGCTCGACGCGGCGACCAACGAGGTCCTCAAGGCCAACAACATCGTCGACGGCTACGTGCGCCCGATCGCCTGGCGCGGCTCGGAGCAGATGGGTGTCTCGTGCCAGGCCTCGAAGATCAACGTCGCCATCGCCACCTGGGAATGGCCGGCCTATTTCTCGCCCGAGGCGAAGCTCAAGGGCATCAAGCTCACCATGGCCAAATGGCGGCGGCCCGATCCAGCCACCATCCCGGCCAAGGCCAAGGCCACCGGCCTCTACATGATCTGCACGTTGTCCAAGCACGAGGCCGAAGCGGCGGGCTACGCCGATGCGCTGATGCTCGACTGGCGCGGTCAGATCGCCGAGGCGACCGGCGCCAACGTCTTCTTCGTCATCAACGGCGAGATCCACACGCCCAAGCCCGACTGCTTCCTCGACGGCATCACGCGCCGCTCGGTCATCGACCTGGCCAAGAAGCGCCAGTACAAGGTGGTCGAGCGCGCCATGCTGCCGGATGAGATGGGCAAGGCGACCGAATGCTTCCTCACCGGCACCGCGGCCGAGGTGACCCCGGTCGCCTCGATCGCCGATTACAAGTTCACGCCCGGCGCCATCACCAAGAACCTGATGGAAGACTACGAGAAGGCCGTGCGCGCGTAAGCCGCGTCAGCCGCTGCCGTTGTGCAACCCCGCGTCGCGAGACGCGGGGTTTTTTGTTCGCTGGCGATGGTATTTAGGTGAAAACGCACCAAACTTTGCGCTTCGCATCTTTTGTACTATCGTTCTTCAAACGATAAGCAATCGAGAGGAAACGCCGCTATGCCCGACGACAAGATTCAACTGAAGATTCTCAAGGAATCCGAGTTCGATCCCGCCAGCAGCCAGCAGAAGAAGAGCGGCTGGCCGAAACAGGCGTTTCACGTCAGCCACTTGCGCGAAGAAGACTTCAAGACCGACGGCTTTCGCGGCTGGGCGCTGTCGCGCGACCTGGGCATGGCCAAGGCGACCGGCGGCATGGTCGAAGCGCATGTCAATCGCCGCGCCCGGCCGTTCGATCCGGACGCCGTCTCCAAGCGCCATTTCCACGACACCCAGTTCCAGATGGTCTACGTGCTCACGGGCTGGATGCGCATCGAGTTCGAGGGTCAGGAGCATCTGATGAAGCCGGGCAGCTGCTGGCTCCAGCCGCCGATGATCAAGCATACGGTGCTCGGCTTCTCCGACGACCTCGAGTTGCTCGAGATGATCATTCCGGCGCAGTACGATACCGTGAACCTGAACGAGCAATCCGGAATCGCGCCGGACCCGCGTCGGTAAGCGCGAGAGAATCCCCATGGCAGGACGGTTGAGCGGGCGCACCGCGCTCGTCACGGGCGCCAGCGCGGGTATCGGCCGGGCCACGGCCGTATCGCTGGCCCGCGAGGGAGCCGCGATCATCGCCACCGGGCGGCGCGAGGCGGAGCTCGCCGGGGTCGTGGCCGAGTGCCGCAAGCTTGGCGTCGAGGCCCAGGCCATTGCCGGCGATCTGGACGATGCGAAATTCGTCGAGACCCTGGGCAACAATGCCGGGCATGCCGACATCCTGGTCAACAACGCCGGCTGGCTGATCTACGCGCCGGTGCTGGAGATCACGCCGGAGCAGTGCGCCGGCATGTTCACCACCAACGTGGTCGCCGCCTTCGCCATCGCCCGCGAGCTCGGCAAGCGCATGGCCGAGCGCAAGCGCGGCCACATGGTGTTCATCACCTCGGGTGCTGCCCGCAACGTCGGCCAGTTCGGCGTGGTCTATGCCGCGACCAAGCACGCCCTCTCGGCGCTGGCCAAGGGCTTCCGGCTGGAGCTCAAGGGGGCGGGGCTCAAGGTCAGCGAGATCGCGCCCGGCATGGTCGACACCGACATCCGCAAGGCGAGCACTCATCCCGCGGTGCTGGCCTCGATCGCCGCGCGCAAGTTCGGCCCGATCACCGCGCAGGACGTCGCCGACGCCGTGGTCTACGCCGTCACCGCCAGCGAGGGCTGCTGCCCCGACCTCGTCGAGATCCGGCCGAAGGACGCCTGACGCATGGATCTCGGCCTCACGGGCAAGCGCGCGCTGGTCACCGGAGCCTCCCAGGGGATCGGCCGCGCCTGCGCCGAGAGCCTGGCCAAGGAAGGCTGCCATCTCCATCTCGCGGCCCGCAACCGCGAGCCGCTGGAAGCGGCGGGCAAGGTGCTGGCCCAGACCTACGGCGTCGAGGTTTCGACGCATGCGGTCGACCTGACGCAGCGCGGTTCGGCCACGGCCCTGGCCCAGGAATGCGGCAGGGCCGATATCCTGGTCAACAATGCCGGCAACACGCCGCGCGGCACCATACTCGAGGTCGACGAGGAGACCTGGCGCCAGGGCTGGGAGCTGAAGATCTTCGGCTACATCAACCTGACGCGCGAGTTCTACCGCCGCATGGTCGAGCGCCGGGCCGGCGTCATCGTCAACGTCATCGGCATCGGCGCCGAGAAGCTGGAATATGCCTATACCGCCGGCTCGACCGGCAACGCGGCCGTGGTCGCGCTGACCCGGGCCATCGGCGGGGCCAGCCTCGACTACGGCGTGCGCGTGCTCGGCGTCAGCCCGGGCTGGGTCGAAACCGAGAAATCGAAGCGCGGCCTGCGCAAGCGGGCGGGCGAGGAGCTGGGCGATCCCGAGCGCTGGCCGGAGCTGGTCGCCCACTGGCCGCGCGGCCATCTCATGCGGCCGCAGGAGATCGGCGACGTCGTTGCCTTCGTCGCCTCGGCGCGGGCCAGCGCCATGTCCGGCGTCATCGTCACCGTCGATGCCGGCTTCTCGGCGCAGGGCTATCCGCCCCGGAAGGGAAAGCCATGACCGATCCCACGCTGATCAGCAACCCGGTCAAGCGCAAGCTGGAGGCCGACGAGCTGGTGCTGATGATGTCGCTGCGCCATCTGCGCACGCCCGACGCGGCGATGATGCTGCGCGAATGCGGCTTCGACGGCTTCTACGTCGACAACGAGCACGGCATGTATTCCAAGGCCGAGACGGCCGCCCTGTGCACCAGCGCCCTGATGATGGGCCTGATGCCGGCGGTGCGCGTGCTGACCACCGATCCGGGCGAGATCGCCGCGGCGCTGGACGGCGGCGCCCAGGCGATCATCGTGCCGCATGTCGGCAACGTCGCCGACGCCGAGGCGGCGGTACGCGCGGTCAAGTATCCGCCGCGCGGCACGCGCTCGATGTCGGCGCTCACGCCCGGCACGCGCTACCGCTCGCTGCCGCTGCCGGAGATCGTGCGCCTGCAGAACGACCTGACCCTGGTCATCGCCATGCTGGAGACCGCCGAAGGCATCCGCAATGCCGAGGCGATCGCCGCGGTGCCCGGCGTCGACGTGCTGATGATCGGCCCGGCCGATCTCAGCACCGAGATGGGCATCCCCGGCGAGCTCAAGCACAGCCGCATCGAGGAGGCCTGGTTCTCCTCGGTTGCCGCGGCGCGCCGGCACGGCAAGCATTTCGTCGCCGGTTCCGGCGGTCCCGATCCGGCGGAGATGTTCCGCCGCGGCGCCCGGATCTTCATGGGCGGCAATGACGGCGCCTATCTGATGCAGGCGGCGCGCGCCGCCGCCACGGCTATGCGACAGGCTGGAAAAAAATAGAGACGGAGGAGAACGCCATGAAACGGACGATACGCACGCTCCTGGGGGCCACGGCGGTGCTGCTGGCCAGCACCGGCCTGGCCGCTTCCCAGGCCTATCCCAACAAACCGGTCCGCGTTGTCGTGGCCTGGCCGCCGGGCAGCATCATCGACGTGCTGATGCGCATCATGAGCGAGCCGCTGTCGAGCGAGCTCGGTCAGCCGATCGTCGTCGACAACAAGGCGGGCGCCACCGGCGTGATCGGCGCCGACATCGTCGCCCAGGCGCCGCCCGACGGCTACACGCTGCTCTTCACCTCGGCCGCGCTCAACATGGTCAAGGCCATGGGGCAGAAGACGTCCTACGAGATGCCGCAGTCGTTCACACCGGTGGTCAACACGGCGTGGTCGCCGATGGTGCTGGTGGCGTATCCCGCGCTCAATCTCAAGACGCCGCAGGACCTGGTGGCGCTGGCCAAGCAGAAACCGCTGTTCTATGCCACCGCCGGCAATGGTGCTCCCTCGCACTTCACCGCCGAGCTGTTCCGCTATCGCACCGGTATCCAGGCGACCTCGGTCGCCTATCGCGGATCGCCGCAGGCCATGATGGACCAGATCGCGGGGCAGGTAGCCTTCCATTTTGCGGTGTCCTCAACCGCGCTGCCGCAGGTTCGCGAGGGCAAGGTGACGGCGCTGGCGGTGACCAGCAAGAAGCGGCTCGACGTGGCGCCCAACATCCCGACCATGGAGGAGCTGGGCTTCGCCAATTTCCAGGCGAGCTACTGGAACGGCCTGCTCGGTCCCAAGGGCCTGCCCCTGCCGATCGCCGAGCGCATCGCCACGGCGATCAACAAGGTGCTGGCCGATCCGGAGGTGCTGAAGCGTGCGGCACCCTCAGCCAACGAGATCGACGGCAAGAGCACGCCACAGAGCTTCGCCGCCATGATCGCCGAGGACTACAAGACCTGGGCTGAGGTCGCCCGGGTCGCCAACATCAAGCCGGAGTAACGGTCGCGCTCGTGCACCCGCCCGCCGCCTGTTAATTTGGGCGGGTGCTCGAGCTCTTCTCCGTCGGCCATTCCAATCACCCGATCGACACTTTCGTCGGCCTGCTGAAGCGCCACGGCATCACGGCGCTGGCTGATGTGCGTTCGACCCCCTATTCGCGCCGTCATCCGCAGTTCCGCCGCGAGGCGCTCGCCGACAGCCTGCGCGCGGCCGGTATCGCCTACGTGTTCCTTGGCGAGGCGCTCGGCGGCAAGCGGGCGGAAGGTCTGGCGGCGGCGGCGCAACGGCCGGAATTCCAGGCCGGGCTCACCCGCCTGCGTGAAGGCGCACAGCGCTACCGCGTCGCCTTCATGTGCGCCGAGCGCGAGCCGCTGGACTGTCACCGCACCATTCTGGTGGCCCGTCACCTGCGCGCTCCCGATGTCGCCATCCGCCACATTCTGGCCAACGGCACGCTGGAGGCGCACGACTCGGTCGAACGCCGGCTGGTGGAGAGCGAGAAGACCGCGCCGCCGCCGCTGATGGCCGGTGGGCCCGGCGCGTGGCGCGAGGCGGTGGAACGCGCCTATGATGCGCGCAGTCAGACTTGGGGAACGGGGGAACCATGATTCGCGCTTGGATACTCGCAGCCGTGCTGCTGGCCACGCCGGCCTTCGCAGCCGATCCGGCGGCCGAGGCTGTGCTCAGCGACTTCAACAAGGCGGCGCGTGCTGCCTATGCCGACGGCCGCGCCCAGATGCTGGCGCGCACCGACCCGGTGGTGCTGGTCGCCTTCGACACGCTGATCCTGCGCCGCAATGGCCGGGAGACGAAGATCGACTTCACCCCGCCCGGCTACGACCGCCTGAAATCGGTGGCCCATGTGGCGCTCGGCGTCTACGGCGCGCTGGCCCCGGTGATGGACGGCGATGAGCGCTGGAAGCCGGTGGTGACCGACCTGCGCGCCAAGGCGCTGGCCGTGCGCGCCGCCCTCGGCGGGCTCGACTTCACGCCGCTGCAGATCGCGCGCCAGCAGGAGCTCATCGACCTGACGGTCGCCTATATCGATCGCACGCTGGCCGCCGGCCGCATCGACAAGGCGGCGCTCGCCGCCTTCGGCCGTTCGACGGCGCCGCTGATGCTGGCCAACGGCAACGACGCGGCGAAGCTGCAGCTCGACGGGCTGCACGCCGCCTTCGAGCCCTGGCGCCGGCAGCTCTCGCCCGAGGAATGGCAGCGGCTCTACGTGCTGGTGCTCGGCTCGCGCATGCCGCGCGACGGCAACCTGCAGTTCAGCTACTTCACCTTCGCCCTGGGCAAGGAGGCGCTCGACCAGCAGCGCCTGGTCTATACCGAGGGCGTCACCAATCCCACGGCGGCGACCAGCCTTCTCGCCACCATGGTCATGGATCGCGGCCTGTCGGAGGCCTTCTTCGGCGACCGGCTGCGCATGGACCGCGACCTGTTGGCCGACGGCGCGCAGGCGCATCTCTTGAAGATGTTCGGCAGGCTCGGGCGGGACTAAGGTTTCGTCCAGCGCTCCGCGGCCTTGTCGTCGCGCGCCTCGGCGGCGACCCATTGGGCGCCCTGGTCGGTATCCTCGAGCTTCCAGAACGGCGCCTTGGTCTTCAGCCAGTCGATCAGGAAGTGGCAGGCCTCGAAGGCCGCCTCGCGATGGGCGGAAGCAGTGATCACCAGCACGATCTGCTCGCCCGGCTCCAGCCGCCCGTAGCGGTGGACGATCAGCGAGGCGGAGAGCGGCCAGCGCTTTTTGGCTTCGGCCTCGATCTCGGCGAGCTGCTTCTCGGTCATGCCGGGATAATGCTCGAGGGTCATCGCGCCGATCTTGCTGTCGCCGGCCATATCACGGACCAGGCCGACGAAGGTCACCGCTCCGCCGATCTCGTGCCGGCCGGCGGTGAGCGCCTTGAGCTCGGCGCCGACATCGAAATCCTCGCGCTGCACCCGGATCATGGCGCGTCCTCGGCCTTCCGCGAAAACCTTTCGTCCAGCTTCATGCCCACAAACAAACCCGCGAGCGTGCCGAGGAAAAAACCACCTTCCCCGGCGATCACCGAGCCGCCCAACAAGCCGCCGATAATCATAAGCCAGAACCTGAACCTGCATTCCCGGTAGTGCCTATAGACTTCGCGCCGGTAATCCACGTCAGCCTCCGGTCACCGGCGGGAAGATCGCCACCTCGTCGCCGGCAGCGACGGGATGGTCCGGCTGCACGTAGGTCTGGTTGACCGCCACACGCACCACCGAGAGGTTCTTCAGCGCCTCGGCATGGCCGGGCGAGCGCTGCTTCAGCCAGTCGAGCAGAGTGCGTACGTCGCGCACCTCGGCCGGCGGCGTCAGAGTCTCCTCGGCTGTCCCGACGCGCGTGCGCAGCCAGGCGAACCACAGGACCTTCATACCCCGACCTCGCTGAAGGGCAGGAAGTCGACCATGGTGCCGGCGTCGACCTGTGTCACGTCCTCGGCCAGCTCGATCAGACCGTCGGATTCGACGAGCGAGGTGAGGATGCCGGCGCCATCGCGCGGGAAGCGCCTGGCCACGGTCGTGCCGTCGGGCCCCGGCAGCAGCCGGGCGCGCAGCCATTCGCGGCGGCCTTCCTTCTTCTTGGTGTCGAAATCGGCGCGCACGCGGAAGGTCTTGGGCTCGATATCGGTGGCGCCGCCGAGGCGCAGCAGCACCGGCCGGGCGAAGCGCAGGAAGGTGACCATCATGGCCACCGGATTGCCGGGCAGGCCGACGAAGGGTACGCCCTTGACGTGGCCGAGCGCCACCGGCCGACCGGGCCGGATGGCCAGGCGCCAGAAATGGATCGAGCCCAGGGATTCGACGGCGGCGCGCACGTGGTCCTCCTCGCCGGTCGACATGCCGCCCGAGGTGATGACCGCGTCGCAGGTGACCGCGGCGTTGGCCAGGGTCTGGCGGATCTGGTCCTTGCGATCCGGCACGATGCCGAAATCCTTCACGTCGCAGCCGAGCTGGTCGAGCAGGGCACGCAGCACGTAGCGGTTGGCGTCGTAGACCGCGCCCGGCGGCGTCTTCTCGCCGGGCTCGCGCAGTTCGTCGCCGGTGGAGAACACGCCGACCTTGAGGATGTTGTAGACCGAGAGCTTGGCCACGCCGACCGAGGCGGCGAGGCCTATATCCTGCGGCCGCAGCTTATGGCCCTTGCGCAGGATGGTGGTGCCGGCCTTGACGTCTTCGCCCGCCTTGCGCCGGTTGGCGCCGCGCTTGATCCCTGCCGGGAAGATCGCAGTGCCGCCTTCGAGGCGCACGTCTTCCTGCATGAACAGCGTGTCCGGACCTTCGGGCATGGGCGCACCGGTGAAGATGCGCACGGCCACCCCGCGCGGCGCCTCCGGCAGCGAATCGCCGGCGGCGACACGTCCCTGGACCGGCAGGCGCGTCTCGCCTTCCGGCGCCAGATCGTCGAAATAGACCGCGTAGCCGTCGACGGCTGCGTTGTCGTGCGGCGGCACGTTGCGCTGGGCCACCAGGTCCTCGGCCAGGATGCGGCCGCGCGCCGCGGTCAGCGGCACCGGTTCGGGTGTGGCCACCGGCTCGACGCGCTGGGCGAGGATGCTGATCGCCTCGGCGGCACGCATCAGCTCGCCGCCGAAAGCGAAGCAGTCGTCGGAGAGCTGGGCCATCTATTCCCCCGCCGCCTGCCGGGCGGCCTTGCCCAAGCCGCAATGCGCGATGACGAAATCGGCGATCGCCGCCACGTCGTTGAGATCGAGGCGGGGGACGCGCAGGCCGGCGATCGGCGCGTCGCTGGCCACCGCCACGTAGGTCGCATCCTCTGCGGCGAGCAGCGGCTTGCCGAGCGCCGGCCGGTGGACCTCCATCTTGTCGTGGGCGTGCGCCTTGAAGCCCTCGATCAGCAGCAGGTCGACCGGCGTCATATGCGCGATGAGCTGTTCGACCGTCGGTTCCGGCGCGCTGCGCAGCTCATGCATCAGGGCGAAGCGATTGGCCGAGGAGATCATGACCTCGGTCGCGCCGGCGGCGCGGTGCTCGTATGAATCCTTGCCGGGGCGGTCGACGTCGAAACCGTGATGGGCGTGTTTCATGGTCGAGACGCTGAGGCCGCGGCCGACGAGCGCGGGGATCAGCCTGACGAGCAAGGTCGTTTTGCCGCTTCCGCTCCAGCCGGCAAGACCGAAGATCTTCATGCGGCGTCGCTATCCGGCGCGGCGCGGCGCCGCCGATCCCAACGGGGGCTTCTCGCTCTTCGCCGGCTCGGGCGTGTCGTCGTCGACATGCTTGAGGCCGGCGATGAGGTAGTCCCAGCCCGTGATCAGGGTGAGGACGGCCGCGGCCCACAGCCCGACATCGCCGATCAGCTTCACCGGCAGAAACGCCGTCGGCAGCGCGTCGCCGACGATCAGGAAGCCCAGGGCGGTCATCTGGATGCCGGTCTTCCACTTGGCCAGGCGGCTGACGGGCAGCAGGGCCCGGATCTCCGCCAGGAACTCGCGCAACCCGGAGACCAGCACCTCGCGGCAGAGGATGACCAGCGCCGGCAGGACGAGGATACCGGCGATGCGGTCGGTCGCCACGAGCAGCAGGATGGTGGCGGCGACCAGCAGCTTGTCGGCGATCGGGTCGAAGATGCGCCCGAGCTTCGACTGCTGCTTCCAGGCCCGCGCCAGGTAGCCGTCGAGATAGTCGGTCACCGCCGCCGTCGTATAGAGCGCGCAGGCGATGTAGCGGACCCAGTCGCCCTCGATGAAGAACAGGGCGGCCAGCACCGGAATCGCGGCGATGCGCGACAGGGTGAGGACCATAGGCAGGGTGTTGATCATGATCGCGTTTTCCCGGGAACGCCGAGTTTACCCCCCGGAGCGCCGGCCGTCAGTCTACCCGCCGTGGAAATGATCATAAATCTTTTTCGCCACGGCCCTGCTGATGCCCGGCACCGCTTCGAGATCGGTCAGCCCGGCGCGCGCCACGGCCTGGCCGGAGCCGAAGTGCAACAAAAGCGCCTTCTTGCGCCGCGGTCCGATCCCCGCGACGTCGTCGAGGGGGGAGCTGGCGATGGCGGCGGAACGGCGCTGGCGATGGCCGCCGATGGCGAAGCGATGGGCCTCGTCCCGCAGGCGCTGCAGGAAATAGAGCACCGGATCGCGCGGCTCGAGCTGGAAGGGCTCGCGCTCCGGCAGGAAGAAGCGCTCGCGGCCGGCGTCGCGGTCCGGGCCCTTGGCGATGCCGGCCAGCGGGATATCGCCGAGACCGAGCTCCGCCATGACCTCCTGCGCCACGCTCAGCTGCCCCAGCCCGCCATCGATCAGGACGAGGTCCGGCCAGGACGCTTCTGTTCGGCTGGGGTCTTCGCGCAGCGCCCGGCCGAAACGCCGGGTCAGCACCTCGCGCAGCATCGCGTAGTCGTCGCCGCCGGCGGGGGCCAATGGTGGAGCCGGGGCTTCCGCCATGCCTGCCCCTGCGGTGCTGGTCTCGGGCAGGGTCGTGCCTCGGATGTTGAACTTGCGATACTGGTTCTTGGCGAACCCTTCCGGCCCGGCGACGATCATGGCGCCCAGCGCCTGGGTGCCGCCGATATGGCTGTTGTCGTAGACCTCGATGCGGCGCGGTGCCGCCTCCAGGCCGAAGACCCGTGAAACACCTTCGAGCAGCTCCGCCTGGGCGCTGCTCTCGGCCAGGCGCCGGCCCAGCGCCTCGCGCGCATTGACCAGGGCATGCTCGACCGGCTTGCGCTTCTCGCCGCGCTCGGGGACCTCCAGCCGGACGCGGTACCCGGCCTTGCCGCTCAACGCCTCGCCGAGCAGCTCGCGGTCCGGGATATCGGAGGACAGCAGGATCAGCTTGGGCGGCGGGCGCTCGGCATAGAACTGGCCGACGAAGGCATTGAGCACCTCGACCACGTCCTGCTGCTTGTCGTGCTTGGGGAAGTAGGAGCGGTTGCCGTAGTTGAAGCCGCCGCGGAAGAAGAACACCTGGATGCAGGTGGCGCCGCCGGCCTGGTGCGCGGCGATGACGTCGGCATCGCCCATGGTGTCGAGGTTGATGTCCTGGCGCGACTGGATGGTGGTCAGCGCGCGGATGCGGTCGCGGTAGAGCGCCGCCGTCTCGTAGTCCTGGGCCTCGCTGGCCTCCTGCATCCGGGCGCCGAACCGTTCCTGCAGGCCGCGCGAGCGGCCGCCGAGGAAGTCCTTGGCCTCGCGCACCAGCCCGGCATAGTCCTCGGCCGAGATGCGGTTCACGCAAGGGGCCGAGCAGCGCTTGATCTGATAGAGCAGGCACGGCCGCGTGCGGTTGGTGAACACGGTGTCGGCGCAGGAGCGCAGCAGGAAGCCGCGCTGCAGCGCCGTCAGGGTCTCATTCACCGAGCCAGCCGAGGCGAAGGGTCCGAAATAGCTGGCCTTGCGGTCGCGCGCCCCGCGGTGCTTGGCGATCTGCGGGTAGGGGTGGTCCTCGAACAGCGCGACATAGGGAAACGACTTGTCGTCGCGCAGCAGCACGTTGTAGCGCGGCATCAGCCGCTTGATCAGGTTGCTCTCGAGCAGCAGCGCCTCGCCCTCGGTGTGGGTGGTCACCACTTCGAGGGTGCGGGTCTCCGCCACCATGCGCTGCAGGCGGATCGGCAGCCGGTTGAGCTGGGTGTAAGAGGTCACCCGGCGCTTGAGGCTGCGCGCCTTGCCGACATAGAGCGCGCTGCCGTCCTCGGCGAGCATGCGGTAGACGCCCGGCCCCATCGGCAGGTTGGCCAGCGCGGCGCGGATCGCGGCGACGCCGGCCGCGCCCGGACCGCTGATCGCGCTCTCGTCGTCGAGCGCCATCGGCGGATCGGATTCAGCGTTCGACGGCGAAGGCGTGTCGCTGACGCTCATTACTTATCCACTTCTCCACAAGAGAGATGGCGGCTTGGTCTTTGGTCTTGCCCTGTGGCGATGGCGCCACGATGCATGTGGCGAGCCCGTCACGATATCCACTGAAACTGGGGATAAGTTTGTTCATAACCCCAAGCCGATGGTCCCGGAAAGCCCGTTATATGGGAGTCTTTGGGCATCGACCAAAAAATAGGCAACTATTTAACCTTATGATAACACATGTGAAAACGCTGATCCTACGTCACGATTTGGTCACAATGGGCTGTGATTCAGCGGTTTTCCGGGTCGGTGCAGGGAGGGACCCCGGTGTGCACAACTGGCCGCCTGGGACCTACCCCGGTCTGCCGCCACGCTTTATCGCCGTCCTCATGCGGCGCGGTGGTGCTCCACCTCGGCGCCGACGCTCATCGCGTCCGGATATACATCCAACTTCTCCACACGCACGCGGACCGAGCGCACCCGGCGGTTCTCCAGGCAGAGCAGCGCCACCCGCTCGGCCAGGGTCTCGCACAGATCGACATGGCCCTCGGCCACCAGGCGGCGGACTCCCGCCACCACGGTGTCGTAGCGGATGATGCGCTCGCGCCGGCCGCTGTGTCCGTCCTCGGCCAGCAGGGGGCCGGGCTTGGCCGCCGTCATCTCGACATTGACGCGCACCCGCTGGTCGACGTGCTTCTCGCGTTTCCACACGCCGATGCGGGCTGCCAGCACCAGGTCGCGGATCACCACGCGGTAGACGGCGCCGCCGGCCGGCGCGCGGGGCCGGGCGCGCTTGCTCTTACTCTTCGAGGCCATGACCGGGAGCCGCCGGATGCCAGTTGAGATGCTGGCCGCCGTCGAGGGCGATCATCTGCCCGGTCAGCGAGGGCGCCCCGAGGATGAAGCGCAGGGCGGCAACCAGCTCGTCGAGCGCCGGCCCGCGCTGCAGCGGCACCGAGGCCACCTGGCGGGCGAACTGTTCGGGGTCCTGGCGCGGACTGGGCAGGGTCGGTCCGGGACCGATGGCGTTGACCCGGATGCGCGGCGCGAAGGCCAGCGCCAGGGTCTGGGTCAGCGTCCACAGCCCGGCCTTGCTCAGCGTGTACGAGACGAAATGCGGCGTCAGGTTCCACACCCGCTGGTCGACGAGATTGACGATGGCGCCTTCGGCCGCTGCCGGCAGGCCGCTGGCCAGGGCCTGCGACAGCACGAAGGGGGCGCGCAGGTTGGCTTCCATATGCGTGTCCCAGCTTTCGCGGGTCGCGGTCAGGGCCTCGTCGCGTTCGAAGGCCGAGGCGTTGTTGACCAGCACGCCGAGCGGGCCGAGGGTATCGGTCGTCTGCTTGGCCAGGGCGACCACGTCCTTCTCGACCGCGAGGTCGGCGGCCAGGGCCACCGCCTTGCCGCCGGCCTTGGCAATCTCGGCGGCCACCGCTTCGGCGTCGCCGCGCGAGTGGTGATAGTGGAGCGCCACGGCATAGCCGTCCTGGGCCAGGGCCAGGGCCAGGGCGCGACCGATGCGGCGGCTGGCGCCGGTCACCAGGGCGGTGCGCGGAATCAAGGGAGAGGTGGAGCTGCTCACGGTCGCGAGGATGGCGGAGCGGCGCGCCCGGTTCAAGCCTCAGGCTTTGATGAATGGGGACTTGATGGGGATGAGCAACCAGAGGCCGCCGGCGCAGGTGAGCGCCGCCACGCAGGCAAAGCCGATGGCATAGCTGCCGGTGGTGGCGAGGATGAGGCTGAAGACCGGGGGCAGGACCATCACTCCGCCGAAGGTGGCAAGATGCGAGCCGCCCGCGGCCTCGCTCACCCGGCCCGGCGCCAGGCGCGCGAGCTGGGCCAGGAAGACGCCGTTCCAGCCGGCGGCCGTGGCGCCGAAAGCGCCGCACACGACGATGACCAGCGCGAACGGCCAGGACGGCGACAGCGTCGCGGTGACCAGCGCCATGATCGACATGCCGATGCCGAGAGCCGAGAGGAGGCGCATCGGGTCGACGAAGCGGTCCGCGGCCAGGCCCCAGAGCACGCGGGCGGTGGCGCCAATGGCCTGGCTGGCGGCCAAGACGACGCCGGCAAGGACGATCGCCATGCCCAGCCGGTCGGCGAGATAGGTCACCAGGAAGGCGCTGAGGATGGTCTGCATCCCGGCATAGGCGAAGGAGATGATCGACAGGCGCCGCATCTCGCGATCGCTCGCCACCAGCCGCACGGCGCCCAGCAGGTTGCTGAGCGCGAAGAGCGCGCGGTTTGGGTCGCGGTCGTTGTCGAGCGAGACGCGCAACGGCTGGAGCGAGACGGCGATCAGCAGGCACATTCCGGCGAAGACCAGGGCCGCCGCCTGCCAGCCCAGCATCACGGCGAGCGTCGGCAGCAGCAGGCCGGACAGGCCGGTGCCGATGGGGACGCCCGTCTGCTTGGCCGAGAAGACCAGGTTCATCCACGAGGCCGGCGTCAGGCGCGCGAGGATGTGCGAGGACGAGACCGGCGAGGGGCCGTAGGCGATGCCGATCAACACCGCGCCGATGAGGGCGCTCCACACGCTGCCCAGCGCGCCGAGGGCCAGGCCGCTGGCACAGAGCAGCATGCAGATCTGGCTGACGCGGATCGCGCCGAAGCGCGCGATGAAGCCCGCGCAGGTGGCGCTGGAGAAGGCGCCGACGCCGTAGATGATCCCCACGTAGACGCCGACGAGATAGGTCTGGACGCCGAGATCGGGGGCGGCGATGGGGGCGAGCACCGATCCGGTGGTGCCCGACATCGAGGTCAGGATCTGCACCGCCAGCATGGCGATCAGGGCGGGGACGACGGGATGCATGATCAGTTGGGTGCCGGGCTGGGCGGCGCGAGAAGGAGCCACAGTCCGACCGACGCGGTGAGCCCGGCGATCAGCGCGAAGGAGGCCGCGTAGCTGCCGGTGAGCGCCAGCAGGATAGTGAAGGCGAAGGGTCCGGCGGTGACCCCGCTGAAGGCGGCGAAGCCGCCGGCCCCGCCCACTTCACTCACCCGCCCCGCAGGGGCGGACTGGGCAAGTTGCCCGACATAGACGCCGTTCCAGCCCACCGCCGTGCCGCCGAAGGCCGCGGCCACCGCGACGATGGCCTCGATCGGCCAGTCGGGCGTGAAAGCGGCGGTCAACCAGGCGCCGATCGACATGGCGATGCCGAGGCCGCCGAGCACGATGCGGGGATTCGACCAGCGGTCGGCGACGATGCCCCAGAACAGACGGCCGCAGGCGGCGGTGACCTGGGTGATGGTCAGGATCAGGCCGGCGAGCACCAGCGACAGCCCGATCTCGCCGTTGAGGTAGATGACCAGGAAGGTGATCAGGCTGCTCTGCAGCATCGAATAGATGAAAGACAGGGTGACCAGGCGGCGCAGCCGGGGAATCGACCAGACCAGTTTGAGCGGTCCGCTGAGGCTGGGGAAGACCAGCTTGGCGCCGCGCGTCTCGGCATCGAGCCCGGCGCGCCAGGGCTGCAGCAGCAGTGTCACGAGCAACAGCCCGGCCGCTGCGGCGACGAGAGCCCAGCGCCAGCCGTAGGCCAGCGCCAGGGGCGGCAGCACGGCGCCCGCCAGGCCGATGCCGATCGGCACGCCCATCTGGCGGATCGAGAAGACGATGTTGGTCCAGCCCGGCGGCGTGAAACGCAGCAGCAGCACGGAGCCGGCGGGCTGGCTCGGGCCGAAGGCGACGCCCAGCAGCACAACGGCGGCGATCAAAGCCAGCGGCGTGCCGACGGCCAGCATCAGCAGGCCGAGCGCCGAGGCGACCAGCGCCAGCTGGCTGGTGCGCATCGGCCCGAGCACGGCGATGACGCCGCCGCAGGCCAGGCTGGCGATGGCGGCGATGGCGGACATGGCGGTGGCGAAGACTCCCACCGCGACCGGGTCGACGTTGAGATCGCCGGCCGCCAGCGTGACCAGCACCGGCGCCGCCGCGCTGGCGAAGCAGATCAGGCCCTGGACGGCGAGCAGGGAAAGGAGCGCGGGAAGAACCTGTTTCATTCTTGTTGGGCGGCTGCCGCGCTAGCGAGATGTCCGGCCAGTGTGCGGAGCGCCAGCGCCCGACGCAAGGGACGGCGGCGCGGGGCGCGCCTGCGCGCTTGGCATACGTCACGGATTAAGGATTGTGGCCGGCCCTCGCCAAAAGGCCACGATTTCTCCCCGTTGCGGCCCGCTATCCGCCATCGCCGTCGGCCAGAGTGACTCCGGTCACAACGTTTGGGGGACTCATGATCACGAAGCCATCGGGCCACCTGTCGCGCAGCTGGGGCAACGATTTTTGGCTGATCGCCGTGGGCGTCGCGCTGATGACGCTCGTGGCGCTGCTGGGGGGCTGCGAGACAGCGAAGAAGAGCACCGTCAGCTCGCCGTCGCTGGCAAAACAGGCGAGCGCCGCACCGCAGGGCTGAGCCCTTCACAGGCCCGGCGGCGGCTGGCACTCTCGGGTTAGGGGGATCGCCGGATGCTGCATGCCGTCGTAGGACTGATGCTGGTGATCGTGCTGGCTCTGCCGGAGCCGGCGCAGGCGCAAGCGCAGGAGCGCAAGCCGGGGCCGATCAACCAGCCCTTCGGCACCTACCGCGAGCAGGAGTTCCTCATTCCCTGGGAGCGCAACAACGAGCGCTGGCTGGCCCATGCCAAGATTTTCCGTCCGGAGGGAGAGGCGCCACGGCCGCTGATCCTCATCGCCCATGGCATGGCACGGCTGGCGGCGGACCGGCCCAGGCAGCGGCCCAACTGGGCGGACCCCCAGGCGCGCTGGTTCGCGGCGCAAGGTTTCGTGGTCATCGTGCCGATGCGGCGCGGCTTCGGGCTTTCCGACGGGCCGCTGCGCGAGGGCATCAGCTGCGACAATCCGGACTACGTGAATGCCTCGCAGACCAGCGCCAACGACGTTGCCGGCATCGTCCAGTACATGGCGGGGCAGCCCTATGTCGACAAGACCAGGGTCGTCATGGTCGGCCAGTCGGTCGGCGGCTGGGCCACGCTGGCGGTGGCCTCGCGCAACCCGCCGGGCGTGATCGGCGTGGTCAACTTTGCCGGTGGCCACGGCAACACGAGCCCGGGCACGATTTGCGTCGAGAACCGCCTCGTCGAGGGTGCGCAGAAGATGGGGCAGAACGCCAAGGTGCCGGCGCTCTGGGTCTACACGACCAACGACAAATTCTTCAACGACGTGCTGTCGGCCAAGATGCACGCCGCCTACGCATCATCGGGGGCGCCGGCCGACTACAAGCTGGTCGGGGCCTTCGGGGCGGATGGCCATAGTCTGTTCGCCGATCCGACCGGCCTCTCCACCTGGACGCCGGTGGTCACGCAGTTCCTGCGCAAGCTGGAGCTGATGCGTTAGTGCGCCTCTAGCGGCGCCATTGCGGGCGGCGGGCGCGCCCGGCGACGGCGGCACTCTGTGCGAGCGATTTCCCCTCGAAGCCCAGCGTGTGGCCATCGAGGCTATTGGGCACGTTGTGCCCATCTATCTAAAGTTGTATAATTATTGTTCAAGACAACGCATGCGTGGTGGGGGCCGCGTGGAAGTCGTCAAGGAAATCGATCTCGTCGACCTGTTGAAGCTTGCGGCCACTAGCCGCGAGGCTTTTGCCGCCTACTTGGTGTTGGGTGCCGGCGTTCTGGCCTATGCATTCTTCAAGAATGCCAGCGATGGCGTGAAGCTGATCGTCTTCTTTTCCTTCGCGACGCTGTCAGTGGGCTTGTTCATCTCCGCGTTCTTTGTCGCGAAGAATACGGCGCTCGCCGTTCCTGCCCCCGTCGCGACCGCGCCGCCATCGCCATCCCCGCCGCTCGCCCCGTCAAGCCGTCCCGACCCGTCGCCAGCGCCGGGCAAATCGGCGTGCCGCCAGGTGCAGCGGACGACAGGCTCGGGATTCAACATCCAGTTCCAGGTGGTCGAAATTTGTGAGTGATGTCGATTGAAGGGGAGGTTCCGGTGGGCACAAGGCGTCTTTTCATATTGGCGGTCATGCTTGTTGGAATGCTGTCCGCGGCGCCGGTAGAAGCCCAGGACACGGCTGCGCGACAATTGGCGCGACAATTCCTCTCCCTGATCGATCAGGGGCAAAGCCCCAATGCCTACCGTCTCTGCGCTCAATATTTCACGAGCCGCATGACCGAGGACGCCTTCTCGGCGCAGATTTCGGTGTGGCGCGCACAATTGGGCGGACCTGCCCAACAGCGGAACCTCGTGCAGGAAAGCGTGATGGATCGGGATCCGCAAACCGGTCAGCCGATGACGATCAACTTTTTCCGCTTCAGAGCGACCTTTCCCAATGGCTCAGTGATCGAGGACGTGACCCTCATACAAGAGGGAGGGCAGTGGAAAGTGGCAGGGATCTACCGTTTCCCGGCCTAGCACCGCTTAACGCCTTTCCTGGGCCTGGACTTAGCGCCGCCACTGCGGGCGGCGGGCGCGCCCGGCCTTCGACGAGGTCGAGCCCTGGGTCGAGCGGCCACGCGGCCGCGGCTTCGATGAGGCGGCATCGCCGGCATTGTAGGCCGCCGGCTTCTCCTCGAAGCCCAGCGCCCCGCCGCCGGGCTTCATCTCGAGCTCGAAGGCCTCCAGCCGCTTGATCTCGTCGCGCAGCCGCGCCGCCTCCTCGAATTCGAGGTCGCCGGCCGCCTCCTTCATGCGCTTCTCGAGGTCGGCGATATGGGTCTTGAGGTTGTGGCCCACGAGGTGCTGCGTGGCCGCGTCGCCGGTGGCTACGGTGACGTGGTCGCGCTCGTAGACGCTGCCCAGGATGTCGCCGATCTGCTTGCGCACCGACTCCGGCGTGATGCCGTGGGCCGTGTTGTAGGCTTGCTGCTTCTCGCGCCGCCGGTTGGTCTCGGCGAGCGCCGCCTTCAGCGAGTCGGTCATGGTGTCGGCGTAGAGGATCACCCGGCCGTCGACGTTGCGCGCGGCGCGGCCGATGGTCTGGATCAGCGAGGTGCGCGAGCGCAGGAAGCCTTCCTTGTCGGCATCGAGGATGGCGACCAGACCGCATTCCGGGATGTCGAGGCCCTCGCGCAGCAGGTTGATGCCGACCAGGATGTCGAAGGCGCCGAGCCGCAGATTGCGGATGATCTCGATGCGCTCCAGCGTCTCGATATCCGAATGGAGATAGCGCACGCGCAGGCCCGCCTCGTGCATGTACTCGGTCAGGTCCTCGGCCATGCGCTTGGTCAGGGTGGTGACCAGGGCGCGCTGGCCCTTGGCGGCGAGCTGCTTGCACTCGGCCAGCAGGTCGTCGACCTGCTTCTCGGTCGGCCGGATGATGCAGACCGGATCGATCAGCCCGGTGGGGCGGATGACCTGTTCGACGAACACGCCGCCGGTGCGCTCCATCTCCCAGGGGCCGGGTGTGGCCGAGACGAAAGTGGTCTGCGGCCGCATGCGCTCCCACTCCTCGAACTTGAGCGGCCGGTTGTCGATGCAGGAGGGCAGGCGGAAGCCGAACTCGGAGAGCGTGTTCTTGCGCTGGAAGTCGCCTTTGTACATGCCGCCGATCTGCGGCACGGTGACATGGCTCTCGTCGCAGAACAGCAGCGCGTTCTGCGGCAGGTACTCGAACAGGGTGGGCGGCGGCTCGCCCGGCCGCCGGCCGGTGAGGTAGCGGGAGTAATTCTCGATGCCGGCGCAGGAGCCGGTGGCCGCCATCATCTCGAGGTCGAAGGTGGTGCGCTGCTCGAGGCGCTGGGCCTCGACGAGCTTGCCCGCCTGGCGCAGCTCCTCGAGCCGCAGCTTGAGGTCGATCTTGATGTTGGCCATCGCCTGGTCGAGGGTCGGCTGCGGCGTTATGTAGTGGCTGTTGGAATAGAGCTTCACGTGGCCGAGCTCGGCCTTCTTCTCACCGGTCAGCGGGTCGAATTCCCAGATCGCCTCGATCTCGTCGCCGAACAGCGAGATGCGCCAGCCGCGATCCTCGTAGTGCGCCGGGAAGACCTCGACCGAGTCGCCGCGCACCCGGAAGGCGCCGCGCACGAAATTCGTGTCGTTGCGCTTGTAGTGGAGATCGACCAGCGACTTGAGCAGCGCCGTGCGGTTGATGACCTGGCCCGACTGCAGCGACAGGGTCATCGACGAATAGGTCTCGACCGAGCCGATGCCGTAGATGCAGGAGACCGACGCCACGACGATAACGTCGGGGCGTTCAAGGAGCGCGCGCGTGGCCGAGTGGCGCATGCGGTCGATCTGCTCGTTGATCGAGGATTCCTTCTCGATATAGGTGTCGGTCCGCGGCACGTAGGCCTCGGGCTGGTAGTAGTCGTAGTAGGAGACGAAATACTCGACCGCGTTCTCGGGGAAGAAGGATTTCATCTCGCCGTAGAGCTGGGCGGCCAGCGTCTTGTTGGGCGCCATGATCAGCGCCGGGCGCTGCAGCTTCTCGATGACGTGGGCGACGGTGAAGGTCTTGCCCGAGCCGGTGACGCCGAGCAGCACCTGGTCCTTGTCGCCCTGGCGCGCCGCGGCCAGCAGCTCGGCGATCGCCTGCGGCTGGTCGCCGGCCGGCTCGAAGCTGGAGACGAGCTTGAACGGCCGCGTCGAGCCGCCGGCCTCATCCGCGAGGGGCGGCCTCGTCCGATCCTGAGGGGCCGGATTGATCGTGTGGTCGGGCAGGGACTGGGAAAGTCGGGTGGTGCTCACACCCGATTATATGCTCACGGCAGGGTAGAATTGCCAGTCAGCGCCTGAACGGCTCAGCACTCCTCCGCCTTCTCCTTGCAGCGCAGCGTACCGTCGCAGTTCTTGATCTCCTTGGGCTGCGGGCAGGTGCGCACGTCCATGTTGGTCTGGAACATGCGGGCGTTGAGATTGGCGCAGAAGCATTGCAGGAAGATGCCCCCCGAGATCTGACACTGGCAGGATTGCTGGTAGGGGCCCTTGGGCAGGTCGGTGGCGCGCTGGGCGAGAAGCTGGAGCCGGTTCAAAGCCTCCGACTCGGTGGCCATGGCCAGCTGTACCGGCGCCAGTGCCGCGAGCACCAAGGCTGCAATGATCAGGATGAGACGCCGCATTGTCGGTACTCCCCAGCCGGCTGTTCTTAAACGCAAGCTTATCAACGGCTTGCCCAAGCGACAAGCGCGCGAAATCCGGCCTGATCCGGGCGCGGCCGGCAGGGTTGCGCGCGCTCGTCTGGCCGTTTAGGTTGCCTCGCTTCGCGTTTTCCAACCCCAACTCCGGTGAACCCGCCAAAGCCATGCCGCTGATCGCCAACCGCCTCGCCCGCATCAAGCCCTCGCCGACCATCGCGGTCACGACGAAGGCCGCGGAGCTCAAAGCGGCCGGCCGTGACGTCATCGGCCTGGGTGCTGGCGAGCCCGATTTCGACACGCCGGCGAACATCAAGAAGGCCGGCATCGCCGCCATCGAGCGCGGCGACACCAAGTACACCGCGGTCGACGGCACGCCGGCGCTGAAGAAGGCGATTTGCGCCAAGTTCGAGCGCGAGAACGGCCTCAAGTACCAGCCGAACCAGGTCACGGTGGGCACCGGCGGCAAGCAGGTGATCTACAACGCCATGCAGGCGACGCTGAATCCCGGCGACGAGGTCATCATCCCGGCGCCGTACTGGGTGTCCTATCCCGATATGGTCCAGCTCGCTGAGGGCACGCCGGTCTTCGTGCCGTGCCCGCAGAACAACGGCTTCAAGCTGCGGCCCGAGGATCTCGAGGCGGCGATCACGCCGAAGACGCGCTGGATCATCCTCAACTCGCCGTCGAACCCGACCGGCGCCGCCTATACCCGCGCCGAGCTGCGCGCGCTGTGCGACGTGCTGCTCAAGCATCCTCATGTCTGGATCCTGACCGACGACATGTACGAGCATCTCGTCTATGACGACTTCGAGTTCACCACGCCGGCCCAGATCGAGCCCAAGCTCTACGACCGCACGCTGACCATGAACGGCGTGTCGAAGGCCTATGCCATGACCGGCTGGCGCATCGGCTACGCCGCCGGGCCGGTGGAGCTGATCAAGGCGATCGGCGCGGTGCAGTCGCACTCGACCTCGAACCCGAGCTCGATCAGCCAGGCGGCTTCGGTCGAGGCGCTCAACGGCACGCAGGACTTCATCCCGAAGCACAAGGCGATCTTCAAGGAGCGGCGCGACCTGGTGGTCGACATGCTCAACAAGGCGAAGGGCATCTTCTGCCACAAGCCCGAGGGTGCGTTCTACGTCTACCCGTCCTGCGCTGGCGCCATCGGCCGCAAGACGCCGCAGGGCAAGACGATCCAGAATGACGAGGATTTCGCCACCTATCTCCTGGAGAGCGAAGGCGTGGCGGTGGTGCACGGCGCGGCCTTCGGCCTGTCGCCGTATTTCCGCATCTCCTACGCGACCTCGAACGAAGCGCTCAAAGAGGCCTGCACGCGCATCCAGCGCGCCTGCGCAGCGCTGACCTGAGATGGCGGATCCGGTAGGCGTGGGCGGATTCAGTGTCGAAACGCTGACGCCGCCCGCCCTGCCGACCCTTGAAGCGCTTGCCCGGGCCTACTATGCCGAAGCCGGAGACGAGTTCGGAGCAGACCAGCGGCGCGCTCTGGCCATGTTGGCTGGCGGCGACCCTCTGGGCCACGCCTGGCTCATCGGCGAGGGCGGCGAGCCCGTGGGCTATATCGTCGCCAGCTTCGGCTTCGCGGTGCAGCATGGCGGGCGCGATGCATTTATCGAGGAGCTTTACGTTGCGCCACCGTGGCGTGGCCGCGGCTTGGGCGGGGCGGCTCTCGCACACGTCGAAGCATTCCTGCGGCGGGCAAGAGTTGGTACGGTTCATCTTGCGGTCAAGCCGGCGCTTCCACGGGCGCAATCACTCTACCGGCGTCAGGGCTTCGTGGACCATGGCTGGCGGATGATGTCGAAGGATTTGATATGAAGATCGTGGTCATGGGGACGGGCGGCGTGGGCGGCTATTTCGGCGCCCGCCTCGCCGCGTCCGGGGAAGACGTCAGCTTTGTCGCGCGCGGTGCGCATCTCGAGGCGATCCGCCGTGACGGTTTGCGGATCAGGAGCCAGCTCGGCGACCTGACGGTCAAGCCGGCCAGGGTCTCGTCCAAGCCGGCGGACCTTGGCCCGGCCGATTTCGTGATGATCGCAGTCAAGCTCTGGGGCACGCAGGCGGCCATCGAGGCGGTACGGCCCTTGATCGGTCCGAGCACCGTGGTGGCGTCATTCCAGAACGGCGTGGGCGCCATCGACGCGCTCAAGAAGGCCTTCGGCGAGAAGCAGGTTCTGGGCGGCGTCGCCCATATCGCCACGACCATCGGCGAGCCCGGGGTCATCACCCACACCGGCACCATGGCCAAGCTGACCGTGGGCGAGCCGCATGGCGGCATCAGCCCGCGGGTGGCCGCCATCGCTGAGGCGGCCAAGAAGGCCGGCATCGACGTGATCGCGTCCGATGACATCAACCGGGCGATCTGGGAGAAGTTCGTCTTCCTCGCCTCCTTCAGCGGCGTCACGACGCTGACCCGCCTGGCCAAGGGCCCGATCTTCGCCGATCCGGACATGAGGCGGCTGTTCACCGACGCGTTCAATGAGGCCTGTGCCGTAGCACGGGCCAAGGGCGCAAGGCTGGCGCCCGACCATGAGACGAAGGCCCTGGGCTGGGCCGAGGGCCTGCCGCCCGAGATGAAGTCCTCGATGCTGCATGATTTCGAACGCGGCAACAGCATCGAGGTCGAGTGGCTGTCGGGCGCCGTCGCCCGTCTCGGCGCGGAGGCTGGCGTGGCGACGCCGGTGCACCGCACGATCTACGCCGCGCTCAAACCCTACGCGGGCGGAACTGCCGCGTAGCGGTCCCCTATGAATCGCTGCCGGCGCCTGCTACCTGACTGTCATACCGGCGAAGGCCGGTATCCAGTGGCAAGTGCGCGCTGTCTGGTCACCGGCCTCCGCCGGGGTGACGGCCCGGCTCTTTAGGCGACCATGTTTCTTCGCGACATCGACCGGCTGCTGCGCGAACACGATCGGGGCTGGCGCGTCAGGATCTTCGTCGTTTTCGTGTTGGCGGCGCTGCAGAGCGCCGCCGTCGTCTTCCGGCCGCTGCCCATTCGCGCGCTGGTCGAGCCGCCGCTCTCCGACAGCTGGTTCGCGCCGCTGGAACGCCTGGTGGCCCAGACTTGGACGGCGCCCGGCGCCCGGGTCTGGCTCTATGTCGGCATCGCGCTGGCGGTGGAGCTTGCCATCTTCGCCCTGCGCTACGTCTCGGAGATGCGCACGGCCGCGCTGACCGAGCGCATCATGCGCTCGATCCGCGGCCGCATCGCCGAGAACCTGCTGCGCGGCGACTACCGCGCCATCGCCGCCGCCGGCCCGGGCGCGGTGATCGCCGCCGCCTCGGGCGACGTGGAATCGGTCCAGCGCCTGCTGCGCGAGGCCCTGGTCCATGCCGGTGTGGCGACGCTGCAGCTCGCCCTGATGCTGGTGGTGATCTTCTTCGTCGAGGTCTGGCTGTTCTGGATTCTGCTGATCGAGATCCTCGGCCTCGCCGCCGCGGTCTTCTTCTATGCGAACTGGCGCAAGAAGCGCTATCTCGCCAAGATGGTGCTCGACGAGCGCATGCTCGGCCTGCTCTCGACCCTGCAGCAGAAGAACCTCGACGCGCGCTTCACCGGCCTGGGCTCGGTGTTCCTGTCGCGTGCCACGGCCCTGGCCCGCCGGCTCTACGGCGCCAACATGGTGCTCTGGGGTCGCTCGAGCAGCTACTACAGCGCCATCGAGTTCACCATCGGCGTCTCGGCCGCCATCTGCCTGGTGCTGCTCTTCGTCACCTCCGACAGCGGCCAGCCGCCGATCGGCAAGTTCCTGGTCTTCGCCTACTACACGGTGCTGATCTTCCCCAGCCTGCAGCAGATCGGCGAATCCTGGCCGATGATCAACGACGCGCGCGCCGCCCTCAACCGTATCGGCGCCAACACCTCGCATACGCATGCGGCGCGCACGGCGCGCCTTGAGCCGACAACGGTCCCCGGCTTCGGCGACATCGTCTTCGACGAGGTCAGCGTGCAGGGCGATCGCGGCGAGCCGATCCTCGACCGCTGCTCCTTCGTGCTCAGGCCGGGCGAGAAGCTGGGACTGTTCGGCGACAGCGGCTCCGGCAAGACCACGATCCTGCTGCTGCTGCTCGGCATCAACAAGCCGAGCTCGGGCCGCGCCACGATCGGCGGGCGCGATCTCACCGACCTGACCCTGGCCGACCGCAAGCGCTTCTTCTATTACGCGCGCGCCTACCCGGCCTTCTTCCCGGGCACGGTCCTCGACAACATCGTGCTGCACAAGAACCCGAGCGAGGCCGAGTTCATCGAGACGCTGGAGCGGGTGCGTTTCGGCGGCCGCCTGGCCGTGGAGCCGCTCGGCTCGCACACCCATGTCGGCGACAAGGGCGAGCCGTTCTCCGGCGGCGAGCAGCAGCGCATCGCCACGGCCCGCGCCCTGATGGCCCACCAGCCCTGCCTGATCCTGGACGAGGCGCTCAACTCGCTGGACGAGGACAGCGAGCTCGCCATCCTGCGGCGGTTTGTCGAGGACTTTCCCGACAAGACCGGCATCGTGGTCTCGCACCGGGCCAGTGCCCGGCCGCTCTTCCCCTTCCGCATCGAGATGAGCAGGGGCAAGGCGACGATCATCCGGCCCTGAGGCCGGCCCTCGGGCGTTGGCGCCGTGCGGCGCACGCTAGGCGTTTGCGCCTTTGATGGCCTCGATGACGGCGGCGGTGACTTCCTTGGTCGTCGCCTTGCCGCCGAGATCGGGGGTGTGGAAGCGCTTGTCGGCGGTCACCCGCTCGATCGCCTTCATCAGCCGCGCGCCGGCGGTCTTCTCGCCCAGATGCTCGAGCATCATCACGCCCGACCAGAAGGTGCCGACCGGGTTGGCGATGCCCTTGCCCATGATGTCGAAGGCCGAGCCGTGGATCGGCTCGAACATCGAGGGGAATTCCCGCTCGGGGTTGAGGTTCGCCGTCGGCGCGATGCCCAGCGAGCCGGCCAGCGCCGCCGCCAGGTCCGACAGGATGTCGGCATGCAGGTTGGTGGCGACGACCGTGTCGATGGTCTCCGGCTTGATGACCATGCGCATGGTCATGGCGTCGACCAGCATCTTGTCCCAGGTCACGTCCTTGAACTCGGCCGCCACCTGGGCGGCGATCTCGTCCCACATCACCATGGCGTGACGCTGGGCGTTCGACTTGGTGACCACGGTCAGCTTCTTGCGTGGCCGCGACCGCGCCAGGCGGAAGGCGAAGCGCATGATGCGCTCGACACCGGCGCGGGTGAACATGGCTACATCGGTGGCCACCTCCAGCGACGAGCCCTGATGCGCCCGGCCGCCCACACCGGCGTACTCGCCCTCGGAATTCTCGCGCACGATGACCCAGTCGAGCTCCTTGTCGGTTACGTTGCGCAAGGGCGAGGTGATGCCGGGCAGGATGCGCGTCGGGCGCACGTTGGCGTACTGGTCGAAGGGCTGGCAGATGGCCAGGCGCAGGCCCCACAGCGTGATGTGGTCCGGGATCTCCGGGTGCCCAGCCGAGCCGAAGAGGATGGCGTCATGCTTGCGGATCAGGTCGCGCCCGTTCTCCGGCATCATGCGCCCGTGCTTCTTGTAGTACTCGCCGCCCCAGTCGAAATGGTCGACCTTGAAGGCGAAGCCGCCCTCGCGCTGGGCGAGGGCGTTGAGCACCTCGATCCCGGCGGAGACGACCTCGGTGCCGATGCCGTCTCCGGGGATTGCCGCGATCGTGTAAGTCTTCATAGTCAGCCTTTATCGCCCTTAAGTCACATGTCAGGGCGTTTGTAACACCACGTCCGGCGGCACGAAACGGGAGGAATAAGGTGCCAAGACACGCGGACCCTTGAACCTTTCCCTCGCTAGGGCAAAATAAAGCCGGTGGCTGGACCGTTATCCCACGGTCAAGCCCGCCCGGAGGCGCCTCATGGATCCGATCACGGTTATCGCCCTTACCCTCGGCGTCGGCTGGGCCAGCGGCATCAATCTCTACGCCGCCATCCTGGCGCTGGGCGTCATGCACAATATGGGCGCCATCGTCCTGCCGGCCGATCTCATGATCCTGGCCTCGCCGCTGGTGATTTTCGCCGCCGGCTTCATGTACCTGGTCGAATTCGTCACCGACAAGATTCCGGGCATCGACAGCGGCTGGGACGCCCTCCACACCTTCATCCGAATCCCGGCCGGCGCCATCCTGGCCGCCCAGGCGGTGGGCGATGTGAGCCCGGCGCTGAGCCTGGCCGCCGGACTGGTCGGCGGTTCGCTGGCCGCGACCAGCCATTTCACCAAGGCCGGCACGCGCCTGATGATCAACGCCTCGCCCGAACCCTTCTCCAACTGGACGGCCTCGCTCGCCGAGGATGCCGCGGTGATCGCCGGGCTGTGGGTGGCGCTGCAGTATCCCGCCGTCTTCCTGGTGCTGCTGGTGGCCTTCCTCGCCCTGGTCGTGTGGCTCACGCCCAAGATTTTCCGCGGCCTGCGCGCGTTGCTCCGCCGGATCGCCGGCTGGTTCGGGCGTCCCTCGACCACGATCAGCCCGGCGTCGCCGGTTCCTTAGTGGGAAATGTCACCCCGGACAAGCGACGTTCTGACGTCGCGCGATCCGGGGTCCATCTGTCCGCTGGCACCATGGACCCCTGTATATGAACCGCCGGCACGTTGGTAACGTGCTCGAGCGGCACGGAGCCCGTTGGACCCCTGCTCTGCGGTGTGAGGCCGTAG
>JALHMR010000053.1 GCA_022843945.1 Rhodospirillaceae bacterium | reverse complement strand
CGTCGCGGCGAAGAGCGCGGCCCGCAGCCGGCCGGCGCACCCGGCTTCGAGGATACGGCGCAAGCCGAGCGGCCCGCCGGCGAGGCGCCGGGCATGGCCGTGGCAATGCCGGAAGGCGGCGAGAGCCCGATCCCGCTGATTCCCCCCGTCGGTGACGCACCGGCCGGCGGTCACGAGGCGCGGCACGAGCGCGGTCCGCGCGGTGAACGCGGCCCTCGTGAACCAGGACAGGGGGGCGAAGGTCCCCGCGGTGAGGGTGACGAGCAAGGCGGCCGTCGCCGTCGTCGGCGTGGTCGCCGCGGCGGCCGGCGCCGGCATGGCGAGGGTCCGGGCAACGAAGGCCAGGGCCCCGCTCCCGCCGCGGAACAGGGCGGCGAGGCCCCGGCGATGCCTGTCGCGGCACAGCCCTACAGCACCGCACGTCCGCCGCTGATCGGCCCCGGCCACGCCGTGCCGGACGACGAGGAGCCGGCCTTCCGTCCGCCACCGCGCAGCGATGCGCCGCCGCGGATCGAGGGCCCGGGCGACGCCCATGACTGGCCGTGGAACCGGCGCAGCGAGCGCTTCCCGGATGAGATCGCGCCGCAGCCCCAGCCCCCTGGAGCACTGACTCCGCCCTCGCCCTTCCCGGCGACACCGGACCCGATGCCGCGATACGAAACACCGGTTGCCGCGGCACCCGATCAAACGGCCGGCAACGGCGCGGCGCCCAGGGCCGCGGCACCGCCGCCCCCCGACGAGCCGAAGGGCCCGCCGCGCAAGGGCTGGTGGAAACGTCTGACCGAATAGAGTTCTAGCGCTGACAGGGGTCATGCCGGCGATCGTCGGCATGGCCCTTTTTCTTTCAGCTAAACAACCACCTCACCCTGAGGCGCGAGCCCTTGCGCTGCGTTGCCGGCCTTCAAGGCCCGCGACGGGCGCGAAGAAGGATTGGGCGAGCCTCGAA
Source organism: Rhodospirillaceae bacterium (assembly GCA_022843945.1). Taxonomy (GTDB): domain Bacteria; phylum Pseudomonadota; class Alphaproteobacteria; order CACIAM-22H2; family CACIAM-22H2; genus VGEI01. Next base: position 27,703 of record JALHMR010000053.1, on the reverse strand, counting down.
GGGTCAGGCCATTTTGACGCCCCCTCACCCTGGCCCTCTCCCCTTGGGGAGAGGGTTAGGGTGAGGGGGATTTCCAAACTACCTGCGCCAGGCGATGAGGCGCCGCGCCGCCTCTGCCATATCCTCTTCGGTCCCGGCGAAGGAGAAGCGCACATAGGCGTGGCCGCGCGCCGGATCGAAATCCGTACCCGGGGTCACCGCGACGCCGGTTTCGGCCAGCATGCGCCGGCAGAATTCCTCGCTATCGTTGGTCATGTGGGCGACGTCGGCGTAGAGATAGAACGCGCCGTCGGGCGAGGCGAAACGCTCGAACCCGGCCTGCGGCAGGCGGGCGAGCAGCAGATCGCGGTTGCGCCGGTAGCGCGCCACGTTGGCATCGAGCTCCCCGGTCGCCTCGAAGGCGGCAAGGGCGGCGACCTGCGGCAGGCTCGGCGGCGAGATGAACAGGTTCTGCGCCAGCACCTCGACCGTGCGCGACAGGTCCGGCGGGATGATCATCCAGCCCAGGCGCCAGCCGGTCATCGAATAGTATTTGGAGAAGCTGTTGACCACGATGGCCTCGTCGCTGAACTGCAGCGCCGTCGCCGCCGGCCGACCGTAAACGATGCCGTGGTAGATCTCGTCCGAGATCAGCCGCACGTCGTGCTCACGGCACCATTGCGCGAGGTCGCGCAAGGCGTCGGGCGACAGCATGCTGCCCGTCGGATTGGCCGGGCTGGCGACGATCAGCCCGGCGAGCTTGTCGCGCCCCGCGCCCAGCGCTTCATCGAGCAGAGCCCGCGTCGGCTGGAATTGGGTTTCGAGCGCCGTGACGATACCCGCCGGCACCAGGTCGAGGGCCATCAGGATGTTGCGATAGGCCGGATAGCCGGGATCGGCCAGCGCCACCCGCTCGCCGGCGTCGAAGGCCGCCAGGAAGGCGAGCAGAAAGGCCCCCGACGAGCCGGTGGTGACGACGATCCGCTCCGCCGGCACGCTGACGCCGTAGGCGTCGCGATAGTGGCGGGCGATGCGCTCGCGCAACGGCGGGATGCCCAGCGCATCGGTATAGCCGAGCCGCTCGTCGTCGAGCGCGCGCTTTGCGGCATCCCTGACGGCACGCGGCGCCGGCGTGCCCGGCTGGCCGACCTCCAGATGGACGCAGCGCTCGGCGGGCGTGCACGCCGCGAGGTCGCGCGCATTGGCCGCGCGCATCACGTCCATGACGATGAACGGCGAGATCTGGCCGCGGTTCGAGGCCTTGATCGCCATTAAAATCCGCCGGTTGCCAGACCAAAGCCGCGGCGATCGGGCCGGAAGACGCATTTGTTCGGCCCATCGCGCAAGCCGTCGGGACAGTGCATCGCGTTGACCCGGCCGATGACAGGCACCGGCAGCAGCTGGTAGCCGCGCTCGGCCAGGCCGGCCGGCCGGGCCTGGACACCCGCCTCGACGAACACCGTATCGGCGGGCGCGCCCTCGAAATGGAAGCGCTGCGCGTCGATCGCCTCCTCGAGCGGGCGGTTCTCGACTGTGGTGCGCAGCGCCACGCCGACCAGGGCGCTGGCCGCCGCCGCGCCGCCCGAGGCCGCGCCGGCGAAGATGATCTGGCTGCCGCCCGTCGTGCCGCGGCCGAAGAGGAACGATTCGGCGGAGCCTGCGACGACGAGCATGGGGCCGAACCACTGCGGCCCCCGGGCGCCGCCGTCGGCCACCCTGGCCAGAACCACCCCGGTGCCGGACGCCACGCGGCCGGCACCGAAAAGACCGTGCGGCGAAACGGTGCAGGCGACGCCGTTGCCGTCACGATCGACGACGACGAAGCTCGTGGCCGCCGCGTCATCGATCACCGGCTCGCTCTGCGGGCGGACGGCCGTGGCCGGCGTGCGCTGGTCGGGCCGGTAGGAGGCCATGAGCGAGGCCAGGTAGCGCTCGTTGACCAGCTCGAGCGGCGACGCGGCGGTGACGGTCAGGTCCGGTCCCAGCCAGCGCGCCCGGTCGACCCAGGCCCGCAAGCTTGCCTGGGCGAAGAGATGCGCGCGCTCGTCGGGGGCAGCCCGCCGCCAGCGGGGTGCCGCCATCGCCCAGATCTGGGCTTCGACCAGGCCGGCAATGGCAGGCGGCGAGGGCACCACAACCACCATGTCGTCGAAGCGCGCGGCAACCGACGGCCGCCAGGCGACCGCTGCGGCCCGCATATCCTCGATGGTGATGCTGGCCCCTTGCGGGCGCACCGCGTCCACGAAACGCGTGGCGAGCGCGCCGCTATAGAGTTCGCCGGCCCCGCGCGAGCGGATCGCCGACAGCAGGCTCGACATCTCGTGCTGGACGAGCAGCTCGCCCTCGCGATAGGGCGTGCCGTCGGGCTTGAGGAAGATCCCGCGCAGGCCCGGATCGTTCTGCAGGATCGGCGCCGCGGCCAGCAGGTCGGCCGCAAAGGCGCGCGAGACCGGGTGCCCAAAGCGCGCCAGGTTCTCGGCGCGGGCAACGATCTGCTCCCAGCGCAGCTTGCCGTATTTCGAATGCAGCAGAAACATGCCGCGGGCCGCCGCCGGGACGGCGATGGGACCGCCGCCCGCCGGCGGCCGGGCGACGAAATCGAGCATTTCGGCGCGCGCCAGCCTGGCGTCATAGACGAGGCACACACCGCCCCCGCCCAGCGTGGCGGTCGAGGGCAGGGTCACCGCCAGGGTGAAGTAGAGCGCGGCCGCTGCGTCGGCGGCCGAGCCTCCGGCCGAGAGAATGTCGCGGGCTTCGAGGGCCGCGCGCGGCTCATCGGCGACGGCCCCGCCCAGGAAGCCGCGCACCGTGCCGACGACGCCCGGCTGCTCCTTATTGCCGCCACATCCGGCCATTAGGCTTGCGGCAAGCGCCAGCGCTACCGCCGGTCCCCGCAATTGACGCAGCCGGGGGCGACGCTTACTTATGACGGACAGGAAAGGAGAGCGGGCCGTGATCAGGGGCTTTTTCTTACGCATAGGCTCCAGGCTTGCCGGCTCGCTTGTGGCGATCGCCCTGGTGGCGTCGCCCGTCGCGGCCCAGCAGCGAATCAGTTTTATCCGTGACGCGGAAATAGAAAGTACCATTCGCGTCTACGCGACGCCACTTTTCGCGGCGGCCGGGCTCGACCCGTCCTCGATCGGCGTCCACCTGGTCAATGACCGGCAGCTCAACGCCTTCGTGGCCAACGGCCTCAACATGTTCATGAATACCGGCCTGTTGGTCCGGGCGGAGCATCCCGGCCAGGTCATCGGCGTGATCGCGCATGAAACCGGCCATATATCCGGCGGCCACCTGGCCCGGCTGCGCGACGGCATGAGCGGCGCGATGGCCGAAGCCATCGTCGCCATGGTGTTGGGGGCCGCGGTCGGCGTGGCCAGCGGCCGCCCCGATGCGGGCATGGCGGTGATGTCCGGCGGCATGCAGATCGCCGAGCGCGGCATCCTCAAGTACAGCCGCGACATGGAGAGCGCGGCCGACCAGGCGGGGGTGAATTTCCTCGAGCGCAGCGGCACCTCGGCCAAGGGCCTGATGGAGTTCCTGGAGTTCATCGCCGACCAGGAGCTGATGGTGTCCAACCGCCAGGACCCCTACGTCCGCACCCACCCGATCAGCCGCGAGCGCGTCGAGTTCGTGCGCAACTTCCTCACCCGCTCGCGCTTCACCAACGCGCCGCTGCCGCCCCAGTATGACGAGATGCATCGCCGCATGCGGGCCAAGCTGCAGGGCTATCTCGAGCCGGCCCGGGCGCTAAGCGTCTACAAGGAAAGCGACGCCAGCCAGGAAGCCCGCTATGCCCGCGCCATCGCCTATTCGCGCCGTCCCGACTACGACAAGGCGCTGGCGCTGATGGACGGCCTGCTGGCCGAGCGGCCGAACGACGGCTATTTCCTCGAAGCCAAGGCGCAGATGCTGCTCGAAGCCGGGCGGGTGAACGACGCCCTGCCGCTCTACACGCGCGCCACCGAGCTACTCCCCGACGAACCCCTCATCCGCACCGCCCTCGCCCACTCCCAGATCGAGAGCAACCGGCCAGAGCTGCTGCGGCAGGCGATCGTCAATCTCGAGCGCGCGCGGCAGAAGGACCCGGACCACGGCGAGACCTGGCGCCTGCTGGCGGTGGCTTATGGCCGGGATGGGCAGGTCGGCATGGCGCAACTCGCCCAGGCCGAGCATCTCACGCTGCGCGGCCGGCGCGGCGAGGCCCGCGCCTTTGCCGAGCGCGCTCAACGCAGCCTGCCGCCGAATTCCCCGGCCTGGCAGCGCGCAGAAGACATCAAGAATGCCAACGATCCCAAAGAAAAAAAGTAACCTCGCCCTGCTCGCAGCCTTGATGCTGCTCGGCGCCTGCGCAGACAAGCCGCCGCCGGCCCTGGCCACCGAGGGCGGGCGTGCCATCATCCTTGGGCCGGAGCCGGGCTTCGATCCGAACCGGCTTGCCGACCCGTGGTGGCGCACGACCGGGCGCGGGGCCGACCGCTTCGCCACCGTCGATCTCGCCGGCCGCCCGGTGTTGCGCATCGATGCGCCCGCCGATGGACAACCGACGACCTCGGCGCTCGGCCGGCGCCTCGACGTGCCGGTGCTGTCGATGCCCTACCTGCACTGGGCCTGGTATCTCGAGCCGGCGATCTTCACCGGCGGTCCGGGCGACGGGCTCGACCGGGGTCTGCGCCTGACGATCGGCTTCTACGGCGGCCATCCGATGAGCCCGCAGATCACCGACCGCTGGTTCGGCGGCCCCAACGGCATGCCCGCCTCCGACCGCCGGATCGATCTCGTCTTCGGCGGCATCGCCCAATCGCGCGGCGAGAACGCGAGCCAGCACATGAGCGCCATCAGCGACGCCGGGATGCGGCGGGAGCTGCGCCCGCCGACAGCGGGCCAGGGCGGCGAATGGAAGCTCGAAGCGCTCGATATCGCCAACCTCTACGCCCAGTTCTGGCCGCGCGACCGGCTGGACCTGGTGAAAATCGCCTTCGTCGGCGTCTCCGGCCTGCCCGGCCGGCCGCCGGCCAACACTCCGCCGCTGCCCCTCGGCTACGTCGCCGAAGTCTCGCTCACCCGCTGAGCCTTCAACCGGAGTAAGCCCTCGTGCGCCGCCGTTTTATCCGTCTCGCGATGGCGCTGCTCCTGATGGGCGCCGGCGCCCCCGCCCTCGCCCAGAGCTCCTCCCCCGCCACGCTGTCGCCCGACCAGGTGCAGGCGATCGAGAAGGTGATCCGCGAATACCTGCTGCGCAATCCCGAGCTGCTGCTGGAAGCGATCGAGAACCTGGAGAAGCGCCGCGGCGACGAGGCGCAAGTGGCCGCCAAGACCGTGATCGCGGAGCGCCGCAACGATCTGCTCAACGATCCGGGCTCGCCGGTCATCGGCAATGCCAACGGCGATATCGCCATCGTCGAGTTCTTCGATTACCGCTGCCCCTACTGCAAGCAGGTGGTGCCGTCGCTCGCCCAGCTCCTGAAGGAAGACCCCAAGCTGCGGCTCGTCCACAAGGAGCTGCCGATCCTCGGTCCGGACTCCCTCGTCGCCTCGCGCGCGGCGCTGGCGGCCCGCAAGCAGGGCAAGTACCACGAGATGCACGTCGCCCTGATGCGCACGCGCGCCCTCGACGAGGCCTCGATCCTCAAGCTGGCGACCGACCAGGGTCTCGATGCCGCCCGCCTCAAGGCCGACATGCAATCCGCCGAGACCGACGAGATCATCGAGCGCAACCGCCGCCTGGCGCGGGCGCTCAACATCAGCGGCACGCCGGCCTTCGTCATCGGCGATGCCGTGGTTCCGGGCGCCATCGACCTGCGCACCCTCAAGAGCCTGGTGGCCGAGGCGCGGGCGAAGAAATAAGGCTCGGCCTCTTACCCCTCACCGGCTCGCTCCCGCTCGCGACCTCTCCCGCAAGGGGAGAGGTTAAAATACGCGCGCCATATGACCCTCTCCCCTTGCGGGAGAGGTGACCGCGAAGCGGTCGGGTGAGGGGTCTCTTCGCCCTACTCGTTATCCGGCTGTTTCTCCGGCCGCGCGGCGTCGAAGGCCGGGTGCTTCATGCAGGCATCGAAGACCTTGAAGATCGTCGGATAGGCCGGCCGCAGCTCCGCCTCGGTGTTGAAGCGCATGGCGTTGAACACCTGCGGCACCAGGCAGATATCGGCCAGTGTCGGCGTGTCGCCGTGGCTGAATTTTCCCGTGCCGCCCGCCTTCAGCATGCTCTCGAGCGCCACGAAGCCCTCTTTGATCCAGTGCCGGTACCAGGCATCGTGCTGCTCGGTGGAGGCCTTGAGCGTGTTCTTGAGATAGTTGAGGACCCGCAGGTTGTTGAGCGGATGGATCTCGCAGGCGACGACCAGGGCCAGCGCCCGCACCCGGGCGCGCTCGGCCGGCGTCTTGGGCAGGAACGGCGGCGAGGGATGGGTCTCGTCCAGGTATTCCATGATGGCCAGGGACTGGGTCAGCACGTGCGGCCCGTCCTCGAGCGCCGGCACCAGCCCTTGCGGATTGAGCTTGAGGAAGGCCGGTGCCGACTGCTCGCCCTTGCGCAGGTGGATGAAGGCCTGCTCGGGCTTGAGGCCCTTGAGGTTGAGCGCGATGCGCACGCGAAAGGCGGCGGACGAGCGGAAATAGCCGTGCAGTTTCATGTGAGACCGGTCTCCCTAACCAAAAAGATCCACCAGCTTATGACCTATGATCAGCACGATAAGGCCAGCCACAGGCAAGATGACGGCCAAACCCAAGCCGAAGTGCAGCCAGAACAGCCGCGGGCTCTCCGCTTTGTGGAATTCTACGTACCCCCAAGGAAAGCGGCCGGCAATGTAGCCCGTTCTCAGGGTGTGAAAGATCCCGCCGCCACACACAACGACGCTCAGCGCGACGACGAGCAAGCTGGCAAGGGTGGCAATCGTCGGATAGTCGGGTGAGAGCTCCATCGCGACGACGACCAGCGCCACGAACACAGCTGCCGCGCCGATCAGCTGAAGGCCTGTCAAGAATGGTCGCGGCCGCGACGCCATCTTGCTCATACGGCGGGCGGCTGGTAGCGGACGATTCTCTGGTCGATCGCGCCGAAGACCGACTTCTTGTCGGCATCGAACATCTCGATGCGCACGCGGTCGCCGAACTTCATGAACGGCGTCGTGGGCTTGCCGTCGTGGATCGTCTCCAGGGTGCGGCGCTCGGCCAGGCAGCAAGAGCCGACGCGCGGGTCCCGGTTCGACACCGTGCCGCTGCCCAGGATCGTGCCAGCGGCCAGGTTACGCGTCTTGGCCGCATGAGCGATGAGCTGCGGGAAGTCGAAATTCATGTCGATGCCGGCATTGGGATTGCCGAACATCCGGTTGTTGAGATGGACAACCAGCGGCAGCGTCACCTTGCCGCCGTCCCAGTGCGGGCCGAGCTCGTCCGGCGTCACCGCCACGGGCGAGAAGCTCGAAGCCGGCTTGCCGTTGAGGAAGCCGAAGCCCTTGGCCAGTTCGTCGGGGATGAGGTTGCGCAAGGACACGTCGTTGACCAGCATGATCAGCCGGATATGCGCCTTCGCCGCCTCGGCCGTGACCGCCATCGGCACGTCGTCGGTGACCACCACGACCTCGGCCTCGAAATCGATGCCATGCGCCTCGTCGAGTGCCGGCACGTCGTCGAGCGGCCCGAGATAACCGTCGGACAGGCCCTGGTACATCAGCGGATCGTTATAGAACGAGGGCGGCATCGGGGCGCCGCGCGCCTTGCGCACCAGCTCGACGTGGTTGAGATAGGCGCTGCCGTCGAGGAACTGGTAGGCGCGCGGCAGCGGCGAGGCCAGCCGGGCGGGATCGAGCTCGAACGCCTTGTCGCCGCCGATCGGATCGAAACGCACCTCGTGCAGGCGCTTGTAGATGCGCTGCAGCTCGTGCGCCACCTTGTCCCAGTTCTCAAGCGCGTATTGCAGCGTCGGCGCCACGGCGCTGACCTTGGTGGCGCGCTTCAGGTCACGCGAGACGACGACCAACGTGCCGTCCCGGCCGCCCTCTTTCAGCGAGGCAAGCTTCACGAAATTCCCCTACCTGGTTCGAGCGGCGAAGATAGCAACGCCGGTGCGCCGCGAAAAGCTATTCGGCAGCCGTCTTCTGACCGGGTTGGGGTTTGGCCTTCCAGCTATCGACATAGCCCGGCCATTCCACGCCCTCGGGCAGGCGCGCGACGGTGAGCGCGTCGCGCGTGTCGACCATCACCGCCACCTCGTCGAGCATGTGCCCGCCCGGCGCCTTGGCCGCGAGGGCGAGGGCCTTGGGGTGCGGTCCATGGGTGAAGCCGGCGGGATGCAGCGTCACCATGCCGGCGTGGATGTTGTCGCGCGACATGAACTTGCCGCGGTGATAGAAAATCACCTCGTCGTAATCGTCGTTGTTGTGGAAGAACGGCAGCTTGAGCGCGTCCGGATCGCTTTCGGCCGGCCGCGGCACGAAGGTGCAGACGACGAAGCGCCCCGCCACGAACGTCGTATGGGCCGAGGGCGGCAGATGGGCGCGGTGGCTCATGAGGGGCCGCATGTCACGCCAGTTGAGCTTCACCGGCGCCAGATCGCCGTGCCAGCCGACCACGTCGAGCGGGTTGTAGGGATAGGTGATGGTGGTCAGCCGGTCGCCGCGCTTGAAGACCACGCGGGTCTCCGTCTCGTTCTTCTGCGCCTCGAAGGCCTCGTCCAGCTTCGGCGTCTCGAGCACCGCCGGATCGAAGAAGGCGTGCCGGCCGACCAGGCCGCGCTCGGGCAGCTGGTAGGAGCTGCCGGTCGCCTCGATGAGCAGCGCCGTGACCGGCTCACGAGCCTCGATCCGCCACATCGTGCCGCGCGGCAGCAGGATGTAGTCGCCGTCGCGGAAGCTCATATGGCCGTAGTCGCAGAACAGCTCCCCTGCCCCTTCGTGGAAGAAGATGAGCTCGTCGCCGTCGGCGTTGCGGGCGAGGAAGTCCATCTTCCCCTCCATGCGCCACTGCCGCATCTGCACGTTGGCATTGGCCACGATGAGATCGGCTTCCCAGGGCGACGATGACAGCCGGTTGAGCTTGGTGAGGTCGAAGGCGCGCGGCCGCACCTCGCCCTCCCACTTGCTCCAGCCGGTCGGCGGATGGGCGTGCAGCATCTGCGCGGCGGGGCCGAAGAAGCCTTCCTTGCCGATCTCGCGCTCGTAGGTGCCCTCGGGAATTCCGGCGTGTGCCGGCCGGCCGACGGACTGGCCCTGGGCAAGCTGAAAGGGGATCCAGTTTTTCATGCCTTGATCACTCCCCGGCGGATCTGGTCGAGCTCGATGGATTCGAAGAGGGCGCGGAAGTTGCCCTCGCCGAAGCCCTCATCACCCTTGCGCTGGATGATCTCGAAGAAGATCGGGCCGATCTGGTTCTCGGTGAAGATCTGCAGCAGCAGGCGCCTTCCGCCCTTGGTCTGGCCGTCGACCAGGATGCGGTTCTTCTTGAGGCGCTTCACGTCCTCGCCATGGCCGGGCAGGCGCTTGTCGACCAGCTCGTAGTAGGTATCCGGCGTATCGAGGAACCTGACCTTGCTGGCCCGCAGGGCGGCGACGGTCTTGTAGATGTCGGTGGAGCCGAGTGCGATGTGCTGGATGCCCTCGCCGCGATAGGCGTGCAGGAACTCCTCGATCTGCGACTTGTCGTCGGAGGATTCGTTGATCGGGATGCGGATCTTGCCGCAAGGCGAGACCATGGCCTTGGACTTGAGGCCGGTGACCTTGCCCTCGATGTCGAAGTAGCGCATCTCGCGGAAATTGAAGAGCCGCTCGTAGAACGTCGCCCACTGGTCCATGCGCCCGCGATGCACGTTGTGGGTCAGGTGATCGATGTAGGCGAGCCCCGCCCCTTTCGGGCGCGCGGCAGCACCCGGCAGCGGCCGGAAATCGATGTCGTAGATGCTGCTGTCGGCGCCGTAGCGATCGACCAGGTAGATCAGGCTGCCGCCGATCCCCTGGATGGCCGGGATGTTGAGCTCCATCGGCCCGACCTTGCCCTGGAAGGGCTGGGCGCCGAGCGCCACCGCGCGCTTGAAGGCCGCGGCCGCGTCCTTCACGCGGAAGGCCATGGCGCAGGCCGACGGCCCGTGCACCTTGGCGAAGGCCTGGGCGAAGCTGTCGGGCTCGGCGTTGACCACGAAGTTGACGTCGCCCTGGCGGTAGAGCGTCACGTCCTTGGACCGGTGCTTGGCCACGGCTGCAAAACCGAGGGACTCGAACAGCCGGCCCAGCGCCTTGGTGTCGGGTGCCGTGTACTCGACGAACTCGAAACCGTCGGTGCCCATGGGATTGGTCGCCGCGGGCTGCACGGTTGCCCGCAGCGGCACGACCTTGGCCGATTTCCCAGACCTGGCTTTCGCGGCCTTCATCCCTCGTCTCCTCCTTGACCGCCCCCGGTTCTCCCGGAATAATAGTTTCAAATGAAACCAAATACCAGCCGGAAAACCCGCCCCAGGCCCGGCTTCGCCCTCGAGCGTTTCGTCCCTTACCGGCTCTCGGTCCTGACCAACATCATCAGCCGCACCTTCGGCCGGCTTTACGGCGAGCGCTTCGGCCTCGGCATCCCGGAATGGCGGGTGATGGCCGTGCTCGGGCGTTTTGCACCCCTGGCGGCGAATGACGTCTGCAGCCGCACGGCGATGGACAAGGTGCGGGTCAGCCGGGCCGTGGAGAAGCTGCGGCGCGCGGGCCTGGTCGAGCACGCGGTCGATGCCCGCGACCGCCGACGCTCGCGCCTGCGCCTGTCCGCCGCCGGGCATCGCATGCATGACGCGATCGTGCCGATGGGGCTCGCCGCCGAGGCGCTGCTGCTCGATGGGCTCACGGCCGCGGAACGGCGTACTCTCGACAAGCTGCTCGACAAGCTCACCGCCCGGGCCATGGCCATCGCCCCGGCCGCCCTCGATCCTTCAGGCCCCGACCCCGGCGATACCTAGGCGCCGGACAGCCGGCGGAAGAACGGCAGGTCGAGCGCCGCGGCCATGTTGGAGCGCATCGAGGTCTCGGCTCGGAAGCGCTCGCGCGCTTCGCGGCCCAGGGCGACGTAATCCTTTTCACGGATCAGCCGCAGGCAGGTCTCGGCGATGCGCTCATAGGTGGCCGGTGTGGTGTAGCGATAGAGCCATGCCGTCTCGCCGGCATCGAACTCCTCGGCGACGACGGCGCAGCCGGCATGCAGCGCCGCCGATAGCCGGGCGACCGACAGGCCTCGCACCTGCGTGCCGCGCCGCATGTCGATGACCACCTTGGCCCGCGCCAGCATCTCATCGGCGAAAAACCGCGGCAGGCCCTCCGCCTGGAGAGCCCCGTCGGCATAGGCGGTGTTGATGGTGAACTGGCAGTCGGCGCCGGCGCCGGTGATCGCCTCCTGCACCGGCATCCGGTACTTGTACGGGCTGCCGTAAATCAGAACGTCCTGGTCACGCTCGACAGGGTCGTCGAAAAAATACGGCGGCACCAGCCGCGGCGAAAACCCGAATTCGATGCGCGACAGCCGCTCCGCCCTGACCAGCGCGCGATAGGGAGCCGGCGCCAGCAGGGTCCAGACGAAATCCGCCTCGGGCAGCACGCGCTGCAGCCCGGCCCGGCGCTGGGCGCTGCTCAGCTGCCAGACGATGGGGTCGTCGAGATCCTCGGTACAGATCACGCCGAACAGAAAGTTGTCGCCCATGCTCTTCTTGAGCGCGAGCAGCGTGTCGACGAAACCAGGATCGACGAAGAACTCGATGAAGAGATTGACCCGCGGCGCCGCTACGATATCCGTCGAGAAGGACGCCACGTGATGCCCGAGATCCTCCAGCCCGGCGGCGATCGGGCGCGCGAGATCCTCCATCAGCACCACGCTGTCCATGTGATGGTTGGCCATGTAGAGGTGGAATTCCACGGGTCAGGCCCCACCAGCGGCCGCAACCGCGATCGCCGGGCCCAGCGCCTCCACCATCGACCCGCTGGCGCGCAGGCCATCGAGGGCGGCCTTGCCGGCCACAGCGCCGTCGCCCCGGCCCAGCGCCGCGCGGCAGCGCTCGACCAGGTCATCGTAGGGCGCCAGGCTGCCGCAGGCGGACAGCGCGAAACTGCCGACGGATCCCGTCTCCGTCAGAACCGCCGCGCCGTTGCAGATCGCCTTAAGGAGCCGTGGCACCACGGGCGCCCGGTCGAGAGGATGATTCCGGGTGATCACCGCCAGCGCTGCGCGGCTCAACAGATCGGTCACCAGATAGTCGGGAAAATATCCCGGCCGCACGAAGTAGACCGGGAGCTTGGCCGCCGTCAGGCGCTCGGCCAGTTCAGCCCGGCGTGGCGTTTCCTCGCCATAGACAATCACCCCGGCGCTGCGCAGCTCCTGGGGCAGAAAACGGGGCCCCAGCAGCTCCGCTTGAAAGCCGTAACCCAGCACGCCGACGCGGGACGCCGGCAGCGCAGCGCCGAAAGCCGACGTCGGCGTGTTGCTCCAGATGAAATCGGCGGCCTTCGCCAGCCCCTGCAGGGGGACCCAGAGCTCGGGGCGCGCCGCCATGCCGTCGACATCCTCCGCGCATAGCAGGCCGATCCGCACGTCTTCTCCGCCCTCGGCTCGCGCCCGCGCCCGAACCTGGTCCGGCTGCGTGAAATTGGCATGGTTGACGATCAGGTTGATCGCCGGCGCCGGCAGAAATCGGCGGCCGAAGGCCACGGCCCGATGCCCGCCGGCGCGCAGGCCATAGGTCAGCGGGCGCAGGGTATCGTCCAGCTCGCCCAGGCGCCGGGCCGTGATGCCGGCAAGCACGAAATTAAACAGCACCGTGCACCGTCGCCTGGCGCGCGATGGCGGGGAGCCGAAGGGCGGCCTCCATGGTCTCACGCATCGAGGTCTCGGCCCGATACTTCTGCAGCGCCGCGCCGCCGAGACCGGCATGCAGGCCCGAGCGCAGCACCTGCTCGCAGCGCTCGACGATCTGGTCCGCCGGGGTCGGAATCGAATAGGGCTGAAACTCCTCGTGCCATCCCGGAGCGCCGATCTCAGAGACGACCACGGCCGCGTTGTGGAGCGCCTGGGCGGTCAGCGCTGGCGAGCCCCCGCGCCGCCCGTCCTCCGGCCGGAAGTCGACCACGATTTTCGAGCGCGACAGGATGTCGTCGGTGATGTAGTGCGGCAGCGCGAGGACGTCGATCCAGAAGCAGGAAAAACCCCGCTGGCTGAGCGCATCGAAGACCGCCTTGCGGCGGGGCGTGGTCGCCCCGCGCAGCGTGACGTCGATATCCGGCGGCACCGCATGGCCGTCGGCCTTGGGCCCGAGGGAGCGCGCGCAATATCCGTAGCGAATGCGCGCCGTCTTGCCGGCGGCACCGCCCAGTCCCGGCACCGTCTCCGGCGGCAGGACACTCCACACGAAATCGACCACCGGGGCCAGCCGCGCCAGGACCGGATCCTCCGCCCGTTCGTCGTCCATGTCGTCGACCACGGGATCGAGACAGAGCAGCCCGGCACAGAACCCCGCCCCACCCGCCTGCAGCAGGCCGATCAGGTCGTTGGCCGCCGCGCCCTCCGCCCGGTGGTAGGGCAGCACGTTGATGACGGGCGGCGGCCTGAGGCCGACGGCGAACCGCTCGACGCGGTGACCGCCCTCCGCCAGGCCGTCCAGCAGCGGGACGATATGCGTGTGCAGGCGGCGCATCTCGACCCGGGGATAGAGGGCGAAATTGAAGCTGACCATCATGGGCCGGGCGCCCGTTCGAGCTGTTTCAGGCGATCGAAGACCGGAAGCGTCATCGCGGCCGCGATGTTCGACGCCATCGAGGGCCCGGCCTTGAACCGGCTCAGGGTCTCGAGGCCCAGTGCCACGGCATCGCCGGAGCGCACGAGATCGACGGCCCTCTCGGCCATCTCCTCGTAAGCACAGGTCACGGTGTAGTCATAGAGGCCGGCGATCTCGCTGGTGTCGAAGCGTTCCGAGAGCACGAGCGCGCCGCTATGCAGGGCCTTGACGATCCGGGTCGGCGACAGGAACCGCACCTGCTCGCCGCGCCGCAGGTCGAGCACCAGCTTCGAGCGGCGCAGCAGGTCGTCGGTCATGAAGCCCGGGTAGAACTCACGATAGGTGACGACGCAGCCCACCCCACGCTGGCGGATCGCGGCCGCGACGGTTGCCCGACGGCCGTGCTCATTGCCGTAGAGCACCGCGTCCAGGTCGCGCCGCAGCGGGTCGGTGATCAGATCCCGGTCGAGACAGCCGGGGCTGAAGCCGTATCGGAGGACCCGGGTTCGATCGCTGACGCCGGCCCGCTCGTAGTATTCCCTCACCGGCAGCAGCGTCCAGACGAAGTCGACCACCGACAGGATGCGCTCGAGGTTCGGGCGCCGGTTGGGGAAGTCGTTCATCACCATCCCGTCCTGCGGATCCTCGGTGCAGATCAGCCCGAGGATCATCCCCTCCCCCTGCTCCTGCTTGAGCCGCAGCAGCCCATCGACGAAGGGGTCTTCGTTGAAGAACTCGACCAGGACATTGACCGCGGGGGGCTTGTAGAAGCGCGTGCCGAAGCCGATGACCTGGTGGCCGTTCTCGCGGAGCCCGTGCCAGATCGGCTGCAGCAGATCGGCCATCGAGTTGAGCGAGGTGTCGTGATGATTGCGCAGGATGAAGTTGAAGATCATGGCGCACCCGCGGCCGCCAGCTCCTTGAACACCGGCAGGGCCAGCGCCTCGCCCATATTTCTCGCCATCGAGGTTTCGCTGCGGAAGCGCTCGCGCGCGGCCAGGCCACGCTCGACCACGTCCGGCGCCTGGGCGAGCGCCAGGCACTGCCTCTCGATCGCCTCGAACGGATGGGCCTCAGTGTACTTGTAGAGGTTGCCCAGGCGGCTGGTGTCGAACAACTCGGAGACGACCGTGGAGCCGAGCTGCAGGGCGGCGGCGATGCGCGACGGCGAGGTGAAGCGCACGTCGTCGCCGCGCCGCACGTCAAGCACCAGGCGAGCGCGGCTCATCAGGTTGTAGCGAATGTAGTCCGGCAGGTAGCCGCGCGTCGCCGCCACACGCAGCCCCTGCCGGGTCAGCGCGTCGTACAGGCGCTGCCGCCGCTCGTTGATCGTGGCGTAGAACAGCACATCGATATCGCGCTGCGCCGCCGGCAGCCCGTCCCGGCGCAACGCCTCGACATAGCCGTAGTCGATGAAGGCCAGCCGTTCCGGCGGGACATGCAATTCGTAGCCGCCGGGGATGATCGTCCAGACGAAGTCGCAATGCGGCAGGATGCGCAGCAGGCTGTCGCGCCGCCGCGGCCAGCGCGGATCGCCCATCACCAGGTCATCGTTGAGATCCTCGGTGCAGATCAGGCCGAGGCATTTGCGCGGCCCCGGTCCGAGCTTCCAGTTCAGGACCTCCTCGGCCGAGCCCTCGCGATCGAAGAATTCCTGGATGACCACGGCCGAGGGCCACGACGGGAGATGGGGAAGGATGCCGCTGGTCACCTGGTGGCCGAGGGCGCGCAGCCCCCAGACGATCGGCGAGACGATATCGTCGATCCGGTAAAGCCCGGCGAAGTAGTGATTGGCGAGCTGGAAGTGAAAATGCACGGCGTCAGACCGCGAGCCCGGCAAAGACCGTGCCGCTCATCGCCGCGCGCAGATTGCGCGCCATGGACGTCTCGGCGGCGAACAGCTCCCGCGTGGCGATACCCAGCTCGCGCACCTTGGGCGACGAGGCGACCGCCTCGCACATATCGAGCAGCTGCGCGTGGTCCGTGCCGGCGACATAGCGATAGAGGCGCGCCAGGGGGCTGGTGTCGTACTGTTCCGAGACGATGGCCACGCCGGCATGCAGCGCTGCGACCAGGCGCGTCGGCGTCAGGTAGCGGACACTCTCGCGGCGCCGGACATCGACCACGACGCGGCAGCGATCGAGAAGCTCCAGCTTCATATAATCGGGCAGCACGCCGAAGGTGGCGGAGACGCTGAGCCCGCGCTGCGCCAGGGCGTTGAACAGCGGCAGGCGGCGCTCGCCAAGATCGCTGTAGAACAGAGCGTCGATATCGCGCGGCAGCACGCCGTCACGCCGCAGCGCCGGCACGTAGCCGTATTCCAGGAAGCGCATCTTCTCGCCCCCGGCGAGCCCGCCGTAGTCGCAGGGAATGATTGACCACCCGAAGTCGATGAGCGGCAGAACGCGTTCGAGGTTGTGGCGCCGGTAGGGATAGTCGGGATGGGCGAAGACGGTCCGGTCGTCGAGGTCCTCGTGCGCCAGGAGGCCGAAGCAATAGCGGGTATCGCTGCCGCGCCGCCGCGCGATCTCGTCGACCACGGCCGGATCGTTGAAGTTCTCGACCACGAGATTGACGACCGGCCAGGGCGGGATGTCGTCATCGAACCCGTAGGTGATGGTATGGCCAAGCTCGGCAAGCCCGGCCGCGATCGGCACGACGATGTCCTCGATGCGATAGCAGCCGAACGGGTAGTGGTTGGTCAGGAGGAAGTGGAAGCGCATTCGGTTGAATCGCCGTCCTTGCGGCGGCCCCGACTCGGGACTGGTGGGTGGCGGCAGAATACCGGGATCGCGCAGCCGCCGGGAGTCAGCGCGCGGCGACGGCCACCGAACGGGCAGGCCAGTTGGCCAGGGCAAGGCCGATGACCACGGCGACCAGGCCCGCGGCCAGGCGGCCGGTCAGCGGCTCCGCCAGCAGGAGCGCCCCGAGCAGGGCGGCCGAGATGGGATTCAGCGTCACCGCGATGGAGACGCGCGACGGCATGGTGTGCTCGAGCGCCCAGATCCACAGATAGAAGCAGACCACGCCGCCGATCGTGATCAGCCAGGCCAGCGCTCCCCAGGCCGGCAGCGAGATGCCTGTGAGGATCAGCGGCGAGCCGTTGATCAGCAGCGCTATCAGGAGGAGCGCCGCGCCAACCAGGATCTGCAGGCCGGTGACGGCCAGGGCCGAGTTGCGCCGCAGGTAGGGGCCGGAGAAGACGTTGTAGACCGAGCCGAGGAAGGCGGCGCCCAGCAGGAGCACGTCGCCCTTCCAGACATCGGGCCCTTCGGCCGACGTCCGGTCCGCCAGCGCCAGCGCCACGCCGCCGAGGCCGATCAGCGCGCCCACGACCTTGATCGTCGTCAGCCGCTCGCGCCCCAGCAGGGCCGCGAGGATGAGCGTCTGAATCGGGTAGGTCGCGATGGCCAGCGCGCCGCGGCCGGCCGGCACATAGGACAGGCCGGCGGCGAACAGCCAGCCGAACGCGGCGTACTGCACGACACCCAGGGCGAGGATCGCGGGAAGATCGGCCGCCGCGATCGAGGACCACAGCCGCCGGCCCAGGATGGCGGTCGCGAGCAGGACGATCAGCAGCCCGGCCCCGGCATGGCGATAAAATGCGAGCGTCGCTGGCTCGATCTCACCCACCGCGAAACGCGTGGCAACCATCGCCGAACCGCCGAGGATGGTGGCGAGGCACGCGGCGAGCGGCGCCAAGCCGTGGGATTGGTGTTCCATTAGAGGAGTTAACCGGACGGACGGACCGAGGCCAAGGCGGAGCCGTGAATGGCGGGGTTGCGGACCGCGCAACCCTCACCCCTCTTTAGACCAAATCCTCTCCCTGAGATACCGCCGCGCCCTTGTTCCGGAGCCTGGCCATAACCATCTAAAAGCATAAGAGGACTATCCTTTCGTGGGTCCCAACCCGGCAAAGCCGGGTTATCCGGGCAGCACCCGCTCTTGCCGGATCCCGCCCCGGGGTCGATAGAAAACCGAAACGACGAAAGTTCATCCCCATGTCGCGTCCTACCCCTCCCCGGAAAGTCAGTGCTCCGTCGACCGCGCCGGAAGCATCGGTGCTGACGCCGTTTGAGCTCAGCCGCGTCTATGCCAAGGGCTGGCTGGCCGGGATGAATTGCGAGGAAGCGAGTTCGCCCCAGGTCATCTATCGCCATGCCGAGGCGCTCAATCCCTATCGCAATGAGCTGGAGCGGGCGCGCTGGCTGCAGGGTTTCACTCAAGCCGTGCGCCGCAAGTACGGCGTCACCCTGCCCGAGGCACCCGCCGCGGACGCGCCTGTCGAGGCGGCCGACGCGTCAATCGGGCCAGCGGTTGTGAAGCCATAGCCACTGATCCGGGCGTTCCCGGATCCAGCCTTCGACCACTTCGTTCAGCTGCTTCATGATCGCCAGCGTATCGGCTTCCTTGTCGCCGCTCGGCGCGAATTTGAGCGGTGGATACGCCGTCACGCGGAACCGCGCCCCTTCCAGACGCTCGACGCGGGCCATGACAACCGGGCACTGATAGGCGAGAGCCAAGCGTCCGACGGCCGGCGCCGTCATGGCATCGCGGCCGAAGAACGGCACGGCAATCCCGTCGTTCATCTTCTGGTCGATCAGCAGGAACAGCCGCTCGTTGTTCGACAGTGAGCGAAGCATCTCGCGCCCACCCCGGGATCCCTTGGCGATCGAACGGCCCCGCCAATGGCCCATCGAACGCAGGACTTTCTCGGCACCCGGATTGTTGGCTTCGCGGCGGACGAAGGTCAGGTCGAGCCCACGGAGCTGCGCGACGCGCAGCAGGGCCTCCCAGTTGCCGTAATGGGCCGAAACCAGGAACGCCGCCGCCTTGTCGTCGCGCAGGCGATCGAGATGCTCGGCCCCGACCAGCTCGATACGGGCATTGGGTCCTTCGAGCTCGAAGGCGCTCAGGTGTGGATACTCGCCGAAGACGCGGCCGAAATTTTCCCACATGCGCCGGAGTATGACGCGCCGTTCCTCGGCGCTGAGCTCCGGCAGCGCCCGGGCCAGACGCTGTTCGGCGCGGCGATGGATCGGCAGAAGCGGACCGATCCAGCGCGCCAGCCGGCCGAAGAGTCCGGACGAGACAGGGATCGGCAGATTGCCAAAGACGGCATAGCCGAGGCGCATGGCGAGCGCCTCTAGGGTATAGGTCAGGGTGTTGGGCTTGGACACGGGCGCTTACGACAACTCAGCCCGGTGGCGCGGCACGCTTAGGGAGCGGTAGAGCCCCGCCCCCGGCATGGCCCTAGCGGCGGCGCCGAAAATTCTGCGCGCCCGGACGCTTGCCGCCGCCGCCCACGGGGGCCGCGCGCTCGTCCTTATGGCGGAAGGTGATGCGGCTCTTCGACAGGTCGTAGGGCGTCATTTCCAGCATCACGCGGTCGCCGGCGATGATGCGGATGCGGTTCTTCTTCACGCGGCCGGAGACGTAGGCCATCGTCTCATGGCCATTGTCGAGTTTCACCCGGAAGCGGGAGTCGGGCAGAACCTCGACCACCGTGCCGTCGAACTCGATCAAGTCTTCCTTCGCCATCCAGCCAATCCTTCAGTAACGGGTGCCGCGCAGGGGCGGCGAATTGGCGGGAATATACGGCGGCGGCGGCCGGTTTTCCAAGGACTTCCTGCCGGCGCCGGGGCCGGCAAGCGGCTCTCCTGCAATGCAAAACGGCCCGGATTTGGCCCGGGCCGTTGCCTGCGAAACGCCTATAAGACTTAGATGTAGTAGCCGCGGAGCGGCGGGATGCCGTTGAAGGCCACCGACGAATAGGTGGTCGTGTAGGCGCCCGCCGACAGGATCTGCACCTTGTCGCCGACCTTGAGGGCCAGCGGCAGCTTGTAGTCGGCCTTGTCGTAGAGCACGTCGACCTCGTCGCAGGTCGGGCCGGCGAGCACGACCGGGCCCTTCGGGCCACTCTCATACGGGGTCTTCAGGCGGTACTGGATCGCCTCGCCCATGGTCTCGGGCAGGCCGCCGAACTTGCCGATGTCGAGATACACCCAGCGGCGGTTGTCGTCGTAGGTCTTGGTCGAGACCAGCACGACCTCGGCCTGGATGACGCCGGCGTCGCCGGCGATGCCGCGGCCGGGCTCGATGATCATCTGCGGCAGGTTGTTGCCGAAATGCTCGGTCATGGCGCGCATGATCGCCTCGCCGTAGGCATCGGCGGTCGGGATGCGCGTGCGGTACTTGGCCGGGAAGCCGCCGCCCAGATTGACCATCTTGAGCTCGATGCCCTTTTCGTTCAGGGCCGTGAACAGCATCTTGGTCTTGCCGACCGCGATGTCCCACTGGGTCAGGTCGCGCTGCTGCGAGCCGACATGGAACGAGACGCCGTGCGGGTCGAGGCCCATGTCGCGGGCCTGAATGAGCAGATCGCGGGCCATGTCGAGGTCGCAGCCGAACTTGCGCGACAGCGGCCAGTCGGCGCCCTCACCGGTCATGAAGATGCGGCAGAACACCCGCGCCCCGGGGGCGGCCTTGGCGAGCTTGTCGAGCTCTGCCTGGCTGTCGAAAGCAAAGAGGTTCACCCCGTGCTTGAAGGCCCGGGCGATATCGACTTCCTTCTTGATGGTGTTGCCGAAGGAGATGCGGTCGGCGCCGATGCCGAGACCCAGGCAGTCCTCGATCTCGTAGATCGAAGCCGTATCGAAGCTCGAGCCGAGCTTGGACAGAACCTTGATGATCTCGGGCGCCGGGTTGGCTTTCACCGCGTAGAAGATGCTGGCCAGCGGCATCGCCTTGGCGAGGCGCTTGTAGTTGTGCGCGATCACGTCCAGGTCGACGACCAGGAAGGGCGTCGGCGGGCTGTTCTCGGCAAGAAAGCGGGCAATCTTCGGCGTCATCCCCAGGCTCCTGTGGCTGTCCGGGTGGCGTCGCCGCTTCTTCGGCGACCGCTTCGGTCGGTGGTCCCCTATCCGATTCAAATCGGACGTCCGATGGTGCCGTTTCAATCTGGCACCGGTTCAGAATGAGGACGCCTGACGTCGTTGCGTAAGCCACCCCTTGCTGTGCCCACCGCGCAGTCTCGTGTGCATGCGGTGAGTCTCGACGCCGGGGGCCAGAGGCACGTGCGGGTGCGTCTAAGGAAAAATTTATAGGGCGATTCTTCTGAATTGAAAGTAAAAATCGCCGCCCGCGACCCAGAATCTTGGCCCTGGGCGCCGTCCCGGCCACGATTGCACCGCAAGGCGAGCGTGCTATAAACGCCGCGCCCGCAACCGACCCTCCGAAAGACCCGTTTCGTGGCCGCTCCCGTCATCCTCGTCCTCAACGGACCGAACCTCAACATGCTCGGCGTGCGCCAGCCCGAGGTCTATGGCCGCACCACGCTGGGTGACATCGAGGCCTCCTGCCGCGAGCGCGCCGCCGGCCTGGGCCTGGAGCTCGAATTCCGCCAGTCCAACCACGAGGGCCAGCTGGTCGAGTGGATCCAGGAGGCGCGCGACAATGCCGACGGCATCGTGATCAACGCCGGCGCCCTGACCCATACCTCGGTGGCCATTCTCGACGCCCTCAACCTGGCCGAACTGCCGGTGATCGAGGTGCATATCTCGAACATCCACGCCCGCGAGAGCTTCCGCCACCACTCCTATATCAGCGCCGTGGCCAAGGGGGTCATCGTCGGCCTGGGACCGCAGGGCTACCTCTTCGCCCTCGAGGCGCTGGCCACCATCCTGGGGAGCAAGAAGGCATGACGGCCAAGCTCTCTGTCGACCCGGAGCTGATCCGGGCCCTGGCCAAGCTGCTCGAGGAGACCGGTCTGGGTGAGATCGAGTACGCCGAGGGCGAGCGCCGGATCCGCGTCGCCCGCCTGGCCGGGCCGACGGCCACCACCGTGGTCGCCACCGCCGCCCCGGCGGCACCGGTCGCCGTCGCCCCCGGGCCGGGGGAGCCGCCGGTCAATGCCGTCGTCTCACCGATGGTCGGTACGGTCTACCTGGCCGGCGAGCCGGGGGCTCCCAGCTTGGTCAAGGAAGGCGACCGGGTGCGCGAGGGCCAGACCCTGCTGATCATCGAGGCGATGAAGGTGATGAACCCGATCCGCGCGCCGCGCGCCGGCACGGTGTCGCGCATCCTGGTGGCCAACGGCGCCCCGGTCGAGTACGGCGAGCCGCTGCTCGTCATCGACTGAGCGCGCCGGGGCCCGGGCGCGCCATGTTCGAAAAAGTCCTGATCGCGAACCGCGGCGAGATCGCGCTTCGCATCCACCGCGCCTGCCAGGAGCTCGGCATTGCCACCGTGGCGGTGCATTCGACCGCCGACGCCGAGGCCATGCATGTGCGCCTGGCCGACGAGTCCGTGTGCATCGGCCCGCCGGCGGCCCGCGACAGCTACCTCAACGCCGCCGCCATCCTCTCGGCCGCCACCATCACCGGCGCCGACGCCATCCATCCCGGCTATGGCTTCCTCTCCGAGAACGCCGAGTTCGCCGCCATGGTCGAGGAGCACGGCCTGGCCTTCATCGGCCCGTCGCCCGAGCACATCCGCATGATGGGCGACAAGGTCATCGCCAAGTGGACGGCCAGGAAGCTCGGCATCCCCTGCGTGCCCGGCTCCGAGGGCGCCATCACCAATCCGGAGATGGCCCGCAAGGTGGCGGGCGAGATCGGCTACCCGGTGCTGATCAAGGCGGCGGCGGGCGGCGGCGGACGCGGCATGAAGGTGGCGCGCAGCGAAAGCGAGCTGCTCGAGGCCCTGCGCATGGCCAAGGCCGAGGCCGGGGCCGCCTTCGGCAACGACCAGGTCTATCTCGAGAAGTATCTCAGCCATCCGCGGCACATCGAGATCCAGGTCATCGCCGACAGCTTCGGCAACGCCGTGCATCTGGGCGAGCGCGACTGCTCGCTGCAGCGCAAGCACCAGAAGGTGCTGGAGGAGAGCCCCTCGGCCGCGCTCAACGACAAGCAGCGCAAGGAGATCGGCGAGATTGTGCGCGCCGCCATCACCAAGCTCGGCTATCGCAACGCCGGCACCATCGAGTTCCTCTACGAGGACGGCAAGTTCTACTTCATCGAGATGAACACCCGCCTGCAGGTCGAGCATCCGGTCACCGAGATGGTCACCGGCCTCGACCTGGTGCGCGAGCAGATCAAGATCGCCGCCGGCGGCACCCTGCCCTTCCGCCAGGAGCACGTGCGCTTCCACGGCCACGCCATCGAGTGCCGGATCAACGCCGAGGATCCGGAGACCTTCCGGCCCTCGCCCGGGCGCATCACCGCCTACCACGCGCCGGGCGGCCTCGGTGTCCGCGTCGACTCAGCGCTCTACGCCGGCTACGCCGTGCCGCCGCACTACGACAGCATGATCGCCAAGCTGGTGGTGCACGGCACCTCGCGCAACGAGTGCCTGATGCGCCTGCGCCGCGCGCTGGATGAATACGTGATCGGCGGCATCGACACGACCCTGCCGCTGCACCGCCGCCTGGTGCGCGAGCCGGCCTTCATCGACGGCAATTACGACATCCACTGGCTGGAGAAGTTCGCCGGGCTGAAGGTCTAGACGGAAACACCGATGGCCCTCCTGCGCACCGCCCTGGTCCTCATCGGTCTGGGCCTCACTGCCGGTGCCGCAGCGCAGTCGCCCGCCCCAGCCGATCGTGATGTCGCGTTAGGGCGCCTGCTGGACCAGTTCGCCACCGTGGCTGGTGGCTGGTTCCTCGACCAGCGCTGCAATCATCTGAGCCCCGAGTTGAAGCGAGAATTCGAGTGGAACGTCGCGCAGACCAATCTTGGTCTGGCCCGTCATGTCGGAATGGAAGTCCTAATCACCATTCAGCAGGGTGCCCGCGGCGCTGCGAATGCCGAGGTCTGCGGCAGCAAGACCGAGGAATTGGTCTCGGGAACGCTCGCGATGAGCCGCGAGACGGCCTTCGCTCTGACCGGTCAACGCTTCAGCCGCGCCACCGAGATCGAACGCGACGCGGAGCGTGTAGCGATGCTGTTCCTGGCGCAGAAGCTGGACGACCAGTGCAAGCTGATGCCGCAGGAGATCCGCCAAGAATTCGACAGCCGGATCGCCGATATCGTCGGCGCGCTGCAGAACGACGTCGGCCGCCCGGTGATCGACGCCGCCAATGCCATCGCCGCTCGTGGCCTCGCCCGCGCCGGTTCGCGCTGCGACGCCCCCATCGAGCAGTTTCTCAAGGGCGGTGTCGCCGAAGCGCGTCAGATGTCGCCGGCCTGGCGCCCGAAATAGCGCGTCAGCGCGGCGAACGCCGCCACAGCTTTTTCGAGGCGATGGCCGCGCCCTCGACCAGGGCCTTGAGCTTCTTGTAGGCCACCGCCGGGTCGACCTTGCCGTAGCCGGCGAAGGTGCCGAAGCCGCAATCCGTGCCGGCCAGCACCCGCTCGCGTCCCACGATATCGGCATAGCGGCCGAGGCGCTGGGCGACGAGATCGGGATGCTCGACGTAATTGGTACAGGTGTCGAGCACGCCGGGTATGAGCACCTTGTCGTCCGGCAGCTTCGCCTCTTTCCAGACCACCCATTCGTGGTCGTGGCGCGGATTGGCCGCCTCGAAGGCGATCGCCTGCGGCTTCGCCCTGAGGATCATCGGCAGGACCTTGGCGAGGTCGATGTCGTGGTCGTGCGGACCCTCGTAATTGCCCCAGCAGATATGCATGCGCACGCGGTCGGCCGGGATGTCGGCGAGTGCTGCGTTCAGCGCCTCGACATTCTGCTGGGTGCGGGTCAGGAATTCGGGCTCGCTCAGATCCTGGTAGCCGGTATGCCGGGCCATGGCGAAATCGGGACAGTCGACCTGCAGCACGAACCCGGCCCGCACGATGGCCTCATACTCCACCTTCATGGCCGCGGCGACGGCGCCGACATAGTCCTCGTGGGACTTGTAGTACTTGTTGAGCTGGAAGGCGGTGACCACCCCCGGCGAGGCGGCGTTGAGGAAGCCCTCGGCCGCCTTCGAGCCGCGCAGGGCCGCCCCGAAATTCACCAGGTCGCGCTGCAGCGGCTCGAGATTCTTGACCTCGACGGGCCCGATGCACGAGGCGCGGTTGAACTCCTGCGGCCCCATGATCACGGCGAGCTTCTTGCGCAGATCGGGGTAGTCGGCGAGGTCGGTGGCCGGCTTGCGGTCGACATGGCCGCCGAACCCGGTCAGCCGCTCCTGCATATAGGTGGAGTAGCCGATCTTGGCCGTTTCGCCGTCGCTGACGATGTCGATGCCGATCTCGACCTGGCGCTTCACCACCGCGGCCACCTCCTCGCGCATGGTGCGCTCGAAGGTCTCCTTGTCGTAGGGCTGCGCCTTTTCCTTGGCGATCAGCAGCTCGCAGACCGGGGCCGAGCGCGGCAGGCTGCCGACATGGGTCGTCAGGATACGTTCGCTGCTGAGCTTCATGGACGTTGTGTCACTCCGCCGCCATGGCGCGGGCGCCGAGGCCGTCGTTGGGCTCCTCGAGGATCATCTGGCCGAAGCCGGTGACCATCGGGTGGTAGTAGTTGCGGTGGCGGCAGGTGATGTCGTTGGAGAGCGCGCCGCGCATCACCAGCCACATGATGACCTCGACGCCATCGGCGCCGCCGATCTCCATCAGCTCCTGGTGGCTCATGCGCGCTACGCGCTCGGGGTCCTTCTCGATCAGCTGCAGGAACTGGTGGTCCCATTCGTTGTTGTTGTAGCCGTAGCGCTCGCCGCTCAGCTGGTGCGACAGGCCGCCGGTGCCGAACATGGCGACGCGCAGGTCCTTCGGGTAGGCCTCGACCGCGCGGCGGATCGCCTGGCCGAGCTTGAAGCAGCGGCGGGCGGTGGGGATCGGCGGCTGCAGCACGTTGACCACGATCGGCACCACCGGCACCTGCCAGCGCCGCTCGGGCGGGAAGGTGCAGGCGAGCGGAGTGAGAAAGCCGTGGTCGAGCGGCATCTCCTGGCAGACCGCGATGTCGAACTCGTCATCGACCAGCGAATGGGCGAGCTGCCAGGCGAATTCGGGATGGCCGGGGACCGGCTCGAAGGGCCAGCGGCCCCAGCCCTCGTCGGCGATCTCGTGCACCGGGGCAACGCCCAGCGCAAAGCAGGGATACTTGTCGAAGAAGAACGTGTTGGCGTGGTCGTTGGCGATCAGCACGATGACGTCGGGCTTCTTCTCCTCCAGCCACTTGATCATCGGCTGGTAGCCGTCGAACAGCGGCTTCCACTGCGCCGTCTGGTCCTTGCCCGTATTGAGCGCCACGGCGATCGACGGCGCGTGCGACGACGCCAGGCCGCCGATGATGCGTCCCTTGCCGGCCATCAGCTGGCCTCCTTCACGTTGCGGGTCGCCATGAATTCCTCGTAGGTCTGGCCGCGCATGGCGGCGCCGGTGCGGTTCTGGCCCACACCCAGCGCATTGCTCAGCTTGAGCACCATGAAGGTGCTGGTGCCGTAACGCAGCATGCCGTTCCAGTCCTTGTCGCGGATGAGCTGTTTCTCATAGTCGCTCAGGCCCGCCTCGGCCATGGCCTTCTCGGGATCGGCCTTGAGCGCCTCGCGCTTCGCCACGTCCATCAGGCTCATGCAGAACTTGCTGAAGCGGTAGCCGCGCGCCGCGCGCACGCCGGTGGTCAGGTAGGTTCCCGGCAGCGGCCGGCTGTAATCCACCTGCTTGCTGCGGATCTCGAGAATTTCCGGCGCGTCGGGGGTGCCCGGCGGCGGGAAGCTGGCTTCGGTGTTGCTCATTGGACCATCTTACAGAAGGGCTCCTATTTTATCGCTCTTGGTCGATCGTGCAAACCTCGCCTCTCGCCTTAAATTACGGTGAGGGCTACATATTCGACACCCATGAGCGATCTCACCCCGGATCTGCTGCTGCGCGCCTACGCGGCCGGGCTGTTTCCCATGGCCGAGAGCGCCGAGGACCCGGAACTGTTCTGGGTCGATCCCGAACGGCGTGGGATTCTGCCCCTGGAGACCTTCCACGTCCCGCGCCGGCTCAAGCGCACCATCCGCCACGGCCGCTTCACGGTGACCGCCGACCAGGACTTCGCCGGCGTCATGAAAGGCTGCGCCGAGCGCACGCCGTCGCGCAAATCGACCTGGATCAATGCCCAGATCCTGCAGCTCTACCGCACCCTGCACCAGCGCGGCTTCGCGCATAGCGTCGAATGCTGGCGGGGCGATCAGCTCGTCGGCGGGCTTTACGGCGTGGCGCTGGGCGGCGCCTTCTTCGGTGAAAGCATGTTCAGCCGCGAGACCGACGCCAGCAAGACGGCCCTCGTCCACCTGGTGACCCGGCTGCGGCGCGGCGGCTTCCTGCTGCTCGACACGCAGTTTGTGACCGCCCACCTGACGCGCTTCGGGGCGGTGGAGATCGCCCGGCGCGACTACAAGAAGCGGCTGGAGGCGGCGCTGCCGGTGCGCGCCGTGTTCTACCGCGAGCTCGACCCGGAGGGGGTGGCGCTCCTGCACTCGATGACCCAGACGTCGTAGACCGGGTGCTCGAGGGCCGAGACGGCCGGCGACGAGGCGAACATCCAGCCGACGAACAGCGTGCGCGGCGTCTCGCCCGCCTTGATCTCGCGGATCTCGAGAAAAGCGGCACTCTCCGGCGCCTCTTCCGGCGGCCGCTGGCGGCAGGTGCGCGCCATGATGTCCAAGGTGCCGAAGCGGATGGTCTGCTCGATCGGCGCCTCGACCGTCCGCACCCGGCCGGTGATCTTGTCGAGGGTCTGCAGCACGGCCAGGCGCGACGGCGGCAGCCAGCGCGAGGGCGCGGTGTCGGGGGTCAGCACCTGGGCGGTGGCGGGCCCGGCGATGCCGATAACCACGAGCATGGCGGCGGCCAGGCGGAAACGGCGAAGCATGCGGCCTCGTGAGTACCCGCAGAATGTGGCTGGCGCAAGGCGTTAGCCGATACCCCTTGCGGGGGCCCCCGGGCACCCCCATTATTGTGCAGTGCAGCATTTCATACGCCACGCTGCCCACAAGGCCCGCCAGTTCGCGGCCCGGCGAATCGCCCGGGCCGCGCCCGTGCGGCGCCCGCCCCCGGTCGC
>JALHMR010000052.1 GCA_022843945.1 Rhodospirillaceae bacterium | reverse complement strand
CCCGCCACCCGCACTGGCGCCGCCGGCACCGGCGCTGCTCGCGCTGCCGCCGGCAGTCCCGCTACTGGCAGTCCCGCCGCTGGCAGATCCACCGCCGCCGTTATCACCGGACATGGACGGGCCCTCGGCGGCGCGGCCGCCGACGGTATCGCGGGCAAAGGGGAAGCCGGCGGTTTCGAGGCGCATGAAACACAGATCGCGCTCGCGCTCGGTCGGCAGGCTGCGGCACTGTCGTGCTTCGGTGACCACGGGATCGGGACGGGAGCAGCCGGTCAGCAGCGCCACCGCGGCCGTACTGGCGATGACGATACCGAAGACTGGATTTTGCATGGCGACCTCGCGCAAGACAGCACGTCAGTGTTTCGCTGACGGCGCCTGCAGGCGTAGCGGCAAAATCGTGTAGCGGGGTTTGCTACAACAGCCGAGCCTGGCCGATCAGATCGCGAGGTTCAGCTGAGTGCCGCGGGGCCCCTCGCGCAGCGGCTGATTGATGCCGCGCACCTCCTCCGGCGGCGGCGGCGGAAGCGGCGGGGCCAGCGCTTCCTTGCCAGACGGGTTGAGCAGCCCGGCCTTGGCCTTCGACACGTCGGCGCAGCTATAACAGGGAATGCCGTTGACGATCTCCTTCGCGCCATCCTAGCCAGCGCGACGCTGCCGGCTCTTCACATCAGCGTGAGAGATCAAGCGCTTAAGGTCGAACATCGGGGGCTGCCGGGCGCCTTGACGCCCTCCCGGTAAAGACGTAGTTTCCGCCGCATTCAAGGGACAGTTCAGCCCCTTGGGCTCCCCAACCTCTTGAGAAAGACGAGGGGGGTCTCCCCCGGTCCGCGTCATCGCGCACCGGGGCCAACGTGTTTTTGGGTTCGCGATGTTCGAGTCACTGAGCAAACGTCTGGGCGACGTCTTCGATCGGCTCCGCAAGCGCGGCGCGCTGACCGAGGCCGATGTCGACGCCGTGCTGCGCGAGGTCCGCGTGGCGCTGCTCGAGGCCGACGTGGCGCTCGAGGTGGTGAAGGACTTCGTCGCCCAGGTGAAGCTGGCGGCGATCGGCCAGGAGGTGATCCGCAGCGTCACGCCCGGCCAGATGGTGGTGAAGATCGTCCACGACCAGCTCGTGGCGACGCTCGGCGCTTCGACCTCGGAGATCAACCTCCGCGCGACGCCGCCGGTCCCCATCCTGATGGTCGGCCTGCAGGGCTCCGGCAAGACGACGACCACCGCCAAGCTCGCCAAGCGCCTGACCGAGCGCGACAAGAAAAAAGTGCTGATGGCCTCGCTCGATACCCGGCGGCCGGCGGCGCAGGAGCAGCTTGCCGTGCTGGGCACGCAGGTGTCGGTGGCCACGCTGCCGATCATCGCCGGGCAGCAGCCGGTCGAGATCGCCAGGCGCGCGATCGAGGTCGGCGCCAAGGAAGGCTACGACGTCGTCCTGCTCGATACCGCCGGCCGCCTGGCGATCGACGAGGAATTGATGGCCGAAGCGGCCGCCGTGCGCGCGGCCGTGAACCCCGCCGAGACGCTGCTGGTCGCCGACGCCATGACCGGCCAGGACGCGGTCAACCTGGCGCGCGCCTTCCACGAGAAGATCGGCGTCACCGGCATCGTGCTGACCCGTGTCGACGGCGATGCCCGCGGGGGTGCTGCGCTGTCGATGCGCGCCGTCACCGGCCAGCCGATCAAGTTCATCGGCATCGGCGAGAAGCTCGACGCCATCGACGTCTTCCATCCCGACCGTATCGCCGGCCGCATCCTGGGCATGGGCGACATCGTCGGCCTGGTCGAGAAGGCGGCCGAAACGGTCGAGCGCGAAGAGGCCGAGAAGCTCGCCCGGAAGGTGCAGAAGGGCGAGTTCGATTTCGAGGACATGGCCTCGCAGCTCAAGCAGTTGCGCAAGATGGGCGGCCTGTCGAGCATGATGGGCATGCTGCCGGGCATCGGCAAGATGCAGAAGCAGATCTCCGAGGCGAAGATCGATGACAAGGTAGTGCGCCGCCAGGAGGCGATCATCTCCTCGATGACGCCCAAGGAGCGGCGCTATCCCAAGCTGCTCAATGCCCGGCGCAAGCAGCGCATCGCCGCCGGCTCGGGCACCTCGGTCGAGGAGATCAACAAGCTGATCAAGCAGTTCATGGAAATGGGCCGCATGGTCAAGCAGGTGTCGAAGCTCGGCCAGAAGGGCCTGGCCCGCGCCGGCATGGCCTCGTTGTTCCGGCGCTGACCATGCTCGATCACGTCTCCTACGCCGTCACCGATATCGACAAGGCCCGCGCCTTCTACGACGCGGTGCTCGGCACGCTCGCCTACAAGCGGCTGATGAATTTCGAGGATAGCGGCAAGGTCTTCTCCGGCTACGGCGTGACCGGCAAGCCGCAATTCTGGATCTACGGCGGCTATGGCAAGGCGGTGCCCGGAACGGGCGCGCACCTGGCTTTCGTGGCGCCCGACCGCCCGTCGGTCGACGCCTTCCACCGCGAGGCGCTGGCGCGCGGGGCGCGCGACGAGGGCAAGCCGGGCCTGCGGCCCGAATATCACGCCAACTACTACGGCGCGTTCGTCTTCGATCCGGACGGGCACAAGCTCGAAGCCTGCTGCCATCTGCCGGGCAAGTTCGAAGACCAGTTCAAGAATTGATGTCCACGCTTTAACGACGATTACGAAAGGAAACACGAGACACATGGCTACCAAGATCCGCATGACGCGGGCCGGCGCAAAGAACCGGCCCTTCTTCAAGATCGTCGCGGCCGACAGCCGCAGCCCGCGCGATGGGCGCTTCCTCGAGAAGCTCGGGACCTACGACCCGATGCTCGACAGGGGCAACCCGCAGCGCGTGGTGCTCAATGTCGAGCGCATCAAGTACTGGCTGTCGGTCGGCGCCAAGCCGTCCGATCGCGTTGCCCGCTTCCTGCACGAGGCGAATCTCGGGCCGAAGCCGGTGATCCACGAGACGCCGAAGAAGAGCGCCCCGAAGGCCAAGGCCCAGGAGCGCGCCAAGGCGGCGGCCGCGGCGGCTGAAGCCGGCGAGGCGAAGGAGGCCACGGCCTGAACCAGCCGCGCAAAATCCTCCTCGGCGCCATTGCCGGCGCTCACGGGGTGCGCGGCGAGGTGCGGCTCAAGACCTTCACCGCCGACCCCAAGGCGATCGGCAAGTATGGCGCGGTCGAGGACGAAAGCGGCACGCGCAGCTTCACGGTGAAGGTGCGCGGCGAGGTGCGGGGCCTGGTGATCGCCCGGCTGTCGGGGATCGAGGACCGCAACGCGGCCGAAGCGCTCAAGGGGCTCAGGCTCTATGTCGGGCGCGACAGGCTGCCGAGGCCGAAGAAAGGCGAGTGGTACGCCGCCGATCTGATCGGCCTTCGGGTGGAGCGGACGGACGGCAGCGCGATGGGCCGGGTCAGGTCGGTGCCGAACTACGGAGCCGGTGACCTGGTCGAGGTGGAGGTGGAGGGCGGCAAAACCATCTTCCTGTCCTTCACCAAGCGGGTGGTGCCCGAGGTCGATATCGAAGGCGGACGGATCGTCGTGGATCCGCCGCACGAAGTCGAGGCAAGGCCGGAGACAAAGGACGAGGAATGAGAGCGAAGACGATCACCGTGGAGAGCGCCGAGAAGCGCGGAGAGGCGCAGAGGGGAATTATTTTCTCCGCGACCTCTGCGCTGCTCTGCGACTTCAGCGGTTTCTCTTCGTTCGGAGGACGGCGATGAGCTGGCAGGCGTCAGTGCTGACGATCTTCCCGCCGATGTTCCCGGGACCCCTGGGGACGTCGCTGGCCGGTCGCGCACGCGAGTCCGGCCTGTGGTCGCTGAATGTCGTCGACATCCGCTCCTTCGCCACCGACAAGCACCACACCGTCGATGACCAGCCTTTCGGCGGCGGTGCCGGCATGGTGATGCGTCCCGACATCGTCGATGCCGCCCTCGAATCAGCGCTCAACGTCGCCGCACCCGGCACGCCGGCGATCTACCTGACGCCGCGTGGCCGCGTCCTCGACCAGGGGCGGGTCAAGCGGCTCGCCACCGGTCCGGGCGTCGTGGTGCTTTGCGGCCGCTTCGAGGGCGTCGATCAGCGGGTCATCGAGGCGCGCGGCCTCGAGGAAGTCTCGCTCGGCGATTTCGTACTCTCCGGCGGCGAGCCGGCGGCTATCGCCCTGCTCGATGCCTGCGTGCGCCTGCTGCCGGGCGTCATGGGCGCCGATGAATCGCTGGCCGAGGAAAGCTTCGAAGCCGGACTGCTGGAATACCCGCACTACACGCGGCCGCAGAGCTGGTGCGGCCGCCCGGTACCCGACGTGCTGGTCTCCGGCCACCACGCCAACATCGCCGCCTGGCGCCGCGCCGAGGCCGAAAAGATCACCCGCGAACGCCGCCCGGATCTCTGGGCGCGCTACGCGAAGAGCCACTGAACCTGAATTTTCCGCTACATTCGAATACCAAGGAGAAGTCGTCATGAACATCATCGAACAACTGGAAAAAGACCAGATCGCCAAGCTCACGGCGCAGCGCCCTATCCCGGAATTCGGCCCGGGCGACACCGTGCGCGTCAGCGTCAAGGTGGTCGAGGGCACGCGCGAGCGCCTGCAGGCCTTCGAGGGCGTGTGCATCGGCCGCGAGGGCGCGGGCATGGCCGCCTCGTTCACCGTGCGCAAGATCTCCTTCGGTGAAGGTGTGGAGCGCGTCTTCCCGCTCTACAGCCCGCGCCTGGCGAGCATCGAAGTGGTGCGCCGCGGCGACGTGCGCCGCGCCAAGCTCTATTACCTGCGCGGCCGCACCGGCAAGAAGGCGCGCATCCTGGAGAAGGCCGGCGTTGCCTCGGCCGCCGAGATGAGCGAAGCCGAGCTGCTCGAGGGTGCTCCCGCTCCGGACGCCGCCGCTGCTGCGCCGGCTGGCGCGCCGACGGCGAAGGCCGAAGCCAAGGCGGCCGCCAAGGCCGAGGCGAAGGCCAAGAACGAGGCCCAGAAGGCCGAGCGTACCGCCAAGAAGAAGGCCGGCCGCGACGAGCGTCGTGCGACGCGCAAGGCCGAAGCCGAGAAGAAGAGCGCTTAACGACACGAGGGTAAGGCCCCCTCACCCGCTCGCTGCCGCTCGCGACCTCTCCCAAGGGAGAGGTGACATTGGCGACGGCAAGAGGGTTGGGGTGAGGGGGCAGTGATTGGGAGAGTGACGATGAGCAAGCCACGTACGCTGTTCGACAAGATCTGGGACCAGCACCTCGTCCACACGCAGGACGACGGCACCTGCCTGATTTATATCGATCGGCATCTCGTGCATGAGGTGACCAGCCCGCAGGCCTTCGAGGGCCTGCGCAACACGGGCCGCAAGGTGCGCCGCCCGGATCTCACCGTCGCCGTCGCCGACCACAACGTGCCGACGACCGACCGCAGCCAGGGCATCACCGAGCCGGAAAGCAAGCTTCAGGTCGACACGCTCGAGCAGAACACCAGGGAGTTCGGCATCGAGTATTACGGCATGAACGACATCCGCCAGGGCATCGTGCACATCATCGGGCCGGAGCAGGGGCTGACCCTGCCGGGGACGACGATCGTCTGCGGCGACAGCCACACGGCGACGCACGGCGCCTTCGGCGCGCTGGCCTTCGGCATCGGCACCTCCGAGGTCGAGCACGTGCTGGCCACCCAGACCTTGATCCAGCGCCCGGCCAAGAACATGCGCGTCACGGTCGACGGCACTTTGCGCCCCGGCGTCACCGCCAAGGACATCGTGCTGGCGATCATCGGCAAGATAGGCACGGCCGGCGGCACTGGCCATGTCATCGAATACGCCGGCTCGGCCATCCGCGGCCTGTCGATGGAAGGCCGCATGACGGTCTGCAACATGACCATCGAGGGTGGCGCCCGCGGCGGCCTGATCGCGCCGGACGAGACCACGTTCAATTACGTCAAGGGCCGGCCGTACGCGCCCAAGGGCGCGGCCTGGGAAGCAGCCCTCGCCTACTGGAAGACCCTGCCGTCCGATCCCGGCGCCCAGTACGACACCGAGGTCACGTTGAAGGCCGAGGACATCGTGCCGCAGGTCACCTGGGGAACCTCGCCCGAGGACGTGCTGCCGATCACCGGCGTGGTGCCGAACCCGGCCGATGTGAAGGACGAGGGCAAGCGCGCCGCGATGACCCGCTCGCTCGAATACATGGGCCTGAAGCCGGGCACGAAGCTCAGCGAGGTCAAGGTCGACCGCGTGTTCATCGGCAGTTGCACCAACGCGCGCATCGAGGACCTGCGCGCCGCGGCGGCGGTCGCCAAGGGCCGCAAGGTCGCCGGCTCGGTCAAGGCCATGGTCGTGCCGGGCTCGGGCCTTGTGAAGGAGCAGGCCGAGCAGGAAGGCCTCGACAAGATCTTCCTCGCCGCGGGCTTCGAATGGCGCGAGCCGGGCTGCTCGATGTGCCTGGCGATGAATGCCGACCGGCTCGAGCCGGGCGAGCGCTGCGCCTCGACCTCGAACCGCAATTTCGAAGGCCGCCAGGGCCGCGGCGGGCGCACCCACCTGCTGAGCCCGGCGATGGCCGCGGCCGCGGCGGTCAAGGGCACGCTCACCGACGTGCGCGAGCTCTGAGGCCGGCGCGCCGATGGCGCTCTACACCGCGGGCTTTGTCCGGCGCCTGGCCGCCGTCGCTCTCGACGGGGCGGTGATCGCCGTGGCCGTTGTCGCAGTGGTGCACGGCGCGAACCTCTTCTCCGGGCAGTGGGACACGCGGGTGCTCGATCCGTTCTGGGAAGAGCCGGTGGTGGTCAACACGCTGGTGGAACGCGTCGGGGAACCCGACACCGTCAAGCACGAAGGCGGGATCGAGCGCACGACGGCGTTCAGCCGCGAGACGCGGATCTACGCCGATGGCGCGGTGCGCATCTTCCACGTGGTCGAAGGCCGCGCGCGGTTTCCCGACGGCACGGTGAACGAGGGGCGGGCTGAAACGCTGGCCGGCGAAAGCCGGGAGGCGTATTGGCGCCTGCGGCTGACCTACGGGCTGATCGCGGTGATCGCCTTCCTCTACTACGGGCTGTTCGAAAGCTCGCCGGCGCAGGCCACACCCGGCAAGCAGCTCCTGGGCATGCGCGTGACCGGGCTCAAGGGCGAACGCCTGTCCACGCTGCGCGCCTGGTTCCGCCAGGTGACCAAGCTCGCCACGCTGGCCATGTCCGGCCTCGGCTACCTGCCGGCGCTGTTCACGGTGAAGGCCCAGACCGTCCATGATATATTCGCCGGCACGCTGGTGGTCACCGGCCAGTCTGATAAAATACGGGCCGACAAGGCTTCTTCGTAGGAGTTCCCGCATGCGCAAGTTCACGCAGCTCACCGGCGTCGCGGCCCCGCTGCCGATGATCAACATCGACACCGACAAGATCATCCCCAAGCTGCATCTCAAGACGATCAAGCGCACCGGCCTCGGCAAGGCGCTGTTCGAGGAGATGCGCTACACGCCGGACGGCAAGGAGCGCCCGGACTTCGTGCTCAACAAGCCGGCCTACCGCAAGGCGCAGATCCTCGTGGCGGGCGACAATTTCGGCTGCGGCTCGAGCCGCGAGCACGCGCCCTGGGCGCTGCTCGACTTCGGCATCACCTGCGTGATCTCGACCTCGTTCGCCGACATTTTCTACAACAACTGCTTCAAGAACGGCATCCTGCCGATCAAGGTGTCGAAGGAAGACCTCGACAAGCTGATGGACGACGCCCAGCGCGGCGCCAACGCCACGCTGTCGGTCGATCTCGAGAAGCAGGAGATCCGCGGCCCCGATGGCGGCTGCGTCAAGTTCGACATCGATCCCTTCCGCAAGCACTGCCTGCTCAACGGCCTCGACGATGTCGGCCTGACCCTGCAGAAGGAAAAGGACATCAACAGCTACGAGGCCAGGCAGAAGCAGAGCCAGCCCTGGCTCTCCGCCGCCAACGCCTAGCGGGAGCCGCCGGCTCTTTGGAGAGGCTGTGAACCGGCTCACACGTCCGGTCCGGACACCCGGCTAAGAGTTGCTCGGCGGCGGGGCGTACCCGCGTTCGGATCATTGACCCCGCCAAGGGGGTAGCAATGGTGCCGATGTTCGAATGGGGCGTGTCCGTCCTGCTGGTCCTCTATTTCGCCCATGAGCGCTTCAACACGCCGGAGCACAACCGCTCGTCGACAACCTGGGTGAAGTTCCAGGTCGTGCAGGCCGCCTACGTGGCGAGCGCGCTGATCCTGTTCGGCGCGCTCGCCGGGCTTGCGGCCTCATCGCCGCAGCTGGTGGCGATGGTTCTCGGCGTCGACAAGCTACCCGACAGCGTTGCTACCGTCAGCGGTCCGCTGGCGGCCGCGTTGATCATGACCACGCTGCTGCCGCGGGCCCCGATCCTGTCGGGGGTCGACGCCAAGCTCCTGGCATTCTTCCGGGACGTCGGGGAGATCCCCGCTGCCGTGCGCCGGCTGGCCGACACGCTGGAGCGCCGGACGCTGGTCATCGGTGACGAATCCTGCCGCCGCATGGTCGAGCATCTGGAGAGCCGGGACGGCGCCGGACAGGGCGTGACGACCCTCGACCTCGACATCGAGGGCGCCCGCAAGCTGCAGCACCGCTTCACCCGGTTGCTGCATCTCTATCTGGCGCTTGACGCATGGCGCACGGAACGCCGCTATGCCGCGTTCCGCATCGCCAATGCCCAGTCGTTCACTGCGGCCGAAAAGGCGGTCGCCGACGTCCTCGATCTCGCCGACAAGCTTTTCCCGCTCTATCGCGAGCTCGACGGCGCCACCCTCCCGACCCCGATCAGCCAGTCGCTGAAAGATCTCAAGCAGAGCTTCGTCAAGCAGTTCCAGGCCACCCACGCCCAGGTCGCCGAGCTGGCGGCACGCGCCATCCTGCGTTGCGAAACCAGCGAAGGCGAGCGCCGGCGCCGGCTGGCATTGCTCGGCCTGGCCGAGAAGGACATACCGTCGGAAATGCTGCCGGTGAACCGGCTGGTCATGGTGATGGCGATGATCTTCATCGTCTATTTCGTCGGCATCATCGGCCTGTCGCAGTTCGCCCGGAACCTCGGCCTGCCCATCCCGCGCCTGTTCATGGTGTCGACCGTGTCGGCCCTGTGCTTCGGAGCGGCGGTCGTGGCCGCCCTCGCCCCGAAGCGCCA
This sequence comes from Rhodospirillaceae bacterium, assembly GCA_022843945.1. Taxonomy (GTDB): domain Bacteria; phylum Pseudomonadota; class Alphaproteobacteria; order CACIAM-22H2; family CACIAM-22H2; genus VGEI01. Next base: position 20,625 of record JALHMR010000052.1, on the reverse strand, counting down.
TGGCCGGTTCGGCGTTCGCGACGAACAAAGCGTGCGGCCGATCATCGCCTATCTCCTGTCCGGTCTGGTCGCCGCCCTGGCCACGGCGCTGATCGGCTGGGCCTACCGCTCCGCCCTGATGAAGGACCCGGTCGCGGCCTTCTTCGATCTGCAGTATTCGTATCCGTGGTACGCCGCCTTTGCCGCCGTGGCGTTCCTCACCGCCTGGCTGTGTGACAACCGGGCCGAGCCCGGCGCGCGAATCAAGACAGGGCTGCAATGGCGGCTGCTCGAGGGCGGTGCGGCCGCCCTCGTCATGACCGGCATCGCCGGGCTCGCCGGCGAGGCGGTGAGCTCGATCCCGGACATTCCGGCCGGGCGGGTCTATCCCTTCTGGTTCGTCGCCCCTCTTTGGGCCGCGGCCGGAGCGGTCATCGGCTTCTGGATCCCGCATTGGTACCGCCGGGCGTGCCACGTCGCACCCGCACCGGAGCCGCGGGCCAAGCCGGTCGCCGGCGTGCCGCCCGCGTCGGCTATACCCTTCAAGGCCGCCTGACTTCCTACAGGCTCTCGTCTAGTATCCGGCACCCGCCGCCCGGGATCCCGGGCGGCTTCCGGCCACTAGCACGAGAGACTGTCCATGCCCGCGAACAAGAAAATGCTGGTCCTGCCCGGCGACGGGATCGGCCCCGAGGTGATGAAGCAGGTGCGCCGCGTCGTCGACTGGTTCGACAAGCGCCGCGCCGTGCATTTCGACATCAAGGAAGGCCTGGTCGGCGGGGCGGCGATCGACAAGCTGAAGACGCCGCTGCCGGACTCGGTGCTGGCCGACGCCCTGGCCACCGATGCCGTGCTCTTCGGCTCGGTCGGCGGGCCGCAATGGGACACCGGCGATTTCTCGATGAAGCCCGAGCGCGCCATCCTCGGCCTGCGCAAGGAGCTTGGCCTGTTCGCCAACCTCAGGCCCGCCATGGTCTACGAGGAGCTGGCCGACGCCTCGACCCTCAAGCGCGAGGTCGTCTCGGGCCTCGACATTTTGATTCTCCGCGAGCTCACCGGCGGCGTCTATTTCGGCGAGCCGCGCGGCGTGACCACGCTCGCCGACGGTACCAAGCGTGGTGTTGATACTCAGATTTATACAACCCCGGAGATCGAGCGCATCGGCCGCGTGGCCTTCGAACTCGCCCGCAAGCGCCGCAACAAGGTGACCTCGGTCGAGAAGGCCAACGTCATGCATACCGGCGTGCTGTGGCGCGAGACCATGACCAGGCTGCACGGCGAGTATAAGGACGTCGAGCTCGAGCACATGTACGCCGACAACTGCGCCATGCAGCTGGTGCGCCGGCCCAAGCAGTTCGACGTCATCGTCACCGACAACCTGTTCGGTGACATGCTCTCCGACCTCGCCTCGATGCTCACCGGCTCGCTCGGCATGCTGCCCTCGGCCTCGCTGGGGGCACCCGACGCCACCGGCGGCCGGCGGGCGCTCTACGAGCCGATCCACGGCTCCGCGCCCGACATCGCCGGCAAGGACCTGGCCAACCCGCTGGCCCAGCTGCTGAGCTTCGCCATGCTGCTGCGCTACTCCTTCGACCTGAAGGACGACGCCGACCTGATCGAGAAGGCGGCCAAGAACGTGCTGAAGAGCGGCTTGCGCACCGCCGACATCATGCAGCCCGGCGCCACCAAGGTATCGACCACGCAGATGGGCGAGGCGCTGCTCAAGGAGCTCGACAGACTAGCGGCGTAAGCCCGAGTGGAGAGCCATTGAACGAGACCCAGTTCAACGATCTCGCGGACTGGCTGAACGAGGCGGGACTCACCGACAAGGGCGAGGTCGACCTGGTGGCCGGCGCCTGTGAGCGCATGTCCTCGGCGGGTATACCGATCCAGCGCTGCTTCGTCGGTATCGACACGCTGCACCCTGTCCACGAGGGGCGTGCCGTGGTCTGGAAGCGGGGTAGCAACGAGACCAAGCTCACCGAGTACGGACGCACCGGCTCCAATGAGGGCGATCGCGGCGACGCCTGGCGGCGCAGCCCGTTCTTCCGCATGATTGAAAAAGGCGAGCCCGTCCTGCGGCGGCGCCTGACGGAAGAGAGCGAAGGCGAGTTCTCCATCTTCCCCGAGCTGCGCCAGGCGGGCGCCACCGACTACCTGGCGGTGATGACCTCCTTTGGCAGCGAGCGCACCATCGCCATCATGGACGGCATCATGTCGTCCTGGACCTCGGATGCCGCCGGCGGCTTCAGCGAGGCGCATATCGCCACGTTGCGCCGGGCGATACGACCCTTGGCCATCGCCCTCAAGGCGGCGGCACTGAGCAATATCGCCGAGACGCTGGTCAAGACCTATCTCGGCCGCGACGCGGGGCAGCGCGTGCTGCGCGGCCACATCGCGCGCGGCGTCCCGGACCAGATCAAGGCGGTGCTGTGGTTCAGCGACCTGCGCGGCTACACCAAGATCTCCGACACGGCGACTCCCGACCAGATCATCCCGCTGCTCAACGACTATGCCGAGACCATCATCGGCGCCATCCACGAGCATGGCGGCGACGTCCTCAAGCTGATGGGCGATGGTGTGCTCGCCATCTTCAACTTCGAGAACCGCAGCCGGGCCTGCTGCTCGGCCCTGGAGGCGGCCGCCAAGGCGGAGCGCGACATCACGGCGCTCAACCGGCGACGCGCGGCCAGCGTGCTGCCGATCACCGAGATGTATCTCGGCCTGCACGTGGGTGACGTCTTCTACGGGAATGTCGGCAGCGCCGACCGGCTCGACTTCACCGTGGTCGGCCCGGCGGTCAACGAGGTCAGCCGCATCGCCGCCATGTGCCGCTCGGTCGACCGGCCGCTGCTGCTGTCCTCCGCCTTCGTCGGGGCCCTGGGGGCGAACGCGCCGCCGCTGGCCTCGGTCGGGCGCTTCGCGCTGCGCGGCGTGGGCCAGCCGCAGGACCTGTTCACCCTCGATCCGACGGTCGCCCGGTGATCGGCCCGCTCGGCGATCACATCGCTCATCATCGCCGCTTCTACGCGGCCGCGGCGCTCGGCCTGGTCACCGGATTTCTCGCCCCTGGCGAACCGGCGCTGCGCCTGCTGTTCGGGGGCGACGCCTTCTTTCTCGCCTACCTCGCCTTCACCGCCGGGCTGGCGGCCAGCACCACGCCGGCGGACATGCGCCGCCGGGCGGCCTACGAGGATGAAGGCGGCCTGGTTATCATCCTGATGGCGCTGATCGCCAGCGCGCTCAGCCTGGGCGCCATCTTCACCCTGGTGAACAAGGACGAAACCGGCGGCCTGCATCTGGGGCTGGCAGCGGCCAGCATCCCGTTGGGCTGGTTCACCCTGCATGCGGTGATGGCCTTCCACTACGCGCATCTCTATTACACGCGCCATTCCGAAGGCAGGGAGAGGGGCAAGGGGACCAAAGGCCGCGACGCCGGCGGCCTCGGCTTCCCCGAGACCAAGGAGCCGCACGCCTGGGACTTCGTCTATTTCTCGTTCGTCATCGGCACGACCTGCCAGGTCTCGGACGTCTCGGTGCTGAGCACGGCCTTGCGCCGCCTGGTCCTGGCGCACAGCGTGGTCTCGTTCTTTTTCAACACCACGGTGATCGCGCTCGCCGTCAACATAGCGGCCGGGCAGGCGAACTAACCCGGCAAAACGAAAACGGGGCGGGATGAACCCGCCCCGTCATTGCGCTCGTTGCGCGACGCGGCCTCAGGCGGCGGTTTCGATCTTCTCGTACTTGAAGACCGAGGCCGGCGGCACGTTGAGGAAGGTCATGCCGGCGCGCTTCACCGACAGGCCGAACTTCTTCTGCGGGATCGGCGAGACCAGCGAGTAGGTGTATTGCAGCATCCGGCCGCCGGGCTTGAGCTCACCGAGCCAGGAGCGGATCAGGCGCGCCTGCAGGTCGTCGGGCAGGGTGATCATCGGGATGCCCGAGATCACGGTCGACACCTTGCCGCGCCATTTGCTGGGCAGGATGTCATGCAGCATGCCGGCGTCGCCGTGGATCACCTGGGCCTGCGGATACCATTTGCGCAGGTAGGTGCACATGTCGGCGTCGATCTCGACGACGAACAGCCGGTCCTTGGGCAGGCCGGCGTTGAGCAGCGCCTTGGTCACCGCACCGGTGCCGGCACCCAGCTCGACCACGACGTCGTCGTCGCCGATGCGCGTGTGCTTGGCCACCAGCCGGGCCAGAAACGGCGACGAGGGCAGGAGCGCGCCAACCTTGAGCGGATGCGCCAGCCAGCGACGGAAGAACAGGACCTCTTCTTGCGCCTGTTCCTGGGAACCGGGAAGCTTCATGACCGTTTCGACGCCTCAAAAGCAACATTGGTTAAGAAAACGAAACCGGACTATAGCCCACGCGTTCCGGCCCCAAGCAACCGAAATATTTCCGTAACACTCCTTATGTCTTGCAAAGCCTTGGGGAGCATCGTATCTAGCCCGTTCTTGCTTTGGACTGACGCGGCGCCAAGCGTGTCCTACACTAGAAGGACGCGGGCGGACGTAGTCACAGCGCGGCGGTCCGGCAGACGAAGGATCAACCAGAGGAAAGAGAGCGTGTCATGGGCTACAGGGTTGCAGTCGTCGGCGCCACCGGCAATGTCGGGCGCGAGATGCTGAAAATCCTCGGCGAGCGTAACTTCCCGGCGGACGAAGTGATTCCGCTGGCCTCGTCGCGCTCGATCGGCATGACCATCTCCTACGGCGAGAACGACGAGCTCAAGGTCCGCGACCTCGCCGATTTCGATTTTCGCGGCATCGACATCGTCCTGTCGTCGCCCGGCGCCAAGGTCTCGGCCGTGCACAGCCCGCGCGCCGCCAAGGCCGGGGCCATCGTCATCGACAACACTTCGCAGTTCCGCATGGATCCCGACGTACCGCTGATCGTGCCCGAGGTCAACCCGCAGGCGCTCAAGGGCTATACCAAGCGCAACATCATCGCCAACCCGAACTGCTCGACCATGCAGATGGTCGTGGCGCTCAAGCCGCTGCACGACTTCGCCAAGATCAAGCGTGTCGTGGTCTCGACCTACCAGTCGGTCTCGGGTGCGGGCAAGGAAGGCATGGACGAGCTCTTCGAGCAGACGCGCAACGTCTACGTCAACCAGTCGATCGAGCGGAGGAAGTTCACCAAGCAGATCGCCTTCAACGTGATCCCGCATATCGATGTCTTCATGGACGACGGGTTCACCAAGGAAGAGTGGAAGATGGAGGTCGAGACCAAGAAGATCCTCGACCCCATGATCAAGGTGGTGGCGACCTGCGTGCGCGTGCCGGTCTTCGTCGGTCATTCGGAATCGCTGTTCGTTGAGTTCGAGAAGCCGATCTCCGACGCCGATGCGCGGCGCATCCTGCGCGAAGCGCCTGGCTGCTCGGTCGTCGACCAGCGCCAGGATGAAGGCTACGTCACGCCGATCGAGGCGGCGGGCGAGGACAAGGTCTATATCAGCCGCCTGCGCGTCGACAAATCCGTGCCGCACGGCCTGGCCATGTGGTGCGTGTCCGACAACCTGCGCAAGGGCGCGGCCCTCAACGCCGTGCAGATCGCCGAAGAGCTGGTGAAGCAGGGCCTGATGGACAAGGCGGCCTGACACCGCCTCTGTTTTCGTGTCGCGCGAGCCGGAACTGCGGCTGAGACCGGCAGTTCCGGCCGATCGCGACTTCGCCCGCCGGATCTACGTCACCACGACCCTGCCGTATGTCGGCCGGCTTCCGGGCTGGACCGACGACTATGTCGCCGCGCGTTTCGAGAAGCGCTTCGTGGTCGAGACGACCCGCATGTGCGAGGTTGACGGCGTGACGGTCGGCTGGTTGCGGCTCAGCGAAACCGATGACGCCATCGTGCTCGAGCAGATCTATGTCGATCCGACGCGACAGCGGCAGGGCATTGGCTCTCGCCTGATGCGCCTGCTCGACGATGAATGGCGCGGGACGCGTAAGCCGATTCGCCTGGCCGTGCTGAAGACCAATCCGGCGCGGCATCTCTATGAGCGCTTCGGCTTCGAAGCCGTCGAGGAGACCGGCGTCGCCTATCGCATGCGGCGAAAAGCCCCAGCCAGGCCGTAACGGGCGAAGGGGCTATCTCGTTTTCGCCACTGGCGCTGGCCGCGACAGTACCCCATAGTACCGTCATGCGGATCTTCGCCTCGTCGATCTATTTCGGACTGCTGGCCCTGCTGCTGGTCGTCCTCAGCCTGCGCGTCATCCAGCTGCGCTACCGCTACAAGGTCGAGATCGGCGATGGCGGCGTTGCGGAATTGCAGCGGGCCATCCGCGCCCACGCCAATTTCATCGAATATGTGCCGATCGCCCTGCTGCTCATTCTCATGGCCGATCTGGTCGGCCATGAGAAATGGGTCGTGCATGCCCTGGGCATCGCCCTGCTGGTCGGGCGACTGGCGCACGCCTTCGGCTTCACTACCGGCAAGGGGCCAAATCTCGGTCGCGGGCTGGGTGTGGGCCTGACCATGCTGGTGCTGATCGCCGGCGCCATCCTGGCCATCGCCGCCTTCTTCGGCGCGCGGATCGGCCCGCTTTAATAAGCCCGAAACCTTCCGCCCGGACTGCCGTTGTGTTGAGGGGCCGCGCGTCTAGCGGCCAAGCCTCGAGGCATGCGGGAGGTCATCATGAGCGGAACCCGAAGCTTGGCTGCATTCGGCCTGGCGCTGGCCCTCGGCGCCGCCACCTCCGTGGTCGCCGTCGATGACGCCTGGTACAGCCGTCTCAATACCGACGATCTGGTCGGCCGGGGCGTGACCAATGCTTCCGGTGAGGCGCTCGCCGAGATCGACGGGGTCGTGGTCGATCCCAAAACCAAGGACGTCTATGTGGTTCTGTCGCTCGGCGACCCGCCCGGACTGGATGCCAAGGAAGTCGCGGTGCCGATGAGTGAGCTGCGCCCGGGCGCGAACCAGGTTCTCGTCCTCTCCAGGGCCAGCAAACAGGACCTGGAGAACCGTCCGGCCTACGTGGAAGGGCAGTACGTGCCGCTCCATGGCTCGCAATCGCTCGCCGAGGTGCCGCGCTAATAACGGCGGAAGGCCGCGCTCAGGCCGTCCCGGCCACCATCCACAGCACCGCGGCGGCGAAGCCGAGGATCACCACGCCGGCCACGCGGTTGGTCCAGCGCAGGATGACCAGCGGGATGCGGCCGTGGAACAGCGCGACGGCCTCGGTGATGAACAGCCACCAGGTCGCGGCGCCGATGAACACGCCCAGCACCAGCACCCACTCATCCAGTCCGATCGGCTCGCCAGGTTCCGCGGCCACGCCGACCGCGGCGAACGCCGCCAGGAATGACAGGATGGTCACCGGGTTGGTCAGGGTGAGAAAGAACGTCGAGGTGAAGTCGCCGACCAGGTTCGTCGGATCGGGTGTCTCGGTCGGCCGCGGCGGTTCAGCGAACAGCGTGCGGACGCCGATCACCGTCAGCAGAGCCGCGCCGCCGACCCCCAGCCAGAAGCGCTCGGTCAGCAGCAGCTGATAGACGAAGGACAGGCCGAAGGCGGCGATGCCGCCGAACACCGTGTCTGCGGCAGCGGCACCCAGCCCCGAGACCAGCCCGACCAGCCTGCCATGCATGATCGTGCGGCGCACGCACAGCACGTTGATCGGCCCGACGGGTGCCGCGATCAGGAATCCGACGAGCAGGCCTTTGAGAAAAACCGAGGTCAGCATGCCGATGGTGCGCGCCAATAGGGAAGAACGGCGCCCGGAGCGAAGGGTTCGCTGTCTTAGCGCGGGCCCCCGGCCAAGGCCACTGGTGCTTATTTGACTAAGTCAAGTAATTGATTGACCATGCCCAGGATCGGCCTTGAGAGGTCAAAGCCATGGCAGATACTGACCTTTCGGCGCGGGTGGAGGCCGTTCGGCGCTTCAGCCGCTTCTACACCCGCAAGATCGGAGTGCTGCGCGAGGGCCTGCTGGGCAGTCCCTTCTCGCTGGCGGAAGCGCGGGTGATCTGGGAACTGGCGCACCGCGAGCAGGCGACGGCGAGCGAGCTTGGCACCGAACTCGGACTCGATGCCGGCTATCTCAGCCGCATCCTGCGCGGCTTCGAGGAGCGCGGGTTGATCGCCCGCCAGACGTCGGATACCGACGGCCGGCAGACGATCATCACTCTCAGCCGCTCCGGCGAGGCGGCGTTCGCCCGCCTCAACACGCAGTCGCAGAACGAGATTGCCGCGCTGATCGGCGCGTTGCCGGCGAGCGCGCAGCAGCGCCTGGTCGAGGCGCTGGGCACGGTCGAGGCGCTGCTCGGCGAAGCCCCGGCCGCCAAGGTCCCCTACATCCTGCGGCCGCACCAGCCGGGCGACATCGGCTGGGTCGTGCACCGGCACGGCGCCCTCTACGCCGAGGAATACGGCTGGGACGAACGCTTTGAAGCCCTGGTCGCCGGCATCGTCGCGGAGTTCGTGGCGAAGTTCGATGCCCGCCGCGAACGCTGCTGGATCGCCGAGCGCGACGGACAGCCGGTCGGCTCGGTCTTCCTGGTCCGGCACAGCGACACGGTTGCCAAGCTGCGCCTGCTGCTGGTCGAGCCGTCGGCCCGCGGCCTCGGCATCGGGCAGCGCCTCGTCGAGGAATGCGCGCGCTTCGCCAGGCGCACGGGCTACGCCAAGATCTCGCTGTGGACGAACAACAACCTGCTGACCGCGCGCGCGATCTACGCCAAGGCGGGTTACCGGCTGATCAAGTCGGAGCCGCACGCGCTGTGGGGCGCGCCGCTGGTCGGCGAGACCTGGGAGCTCGATCTCTGACCGCCAGCACCGCGTCATGAGCGTGGTCCCATGAGTGGGGGCTGGGCCACGCTCGCCGCCGCCGCGACCGGCATCCAGGTCGGCGCGACCATCGTCGCCACGCGCTTCGTCGTCGGGCAGACCGATCCGGTATCGCTCGCGCTGATGCGCTATGCGATCGGCGCCCTGTGCCTGGTTCCCTTCGCGCTCGCTGCCCGGCGGGTACGTTGGCAGCCCCGCGATCTTCTGCCGATCGCCGTTCTCGGTATCGTGCAGTTCGGCGTGGTGGTGTTGCTGCTCAACTACGCGGTGCAGTCCATCTCGGCGGGCCGTGCGGCGCTGATCTTCGCCACTTTTCCGCTGCTGACATTGCTCTTCGCCGCCCTGCTCGGGCATGAGCGGCTGAGCGTTGCCAAGACGGCCGGCGTCATCGTGACGATCGCCGGCGTGGCGGTGACCATGATCGACAAGGTCGGGGCGGCGTCGGCTGGTTGGTACGGCGACGCCGCTGCCGTGCTGAGCGCTGTTTGCGGTGCTGCCTGCAGCGTCCTCTATCGGCCCTATCTGCGCCGCTACGATCCGCTGCCGGTCGGGGCCCTTGCCATGCTCGCCTCGGTCTTCTTCCTGGCCCTGCTCGCGGCGCCGGGCGGCTTCTTCCTCGAGGCCCCGATGCTCACCGTCGCCGGCTGGGGTGCCGTGATCTTCGTCGGTTTGTCGAGCGGCCTCGGCTACTGGCTATGGCTCTGGGCGCTGAGCCGCGCGCCGGCCACCCGGGTCACCGTATTCCTGGCCTTGGGACCGGTGACGGCGCTGGTTCTCGGCGGGCTGTTTCTCGGCGAGGCGGTTTCCCCGCTGGCTCTGCTGGGTGTCGTCGCCGTGATGCTCGGCCTGTGGCTGGCCTATCGGCCCGAGACCCCCGCCGCCCGCCCGCCGCTCTAGGAGAGCCGCGCGGTCAGCAACCGTCGACCGGGATCGAGCAGCGCGTCCCGGCTCGTGACCAGCGGCAGGTCTTTTGCGGCGGCAGCAGCGGCGCGCTCGACCAGCCGGTGAACCGAGGCGGTCGCCAAAGCGGCGGCGTCGAGCACGGGTTCGTTGTTCAGCAGCCGCCCCAGCAGCAGGGCCGCGAAGAGATCGCCGGCGCCGTGAGCCGGATGGTCGACGGCCGGATGGCTGACGCGCCAGGCCCCTGATTCATCGGCCCCGATGACGGCGAGCGTGTCACTCGGCTGGTCATCGAGCAGCAGCCCGGTGGCGATCACCAGCGGTCCGTCACGCCGGGCCCGCCCGCGCAGGCGCTGACGCAGGGTCTGGATGGCCTCGAGCGCGCTCGCCGTGTCGCGGACCGCCTTGCCCGTCAGGAATTCCAGCTCGAAGGCGTTGGGCGTGATGACGTCGGCGAGATCCACCATCTCATCGCGCAGAAACTCGGCGATGCCCGGCCTGACATAGATGCGCCCATCCGTACGGCCCGGCCCGTGCTCGCCGATCACCGGATCGAGAACGTAAAGCGCGGCCGGATTGGCGGCCCGGACCATGGCGATGGCGTCGAGAATCGTGGGGCCCTGCTCGGCCGCGCCGAGATAGCCGCTCAGCACGGCATGGCAGGCCGCAAAGGCGCCGCGCTCGCGCAAGCCCTCGACCAGCTCGACGATCTCCTTGCTGGGCGTGACGCGGCCGCGAAATCCGCCATGGGCCGGATGGTTGGAGAACGTGACGGTCGATATGGCCCAGGCCTCGTGCCCGAGGGCCTGCAGCGCCGGAACGGCAGCGCTGTTGCCGACATGGCCGAGCGCGACGGCGGACTGAATTGTAAGGACGTTCATCGGAAGGCCGTGGAACAGGCGGCTGGGGATGGCGATCGGTCGCAAGCCTTAGCACGGGTGGCGGCGACGGGGCGAATTGCGTATAGAATGACGTCAAAGCAGAGGGAACGCCCTCGAGGGGAGACCATGCCGGAACACGCCATCCGACCACGCCGTAGTGCGCTCTATGTGCCGGGTGACAACGCCCGCGCGCTCGAAAAGGCGCACACGCTCGACGCTGACGTCTTCATCTTCGACCTCGAAGACGCCGTGCTGCCCGCCAACAAGGAGAAGGCGCGCGATCAGCTCGTTGCCGCGGTCAAGGCCGGAGGCTATCCGGGCGAGACGGTGGTGCGGGTCAACGACCCGACCTCGCGCATCGGCGGCGCCGACCTCAAGGCCGTGGCCCGGGCGGGGTTCGCCGCCGTGCTTCTGCCCAAGGTCGAGAAACCGCAGCAGGTGCGCGACGCCGTGTTGCGGCTTTCCGCGGCCGGAGCACCGGCCAACCTGGCCGTGTGGGCCATGATCGAAACGCCGCTGGGCGTGCTCAATATCGAGGCGATCGCCTTCTCCAGCCCGCATCTGCGCTGCCTGGTCATGGGAACGACCGATCTCGCCGCCGACCTGCGGGCCCGGCACACGGAGCTGCGCCTGCCCTTGCTCTCGTCGCTCAGCCAGTGCGTGCTGGCCTCGCGCGCGGCGGGCCTCACCATTCTCGACGGCGTGCATCTCGATCTCGAGGACGAGAAGGGTTTTCTCGCTTCCTGCCAGCAGGGCTCGGAGCTCGGCTTCGACGGCAAGACGCTGCTGCACCCCAAGACCATCGCCGGTGCCAACGCGGCCTTCGGGCCGACCGCCGAGGAAGTCGGCTGGGCCAGGAAGATCATCGCCGCGCACGCCAAGGCGGTGGGCGAGGGGCGGGGCGTGCTGGTGGTCGATGGCAAGTTCGTCGAGCAGCTTCACGTCGACAGCGCCCAGCAGACCCTTGCCCTGGCCGAGGCGATCGCCGCGCGCGGTCGCAAAAAATAGCCGCCAGAGCCACCGCCGCGTCTCGACGGAGGCCGGATTTTTGGCGGTTTTCCGCCAGCGACGCGGGGGCAGGCACCTCCGCGACAGCCCCTGCCGGGGCGCCGCCGGACCGCTGGCCGCGACACGAAAAAGCTAGGTTTTGAGCCAAAAATCAGCTCACCCCCAAAATATGGTTGGCGGGGGAGCCCCCCCGTGTTACGGAGGATTCGTCAGGTGTGCTGGACCGAACCTTAAGCACGAGGGTCGCGCTGGACCCGAGATCCGATGCTTCTTGGCCATCCGGGCGGGATGGCTGCCGCGAGATAGAGTGTGACGCCGATGGGTGCCGGCGGGGGTGACGAGCCTCCGTCGGCATCATCGTTTTCAGAACCCGGACTGGGTTTTCAGAACCCGGACTGGGTTTTCAGAACCCGGACTGGGTTTTCAGAACCCGGATTGGGTTTTTGGGGTCCCGCCGGAAACGCGCCCAAAATAAAAGAGGCGTCAGGCGCGCTGGACCGAGATCCGACGCTTCACGTGCCCGGGCGGGACACGAGCCTGACGCCTCGAGGGCTTTCGCCCCCCGGCCGCACCCGTCTGGGCTTCCTCTGCAACCGCCTGCGACCGCCTGGAAAGCGCCCGCAAACCCTTGCAACGACAGGGAATCTCGCCTTGCGGCCATGCCCCCTGGACCCAGGAAAGACCAAGAACCCCCGCACCAACCCGCCTGTCCGCGGCAGCCGTACGGTCTTTCGACCGCCACAACCGCCCGACCGTGCTGAACGGATCATCCGGACCCGTCCTGCCGCCGGCCGGACCGCCAAATCCCTGACGCCTTGCGGCGTCGAGCGATTCAGCCGCCCCGCCCGGGCGAGTTCAACGCGTGAACCCCCTGCCTCTCGCCCGCGGCGCACCCTTCCGGCGAAGGACGCCACCGCAGGATTGAACGACGCGCCCCCGAAGGGGTGGAGGTCGTCCCGGAGGCGCTGCTTTCGACGTCTGGCGATCGCCGATTCCCTTCAGAACCGGTGCCCTCCCGGGCCTTGCTGATCGCCTTGCGCCGAACCCGCGCTTCCTCCGCACTGCTGCGTACCGGGGGTGATGGTGGCGAAAGCCCGTTGTGCCGACAATAATAATCAGCAAGTAAAAGTCAGAATCTTGTGGAGAATATTTCCAAATCTGCACATTTCACGCACAGAATTATCCACTTATGCTTTCCACAGACTTATCCACAGTCCGTGGATTACTGGCGCAAAGGGTTGATCTGCCGCGGGCACGCCTGTGGAACGATGCCGGGGGCCGGGACCGGGCCGGCTCTGCCGGGTGACGTTGACGCGGCGCGGCGCGGCGTTCTAAACCTAAACAGGTAAATCCATTTCCGGCCGACTCCGCGACGGAACGAGATTCCCCGCAACGGTCTGGCCGGTGGCGGAGACCTCCACCTCCGGGGACGCGTTCGGGAAGAGATCCCGCCCGCCCTCCGCGGGCAACGAACGAGGCATCATGCCGGTAGCTCCCGAAGCGCCGCCTGCGCCCAAGGCGATCCCGCTAGTGGCGCGGCCCCTGTCCCCGCATCTCCAGGTCTATCGCCCGCAGCTCACCTCGGTTCTTTCGATCACGCATCGCGCCACCGGCGTGGCGCTGGCGGTCGGCACACTGCTGCTCGTCTGGTGGCTGGTCGCCGCGGCCAGCGGACCCGAGCAATTCGCCACCGCCCAGGCGGTGATCGGCTCGTGGATCGGCCGCCTGCTGCTGCTCGGCTGGACCTTTGCGCTGTTCTTTCATCTGGCCAACGGCATCCGTCACCTGTTCTGGGACGCCGGGCTCGGCTTCGATCTGCGCACCACCTACGCCTCGGGCTGGGCGGTCGTGGCGGCGTCGATCGTCTTGACCGCGGTGGCCTGGCTGTGGGGGCTGAAATGAGCGGCACTCGGCGCGAGATGCGCTCCACTTTCGCGCGCGTGCGCGGGTCCGGACCGGCGCATGATGGCGTGGGCCACTGGTGGGCGCAGCGCCTCACGGCGCTGGCCCTGGTGCCGCTGACCTTGTGGTTTGTCGTCTCGCTGGTCGGCCTGGTCGGCGCGGATCACGCCACGGTCGCCGAATGGATCGCCCGGCCGGTTCCGGCCGTGATGCTGGTGCTGTTGATCGTCGCCACTTTCCATCATGCCCAGCTGGGGCTGCAGGTCGTGATCGAAGACTACGTGCACGGCGAGGCGGCGAAGATCATCCTGATCCTGGCGATCAAGGGCCTGTCGGTGGTGCTGGGCGTGGTGTCGCTGTTTGCCGTGCTGCGCATTTTCGCTTGGGGTAATTGAGGGTGGGGGACGTCGATGCCTGAGGGCCGCAGCAACGGATCGGCCTCTGCCGCCATCAACGGCACGGCCTACCGAGTCATCGACCACACCTATGACGTGGTGGTCGTCGGCGCCGGCGGCGCGGGCCTGCGTGCCACCTTCGGCATGGCGATCAAGGGCCTGCGCACGGCCTGCATCAGCAAGGTCTTTCCCACACGCAGCCACACGGTGGCGGCGCAGGGCGGCGTCTCGGCGGCGCTGGGCAACATGGGCCCGGATGACTGGCGCTGGCACATGTACGACACGGTCAAGGGCTCCGACTGGCTCGGCGACCAGGACGCCATCGAGTACATGTGCAAGGAGGCGATCCCGGCGATCGTCGAGCTTGAGCATTACGGCGTGCCCTTCAGCCGCACGGCCGAGGGCAAGATCTACCAGCGGCCGTTCGGCGGCATGACCACCGATTACGGCAAGGGCATCGCGCAGCGCACCTGCGCCGCCGCCGATCGCACCGGTCACGCCATCCTCCATACGCTCTACCAGCAGTCGCTGCGCCACAACGCCGAGTTCTTCATCGAGTATTTCGCGCTCGACCTGCTGATGGACGACGACGGCGCCTGCCGCGGGGTGATCGCCTGGAACCTGGCCGACGGCACGATCCACCGCTTCCGCGCCCACCTCGTGGTGATGGCGACCGGCGGCTACGGCCGGGCCTATTTCTCGGCGACCTCGGCGCATACCTGCACGGGCGACGGCAATGCCATGGTGCTGCGCGCCGGCCTGCCGCTCGAGGACATGGAGTTCATCCAGTTCCACCCCACGGGCATCTACGGCTCGGGCTGCCTGATCACCGAGGGCTCGCGCGGCGAGGGCGGCTACCTCACCAACTCCGAAGGCGAGCGCTTCATGGAGCGTTACGCGCCCTCGGCCAAGGACCTGGCCTCGCGCGACGTGGTCAGCCGCGCCATGACCATCGAGATCCGCGAGGGCCGCGGTGTCGGTCCGCACAAGGACCACATCCATCTGCATCTCGAGCACCTCGACGCCAAGCTGCTGCACGAGCGCCTGCCCGGCATCTCGGAGACGGCCAAGATCTTCGCCAATGTCGATGTGACGCGCGAGCCGATCCCCGTGCTGCCGACCGTGCACTACAACATGGGCGGCATCCCGACCAATCACTCGACCGAGGTGGTGATGCCGCGCAACGGCGATCCCGATGCGGTGGTGCCCGGCCTGATGGCCATCGGCGAGGCGGCCTGCGTCTCGGTGCACGGCGCCAACCGGCTGGGCTCGAACTCGCTGCTCGATCTCGTGGTCTTCGGCCGCGCCGCGGCGATCCGGGCCGCCGAGCTGGTGCGGCCCGGCGAGCGCCAGAAGCCGCTGACCGACAGCGCCACCGATCCCGCGCTGACCCGCTTCGACCGCTTCCGCCACGCCAACGGCGAGTTCTCGACTGCCGCCTTGCGCCTCGAGATGCAGCGCACGATGCAGACCAACTGCGCCGTGTTCCGCACCAAGGAGGTGCTCGACGAGGGCGTGAAGAAGCTGCGCGAGACCTGGGCCAAGAGCGAGAAGATCAAGGTCAGCGACCGCTCGCTGATCTGGAATTCCGATCTCGTCGAGACGCTGGAATACGACAACCTGCTCGGCCAGGCGATGGTCACCGTGCTCTCGGCGCAGAACCGCGAGGAGAGTCGCGGCGCCCATGCGCGCGAGGACTTTCCCAACCGCGACGACGTCAACTGGATGAAGCACACGGTGATGTGGCTCGACGAGAAGGGCAACAGCAAGGTCGATTACCGGCCCGTGCACCTCAACACGCTGACCAACGAAGTCCAGCCGTTCCCGCCCAAGGCGAGGGTGTACTGAGATGGCCGAATTCAGCCTGCCCGCCAATTCCAAGGTCAAGACCGGCAAGACCTGGCCGGCGCCCGAGGGCGCCACGCGCACCAAGGCCTTCAGGATCTACCGCTGGGACCCCGACACGGGCGAGAACCCGCATGTCGACACCTACCTGGTCGATCTCGACACCTGCGCGCCGATGGTTCTCGACGCGCTGATCAAGATCAAGAACGAGATCGACCCGACGCTGACCTTCCGCCGCTCCTGCCGCGAGGGCGTGTGCGGCTCCTGCGCCATGAACATCGACGGCACCAACACGCTGGCCTGCACGCATCCGATCGGCGAGGGTCGCGGCGACGTGAAGATCTATCCGCTGCCGCACATGCCGGTGATCAAGGACCTGGTGCCGGATGTCTCCACCGTCTATGCGCAGCTGCGCCTGATCGAGCCCTGGCTCAAGGCCGAGACGCCGGCTCCCGACCGCGAGCGCCTGCAGAGCCCCGAGGAGCGGGTGAAGCTCGACGGCTTGTGGGAATGCATCCTGTGCTTCTGCTGCTCGACCAGCTGCCCGAGCTACTGGTGGAACGGCGACCGCTACCTCGGTCCCGCCGTGCTGCTGCAGGCCTATCGCTGGATAGCTGATTCGAGGGATGAAGCTACCGGCGAGCGGCTCGACCAGCTCGAGGACCCGTTCCGGCTCTACCGCTGCCACACCATCATGAACTGCACCAAGACCTGCCCCAAGAGCCTCAATCCGGCCAAGGCGATCGCCGAGATCAAGAAGCTGATGATCGAGCGGCGGATGTAGGCCGCAGCGCCGCGTGCGTATGTCCCGGACGATTGCCGCGGCGGGCCTGCTGGTCGCGGGGCTTGCGCCGGCTTTCGCCTTCGATCTCCAGGGCCATCGCGGGGCGCGCGGCCTCGAGCCCGAGAACACGCTGCCGGCCTTTGCCCGCGCGCTGACGCTGGGCGTCGACACGCTGGAGTTCGATACCGGCATCACCGCTGACGGCCAGGTGCTCATCGCCCATGACCGCCGGCTCAATGCCGAGATCACCAAGGGGCCGGACGGCCAGTACCTGGTGGCACCCGCCGCCACCGTGCGCTCGCTCAGCCTCGCCGAGCTGAAGCGCTACGACGTCGGCGCCCTCCGCTCCGACACCAACTACGCTAAGACCTTCGGCGAGCAGAAGCCGCGGCCGGGGACGCGCATGCCCAGCCTCGCTGAGCTGGCGGCACTGGTGGCGAAGTCGGGCAACACCACGGTGCGGTTCAATGTTGAAACCAAGCTCTCGCCGCTCGCTGCCGACGAGACCGTCGATCCCGAGACCTTCGCCGCGACGCTGATCAAGGCGCTGCGCGACACCGGCCTGGCGCCGCGCGCCACCATCCAGTCCTTCGACTGGCGCACGCTGAAAGTCGTGCAGCGCCTGGCGCCGGAGATCCCGACCGTCTGCCTGACCATCGGCCGCGGCAACGGCGACAACGTGCAACTCGGCAGACCGGGGCCGAGCCCGTGGCTCGCCGGCCTCGATGCCGATGACTTCCCCTCGGTGCCGGCCCTGGTCAAGGCGGCAGGCTGCGCGGTGTGGTCGCCCTTCTTCCGCGACATGGACGACGCGGCGCTGGCCGCCGCCAAGGCCATCCGCCTGCCAGTGGTGGTGTGGACGGTCAACGAGCCGGCCGACATGGCTTCCCTGATCGACCGCCAGGTCGACGGCATCATCACCGATTATCCGGACCGTCTGCGCGAAGTAATGCGCGGCAAGCAGATGCCTGTTCCTGCTCGCACGCCCGTAACTAGCCATTCAGGACCGATTTTGGATGCTGAAACTGCTGTTGCCATAGGAAGGGAGATTGCTATGGCCACATACAGTCCCGAGGGAATCCGGCGACAGGAGCCGTTAAGTGCTCGCCGCCGCTCTGATGATGTGTGGATTGTGGAAGGTTACCTGCCACCAAATACAGCGGGCGGAACCGTGCAGGTCGAAATTGATGCGAAAGACTCGACGGTCATTCGCGTTATCCATTACCAATAACGCATGACCGGCCCGCGAATCGCCCTCATCCACGCGCTGCCCGACTCGGTGGTTCCCGCCAACCAGGCGTTCAAGGACCAGTGGCCGGAGGCCTGGGTGTTCAACATCCTGGACGATGCGCTGGCCCGCGACCAGGCGGCGGCCGGCGGCCAGACGACGATGGAGATCAACTCGCGGATCATCGACCTGGCGCGCTATGCCTATGCCGCCGGCGCCAAGGGCATCCTCTATACCTGCTCGGCCTTCGGCCGCTCGATCACCACCGCATCCAAGCTGGTGCCGGTGCCGATCCTGCGACCCAACGAGGCGGCGATCGAGGCGGCCCTCGATGCCGGCCCGCGCATCGCCCTGCTCGCCACCTTCGAGCCCACGGTGGCCATGATGAAGGCCGAGGTGGAAAGCGCGGCCAAGCAGCGCAACCTCACGCCGACGGTCGAGGCGGTGTTCATCCCCGAGGCTCTGCCGGCGCTGCAGGCCGGCGACGCGGCGACCCACAACCGGCTGATCGCCGAAGCGGCGGCGCGCCTGCCGCCGGTCGACGTCGTGGTCTTCGCCCAGTTCTCGATGACCCCGGCCGCCGCGTCCATCACGCCCGTGGCGGGCCGCCCGGTTCTCACCACGCCGGGCAGCGCCATCGCCCGCCTGCGCAAGCTGCTCGCCGCCTGAGCCTCAGCCCCCGGGCTCGGAGGGAGGCGTGCGATAGAGCGCGTGCGGCAGCTCGAAGTGGCTGATGTCGCGCTCGTAGCGCATGCCGAGCTTCTCCATCACGCGCCGCGAGGCTGTATTGGTCGTCAGGGTGAACGCCACCACGTCGTTCAGCCCCATGCTGCGGGCCCGGTCGAGCAGCGCCTGGCCGATCTCCGTCGCCAGACCGCGGCTCCAGTACTCCGACATCAGCGCGTAGGCGAGCTCGATCTCCGGCCGGTCGCCCAGCGTGATCCGACGGATGCCGGCCCGGCCGACGAAGGCGCCGGTCGCCTTGTCTCGCCAGACCCAGAGCCCGAAATCGTGGCTGCGCCAGTGGGCGATGCTGCTGGCCAGGAACTGCGCCGTCTCGTCGTCGCTGCGCAGGCCGCCGAGCGTGGCCATCACCGTCTCGTCCCGGTGCATGCGGCAGAGCTCGCGCAGATGGCCGATGTCGATCGGCTCGGCCACCAGCCGGTCACTGCGCAGGGCGGTCATCGGCTCTTGCGTCCGCCGAGCAGGATGTCGAGCGAGGCGACCACGATCAGCGCCATGCCGACGAGAGCGATGACCGCCGGCACCTCGCCGAAGACCAGGTAGCCCAGGGTCAGCGCCGCCGGCAGGCGCACGAAGTCGAGCGGCGCCATGCGCGAGAACGTGCCGTACATGTAGGCCCGGCTGAGGAAGGTCTGGCCGACGAAGAACAGCCCGCCGATGAAGGCCAGCCAGGGCAGGTGCTCAGGCCTCGGCGTGGTCCAGTCGAAGGCCGCCGGGATAAGCGCGATCCAGGCGCTGACGAACATGAAGTAGAAGGCGACGCGGTCGGGCGGCTCGCTGCCCGAGAGCTGCTTGACCATCATCATGGCGAGGCTGGTGCCGATGGCGCTGGTGATGGCGATGATGGCGCCCACACCCAGGCCTGCCGCGGCGCTCGGCTGGGCGATGAGCAGCACGCCGCCGAAGCCGATGACCACGGCGAGGCCGAGCCGCCAAGTGATCCGGTCGCCGAAGACCGCGAAGCCGATCAGGATCGACCAGAAGGGCGAGGTGAAGGACAACGCCACCGCGTCGCCCAGCGGCAGGCGCGCCACGGCGTAGACGAAGAACAGGAAGCTGGCGTAGCCGAAGACCGAGCGCCAGAGATGGCCGATCGGCCGCGAGGTCTTGAAGAAGCCGATGCCCTTCTGCGCCAGCATCGGAAGGAAGAAGATCAGCGCGAACAGGCTGCGGAACAGGCCGATCACCGGCTCCGACAGCTCGAGCGTCAGCTGCTTGATGACACTGAAGGCGAGTGTGAAGCAGAGGACGGCGATGATCAGGTAGAGGCCGCCGCGCAGATCGTTGCTGGGCGGCGGTGCCGGCGCAGGTGGAGCGGGCTCGCTCACGCGCGGGCAGCGCTCAGGCGAGCGCGATCTGGCCGTCGATGGTCTTGGACAGGCCGGTACCGTCGAGGGTGAGCTGGACGCGGACCCTGAGCGTCTCGCTGCCCGTGAGCTTGCCCGCCTTCACGGCGTTACGCACCGCCTCCTCGATCTCGCGCTGGCTGGTCACGCCGACCAGCTTGAGGAACTTGCGGATTTCCATGTTGAACACGTCTTCGTTCATCGGCGTCTCCTCCGTCGTTGGCGCGCAGACTACGACCGTTCGGTTCTGGCAGCTACCCCTAGCCCCAAGTAGCGCACCTCATCCTGAGGAGCCCGCGCCAAAGGTGCATCACCCTTCGAGGCTCCCAGTCTTTTCCTGGCGCGCGCAGCCGCCACGCCAACCCTCCGCGCGCCAGAATAAGCAGGCTCGCACCTCAGGGTGAGGTATGCGCGGGCGTCTCGAAGGATGGCCCGCCCGCCGACAGCTTGACTCGAGAGCGCTTTCGTATACCGTATACGAAAGTCTTTGGGAGAGGTAACGCCTTGGAGCGATTGGCCGTCCAGCCCCAGCTCGTCGACCGCGTCTACGCCTCGATCCTCGATGCGATCTGCGCCGGCCGCCTGGCGCCGGGCGAGCGCATCACCCAGGACGGGCTGGCCGAAACGCTGGCCGTTTCCCGCCAGCCGGTGCTCCAGGCACTCTTGCTTCTCAAGAGACAGGGCTTCGTCTGCGACACCGGCCGGCGCGGCCTGATCGTCGCTCCCCTCGATCCGCGCTTCGTCGAGCAGGTCTACCAGGTGCGTGGCGCCCTCGACGGCACGGCCGCGCGCGGCGCCGCCGCGCAGCGTGCTCCCGAC
>JALHMR010000051.1 GCA_022843945.1 Rhodospirillaceae bacterium | reverse complement strand
CGCCCCGCTTTCGCGGGGCGCGCCGGGGGGATCAAGATGCCTGCCATCACGCAGACTCTGTGGCCGCGGCATTCGCCGCTCCACCTGTTCATCGCCGGCGCTATCGCCGTGCTGCTCTTCCACCAGGGCTGGGCGAGCCTGATGCACCTCGCCGGCTTCTCGCCCAACCCGCCCTTCAATTTCCGGCCGACGCAGCCGCTGGGCGTGCCGCAGATCTGGTCGAACGCCTTCTGGGGTGGCATCTGGGGAATCGTTTACGGCATCGTCGCCGCACGCTTTACCGACCGTGGACCGGTCTACTGGATCGGCGCGTTCCTCTTCGGCGCGCTGGCCCTGACGCTCTTCGGCCGGTTCGTGATTGCCCCCTTGCGCGGGCAGCCGATCAACTGGGACCTGATCGGCGCCTGGCGCGGCTTCCTGATCAACGGCATCTGGGGCCTGGGCGCGGCGGCGTTGCTGCGCTGGCGACCGTAGCTAGAGGTCCAGGATCCTGTTCGCCGCGGCCAGGTTGGGAAAGGCGATGTCCACCCGCGCCCCCGGGCCCGGGCTGTAGCTGACGTCGCCGCCGATCGAGCGGGCCAGCATCTCGACGGCGGTGAGCCCGGCTCCCTTGACGAGATTGGCACGCAGGCCCGACCCGCTATCGGCGACCGCCAGCAGGCTGGTGAGCGGTGAAACCGGCTTGAGGTGCAGGCGAATGCTGCCTTCGCGCTGGCGGGCGAAGGCGTGGCGGTAGGAGTTCGTGACGAGCTCCGTGGTGATGAGCCCGATCGGCGCCGCCTGAGCGGCATCGACCGTCAGCGGATCGGTGTCGAATTCGAGGCGGATGTTCGGCAGACCGGAGATGATCGACAGGTCCGTGCAGACCTCGCGCACGAACGACTCAAGATCGATATCGCCCCCGGCGGTCGCCAGGCGGTTGTGCACCCGCGCCACCGCCTGGATCTGCACGATCACCCGGGCGGCAAGCTCGCGCATGGCCGGGTTGCCCGCCCGCTGATGGTGATGAAAAATATTCGCCGCCAGGAGCTGGAGATTGCCGGCGACACGATAGCTGTGCTCGCGGATGAGCAGCCGCTGCTGCTCGCGCATCACGCTCAGTTCCTCGCGAAGTCTCCGGCTTTCCCTGATGGCCGCGTCGTAGCGATCGTGAAGATCGTGGGTCGGCGACTGAGGCATGCCACACCTCCTTCTCGGAGAGGGGATGCGCATCATCGTCCCAACCATCCGTTGAGTCGAGGAAGCGTTGGTGCAATCGGCGGGTGAAACCCGAAAGAGAGAGGACGGCCGAATAAGCCCGTAGTCCGCACGCCCCCTACACCAAGGAGATATCCCGATCCGGCTTGCAAAAGACCCCGCAGCGCCTAGCTAAAGCTAGCGTTCGGAGCCGGCTGAAAAGCCACATCTGCCCCTGGCAGGCTTCCCGACGCGGGAGAGCGGACCCCATGAGCGTGATCGAGCAGCTGTCCCATCTCTATCGGCGCCTGGCCGAAGTCGGCTCCAGCATCGTACCCGCGGCGCAGGCCCCGAACGGCCGGGTTGAAGCCACCGATGACCTCAGGACCATCAAGGGCGAGATCGTCCGGTTCATGGACCTCTACGGCGGCGAAGTGAACGACGCGACGATGTGGAACCTGCGCCTTGCCGCGGCCCAGGTCGACGACCTGCTCGCCTTGGTGTCCAGCGAGCCCCGCGCCCACGCCTAGCGTCCGCTTCTCTGCCTCAGCGCGATTCCGAGAGCGGTTTGGTGCGCGTCTTGTAGGACGGCCCGTCCTCGATCTCCAGCGCCAGGTCCTCGCATTGCCGGGCGAGCGCCGCCAGCTGCCGGCGGATATTCGGATCCTGGCTGAATTGCGACAGCTCGCGGAACCGCGTCGCCTGCTCGCGCAGATAAACCACAATGTCCATGACACAGGGTTGCACGGAGCGCCGGTGCGAACGCACGCAGCTTCGGCAGGGCTACGGTGATTTCATGGTTGCTGCTTGACAGGATTCAGGGCGCCGGCTTGCGCATCAACGCCACGTCCTTCACCGGGATGTCGCAGCTCCAGCCGCGCTGCGCCGCCATCATCCGCAGCGTGGCGGCGCGATAGAAGACAACATGCGTCGGGTCCTTCCGGTACTGCCAGTCGGCAAAGCGCGCATCGTCCGTCTGGAAGCAGGTCATCACCGCCAGCCAGCCGCCGGGGCGCAGCATGAAGTCGAGACGGTCGAATTCATCGGCCGGCTGATGGAAGTGCTCGGCCGCCTCCGTGCAGGTGATGAAATCGTAGGTCCGGGCGAGCGGCGACGCATCGGGATGGGAGAACGGGTCATAGAACGCCATGTCGTGGCCTGCGTCGCGCATCATCGCCGCCAGGGCAGGCCCGGGCCCGCAGCCGTAGTCGAGACCCTGCCGGCCAGGGTCCAGCTTCTCCAGGAGCGGCTGGGCGAGCTTCGCGAGAAACCGGCGATAGCGCGGGTCGTCGACGTCGTTCTCGTGATGCCGGTAATAGGCGTGCTCGTCCTGGCGCGACAGGCGCTGAGACGGGTCGAGGAACCGCGCTTCGCAGATCCCGCACCGCCAATAGTCGCGCCCCTCGACGCTCAGGAAGCGTTGCGGCGCCGGCGCGCGACACACCGGGCAGGCCGCTGGCGCCGTCGCCTTGACGTTCCCCGCCGCGATGTCGGGCCTGGCCAAGCCTAGGTGCCCCGCGAATGCAGGGCGATGATGTTCAGGAACGTGGCGCCGTATTTCTCGAGCTTGGCCTGGCCGACGCCGTGGACGAGATGCATCTGCTCCAGCGTTTCCGGCCGGAGATTGACCATGTCGAGCAGCGTGCGGTCGGTGAAGACGACATAGGCCGGCTGGCGGATGTCCCGGGCGATATCCCGCCGCAGGCTCTTGAGCGAGGCGAGAAGCGCGGCGTCCTTGTCGTTCGTCGGCTCGGCCGCCGCCCGCGCCGCCTTCTTGAGGCCGCGCTTGCTCGCCGTGGGTCGCAGCACGTCCTTGCGCAGCTCCACCCGCTCCTCGCCGCGCAGCACTTGGCGGCCGCGCTCGGTCACCGTCCAGCGGCCGTACTCGCCGATATCAAGGACGGTCAGGCCAATCGCATAGAGCTGCCGGAAGATGGAGCGCCATTCATTGGCATTGCGGTCGCGCCCGACCCCGAAGGTGGGCAGCGTTTCATGGCCGTAGCGCTTCACCCCGTCGCTGGGGTTGCCGATCAGGATGTCGACCAGATGCTCGGTGCCGAAACGCTCGCCGGTGCGCAGGATCGCCGACATGGCCTTCTGCGCCTCCACCGTGCCGTCGAAGGCATCGACGCCGTCGAGGCAGAGATCGCAATTGCCGCAAGGGCCGGAGGTCTCGTCGAAATAGGCCAGCAGGGTCTGGCGCCGGCAGCGCGGCGCCTCGCACAGGGCGATGAGGGCGTTGAAGCGCTGCCGCTCGATGCGCTTGCGCTCCTCCGACGCCTCGCCCTGCTCGATCTGCATCCGCCTCAGGCGCATATCGTCGAGGCCGTAAAGCGTGAGCGTGTCGGCCGCCAGCCCGTCGCGGCCGGCGCGGCCGATCTCCTGGTAGTAGGCCTCGACATTCGCCGGCAGGTCGGCATGCGCGACGAAGCGCACATCCGGCTTGTCGATGCCCATGCCGAAGGCCACGGTCGCCACGATGATCACGCCGTCGTCCTGGAGGAAGATGTCCTGATGCGTGTTGCGCGTCCCCGCCTCCAGCCCGGCGTGATAGGGCAGCGCCTTGTACCCGGCTTCGGAGAGCACGGCGGCCAGCTCCTCGGTGCGGCGGCGCGAGGAGCAATAGACGATGCCGCTGTCCTGCCGATGCGCGGCGACGAAATCCAGGATCTGGCGGCGGGCATTCGCCTTCGGCCGCATGGCGAGCCGCAGGTTGGGCCGGTCGAAGGAGCGGATGAAGGTCCGCGGCGGCGCGTCGAACAGCTTCTGGCCGATATCCGAGCGCGTGGGCGTGTCCGCCGTGGCAGTCAGCGCGATGGTCTGGACGCCGCCGAGACTCTCGCGCACCTTGCCCAGGCCGAGATATTCGGGCCGGAAATCATGCCCCCATTGCGACACGCAATGGGCCTCGTCGATGGCCAGCAGCCCCACCTTCGCCTCGCGCAGCAGGGCGGCCGTATCCGGGCGCACCAGCCGCTCCGGCGCGACGTAGAGCAGGCGCAAAGAACCGTCGCGCAGGGATTCGTGGATGCGGCGGCTTTCCGCCGGATCGTTGGTCGAGTTGAGGCTGGCCGCCGCGACGCCGTATTCGCGCAACTGGCCCACCTGGTCGCGCATCAGGGAGATCAGCGGCGAGACGACCACCGTGACTCCCGGGCGGACGAGGGCGGGCAGCTGATAGCACAGGGATTTGCCGCTCCCGGTCGGCATGACCGCCAGGACGTCCTGGCCGTCGAGGACCGCCTGGACGACCTCCTCCTGCCCCGGCCGGAACGACGGGAAGCCGAACACCGTCTCCAGGCATGACCGGGCTTGGGCGAGCAGAGCCGTCACGACCGCTATGGCGTTTCAGGCAGCGCGAAGATGAAGGCCTGGTTGGGATCGAGATGCACGGCGAGCATGTCGCCCTCGTTCGGCAGGAAGCTGCCGGGGACGCGCGCGTGGACATGTTGCGCGTGACTCGTCTCGCCGGCCGGCCCGTGCCCCGAAGGGCCGCCGATATCGAGATGGATCCACGAGCTCCGCCCGAGCAGCCGGGCCGCCATGACCTTGGCGATGCAGGCGGGACCCTCCCCGCCGTCCCGGGCCGGCGTGACCGGACTGAGCTTCAGGCCTTCCGGCCGGATGACCACCTGAACCGTCGCCGCTTCGGTATGACCGTTGGCCGCCACCGGGCCGAAGGGTGTCACCACCGCGCGGTTGCGCACGATACCGCGCAGCTCGTTCACCTCACCGAAGAAGCGCGCCACGAAAGCGCTCGCCGGACGGCCATAGACCTCGGTCGGCTTGCCTTCCTGTTCGATGCGCCCGCGATTCATCACGGCGATGCGGTCGGCCATGAACATGGCCTCCTCGGCGTCGTGCGTCACCATCAGCGTGGCGACGCCGCTTTCCTTGAGCACGTGCAGGGTGTCGTCGCGGATCTGGGCGCGCAGGCGCGTGTCGAGGCCGGAGAACGGCTCGTCGAGCAGCATGACGCGCGGGCGCGGCGCCAGGGCGCGGGCCAGGGCGATGCGCTGCTGCTGGCCGCCGGAAAGCTGGTGCGGCCACATGCTGCGATACTCGAGCATGTTGACCTGGGCGAGCACCGTCTCGATGCGCTGGGCGCGCTCGGTCGCGTTCAGGCCGCGCAGGCCGAAGGCGACGTTGCCGGCGACGTCGAGATGCGGGAACAGCGCGTAATCCTGGAAGACCAGGCCCACGCCGCGCACCTCGGGCGGGACGGTGCGCTCGGGCGTGGCGGCGAGGCTGCCGCCGATCTCGATGGTGCCGTGCTGAAGCCGGGCAAGACCCGCCGCCAGACGCAGCAGCGTCGTCTTGCCGCAGCCCGAGGGGCCGACCAGGCAGACGAGCTCGCCTGCCCCCACGCCGAGATCGACGCTGTCGACCACGCGCTGGCCGTCGAAGGCGTGGCTGACGCCGTGGATCTTCAGGCCGGACTCGTTCGTCATCCGAAGGAAATTCGCCGCATCACGTCGCGCACCTTAAACAGGTGCGCGGCCGGCGGCAAAGGGCCGTAAAGGCTGCTGTGTCAGCCGGCGCCGATCAGCCAGCTTGGGGCTTCTCGCCCGGCGGCTCGTCGGCGGCTTCGGCCGTCTCCGTTCCCTCGTCGTCCTGCGCGTCCTCGCCGGGCGCGTCGGGGAAGGTCAGGCCGGCCTCTTCGCTGTAGGCGCTGACCGCGGGCCGCGCGTCGAGCAGGCCGGCGGCCTTGAGGTCCTCGACGCCGGGCAGGTCCTGCAGGTGGTCGAGGCCGAAATGCAGCAGGAACTGCTCGGTGGTCACCCAGGTCGCCGGGCGGCCGGGCGTCTCGCGATGGCCCTTGGGCTGGATCCAGCCCGCCTCCATCAAGAGGTCGAGCGTGCCGCGCGACAGCGCCACGGCGCGGATCTCCTCGATCTCGGCGCGGGTGATCGGCTGGTGATAGGCGATGATCGACATGGTCTCGATGGCGGCGCGCGACAGCTTGCGGCCGACATGGCGCTCTATCTTGAGGGCGTCGACCAGGTCGGGCGCGGTGCGCAGGGTGAACTTGCCGGCGACGCGCATCAGGTTGATGCCGCGGCCCGTATAGACCTGCTCGATCTCGTCGATCAGGGAGTCGAGATCGGCGCCCTTGGGCATGCGCAGCGCGATGGCCTCGCGGGTCAGCGGCTCGGAGGCGGCGAACAGGATGGCCTCGAGCAGCCGAAGCTGCTGGCCGCGATCCTGGGCCTGGAACTCGGGCGCCTCGTACTCGGCGCGGTTGAGGGCCGGGCCTTCGGCGGTTTCCTCGGCGGTTTCCCCGGGGGTTTCCTCGGGGGAAAACTCTTCGGGCTCCTCGGCGGGGAATTCGCCGGGTCGGTCGTCGGGATAGTTGTCGGTCATGTGCGTTCACCCACGGGCAGCTCGGTGACTTGGTTCTCAGGCGCCTTGCGCACGAAGATCGGGCCGAACAGGCGGTCCTGGCGCAGCTGCAGGCGCCCGGTGCGCACCAGTTCGAGGCTGGCGGCAAAGGTGGCGGAGAGTGCGGAACGCCCGATAAGCCCCTGCAATCCCTGGGGAAGGAAGGTCTGCAGCGCGGCCCAGTCGGGCACCCTGCCGAGCATCTGGGTGATGCGCTCGAGGGCCAGCTCCATCGAGTAGAGCTCGCTCGCCTGGATCTCGAGCACGGCGTGGCTGTCGACCCGCTTGCGGAAATCGCCGTAAGCCTTGAGAAGCTCGTAGAGATTCACCTCCCAGGTCGGCTTGTTCACGGTCCGCAAACCGTCGGGATTGCCGCGCGGGAAGACGTCGCGGCCGAGATGGGCGCGGGCCATGAGCCGCGTGCCGGCTTCCTGCATCGCCTGCAAGCGCCGGAGCTGGAACGACAAAGCCGCCGCCATCTCGGCGGGCGTGGGCTCGTTGGCCGCCACTTCGGGTGGGGCCGGCAGCAGCAGCCGCGACTTGAGGAAGGCGAGCCAGGCGGCCATCACCAGGTAGTCGGCGGCGATCTCGAGGCGGAAGCGCTCGGCCCGCACCTTCACCCGCTCGATGAATTCAAGATACTGGTCGGCGAGCTTGAGGATCGAGATCTGCTTGAGATCGACCTTCTGGTCGCGCGCCAGGGTCAGCAGGACATCGATCGGCCCTTCGTAGACGTCGAGATCGAGGCGCAGCGCGTCTTCGCCGCTATCGCCGTGCGGCGCGCCTGTGTCGGCTTCGAAGGCGGCGGGATCGGAAGCCATCATCAGCCGTGTCCCGTCAGGCTGGCGATCAGATCGATGATCGCCATGGTCGGCCGGCCGATCAGCCACTTGAACAGGTCAAGGTCGAGGCCGACCAGGTTCCCCAGCATCGGCACCAGGAAGAGCACGCCAAGGACGATGAAAATCCCCGCGCGCTCAAGCCGGGCGAGCGGGAAAGCGAGGCGGTCCGGCAGCAGGCCGACAGCCACCCTTCCGCCATCGAGAGGCGGGATCGGCAGCATATTAAACACGGCCAACAACACGTTGATATGGACAGTATTTCTCAGGTTTGCGGCAGCCCAATCCGCGACTCCGGGCGGCAGTTCGCCGATGCCGTGATACAGCAGCGCCGCGAGCACAGCCAGCGCCATATTCATGCCCGGACCGGCGAGCGCCACCCAGACCATGTCGCGGCGCGGATGGTTCAGCCGGGCGAAATTCACCGGCACCGGCTTGGCATAGCCGAACAGGAACGGCGCCTTGGCGAGGAGCAGCAGCGCCGGCATCAGGACGGTGCCGAACGGGTCGACATGGCGCAGCGGGTTGAGCGACATCCGGCCCAGGCGGCGCGCCGTGTCGTCGCCGAACCAGTAGGCGGCGAAACCATGCGCCGCCTCGTGCAGCGTGATCGCCAGCAGCAGCGGGATGGCCCAGACCGAGACGGCGTGCAGGATCTGCTCGATCATCGGGCCGTCCCCTCGCCCAGCAGCGCGTCGAGCCGCGCCAGGGCCGCGGCGCGATCGAGCGGTGCCGACGGCACCAGCCTGGCGCGGGCCCGGGCGATGCGCTCCTGGGCCGCCGGGGTCAGCGGCTTGAGGGCGCCGGCGATCTCCTTCATCTCGTCGAGCACGCCGGTGCAGTGCAGGGTCACGTCGCAGCCCGCTTCGATGGAGGCCCGCGCCCGCGAGGCCAGGTCGCCGTCGAGGGCCTGCATCGACAAGTCGTCGGAGACCAGCACGCCCTTGAAGCCGATATGGTTGCGGATGATCTCGGTGATCACCCGGTGCGAGGTGGTCGCCGGGTTCTCCGGGTCGATGGCGTTGTAGAGCACGTGCGCCGTCATCGCCCAGGGCATGTCGGCCAAGGGCTTAAAGGCGGCGAAGTCGCTGGCATCGAGCGCCGCACGCCGGTCGTCAACCACGGGCAGCTCGGCGTGGCTGTCCGCCAGGGCTCGGCCGTGGCCGGGAATGTGCTTGATGACCGGGATCACCCCGCCTTCGAGCAGCCCCTCGGCCGCCGCCCGCGCCACCTTGCCGACCACGAAAGCGTCGGTGGAATAGGCGCGGTCGCCGATGATGTCGTGGGCCTCAGGGATCGGCACGTCGGCCACCGGCGCGCAGTCGACATCGATGCCCAGCGCCACCAGTTCGTCGGCCAGTAGCCGGCTGTTAAGCCGCGCCGCCTCGCAAGCGGCCTCGATGCCGCGCGAACCGGCGAGCGCGCCGATCCTGCCAGCCGGCGGGGCGGCGCGCCAATGCGGCGGCTTGAGCCGGGCCACCCGCCCGCCCTCCTGGTCGATAAGCACCGGCGCATCGGCGCGGCCGATGCTGATGCGCAGCTCCCGCACCAGCTGCTCGACCTGCGCCGGATCGACGACGTTGCGTCCGAACAGGATGAAGCCCAGCGGATTGGTGGCGCGGAAGAACTCCTGCTCCTCGGGAGCGAGGGTCGGACCGGAGCAGCCGAAGATGACGGCGAGCGGCGCGGACGAAGGGGCCACCGGCGCTCCTTATGGCCGCGCGACGAAGCAGCTGACCTGGCGCTGCTTGAGCGAGGCGCAACGCGCCTGGGCATCGGGCCCGCTTTCGGCGGGGCCGACATAGATGCGCCAGAAGACGCCGCGCTCGCCCAGATCGGTGCGCACGAAATCGGCCGACAGGCTGCCCAGCGCCTCGGGATGCTGGCGGCGCAGGCGCTCCCACTCCCGCTGCGCGTCGGGCTGCGACTGGACCGAGGCGAGAACGACACGCGACCCGCCGCCGGTACCGCCCGGTGCCGGCCGCGCGGCCGGCGCCACAGCGGCGGTCTGCGGCGCAGGAGTCGGGACCGGAGTTGGCGTGGCCGCGCGCGGCAAGTTCGTGCTGCCTGCCACCGGTGGCGGAATGGTCGCCACGCTCGCCGCGGGCGGCGGCGTCATGTCAGGGGGCGGCGGGATGTTCGCCTGCTGCGGCGCCGGGGCGCCCGGCGGGCGCGGCGGCGTCGCCGGCAGCGTGCTCGGCGCGGTGTTGGGCAATGGCGACGCCGCGGCTGGCGACGACACCGAGGGCGAAGCGCCCGGCGTCGCCGTGGACGGACGCGGCAGCGGCGCTTCGGGCGGCGGCAGCAGGCGCTCCGCGGCCGGTGATGGCGGCGTGCCGCGCGAGGCCACCCGGTCGTAGATCTCCTTGTCCTGGTGCGGCACTTCCATGCCGCCGGGATTGTCGGGGCGCACGCGCACCGGGCGCTGATCGGCCTTGATCAGCGGCGCGACACCCTCGGCGCCACCGCCGCTGCCGGCGAAGTAGTAATAGCCGACGATGCCGCCGAAGCCGCCGAGCGCCACCACCACGATCAGCAGGGGCAGCAGCCGCACGAGCAGCGGACGCTTGGCCTTGGCCGGGCGGTCGCGCGGATCTATCACCGGCTGTCCGGCATTGTCCTCACCCAATGGTCTGGTGTCCTCGGCCTGCATCAACGCATCTCCTCAACCGGCTCGACACCGATCAGACGCAGCCCCGACGCAATCACGATACCGACGGCGCGGACGAGCGACAAGCGGGCAAGGGTCAAGCGGCGATCCTCCGGAATAACGAAACGCAAGGCTGGTTCTTCCTTGCCCCGGCTCCACAGGGAGTGGAACGCGGCGGCGAGGTCGTAGAGATAGAAGGCCACGCGGTGCGGCTCGCCGGCTTCGGCGGCCGCCTCGAGAAGCCGGGGCCAGCCGGCCAGCGACTTGATCAGGCTCATCTCGTCGTCGTGGCCTAGCAGCGAGCGGTCGGCGCCCTGCAGCGCCGTGTCGTCGACGCCCAAGTCCGGCACCGCTTCCTTCGCCTGGCGGAAGGCCGAGCGCGTGCGGGCGTGGGCGTACTGCACGTAGAACAGCGTGTTGTCCTTGGACTGCTCGGTGGCCTTGGCGAAGTCGAAGTCGAGATGCTGGTCGTGCTTGCGGGTCAGCATGATGAAGCGGACGACGCCCGCCCCCGCCCCGGCCCACGAGCCCTCGCCCAGCCGGTCGATGACATCGCGCAGGGTGACGAACGTGCCCGCGCGCTTGGACATCTTCACCGGCTCGCCGCGCTCCAGCAGGTTGACCAGCTGGCAAAGCTTGACCTCGAGCGCCGCCTTGCCGTCGCTGATCGCGGTCACCGCAGCCTGCATGCGCTTGACGTAGCCGCCGTGATCGGCACCCCAGACGTCGATCTGCCGGTTGTAGCCGCGCTCCGCCTTGTCGAGATGGTTGGCGATATCGGAGGCGAAGTAGGTCCACGAGCCGTCGGATTTCTTGAGCGGCCGGTCGACGTCGTCGCCGAATTTGGTCGAGCGGAACAGAAGCTGTGGCCGCGGTTCCCAGTCGTCGGGCTTCATGCCCTTGGGCGGCTCAAGCACGCCCGTGTAGACGAGGTCGCGCGCCTCGAGGAAATCCACGACCTGCTGGACGCGCTGCTTCTCGACGATGTCGTGCCGCTCGGAGGTGAACTTCGCATGGCGCACGCCGAGGGCCGCGAGGTCGTCGCGGATCAGGTCCATCATGGCGTTGATCGCGAAATCCCGGACCGGCGCCAGCCACTCGCTTTCCGGCTTGCCCTGCCATTTTTTTCCATCGCGGGCGGCGAGCGCCTTGCCGACCGGCACGAGGTAGTCACCGGGATAGAGGCCCTCGGGGATCTGGCCGATCGTCTCGCCCAGCGCCTCGCGGTAACGCAGATGCGCCGAGCGCGCCAGAACATCGACCTGCGCGCCCGCGTCGTTGATGTAGTACTCGCGCAGCACCTTGTAGCCGACGCGCTCCAACAAGGTGGCGTGCACATCGCCGACCACGGCGCCGCGGCCGTGACCGACATGCATCGGCCCGGTCGGGTTGGCGGAGACGTATTCGACGTTGACCTTCTGGCCCTGCCCGTGGGTTGACGAGCCGTAGCGCTCCGCCTCGCGCAGGATCTCGCCGAGACGGTCATGCCAGAACGATGGCTTGAGCCTGAGATTGATGAAGCCCGGCCCTGCAATCTCCGCCTTGGCGACATCGGGACGGCCGCTCAGGCTCTCCATCAGCACGGTCGCGAAGTCGCGCGGCTTCATACCGGCGTTCTTGGCCATGACCAGCGCGGCATTGGTCGAAAGGTCGCCGTGCGCCGCCTCGCGCGGCGGCTCGACCGCGAGGCGGCTGGCATCGAGGTTGGCCGGCAGCTTGCCGGAGGCCGACAAGGCGGCGAGCGACGAGGCGATCTCGTCGCGGAAATAGCTGTAGAGATTCATAGTCCGGCGTCGAACCCGAAGATGCGGCGATGCTCGTCGAGCGCGAAGCGATCGGTCATGCCCGCGATGTAGTCGGCGACGACGCGCGCCGTCCCCGCATTGTTCTTGCTGCCCACACGCGCGCGCCATTCCGCGGGCAGCCGGCTGGCCGGCTCGGCCATGTACCACGAGAAAAGATCGCGCACGATGCCGCGGGCGCGGTCGGTGGTGCGCAGCACACGCTCGTGCTTGTACATGTGCTCGAACAGGAATTTGCGCAGCACCCGCTCCTGGGCCCGCATCGGCTCGGAGAACGCCACCAGGGGTTGGGACAAGCCGCGCACCGCGTCGGCCGAGCGCGGCAGCGCCTTTTCAATCCGCCTCCGAGTTTCGGCGATGACGTCCTCGACCATGATGCCGATCAGCCGGCGGATCGATTCGCCGATCAGGCGGCCCTCCGCCAGCCCGGGATACTTGGCCTCGACCTCGGCAAAGACCGGCCCGACCAGCGGCACGTCCCGCAGATCGGCGATGCGGAACAGGCCGGCGCGCAGGCCGTCATCGATATCGTGGTTGTCGTAGGCGATATCGTCGGAGAGCGCGGCAACCTGCGCCTCGGGCCCGGCGAAGGTGTCCAGCCCGAGATCGTGCTGGGCGACGTATTCGGTGATTGCCGCCGGAACAGCTTTCGCCTTCTTCGGATCCGCGAGCGGCCCGGTCAGCGGGCCGTTGTGCTTGACCACGCCTTCGAGCGTTTCCCAGGAAAGATTCAGCCCGTCGAACTCGGCATAGCGCTGCTCCAGCTTGGTCAGGATGCGCAGCGTCTGGGCGTTGTGATCGAAGCCGCCCCAATCCTGCATCGCCTGGTCGAGCGCTTCCTCGCCGGCGTGGCCGAAGGGCGTGTGGCCGAGATCGTGGGCCAGGGCCACGGCTTCCGCCAGGTCCTCGTCGAGACCGAGGCAGCGGGCGATCGAGCGGGCGATCTGCGCCACCTCCAGCGAATGCGTCAGGCGCGTGCGGTAGTGATCGCCTTCCGGCGCCACGAAGACCTGCGTCTTGTGTTTCAGGCGGCGGAAGGCCGTCGAATGGATGACGCGATCGCGGTCCCGCTGGAAGGCGGTGCGCAGGCGGCTGTCCGCCTCGCGAAACAGGCGGCCGCGGGATGCATCGGGCCGGCAGGAAAAAGGCGCCGGGCGCGACAGGCCCAGCGACCAGCTGTGCACAGCCCGCTTGAGAATCGAAACCATGCGGAAAGTCTTAGCATTTTAATGCGGTTTTCGCATGGCGCGGCGTACCGGGACGGCACTCCAGCACCGCCCGGCCCGGCCGCGTTTCCGGGTGGGCCCTTCCGGCTCGCCCGGCAGGCTTCAGGTCGTGGGGTCGATGATGATCTCGCCGGAGATCGCGCCGTTGACATCGAAGGAAGCAGAAGGCGTCACACTCAAGACACCCCCGGTGGGGACGATCGTCGCCGCATTCTTGGTGATCGCATTGCTATTGACGGGAACTCCCGCCGTCGTGGCATTGGCGATGGTAATCACACCGCCAGTCAGCGTCCCGCCGGGGATTGTGGCAAGCGACAGCGTGCCGCCGCTGACCACCGCCGACTGGACAACAGCGATATGATCGACGATACGGCCGGCAGTCGGGCTACGGAGATACTGGACCGTTCCGGCCAGCAAGTCCGTCTGACTGATGAAATACTGCACGGCGGTCCGTGGCGGCGCGTTCCGCGCAATTGTCAGCGTCCCGCCGGTGGTCGCCGTCACCTGATAGGTGCGATACCCGCCATCGACCGCGGCCGTCGAGACGACCTCCAGCGTGTCTCCGGTCTGGAAGGTCAGCACATACGAGTTGAAGTACCCGGCCGCCTCTACGGTGGCGAAGCTGTCTGACGTGTCGTAGCGGACGTTCTGGGTGGTGTTCTGCGCGCCCGACGATGAGAGCCCGGCGGCATTGAATGCATGGCAACCGTACTGCAGATCGAAGAGATCCTTGTGGGTCTGCTCCAGCAACGCCGCGAAGTCGGCGCTCAGCTGGCCTGTTGTTGTCGTCTTCATCAGGAACCTCCGGTGTGTTGGCGCTGATACGTCTGTAGGTCGTTCTTATTATAAGTTCCTCTACCTTAGGTTTTATGACAGACGCCGCGCAAGCCTGGCGCCGATTGACAGCGCGGCGGGATTTGGCCTGAATCGTCCGTTCCTCGAGGGCCACCCATGACACTTTCCCGACGCCACCTTCTGCTGGGCGCCGCGGCTGTTGCCGCCTCTACACCAGCCCTCGCCCAGGTGCATCAGCACGGGATGTTCTCGACGTTGCGCGAAGGCGGGACGCAGGATCTGCCGCCGCAGGCGCTGCAGCAGCGGGTCTACGACAGCCCCGCCCCCCGCGCGCCAGAGCCCGGCCGCTGGCGGACACGCGCCCCGCTTCTGCTCCCCCGCAGCGAGATGGCCTGGGCCACGGCGTGGTCGGGGCGCATGCATGTCGTCGGCGGCTACGGCGAGCAGCGCGTCGACCGCCCCTACCACCACGTCTATATCGCTGCGGAAAATCGCTGGGCGGAGTCAGCGCCCCTGCCGCGCGGCGGCAACCACGTCGGCGTCGTGGCGACCGACGGCAAGCTCTACGCCGTCGGCGGCCACCAGGATCAGAACCGCAAGCCCTATACCGACTGCTTCGTCTACGACATGGCCGCCGACCGCTGGCAGGCGATTGCGCCCCTGCCCCGGGCGCGCGGCGCGGCCGGCGTGGTGGCCATCGGCGGCCGTATCCACTCGATCGGCGGCGCCATCGGCGACACGTCGGAGACCAAGCTCAGCATCGACTGGCACGACGCCTACGACCCGGCGGCCGATCGCTGGCAGGCGCGCTCCCCCCTGCCGCGGGCCCGCGATCACACCGGCACGGTCGTCGTCGGCGAGCGCATCCACGTGATCGGCGGGCAGATCAACAACTTCCAGACCAATGTCGGCGACCACAATGTCTACGATCCGGCGCGCGATACGTGGACACTCGCCGCCGCGCTGCCGACGCCGCGCAGCGGCCACGGCGCGGTGCTCTACCGCGGCAAGGTCTTCTGCATGGGCGGCGAGGAAACCGGCAAGGTCTTCGGCCAGAACGAGGCCTATGACCCGGTGACCGATTCCTGGATGCAGCACGCGCCGATGCTCACACCCCGCCACGGGCTCGGTGCGGCAGCGGTTGACGATGCGATCTACGTGGCTGGCGGGGGCCCGGTCGTCGGCGGCGGCGTACAGAGCGCCATCCACGAGGCCTTCAGCCTCGCTTGAACCTCTGCAGCGAGAAAAACCCTTCTTAAATAAGGGGATAGAGGCAGGCGCAGGGCAGCCCTGCGATTGACAAAGCCGCAACAAGCCCTACATTCATACCCATGAGTGATACTGCCCTCGCCCCCGAGTCCAGCGCGCCCGCTTTCGGCATCACCGAATCCGCGGCCAAGCGCATCGCGTGGGTTCTCGATCAGGATGAGAACAAGGGGATGATGCTGCGCATCTCCGTGTCGGGCGGCGGCTGCTCGGGCTTCCAGTACGGCTTCACCTTCGACGACGCCAAGGGGGACGCCGATCTGGTGCTCCGCCGCGACGGGGCCACGGTGCTGATCGACGAGGTATCGCTCGACCTGCTCAAGGGCTCGCAGATCGACTACGTCGAGGACATGATCGGCGCCTCGTTCCAGATCACCAATCCCCAGGCCAAGAGCACCTGCGGCTGCGGCAACTCATTCTCCGTGTGACCCGCCGCGCGATTTTGCGCTAGAAGGGCCCGCCAACGCGGGCCTTTTTCATGATGAGCGAAGCGCGTCCCCCTCAATTCCGGCAGCTCGGTGCCGACGACGTTGCCGCCTTTCGGTCGTTGCGGCTGGAGGCGCTGCGCAACCATCCGCTGGCCTTCCGTGCGACCCACGCGCACGAGGCGGCTCAGTCCGACGACTATTTCCGGCAGCGGCTGAGCAACGGCGCGGTGTTCGGCGCCTTCGTCGACGGCGCCCTCGTGGCGACGGCCGGGCTCGCTCCCGATCCCGATCTGCCGTCGCGCGGCGTGGTGTGGGGCGTTTACGTCCGGGATGACAGGCGCGGCGGCGGGCTGGCGCAGGCGGTCATCGAGGCCTTGCTCGCCGCCAGCCGAGCCCGCCATCACGAATTCCGGCTACGCGTCATCGCCACCAACGGACCGGCACGGGCCGTCTATGAGCGGTTGGGCTTTCGCAAGACGAGCGTCGAACGGTCGCTGGCCGCCGACGGCGCCACTTACGAATACGAGTGGTGGTTATTGCAAGCGGACGGACGCTAAAATCACACCCATGAAGATCGCCACCTGGAACGTGAACTCGGTCAAGGCGCGCTGCACGCACCTGACCAACTGGTTGAAGACAGCCTCGCCCGACGTCGTTCTCCTGCAGGAGCTCAAATGCATCACCGAGGAGTTCCCGCGCCTGGAGATCGAGGCCGCGGGCTATCAATCGGCAGTGATCGGTCAGAAGGCCTATAACGGCGTCGCCATCCTGGCGAAGGAGAAGATCGAAGACCCGGTCTTCGCCCTGCCCGGCGAGCAGCCGGACGACCAGGCGCGCTATGTCGAGGGCACCGTGAGCGGCGTGCGCATCGCCTCGATCTACCTGCCCAACGGCAACCCGATCGCCTCGCCGAAATTCACCTACAAGCTCGACTTCATGGAGCGGCTCTACCGCCGCGGCAAGGAACTGCTGGCTACCGAAGCGCCGGTGGTGCTCGGCGGCGACTGGAACGTCTGCCCGACCGACGAGGATGTCTGGGACCTGAAAGCGATGGCCAAGGACGCGCTGGTCCAGCCCGAGACGCGCGCGGCTTTCCGCAAGATCCTCTACCAGGGCTGGACGGACGCCATCCGCACGCTCCACCCGCATGAGCGGATCTATACCTACTGGGACTATTTCCAGAACCGCTTCGCCCGCGACCACGGCCTGCGCATCGATCACCTGCTGCTCTCGCCGCGCGCCGCCGACCGGCTGATCGCCGCGGGCGTCGACCGGACGCCCCGCGCGCTGGAGAAGCCGTCGGACCATACGCCCGCCTGGTGCGAGCTCTCATGAGCGAGGTCCACGAAGGCGGCTGCCTGTGCGGTGCGGTGCGCTGGCGGGCGACCGGCATGCCCAGGAACGTCAACCATTGCCACTGCGAGATGTGCCGGCGCGGCAGCGGCGCCACGATCGTCACCTGGGCGGCGTTCGCCGCCGCCGATTTCGCCTTCACCAGGGGCGCGCCGGTCTGGCGCCAGTCTTCGGACATCGCGCGGCGCGGTTTCTGCGGTGCCTGCGGTTCCGCACTCGCCTGGCAGCGTCTTCAAGGGGCCGACAAGATCGACGTCACCGTGGGGACCTGCGACCGGCCTGAGGCGCTGGCGCCGCGCGAGCATCTGTGGACCGACGCTGCGGTCTCCTGGCTGCACATCCAGGACAACCTGCCGCGCCACCGCCAGCAGCGCGGCAGCTGACCTTCAACGCAGCGTCACTTGGTGCGCGAAGGCCGCGCCGTCGCTGATGGTCAACGTACGGAAGCCGAGCAGCTTGCACAGGTCGAAGAAGGTGAAGATCTCCTCGACCTGCAGCTCCTGGAACAGCGGCGTCAGACGCGCCAGCGCCGTCAGCGAGGCGAACAGGGCGCGCGCCCGATAGATGGTGTTGAGCTGGCCCTCGCCGTAGGCGACGACGATCAGCCGGTCCGCCTCCCCGCCCTTGGCGAAGATGGCGTAGCTCGGCGCATAGGGCAGTTCGGACAGCTGTTGCGTCAGACCGCTGACGAAGCCGAGACGCCGCGCCCGGTCGCTATCGTCGAGCGCGCGGGCGCGCGAGACATAGGTCTCGCGGCTGGAAACCTTCGGATAGTAGTACTCCTCGTGCCGGTCAGCCGGCTGCGCCGCCAAGTCGCCGGCGAGCAGCGTCGCCAGCAGCGCGATTGCCAGACAGATCCCCCGCATGTTCCCCCGCTCGAACCCCTAGCCGGCGAAGGCCGGACCGTTCGGCCGCAATCTTACACCGCGGCGCAGCTTGGTCCACGGCAAGACCGCCGGATCGGCCGGCATCGGCCCCGGCGCGGCGACCACCAGGATCTCGCGGGCGATCGGCTGGAAATGGGCGCGGAAATGCACCGAGCTCTTGAGCGCCATGATGCGCTGCTTCGCCGGCTCGATACCGACACAGCGGAACATCTCCTGGTCGGCGGCCTGCACCTTCTTCGAAGCGACGACGACCGTGACCTTGTCGCGGGTCAGCGCCGCCATCGGGCCGAGGCGCATCTTGCTGCCGCTGTAGAACGGGCCCGAGCCGGTGAAATTGCCGTCGCCGAGGCGCGCCACCCGAAAGCGGCCCTTGCAGGGCTCGTGGCCGGCCAGGCCCGAGATCGAGCCCAGCGCGAAATCAAGCTCCGCCCCGACTCCCGCCTCGTGCGCCCGCTTGGCCGAGGCCGGATCGATCAGCAGGCCGACCACGCCGTCGGCCTTTTGGCGCAGCATCGCCTCGAGCACGCCGACCGTGTCGCCGTTGCCGCCAGCTCCCGGATTGTCCTGCGTATCGGCCAGCACCACCGGCGGCCCGCCCGGCGCGCCCAGCGCCATGGCCCGGCGCACCGCCTCGTCGGGCGGCAGGAATTCGGCGAGGAAGGCGCCCTCCGAGCCGGCGACCGCCCGGGCGAGCGCCTCGACAGCCGCCAGGACGCGCCCCTGATCGAAGCCGTAGCCGAAGACCGAGGGGCCGCAATCGGCGATGTCGGCGGCGGGAAAGCCGCCGGCGAACGTCAGCGTCACGCCGCTGTCGCGCTCCAGGGCCGCCAGCTCCGAGAACAGCCGGACGGACGGCTCGATCATCGTGCATTGCGCGGTCAGCGGGATGAGGAAGCCCAGCTGCCGGAAGGCCTTCGCCGGGGCGTCGCCCTTGCGCAGGATGCGGTCGAGGAGTGCCGCCGCCCGCGCCCCGGTCTCCGCCATGTCGATATGCGGGTAGGTGCGATAGCCGACCAGCCCGTCGGCGTTGGCGATCATCGCCGGCGTCACGTTGGCGTGATAGTCGAGGCTGGCGACGATCGGCATCCGCGGCCCGACCAGGGTTCGCACCCGCGCCAGAATCTCGCCCTCGCCGTCGTCGAGATGCTCGGTCACCATGGCGCCGTGCAGGTCGAGGTAGACGGCGTCGATTTTTCCGGCGCGAGCCAGTTCCTCGATCAGCGCGGCGGCAATGCGCTCATAGGCGTCCCGGGTGACATGCGCCGACGGGGTGGCGTTCGCCCAGACCAGGGGGGCGAGCCGGTGCCCCGCGGCCCGCGCCGCGGTGACGAATCCGGCAAGGCCGAGATTGATGCCCTCGACCACCTGGACGGCGGCCGCGCCCCGGGTGAGCGGCGGCCAGCCGCCGCCGCTGACGAAGTCGTCATAGGTCGCCTTCGAGGGCGCGAACGTATTGGTCTCGTGGTGGAAGCCGGCAACGGCGATGGTAGCCATGGCGACCTTATAGGGGCCCGCCCGCGCCGCGCAAAGCCCTAGCCGCCGGCGCCGCCGCGTTCCTCGCGCTGGCGTTCGCGAAAGCGCGCCAGCTCCGGTCCGAAGACCGAGGCCAGCATCAGCATGTTCACGCGCACCCCGTCATCCGAGAGCGGCAGGCTGAGCCGCACCAGCTCGTGGACCCTGCCCGGCGATTCGGTGAAGCTCATGCGATGCGCCACCGGCCGCGCCAGGTCGGCGACCTGGGCGTAGTGACGCTCGATCATCGCGCGGTACGAAGGCGGCTGGACCGCGTCGGTATATTTTCCGGTGACCTCGAAGCCGTAGGACTGGACGATCTCGGTCCCGACCAGGCGGAAGCGGAAACGCCGCGGCGTCTCCTCGACATCGATCAGGATGATGTAACCGAGGAAGGGCAGCATGTCCTCGGGCAGGAAATCCGCCCGGCAGGGCATGGCCCGGGCGCCGCGCCTGGCGTCCCAGAAGCGATAGAGCCCGGCCAGCCGGGGGTGGCTGAGCGCCGCGAGCGGCAGCTCTTCCTCCGAACTGTCGTCGATCGGCATGCGTCGCAGAGAAGATGGGGGCACAGCACCCGGTACCGTAAAGACCAGGAGTCTGCCGGGCGGAGCTTAAGCGATCGTTAAGACGGGCCCGACGCTTCGGCTGCGCCGGTCGAGCCGCGGCCCTTCGCCAGTTCGTCGCCGAATACCGAGACCATGACCAGCATGTTGACCGTCTCGTTGTCGTCGGACAGCGGCAGGATCATGCGGATGAGCTCGTGGGTCTTGCCCGTCCATTCCATGAACTCCACCCGGTGCAGGATCGGCCGCGCCACTTCCGCGGCCCGGCCGTAATGCCGCAGCAGCAGGTTGCGGTAGCTCAGGGGCTGGACGTCGTCGACGTAGAGACCCGTCATGTCCCGACCGTACGCCCCGGCGATCTCCGCCCCCACCAGCCGGAAGCGGAAGCGCGGCGGCGCCGCCGATTCGACATCGACCAGGACGACATAGCCGAGGAATTCGCGCATCTCCTCGGGGCGCAGGTCGCGGCGCGCCGGCATCTTGCGATCGCCGCGCTTGGCTTCCCAATAGCGGTAGAGCGCCGTCAGACGCACGTAGTCGCCGGCGACGGAGAGCGGCAGCTCTTCGTCGGCTGAATCCTCGGTGATCGAGACGCGGCTGGTCGGCCTCATCGCAACAACTATAGCGCGCCGAAGGCCGCCGCGCCCGCCTCTCTGAGGTAGGAGGCCTCAGATATCCGCGTACATATGGGTTTCGGCATCGCCCCCGGGGTGGGTTACCGCGCCCTGGCTGGCGGGGCCGACGGTCTGGGCATACTTCCAGATCGTGCCCGACTGGTAGTCATGCTTGCGCGGCTTCCAGGCGGCGCGGCGCTTCTCGAGCTCGGCCTTCGACAGCCGCACGTCGAGCGTGCCCTTGTTTGCGTCGATGTCGATGATATCGCCGTTCCTGATCAGGCCGATCGGGCCGCCGACCGCCGCCTCGGGCCCCACATGGCCGATGCAGAAGCCGCGCGTGCCGCCGGAGAACCGCCCGTCGGTGATCAAGGCCACGGAGTCGCCCCAACCCTGGCCGTAGATCGCCGAGGTCGTCGACAGCATCTCGCGCATGCCGGGACCGCCCTTTGGGCCCTCGTAGCGGATGACCACGACATCGCCGGGCTTGATCTTCTGGGTCAGCACGGCCGTCAGGGCGTCCTCTTCGCGCTCGAAGACGCGCGCCGGGCCGCTGAACTGCAGCTTCTTCATGCCGGCGATCTTCACGATCGCGCCCTCGGGCGCGAGGTTGCCCTTGAGCCCCACGACGCCGCCGGTCTTGGACAGCGCGTTCTTGACCCGGTAGACGACCTTCTGGTTCTCCGGGAATTTCACGCGCTTCAGGTTCTCGGCGATGGTCTTGCCGGTGACCGTCATGCAGTCGCCGTGCAGGTAGCCGGCGGCGAGCAGCTCCTTCATCACGATCTCGATGCCGCCGACATGATACAGATCGGTCGCGGTGTACTTGCCGCCCGGCATCAGGTCGGCGATGTAGGGCGTCTTGCGGAAGATCTTGCACACGTCGTCGAGCGTGAACTCGATCCCCGCCTCATGCGCGATCGCCGGCAGGTGGAGGCCGGCATTGGTCGAGCCGCCGGTGGCCGCCACGACGATGGCCGCGTTCTCCAGCGCCTTGCGCGTCACGATGTCGCGCGGCCGCAGGTTGTTCTTGATCAGGGCCATGATCTGCTCGCCGGCCGCCTCGCAGAACCGGTCGCGGCTCTCATAGGGTGCGGGAGTCCCGGCCGAGCCCGGCAGCGCCAGGCCGAGCGCTTCCGACACGCAGGCCATGGTGTTGGCGGTGTACTGGCCGCCGCACGAGCCGCCGGACGGCAGCGCGGCCAGCTCGAGCTCGCGCAGATCGCTGTCGGAGAACTTCTTGGCAGCATGCTGGCCCACGCCTTCGAAGACATCGACGATGGTCACGTCCTTGCCGCGGAACTTGCCCGGCAGGATGGTGCCGCCATAGATGAAGATCGACGGCACGTTGAGCCGCACCATGGCCATCATCAGGCCGGGCAGCGACTTGTCGCAGCCGGCCAGGCCGACCAGGGCGTCGTAGCAATGGCCGCGCACCGTGAGCTCGGTTGAATCGGCGATCACCTCGCGGCTGACCAGCGACGACTTCATGCCCTGGTGGCCCATGGCGATGCCGTCGGTCACCGTGATGGTGGTGAACTCGCGCGGCGTGCCGCCGCCCGCCTTGACACCCTTCTTCACGGCCTGTGCCTGACGCGACAGGGTGATGTTGCAGGGGGCCGCCTCGTTCCAGGTCGTGACCACGCCGACCAGCGGCTGCGCCACCTCCTTCTCGGACAGGCCCATGGCGTAGAGCATGGAGCGGTGCGGCGCGCTGGTCGGGCCGGTGGTGGTGTGGCGGCTGGGCAGCTTGGACTTGTCGAACTTCGCGGCGGACATTGTTTCACTCCCAAGACGATGGCGGACCATACAAAGCCCCGCCGCGCTTGAACAGGGCCCGCGA
The DNA here is from genome assembly GCA_022843945.1 of Rhodospirillaceae bacterium. Classification (GTDB taxonomy): domain Bacteria; phylum Pseudomonadota; class Alphaproteobacteria; order CACIAM-22H2; family CACIAM-22H2; genus VGEI01. The sequence continues at coordinate 8,091 of JALHMR010000051.1, read as the reverse complement.
CGGGGTACGATGGCAAATCCGCCGGTTCCAGGAGCCTCCCGAATGGCCGCCAGTCCTGCCAGCAAACTGCCTGTCAGCAACCTCAAGACCGTCCGCGACCAGGTGAGCCCGGAGGAATGGCAGAAACGCGTCGACCTCGCCGCCTGCTACCGGCTGATGGACCTCTACGGCATGACGGAGATGAGCGCCAACCACATCACCACCCAGGTTCCGGGCGAGCCGGGCGCCTTCCTGCTCAACCCGCACGGCATGCTCTACGACCAGATGACGGCCTCGTGCTTCATCAAGGTCAACCTGGCCGGTGACATCCTGTTCAACCCGACCGACTACACCATCAACAAGGCCGGCTACGTCATCCATAGCTGCATCCACGAGGCGCGGCACGACGTCGACTGCATCATCCACAGCCACAGCATCGCCGGCATGGCCGTCTCGGCCATGAAATGCGGCCTCCTGCCCCTCGCCCAGACCTCGATGCGCTTCGCCCGTATTGCCTACCACGACTACGAAGGCGTGGTGCTCAACACCGACGAGCAGCCGCGGCTACTGCGCAACCTGGGTGACGGCGAGGCGATGATCCTGCGCAATCACGGCCTGCTCGTCGTCGGCGCCAGCATCCCCGAGGCCTTCAACACCATGTTCCGCCTGGAGCGCGCCTGCCAGGTGCAGGTCGCGGCCATGGCGGCCAACACCGAGCTGATCGTCCCGCCCGAGCCGGTGGTCATGGACTCCTACCGCCTCTACCAGCCCGGCGTGCGCCGGCGCTTCGGCGTGCTGGAATGGCCGGCCCTGCTCAAGAAGCTCGACAGCCTCGATCCCTCGTTCCGGGACTAATCGGCCGGTCGTTATCGAGGCCACAGCCACCAGAACGGCTTCAGCGGGCGCCTGGGGGTGAGAGCCTCCAGGCCTGCGTCGTGGAGCAACCGCTCGTCGAGATGCTCGATTGACCGCCGTATCCGCCGTGCTTCCACCCACTGCCGCATAGCGCGGACGGCGGCATCGCGCATCGGCCGCAGAAACGCGGCAAGACTTCCCGGGGTCGTCATGCCGCAAAGCTAGGCGGCCCCCTATCCATATTAGAAACGAATATATATGATGCTATACATCATAATTCTTGATGTATCGGGATGCAGCCGAATATCGATACCGACCTTCTCCGCGCCTTCATCGCCGTCGCCGACCGCGGCGGCTTCACGCGCGCGGCCCGCAGCCTCAACCGCACCCAGTCAGCGGTCTCGATGCAGATCAAGCGGCTGGAAGAGAACGTCCGGGCGGCGCTATTCGAGCGTACCGGCCGCAGCGTCCGCCTGACCCGCGATGGTGAGTCCCTGCTCGGCTACGCCCGGCGCCTGCTGGCACTGCAGGACGAGGCGTTGAACGCGCTGGCCGCGGAGCGCGTCGAAGGCCCGGTGCGAATCGGCGCCATGGACGATTACGGCACCCGGATCCTGCCGGGAATGATTGCCGCTTTCTGCCGCGACTATCCCGCCGTTGCCGTCGAGCTGCATACCGGCCTCACCTCGCTGTTCGTCGAACAGCTCGGCCAGCGTTTCGATCTCGTCCTGGCCATGCACCCGGCGGGCACGCGGCGCGGCGAGGTCGTGCGCCGGGAGGCAACAATCTGGGCCGGCTCGCGGACCCACGCCACTCACGAGCAGGATCCGATGCCCCTCGCGCTGGCGCCGCAGCCCTGCCTGTTCCGCGACTGGGCGACCGCGGCCCTCGACAGAGCCGGGCGGCGTTGGCGGGTTTCCTACATGAGTCCGAGCCTGGGCGCGGTTGAGTCAGCCGCCGCGGCGGGGCTTGCCGTCACCGTCCTCAAGGCAAGCATGCTTCCGGCCACACTACGGGCGCTGCCGCATGGGCGCCGGCTTCCCAAGCTGCCGGCAGCCGAGATCGCGCTGCACCGGGCGCCCAAGGGCGGCAGCCCGGCGGCGGGACGGCTCGGTGACTACCTGGTGGAAACGCTGCGCGACGGCAGCGCCTAGCGCAGCTACGAGGCGAAGGTCTGCGGCGGCGCGCCGAGCGGGCCAAGGACCGATTCAAGGCGCTGCTTGAGGGTCACGACGTTGAACGGTTTGGCGATATAGCCGTTCACGCCCGCCTTCTTGGCCGCGACCACCTGGTCGGGCTGGATGTTGCCGGTGATCATGATGAAGGGCGTTTTGCCGAATTTCGAATCGCGGCGAACCTCCTGCAGGAGCTCCAGCCCGGTCATCGGGTCCATCACCCAGTCGGAGATCACCAGGCCGTATTCCTTGCCCCCGCGCATCATCTCGAGCGCCTGGCGGCCGTTCTCGGCGGTATCGATGTTCTCGAATCCCAGCTTGCGCAACTGAACACGCAACTCGCGACGGACGAACTGCACGTCGTCCACCACGAGAATATTCATCTTCTTGTCGACGCTGCTCATGCTCTTACGCTGCTCATGCCCTTACAGCCACCCCGACTATCGTAAACGATTCAATCAAGGATCGGTTAACGAACTCTTACTGACCGGCCCCGATCATACTGCAGGGCCCGGATTCAGTGAACTCCAAGCGGTTGGGGGGAGCTTGCCGGCGGGGGGACCGGTCCTAGGACCGCCTCGACGCGCTGGCGCAGCGTATCGGCGTTGAACGGCTTGACGATGTAGCCGTTGACCCCGGCCTTCTTGGCGGCGATCACGTGGAGCGGGTCGTTGTGCCCGGTCACCATGATGAAACGCAGCGCCTGCAACGCCCGGTCGGCACGGATCGAGCGCAGCAGATCGAGCCCGCCCATCTGGTTCATCGTCAGGTCCGAGATGACCAGGGCATAGTCCTTCTCGATCAGCTTGGCGAAGGCCTCGGTACCGTCTTCGGCCGTGTCGACGTTGGTAAAACCGATCTTCCTGAGCAGCAGCCTCATCTCTCGCCGCACGACGTCAAAGTCGTCCACCACCAGGATGCTGGCATTCAGGTCGGCTGCAGCCATCACCGTCATGGTTGTCGTCGTCATCGTCCCCCGCCCCGCGCCTCAAGTGTGATCGCCGCATTCAACGACAACAGGATTAACGAAGCCTGAGCGAAAGCCTAACCAAGGGTTACCGATCGCCCAGCAGCCGGTTCATCTCGGAATGCATGACCATCCCTTCCGCAAACCCGAAGGTCCCCGACGAGGCCAGTTCCGCCGCGGCGCGCCGAACCAGGCCGAGGATGGCCAGCATCAGCATGCCGCCGACGCTAAGGCGGGCCACGCCGGCCGCCTTGAGCTGGGGAACACTCGGACCCTTGGGACGTGCCAGGATGTTGATCGGAGCGCCGATGGCCTGGACCAGCCGGCGGATCGTCTCGATATCCTGCAAGCCGGGAATGAAGATGCAGTCCGCGCCTGCCTCGCGATAGGCCTTGCCGCGTTTCACCGTCTCGGCAAATCCCGCTTCGTCGGCCTTCCCGCCCGCCAGATAATGGTCGGTGCGGGCGTTGATGACAAAGGGCACGCCGGCCTGTTCACCGGCCTTGCGGGCCGCACGGATACGGGCCACTGCAAGATCGATGGAGCACAACGGCGCTTTGGGATCGTGCGTGCCGTCCTCCAGGTTGCCGCCGACGATGCCGGCGGCGATGCAGCGGCGTACGGTCTCCTCGGTGTCCCTGGGATCGGGGCCGTAGCCCGCCTCGATATCGGCGCTGACCGGTACCTTGGCCCGCCGAGCGATCCGGCCGCAGACCTCTATCATGGTGTCGCGGCTCATCTTCTCACCATCGGGATAGCCGAGCGAGAACGCGATGCCAGAGCTGGTCGTGGCGAGCGCCGGATAGCCCGCCTGCTCGACCAGACAGGCGCTGGCCATGTCCCAGACATTGGGCAGCACCAGGATGTTCGGCTTGTCGTGGAGCTTGCGGAGTGTCTCCGCCTTGGCGCGCAGGCTGGCTTGGTTCATGCGTCCCTCCCAGGATGCTGCACAGACGCTATGTCGGATCGCGGGGGCCGGCCAATCACATCATGGCGAAACCGGCGCATGGCTCCCTTGCCGGCCGCGCAACGGTTCAGCCTAGTACTTTACCCGGTCCGAGCCGGCCGCCCATTCGGTGAAAACCGCCCGCGCCTCGTCGGGCAGCAGCCGTATCGCGCGAAGCTGACGCTCGCCGAGCGGCAGCATGACCTCGCGGTAGAAGTACTCATCGTCGAAGCCGATGGCCGCCGCGTCGTCCCGCGTGTTGCCGTAGAAAATGCCCTCGATGCGCGCCCAGAGCGTCGCCGCCAGGCACATCGGGCACGGTTCGCAGCTCGTGTAGAGTTCGGCGCCGGCCAGGCTGAAATTGCCGAGATGCCGGCAGGCGGCGCGGATGGCAACGATCTCGGCATGGGCGGTGGGATCATTGGTGCCGACGACCTGGTTCCAGCCCTCGCCGATGATGCGTCCGTCCTTGACCACGACCGCGCCGAACGGACCGCCCTCGCCCGCCGCCAGCCGCGTGCGGCTGAGCTCGATCGCCCGCCGCATGAAGCCGGAGCGGTCGACGGACATGGTCAGGTCTTGCGGAAATACTTGTTGGGCAAGAGCTCGGTCACCAGCGGCTTGGCCAGGCCCGTCTCGGCCGGCAAGATCACGCGGCACTGCGGTGCGAAGTCAGCCAACATCTCGCGGCAGATGCCACAGGGCGAGACGACCTGGATCTCGCGGTAGGTTTCGCGCGGCCGCGGATGACGCACCGAAACGATGGTCGCGATCTCGCCATCGCCGGCCGTCATGGCCTGGCCGACGGCGATGGCCTCGGCGCAGACGGACGCCCGGCCGACATAGGTGTCGAGATGCACGCCGGTGAAGATCCGACCAGACCTGGTGCGCAGGGCCGAGCCGATATGGTGGCGGTTCTCCTTGTAGCGTTCGGTAATGGTGCGGCGCGCCACCTCGATGAGCTCCTGATCATCGTTGGTCAGCACGTCGGACATGGCGCTACAGGCTTTCCAGCCGCTGCTGCGCCGTGGCCAGGCGCGCACGCGCGGCCTGCGCATCGGTGAGCCGTTCGCGGTTCTCCTCGACGACCTCGGGATCGGCCTTGGCGATGAAGTCCTGGTTGGCCAGCTTGCGCTCGATACCGGCGATATCCTTGTCGAGCCTGTCGACCTCTTTCTTGAGGCGTGTGCGCTCAGCCGCGGCGTCGATCACCCCGGCGAGCGGCAGCAGCAGCGTCGCCTCACGCACCACGAGCTGTACGGCACCCTTCGGCACCGCGTCACCGGCGGCCTCGATGCGCTCGAGGCGCGCCAGCGTCGAGATGATCGCGCTGTGGCGCTTCAGGCGCTCCTGGGCTGCCGGGCTTGCGTCCTTGAACGATAGGGCCAGGCGTGCCCCTGCCGGTACGTTCATCTCGGATCGCAAGGTGCGGATCTGGGAGACCACGTCGATCACCCAGCTCATCTCGTCATCGGCACCGGCATCGGGCGCGATGGCGGTGAAATCCGGCCAAGCGGTGACGGCCAGCATGTCCGTGCCGCCCTGGCGCGACCACAGCTCCTCGGTGATGAAAGGCATGATCGGATGCAGCAGCTTCAGCGTTTCACGCAGCACCCAGGCCGTCACGGCGCGGGTCTCGGTCTTGGCCGCCTCGTCACCGCCCTGCAGCACCGGCTTGGTGAATTCGAGATACCAGTCGCAGAAGTTGTTCCACAGGAACTTGTAAAGAACGCCGGCCGCGTCGTTGAAGCGGAAACCGGCGATGGCTTCCTCGAAGGCCGCGGCCGTGCGCCGCAGCTCGCCCGTTATCCAACGGTTGACCGGCAGCGACAGCTTCGCCGGATCGAAGCCGGCCGGCACGACTGCCTGGTTCATCTCGGTGTAGCGCGCGGCGTTCCACAGCTTGGTGGCGAAGTTGCGATAGCCCTCGACACGGCTCTCGGACAGCTTGATGTCGCGCCCCGGGACCGCCAGCACGGTGAGCGTGAAGCGCAGCGCGTCGGTGCCGAACTTGTCGATCAGCTCCAGGGGGTCCATGACGTTGCCCTTGGACTTCGACATCTTCTGGCCCTTGGCGTCGCGCACCAGGGCGTGGATGTAGACCTGCCGGAACGGTACGTCCTTCATGAAATGAAGGCTGAGCATCATCATCCGGGCGACCCAGAAGAAGATGATGTCGAAGCCGGTGACCAGCACGTCGGTCGGGTAGTAGCGCTTGACCTCCGGCGTCTGCTCGGGCCAGCCCAGGGTCGAGAACGCCCACAGGCCCGACGAGAACCAGGTGTCGAGCACGTCGGGATCGCGGGTCAGCGCTACGTCCTTGCCGTAGTGCTTCTTCGCCTCGGCCTTCGCTTCGGCCTCGTCGTAGGCGACGAAGACCTTGCGATCGGGCCCGTACCAGGCCGGGATCTGATGGCCCCACCAGAGCTGGCGTGAGACGCACCACGGCTCGATGTTGCGCATCCAGTGGTAATAGGTCTTGGTCCACTGCTCCGGCACGAAGACCGTCTTGCCCTGCTCCACCGCGGCGATCGCCGGCTCCGCGAGCTTCCTGGCGTTCACGTACCACTGCTCGGTGAGGTACGGCTCGATCGGCACGCCGGAGCGGTCGCCGTGCGGCACCATATGAGTGTGCGGCTCGATCTTCACCAGCACGCCGGCCGCCTCGAGATCGGCAACCACCTGCTTGCGCGCCGCGAAACGGTCGAGGCCGCGATAAGCCTCCGGCACGCTATCGTTGAGATGCGCATCGGCGGTGAAGATGTTGAGGGCCTCGACCTTGTGCCGGCGGCCGACCTCGAAGTCGTTGAAGTCGTGGCCGGGCGTGATCTTGACGGCACCCGTGCCCTTCTCAGGGTCGCTGTACTCGTCGGCGACGATCGGGATCTTGCGCCCGACCAGCGGCAACACCGCGAATTTGCCGACATACTTCGCCCAGCGTTCATCCGTGGGATGCACGGCCACGGCCGTGTCGCCGAGCATCGTTTCGGGCCGCGTCGTGGCCACGGTGATGAACTCGCCCGGCGCGCCGTCGATCGGATAGTTGATATGCCAGAGGCTGCCCTTGATCTCGCGCTGCTCGACCTCGAGATCGGAGATGGCGGTGTGGAACTTGGGGTCCCAGTTGACCAGCCGCTTGTCCTTGTAGATCAGGCCTTCGCGGTAGAGATCGACGAACACCTTGAGGACCGCGGCCGACAGGCCCTCGTCCATGGTGAAGCGCTCGCGCGACCAGTCGACCGAGGCGCCAAGCCGGCGCAGCTGGTTGGTGATCGTGCCGCCGCTCTCTTCCTTCCACTGCCAGACGCGTTTGACGAACTCCTCGCGCGACAGCAGCTGCTTGTTGCCTGACGCACCTGCGGCGGCCTCGATACCGCGCTTGAGGCCGATGCCCTTCTCGGCAAGCTGGCGCTCCACCACCATCTGCGTGGCGATGCCGGCGTGGTCGGTGCCCGGCTGCCAGAGCGCATCCCTGCCCTTCATGCGGTGATAGCGCACCAGGATGTCCTGCAGCGTGTTGTTGAGCGCGTGGCCCATGTGCAGGCTGCCGGTGACGTTCGGCGGCGGGATGACGATGGTGAAAGGCTTGCCGCTGTTGCGGCCGCAGCGGAAGGCGCCCTCGCTCTCCCAGCGCGCGGCGTGGCGAGCCTCGATCTCGGCGGGGCGATAGGTCTTGTCGGAAGTTGAAGCGTCGGAGGCCGGGCGGGCCCCGTCGCCGGACGATGCCTCGCGCGCAGCCCCCGCGCCGTTACGCGGTTCGCTCATCGCCGAGACGGCTCCTAATCGATCTGGCCGGTGATCCGCCGGATTTCGCGCTGAACCAGCCGCTCGCACAGCGTCGGCAGATTGCGGTCAAGCCAGTCCTTGAGCAGCGGGCGCAGGCAATCCTTGACCACATCCTCCAGCGAGCGCGCGGAGATGCGGCTGAGGCTGGCGATCGACTGCGCCGAAGCGGCGGCGGCCGACTGCGACACCAGCATATCGAGATCGGCCATCGCCGAGCGCTGCGCCATCACCGGCATCGGCTCTTCCGGCGCGAGATCGGTCAGCTCGAGCACGGGTTCAGGCTCGAACTCCGGCTCCGGCTCGGGCTCAGGCTCCGGCAGCGGGATCGGCTCGGGCTCCGGCTCGGGCTCGGGTTCCGGCTCAGGCGGCGGGGGCGGCGGCGG
>JALHMR010000050.1 GCA_022843945.1 Rhodospirillaceae bacterium | reverse complement strand
ACCGTGGCGATCGCGGCGGCTTCGGCGACCGTGGCCCGCGCCGGCACGACGGCCCGCGCGAGCCGCGCGGCGGCGACACTCCCGTTGAAGGAGCCCCGGTATGAGCGACCGTGGTGATCGCGGAGATCGCGGCGGCGCAGGCGGCGGCGGTGGCGGCGGTTTCGCCGCGCGTCGTCCCTTCTTCCGGCGTCGCAAGACCTGCCCGTTCTCGGGCCCGAATGCGCCGAAGATCGACTACAAGGACGTGCGTCTCCTGCAGCGCTTCATCTCCGAGCGCGGCAAGATCGTCCCGTCCCGCATCACGGCGGTGTCGGCCAAGAAGCAGCGCGAGCTCGCCCAGGCGATCAAGCGCGCCCGCTTCCTCGGCCTGCTGCCCTACGTGGTGAGCTGACCGCCGCGGCGCGGGGCTCACCCCGCGCCGGGCTGTCTGCTTCGATCAGGACTGACCCGATGCCGACCATCGCGCTGGCTGCGGCCTTTGCCGGTGCGGCGAGTGCCGCCTTCTACGCGTCGCTGCTCAGCGGCTCGTTGGGGGCGCTCATTCTCGCCTACCTGGCGCAACTGCCGCTGTTCGTCATCGGCCTGTGGCTCGGCTTTGCCGGCGCCGCGATGGCCGGTGCCGCGGCGGCCGTGGCGCTGGCCGCGGCCGGCGGCATCGTCTTCGCCCTGGTCTACCTGGTGGCCAATGCCGTTCCGGCGGTCGCGGTGAGCTACCTCGCGCAGCTCAACCGGCCGGGTGCCGATGGCGGCACCGAGTGGTATCCGCCGGGCCAGCTGATCGGCTGGCTGGTCGGCAGCGCCATGGCGGCGTTCCTGATGACGACCGTCATCTTCGCCGGCGAAAGCGGCGGCGCCGAGGGCCTGATCCGCAACTTCGTCGAGACCGCTTTGCGCACCCTGGTTCCCGCTGGACAGGCCGCGGACGGACTGGGCGGCGTCGCCGCCCTGGTGGCGCGCTTCTTCCCCGGCGTGGTCGCCGATTCCTGGATCGTCATGGTGATCGCCAACGCCGTGCTCGCCCAGGGTCTGCTGGCGCGCTTCGGCCGCACCCTGCGGCCCGCGCCCGCCATGCAGGACATCGAGCTGCCGTCCTGGATGATGGGCGCCACGGCGGTCGCCGCCATCGGCAGCTTCATGCCCGGCACGGCCGGTTTCGTGGGCGGCAATCTCGTGCTCATGGCCGTGCTGGCCTATGCGCTGGCCGGGCTGGGCGTCGTGCACGCGCTGGTCCAGCGCAGCCCGAGCCGCACCATCGCGCTCGTCGCCACCTATACGTTTCTGTTCATCTTCGGCTGGCCCATCGTCATCGTGGCGCTGCTCGGGGCGGCCGAACCCTGGCTCAATTTGCGCCGTCGCGCCCGCGGCGGCACCGGTACCTGAGGAGGTCCTTACCATGGACGTGATTCTGCTCGAACGCATCGAAACCCTTGGCCAGATGGGCGACGTGGTCAAAGTGAAGCCCGGCTATGCGCGCAACTACCTGCTGCCGCAGAAGAAGGCGCTGCGCGCCACCAAGGAAAACCGCGCCTATTTCGACACCCAGCGCGCCCAGCTCGAGGCCCAGAACCTGGAGCGCAAGAGCGAGGCCGCGAGCGTCGCCGCCAAGATGGACAACGTCCAGGTGGTGATCATCCGCCAGGCCGGCGAGTTCGGGCAGCTCTACGGCTCGGTCTCGACCCGCGATATCGCCGCCGCGATCACCGCCGCCGGCTTCACGGTCAACCGCCAGCAGGTCCATCTCGACCAGCCGATCAAGATGCTGGGCATCCACAAGCTCAAGGTGGCGCTGCATCCCGAGGTGACGATCACCGCCAGCGTCAACGTGGCGCTGACCGAGGAAGAGGCCGCCATGCAGGCCGCCGGCAAGACCATCCGCCGCGGCGGCACCGACGAGGAAGCCGCCGCCGAGACGGCCGAACAGGCCAAGGCCGCTCCGGCCGCCGAAGCCCCGGCCGAAGAGAAGGCTGCCGAGGCCGCCCCCGAGAAAAGCGACGAGACGGCCGACAAGGAGCCGAAAAAGAAAAAGGCCAAGGCCAAGAAGTCCGCGGAGTAAGCTACCGCTCCGCCTGATCAGACCGGCGTCGTCCGCGGCGCCGGTTTTTTCATGGCCGCGCCCCAGTTTTGAACCCTTCTAAAGTCTCTCTTTACAGAAGATGAGGAATTTCCTTAACTAAAGCGGTACAGAGGCTTGGGTCGAGAAGGAGCGTGGCAGCCATGTTTCTCCTATCCCGTTTCTTACGGTCGGTCATCGTCATCGGCGAGCTCGTGGTGATCGACGCCACCGGCGCCGCGCACCGCTTCACCGGCAACCGGCCGGGCAAATCCCTCACCATCCGCCTCCATGACAAGGCGACGGCCCGCAGGCTGGCCTTCAATCCGCGCCTCGGCTTCGGCGAAGCCTACATGGACGGGCGGCTGACCCTCGAGAACTGCGAGATCTACGAGTTCCTCGATTTCTGCGGCGACAATCTCAACCAGTACGAGGGCGGCTTCGAGAACTCGGAATGGCTCTACCGGCTGGAGATGCTGTTCCGCCAGATCATGCAGTTCAACCCGATCGGCCGCGCCCAGAAGAACGTCGCCCACCACTACGACCTCTCCGGCCGGCTCTACGATCTTTTCCTCGACGCCGACCGGCAGTATTCCTGCGCCTACTTCCGCACCGACAACGACACGCTGGAAGTCGCCCAGGACAACAAGAAGCGTCACATCGCCGCCAAGCTCCTGCTCAAACCCGGCTGCAAGGTTCTCGACATCGGCTCCGGCTGGGGCGGGCTCGGCATCTACCTGGCGCATGCCGGCGCCGGCGAGGTCCACGGCGTGACACTCTCCACCGAGCAGCACCAGCTCTCCAACCGCCGCGCCGGCGACGCCGGCCTGGGCGACCGGGTGCGGTTCCACCTGCGCGACTACCGCCAGGAAGAGGGCACCTACGACCGCATCGTCTCGGTCGGCATGTTCGAGCATGTCGGCGTGCGCCACTACTGGGAGTTCTTCGCCAAGGTCCGCCAGCTGCTCAAGGAGGACGGCGTCGCTCTGCTCCACTCGATCGGCCGCAGCGACGGGCCCGGCGTCACCAACCCCTGGATCCGCAAGTACATTTTCCCCGGCGGCTACGCCCCCGCCCTGTCCGAGGTGCTGAGCGTCGTCGAGCGTTCGGGGCTGGTGGTCACCGACATCGAGATCCTGCGCCTGCACTACGCCGACACGCTGCGCGAGTGGCGTCGCCGCTTCGCCGCCTCGCGCGACGAGATCAGGAAGATCTACGACGAGCGCTTCTGCCGCATGTGGGAGTTCTACCTCGCCGGCTCCGAGATGGCCTTCCGCCGCCAGGGGCAGATGGTCTTCCAGATGCAGCTGGCGCGGCGCCAGGATGCCGTGCCGCTGACGCGCGACTACATCACCGACTGGCAGCGCCTGCAGGCCGCCACCGGCGCGCTCGCCGCGGAGTGATGCGCGACTCGCGCGCGCCGCATTACCCAAAGATGCAAGCGATTATTCCCTCGACAGCGCATTTTCGTTCGCCGAGTTATCCACGCTATACTCTTTGTTCGCGTTGCGATTCGGCTTGGTCTGATTTGAACGGCAGCGCTACGGTCATCGGCTCCGGACTGGGGGTCGCTTTCGGATGGAACCTGCTCGCTCGAACAACGTCTCGCCGCTCAAGCGAGACGAAGAAGCGCTGTCGCTACGCAGCCCTCCGCATAACTTTGAGGCGGAGATCCAGCTGCTGGGCGCGGTCCTGGCGAACAACCGCGCCTTCGAGAAGGTCGGCGACTTCCTGCGCGCCGAGCATTTCGCCGATGACCGCCACGCCCGCATCTTTGATGCCTGCGGCAAGCTGATCGGCCGCGGCCAACTGGCCAGCGCCACCACGCTCAAGAACTACTTCGAGCAGGACGCCACCCTGACCGAGATCGGCGGCGTGCAGTACCTCGCCAAGCTGGCCGGGGCGGCCGTCACCATCATCAATGCGGCCGAGCACGGAAGGCTGGTCCACGACCTCTACCTCCGCCGCCAGCTCATCGGCCTGGGCGAAGAGGTGGTCAACCGCGCCTACGCCCATGACCTGGAGACGGGCGCCAAGGAGCAGATCGAGACCGCCGAGCAGCAGCTCTTCAACCTCGCCACCACCGGCGAAAACGACGGGGGCCCGAAGCTCCTCAAAATTGCACTTAATAAGGCTATCGACCTCGCCGAAACGGCCCATAAGCGTGAAGGCCACGTCACAGGTGTTACTACAGGGTTGATTGCGCTCGACAAGAAACTGGGCGGACTACACAAATCCGATCTGATAATCCTCGCTGGACGCCCGAGCATGGGCAAAACCGCATTAGCGACAAAAATTGCCTACAATGCCGCTGCCGCAACATACACCAAAGAAAATGATGACGGCACGATTGAAGAGGCAAACTATCGCGTTGTCTTTTTCTCGCTCGAAATGTCATCGGAGCAGCTAGCCACTCGTCTGCTCGCTGAATTGACCGATGTACCTTCTGACAAGATCCGTCGCGGAGATGTTCGTGGCGATGACTTTCCGCGTTTCGTGGCAAAGAGCCAAGACCTGGCGACACTTCCGTTATTTATTGATGACACACCTGCACTATCGCTTTCTGCGCTACGCACACGCGCCCGGCGCCTGCAACGCACGCATGGCCTTGATCTAATTGTTATTGATTACTTGCAGCTCCTTTCTTCATCACCTGGGACGCGGCCCGAAAATCGGGTTCAGGAAATTTCAGCTATTACACGCGGCCTCAAAGCGCTGGCTAAGGAGCTAAATGTGCCAGTCTTAGCTCTTTCGCAGTTGAGTCGCGCTGTCGAACATCGCGAAGATAAAAAGCCCCAGCTTTCCGATCTCCGCGAGTCCGGCACCATCGAACAAGACGCCGACGTCGTCATGTTCGTATATCGGCAAGCTTATTATCTGGAGCGAGAAGAACCAGTCAGGCGCGGTGACGAAGACAAAGCCAAATACGAAGGCCGTTATGAAGACTGGCAAAAGCAACTAGCTGACGTATTCGATCTAGCGGAAGTGGTCATTGGTAAACAGCGGCATGGTCCCATTGGTACCGTAAAGCTGAAATTCGAGGGCGTTTTCACGAAGTTCTCCGATCGGCAAGAAGGCGACCAAGAAGCCGATAGCGACGAATGACCGCCTGTCACGGATGCCTCACTTCGGCAAGCTCCGACCAGCTTTGAGTCGTCACCCCGGCGAAGGCCGGGGTCCAGCCATATCCGGAGAAGAGTCTGGATGCCGGCTTTCGCCGGCATGACAATCAGGGTACGTAACGACCGATGGACCCTCTTTCCGCCCGGCCGTCGCAATCCGTCCTTACCGTCGACCTCGACGCCATCGTCGCCAATTACCGGACGCTCGCCGCTCGCCTGAAGGGCGCGGCCTGCGCCGGCGTGGTCAAGGCCGACGCCTACGGGCTGGGCGTGCATCGCGTGGCCCCCGCCCTCGCCGCCGCCGGCTGCCGCGAATTCTTCGTCGCCCATCTGGGCGAGGGTCTTGCGGTGCGCGAGGTCACGCCGCGCGACGCGCGTGTCTATGTGCTTCACGGGCTTCTGGCTGGGGAAGAGGACGAGTTCCGGGCCTCCAGCCTGACGCCCGTGCTCAACGACCTGGAGCAGATCGCCCGCTGGTCCGCGGTGGCCAAGTCCCGCGGCATGCGTCTGCCGGCCGCCGTGCATGTCGACACGGGCATGTCGCGGCTTGGCCTGCCGGCGGCGGAGGCGAAAACCCTCGCCGCCGACCCCTCGCGTCTCGAGGCGCTCGACGTGCGCTACGTGATGAGCCATCTCGCCTGCGCGGAGGAGACCGGGAATCCCCTGAACCCGGCGCAGCTCGCCGAGTTCACCCGCTTCCGCCAGGCCTTCCCCCAGCTCAAGGCCAGCCTCGCCAATTCCTCCGGCATCTTCCTCGGTCCTGCCTATCATTTCGACCTGGTGCGGCCAGGCTGCGCCCTTTACGGCATCAATCCGCTCCTGCAGCAGCCCAATCCGCTCCGGCAGGTCGCCCGGCTGGAGGGAAAAATCCTGCAAATCCACGAGGTTGACCCACCCCGGACCGTTGGATATGGTGCCACGCATCGCGTCGCCGGGCGGACTCGAATTGCCACCGTAGCCGCGGGCTATGCCGATGGCTGGCCGCGCTCGCTGAGCAGCCGCGGCAGCGCCTTCATCGGAGACAGTCGGGTACCCGTGATCGGCCGCGTTTCAATGGACCTCACCACCCTGGACGTGACCGCCGTTCCCGCCGCCAAGGCGGGCGACACGGTGGAACTCATGGGCGAGCGCATTCCCGTCGACGAAGTCGCCGAAACCGCCGGCACGATCGGCTACGAGATCCTCACCCGCCTCGGTGCGCGCTATCACCGCGTCTATACCGGCGGTCCGGCGGCGGCAGCGCAATGACCAATCCCCTCGCCATCATCGGGCGCATCTTCCTGCATTTCCTCGGCGTGGTGGGCCGCATCGCGATGTTCACCGGCGTCTCGGTGTCGCATTGTTTCCGGCCGCCATGGTTTCCCGCGCTGATCGGACGGCAGATGCTCGACATCGGCTATTTCTCCCTGCCGGTCGTCGGCCTGACCGCCCTGTTCACCGGCATGGTGCTGGCCCTGCAGAGCTACACCGGCTTCGCCCGCTTCTCGGCCGAGGGCGCCGTCGCCACCGTCGTCGTCCTCTCCGTCACGCGCGAACTGGGGCCGGTGATCGCCGGCCTGATGGTCGCCGGGCGCATCGGCGCCTCGATGGCCGCCGAGATCGGCACCATGCGCGTGACCGAGCAGATCGACGCGCTGACCACGCTGTCGACCAATCCCTACAAGTATCTCGTGGCGCCCCGCCTGATCGCCGGCCTCACCATGCTGCCGCTGCTGGTCGTCGTCGCCGACATCATCGGCGTGTTCGGGGGCTACATCGTCGGTGTCTACAAGCTCGGCTTCAATCCCGCCGCCTATCTCAAGCGCACCTTCGACTACCTCGAGTTCATGGATGTGTTCTCAGGGCTCGTGAAGGCCGGAGCCTTCGGATTCCTCATCTCGCTGATGGGTTGCTATCACGGCTACAACAGCGAGGGCGGCGCCCAGGGCGTCGGCCGGGCCACGACCAATGCCGTGGTCTCCGCCTCGATCCTGATCCTGATCTTCAACTACGCCATCACCGAAATCTTTTTCGCCACACGATGAGCGCCCCACCGAAAATCTCCATCCGCGGCCTCAAGAAGCACTTCGGGCTGAAGAAGGTTCTCGACGGCATCGATCTCGACGTCGGGGTCGGCGAATCGGTGGTCATCATCGGCGGCTCGGGCACCGGAAAATCGGTGCTGCTCAAGTGCATCCTCGGCCTGCTCGAGGCGGATGGCGGCAGCATCAAGATCGACGGGCAGGAAGTCGTCGGCCTGCGCTCGGCCGAGCGCGAGAAGATCAACCGCAAGTTCGGCATGCTCTTCCAGAGCGCCGCACTCTTCGATTCCCTGTCGGTCTGGGAAAACGTGGCCTTCGGGCTGATCCAGGGCCAGAAGATGGCGCGCAAGGAGGCCAAGGAGATCGCCGTCACCAATCTCGCGCAGGTCGGCCTGGCGCGCGAGGTGGGCGAGTTGTCCCCGGCCGAGCTGTCGGGTGGCATGCGCAAACGCGTGGGCCTGGCCCGCGCCATCGCCACCACGCCGGAGATCATCTTCTTCGACGAGCCGACGACCGGCCTCGACCCGATCATGTCGGACGTCATCGACAAGCTGATCGTCAAATGCGTCCGGGAGCTCGGCGCCACGGGCGTGTCGATCACCCACGACATGAAGAGCGCGCGCCAGATCGCCAACCGCATCGCCATGCTCCACGAAGGCAAGATCATCTGGCAGGGCCCTGTCTCCGACATCGATCGCGATACCAACCCGTATGTCGACCAGTTCGTGCACGGACGCGCCGACGGGCCGATCCAGATGCAGGTGCGCAAATGAAGCGCCGGAAAGCGCCCTGACGCATGGCACGGCGGGAATCCCGCTACGTCTGCCAGTCCTGCGGCGCGGTCACGGCGCGCTGGGCGGGCAAATGCGAAGCCTGCGGCGAGTGGAACACCATCGTCGAGGAAACCGGCGGCGGTGGCGAGCTCGCTCCCCACGGCGCCAAACGCAGTTCCAGTAAAGGCAGCCGCATCGAGTTCGTCGGTCTGTCGGGGGCTAGCGCCCCGGCCCCGCGCCGGATCAGCGGCATCGCCGAGTTCGACCGGGTGTGCGGCGGCGGCCTCGTCCCCGGCTCGGCCATCCTGGTCGGCGGCGATCCCGGCATCGGCAAATCGACCGTCCTGCTGCAGGTGACCGCGGCCCTCGCCGCCCAGACGCCCGTCGCCTATATCTCCGGTGAAGAGGCGATCGATCAGATCCGCATGCGCGCCCAGCGCCTCGGCCTGGCCAAGGCCAACGTGGCCCTCGCCTCGGCCACCAACCTGCGCGACGTGCTGGCCAGCCTCGACGGCTCGGGCGCGCCGACCCTGGCGGTGATCGATTCGATCCAGACCATGTACCTCGACACGCTGGATTCAGCGCCCGGCACGGTCGCCCAGGTGCGTGCTTGTGCAGGAGAGCTCATCCGGCTGGCAAAACGCCGCGGCATCACCATGATCCTGGTCGGCCATGTCACCAAGGAAGGCATGATCGCCGGCCCGCGCGTGCTCGAGCACATGGTCGACACCGTGCTCTATTTCGAAGGCGAGCGCGGCCACCAGTTCCGCATCCTGCGCTCGGTCAAGAACCGCTTCGGCCCGACCGATGAGATCGGCGTGTTCGAGATGACCGATGCCGGCCTGGTCGAGGTCGCCAACCCGTCGGCGCTGTTCCTGGCGGAGCGCCGCGGCGACATCAGCGGCGCCGCCGTCTTCGCCGGCATGGAAGGCACACGGCCCGTGCTGGTCGAGATCCAGGCACTGGTTTCGCCCTCGGGCCTGGGCACGCCTCGCCGCGCGGTCATCGGCTGGGATTCAGGGCGCCTCGCCATGGTGCTGGCCGTGCTAGAGACGCGCTGCGGCCTTGTTTTCGGCAATGCCGATGTCTACCTGAACGTCGCCGGAGGCCTGCGGATCAGCGAGCCGGCGGCCGACCTCGCGGTGGCGGCGGCGCTGGTGTCATCGCTCACCGATCGGCCGGCGCCCTCGGGCAGCGTGATCTTCGGTGAGATCGGCCTGTCGGGCGAGGTCCGTGCGGTCGGCCAGACGGATGCGCGGCTCAAGGAAGCGGCAAAACTCGGATTTACCGGCGCCCTGTGCCCGCGCCGGCGGCGGCCCGAAGCCGGCAGCAGCGAACGCGCCGGGATCCGGATTTCGGAGATCGCGGTGCTCGCCGATCTGGTCGAGGTCTTCGGTCCGCTCGACGGGCGCGGCAACAACAAGCCGGGACGCTCCGGCCTGCGTATGGCGTAACCCATGAACGACCTGCCGATCAATCCGGCCGACCTGACGATCGTCGTGCTCATCGTGCTGTCGGGGCTGTTCGCCATGGCCCGCGGCTTCGTGCGCGAGGTGCTGTCGCTGGCGAGCTGGGTCGGGGCGGCGCTGGTCACGCTCTGGGGCTTCCGCATCGCCCAGCCGTACCTGCGCCGGCTGATCGAGAACACCCTGCTGGCCGACGTAGTCACCGGTGTCGGCCTGTTCATCTGCAGCCTGATCCTGTTCTCGATGATCGGCGGCGGCTTGGCCTCGCTGGTCCGCGGCACCGGCCTGAACGCCCTCGACCGGACCCTGGGCTTCCTGTTCGGGCTGCTGCGCGGGGCCCTGATCGTCGCGATCCTGTGGCTCGGCCTGGGCTGGGCGATGAAGCCCGAGGAACAGCCGGTCTGGCTGCGCGAGGCCAGGGTCGTGCCGCTGGTGGAGCGACTCGCGGACTTCCTGCGCGGCCTGGCGCCGCCTGAGTTCCGCGGCCGCATCCAGGCGGCCGGCGATACCGCGGAGCGGGCGCGGCTGGAAGCTCAGCAATATCAATCCATTCTCGGCGCACCCGCGACACCGCAGGTAAAATCCCCTGCAGCGCCGGGCGAAACCGGCTATAAAAACGACGAGCGGCGGGGCCTCGATGGGCTCTTCCAACGGACTCAAACCCCCGACCCGGCCGCACCCAGCCGATGAGCCATTCCCTGGAACGCGCAGAAGGGCCTGCTGTGGTCACTAACCCTTTCGATGACGACAAGCTCCGCGAGGAATGCGGCGTCTTTGGCATTTACGGCCACAAGGACTCCGCCGCCCACGCCGCGCTGGGCCTGCACGCTCTCCAGCACCGCGGCCAGGAGGCTGCCGGCATCGTCACCGGCGACGGCCGCCAGTTCCACAGCCATCGCGGCCTCGGCCTGGTCGGCGACATCTTCGGCAGCGAAGCCGTGATGAACAAGCTGCGCGGCAGCCACGCCATCGGCCACACGCGCTACGCCACCACCGGCGATACCGTGCTGCGCAACGTCCAGCCGCTCTATGCCGATTTCGAGTTCGGCGGCTTTGCCGTCGGCCATAACGGCAACCTGACCAACGCGCACACCCTGCGCCAGGCGCTCGTCAAGCGCGGCTGCATCTTCCAGTCGACCACGGATTCCGAGGTCATCATCCATCTCATGGCCCTCGCCGAAGGCGATCTTGTCGAGCGCCTGATCACGGCCCTGCGCCAGATGGAAGGCGCCTATTCCTTCGTCGCCATCGCCCGCAACCGGGTGATCGGCGTGCGCGACCCGCTCGGCGTGCGGCCGCTGGTGCTCGGCAAGCTGGAGGACGCCTTCATCCTCTGCTCCGAGACCTGCGCTCTCGACATCATCGGCGCCGACTATGTGCGCGACGTCGCACCCGGCGAGTTGATCGTGCTCGATGAGAACGGTGTGCACAGCTTCAACCCCTTCCCGCCGGCCCCCAAGCGCTCCTGCATCTTCGAGTACATCTATTTCGCCCGGCCGGATTCGATCATGGAGGGCATCTCGGTCTACCAGGCGCGCCAGCGCATCGGCGCCGAGCTCGCCCGCGAAAGCCACGTCGCGGCGGATGTCGTGGTCCCGGTCCCCGACTCCGGCGTGCCGGCCGCCATCGGCTACGCCGCCGAGGCGAAGCTGCCCTTCGAGCTCGGCATCATCCGCAACCACTATGTCGGCCGCACCTTCATCGAGCCGACCGACCACATCCGCCACCTTGGCGTGAAGCTCAAGCACAACGCCAACCGCTCGATGCTCGAAGGCAAGCGGGTCATCCTGGTCGATGACTCGATCGTGCGCGGCACGACCTCGAAGAAGATCGTCGAGATGGTCCGCCAGGCTGGCGCCAAGGAGGTCCATATGCGGATCTCCAGCCCGCCAACCAGCCATCCCTGCTTCTACGGCATCGATACGCCCGAGCGCGGCGAGCTGCTGGCGCACAAGCACGACGTGCCCGGCATGGCGCGCTTCATCGGCGTCGACAGCCTGGCCTTCATCTCGGTCGACGGGCTCTACCGCGCCATGGGCGCGCCCAAGCGCGAGCCGAACGGGCCGCGGTTCTGCGACGCCTGCTTCACCGGCGACTATCCGACGCGCCTCACCGACAGCGAGGGCGGCGGCGTACCGGCCCAGCTGTCGCTGCTCGAGATCGCCTGACCGCCGCGGGCGGCACCGAGACCATGCTGAAAAGCCTGCTCGATGGACTCCTGGCGGCGGCGGGGGCGCTGGCCTTCAGCGTCCTGCCGAGCTTCGTGCAGCAGTATCTCGCCGGGCTGGCCACCTGCCGCAGCGAGCTCCTGCGCATCGTTACCGACGCCCGCATCCAGCCGGGCGCCATGTCGCCCGAGTTTCTCGCCCACACCGACGCCCGCGGCCAGTGGTGCGCCACCGCGGCGCAGGCCATCGACCAGAGCGAGGGCTTCGCCCGCATCTTCGCCTTCGGCCGGCATTTCGATCCCGAGATCGCGCGCACCACACTCGGTATCTTCCGGCCGGCCGTACAGCTCACCTTCGACGGCCTCTACTTCTTCCTGGCCGGCGTCATCCTGGGGTTGATCGTGTCCAATCTACTTGCCGCGCCGTTCCGCTATATCAGCAACCGACGCTATCGCTACGGACGGATGCCATGAAGCGCCTGGAAGGCCGTGTCGCCCTGGTCACCGGCGCCTCGCGCGGCATCGGCGCTGCCATCGCCAGACGGCTTGCCGCCGAGGGTGCGCATATTGTGGCGGTCGCCCGCACCGTTGGCGGCCTTGAGGAACTCGACGACGCGGTCAAGGCGGCGGGCAGCAGCGCCACGCTGGTGCCGCTCGACCTGCGCGAGCTCGAACGCATCGACCCGCTCGGACCCCATCTGCACCAGCGCTTCGGCAAACTGGACATCTTCGTCGGCAATGCCGCCCTGCTCGGCAATCTCGGGCCGCTGTCGCACCAGGACCCCAAGCTGTTCCACGACGTGATGACGGTCAACGTCACCGCCAACTGGCGCCTGATCCGCACGCTTGAGCCGCTGCTCAAGCTCTCCGACGCCGGCCGGGCGGTGTTCGTCACCTCGGGGGCCGCGGTCAGCGCCACCGCCTATTGGGGCCCCTACAGCATCAGCAAGAGCGCCCTGGAGATGATGGCCCGAATCTGGGCGGCGGAGCTCGCGCGCAGCAGCGTCAAGGTCAACCTGCTCGATCCGGGCGCGGTGCGCACCTCGATGCGCGCCCACGCCTTCCCCGGCGAGGACCCGATGAGCCTGCCGCCGCCGGAAGCGGTGGCGGAGAAGATCGTGGAGCTGGTGCTGCCCGGCTACGCCAAGACAGGCGTCCGCGCCACCTGACGCCTATTTCTTCTTGTCGACGTAGGGATTCTCGCTCGGCCGCAGCTCGATGCGGATGACCACGCCCGGCAACTCGAACGTCTCACGCAGGCTGTTGGTCAGGTAGCGCAGGTATTCGTCCGGCAGGCTGACGAGCTTGTTGCCGAAGAGGGCGAAGGTCGGTGGGCGGCTCGCCACCTGGCGCGCGAAGCGCAGCGCCGGCCGGCGTCCGCGCACGATCGGCGGCGGATGCGCCTCGGTCGCGCCCTGGAGCCAGCGGTTGAGGGCCGGCGTGGGCACGCGCTTGTTCCAGATGTTGACGCTGTCGACGACCGCGCGGGTCAGCGCGTCGAGCTTGCGGCCGTGCAGGGCCGAGATCGGCACCACCGTGACACCGCCGATCTGGGCCAGCGAATAACTGAGCTTGTTGCGCAGCTCCTTCATCGCCGCGTTGGGATCGGCGACCAGGTCCCATTTGTTGACCGCGATGACCAGCGCGCGGCCCTCCTCGATCACCAGCCGGGCGATGGCCAGGTCCTGCTTCTCCAGCGCCATCTCGGAATCGAGCACCAGCACCACGGCCTGGGCCTCGCGCACGGCGCGGATCGTGTCGCCGGTCGACAGCTGCTCGAGGCGCTCGTCGATGCGGGCGCGGCGGCGCAGGCCGGCGGTGTCGATGAGCACGAACTGGCGCCCCTGCGCCTCCCAGGGAATCTCGATGGCGTCGCGGGTGATGCCGGGCTCCGGCCCGGTGAGCAGGCGCTCCTCTTTCAGGAGCTGATTGACCAGGGTCGACTTGCCGACATTGGGCCGGCCGACGACGGCCAGCCGGATCGGCCGTTCCTCGACCGGCGGCAGTTCCTCGTCGCCGTCCTTGCCGCCGCTGGCCAGGATGGCGTCCTCCGGCACGCGCGAGCGCAGCGCCGCGTGCAGGTCGCTCAGGCCCTCGCCATGCTCGGCCGAGACCGGGATCGGCTCGCCGAAGCCCAGCGCAGAGGCCTCGGCGATGCCCGGCAGCGTAGCGCCGCTCTCGCATTTGTTGGCCACGACCAGGATCGGCTTGCCGCGCCGGCGCAGCCAGCTGGCGAAATGCCGGTCGAGCGGTGTCACGCCGGCCCGGCCGTCGAGCACGAAGAGCACGAGGTCGGCGTCGTCCACGCCCTGCCCGGTCTGGTCGCGCATGCGGCCCGAGAGCGACTTGATCGGCGTGTCCTCGAGGCCGGCGGTGTCGATGGCGGTGAACTGGATGTCGCCGAGAAGCGCCTTGCCCTCGCGCCGGTCGCGCGTCAGGCCGGGCGTGTCGTCGACCAGCGCCGTGCGCCGGCCGACCAGCCGGTTGAACAGGGTCGATTTGCCGACATTGGGCCGGCCGACGATCGCGACACGAAAAGTCATGGGTTCAGGCCGGCGCTCAGCGCAGCGCCAGCAGGTCGCCGTTGTCGGTCAGCACGAACACCGTGCGGTTGGCGACCACCGGCAGCACCGAGACCGGTCCGGGCAGCTTCATCGTGGCGGCGACCTCGCCATCCTCGGGGGTGACGATCAGGGCCTCGCCCAGGTCGTTCGCCAGGAACAGGCGGCCGCCGGCCAGGATCGGGCCCGTCCACACGATCCGACCCTTCTTCTCCTTCTCCTCGCGCCACTTGCGCAAGGGCTGCACCCAGCGCACCCGGCCGTCGCGCCGCGCCACGCAGAGCAGGTCGCCCTCGGTGGTGATCAGGAACAGGAACTCGCCGGCCACCCAGGGCGTGTTGAAGCTGCCGTAGCCCTGCTCCCAGATACGGGCACCCGAGCGCAGGTCGATATCGGCGAGCCGCCCGGCATGGCTGGCGACGATCACCTGGCCGCGATCGACCACCGGGTAGCCGCGCAGGTCGGCCAGCGCCGAGACCGCGTCGGTGCGCGCCTGGCTGGCCAGCGAGTCCGACCACAGCACACGACCGTTATCGGCGCGCAGCGCGAAGATCTCGCCCGAGGACAGCCCGGCCACCAGCATGCTGCCGGCGAGGATCGGGCTGGCGCCGCCGTAGAGGCCCGCACTCTCGGTGATGCCGGCATGAGCCCAGAGCTTGCGGCCGGTCGCCTGGTCGAGGGCGTGGATCTGGTTGTCGGTGCTGACCGCGTAGACGCGCCCGTTGCCGGTGGTCGGGTTGGAGCGGAAGGGCGCCGTCAGGGTGGTGCGCCAGACTTCCTTGCCGCTCTCGGCCTCGAGCGCCACGATCTGGGCGTAGCCGGTGGTGACGTAGACCTTGTCGCCCTCGACCGCGGCGCCGCCGCCGCTGCCGCCGCCGCTGCGCTCATTGTCCGGGCGCGTATCGAAGCGCCAGAGCGAGCGGCCTGTCGCCGCATCCAGGGCCGTCAGGTTGGCGCTGGCGTCGAGCACGAAGACGCGGCCCTGCGCCACCGCCGGCGAGCCCGAGACACGGCCGGCGCGGCTGTTGCCATCGCCGATGCTCGTGCGCCAGGCGACCGCGAAGCCGTCGGCCGCCGGATGCGGGATGTATTCGCCGGTGTAGCCGCCGGGCTGCGGCCAGTCGGCATTGGCGGTCTGCGGCGGCAGCTTGACGGCCAGCGACGACAGGCGCGGATCGGCTTCGATGGTGTTGTCGGACGCCATGATGGCGATGCGCTCGCCCGGCAGCGGCTTCTTGGAAACGCCGCCGAACCAGCCATTGTCGCCGCAGGCGGCCAGCGCCGCGGTCGCGGCGAGCAGCGCTATCGAACGCAGAAGGGGCCCCGCCATCGGCGATTCAGCCGGCGAGAGCCGCGAGCATCTCGGCTGCGCGGGCCCGCAAGGCCGCCGGCGCTTCCGGATCGTCGGCGATGCGCGTGTAGTAGCTGCGGGCCTGCTCCTTGTTGCCGCCCTTCATGGCAGCCGCCGCCGCGATCTCCCAGGCCATGTGGCGCCAGGGATTGCCCGGCGTGGCGAGCGCCGCCACCTGTCGCTCCACGGTTGCCGGATCGGAGACGTCGAGCGCGTTCAGGGCCGCGAGAATCGATGCCGCATCCCGGATCTCGCGCTCGATGCCGGTATCGGTGGCGATGGCCTGATAGAGGGCCGCCGCCTTGGCGAACTCGCCGCTCCGGGTGAGGGACGCGGCCTCGTGCAGCCGGGCCAGGGCGGCATAGCCGGCCGGCCCGCCGCGAATCACGCCCGACAGGGCCTGACCATCGGCGGCGGCGCCCGCGGCGCGCGACTGGTCGAGGGCGGCCACGTACTGGGCCGCGCCGGCCTCGGCCTGCTTGCGCGAATAGTCCTGCCAGAAGACGTAACCCGCCGTGCCCGCGACGATCAGCCCCGCCAACGCCATCACGTACTTGCCGTACTTCTCCCACATCTGCTGCGCCCGGTCGCGCCGCAGGTCTTCGCTGACTTCGTTGAAGATGTCGGACAAGGTCGCTCCAATTCCTAGAAAAGCGCCGCTACCATAGCCCCCGGGGCGTCCCGGCGCAAACCCGCATGCCCGGCGCCGGTGCCGTCATACCCTGCCGATTCGGCTAGTATTTCAATGGTCTAGACAGCCAGGCCAAAATCGGCGAGACTTTTCGACACGCGGCGGACGGGTGATATGGGCACGCGGGTGACGCTCAGCAACGGCAACCTCATCGATCTCTCCGAGTACCGCCCGCGGTCGGGCCGGGTCTTTTTTGACCGGCTGGAACTTCGCAAAATTCTGGCCCTCTACTCGACCCGCGTGGCCCGGGGCGAATGGCGCGACTACGCCATCGACATGCGCGACAACCTCGCCGCCTTCTCGGTCTTCCGCCATAGCCGCGACTGGCCGCTCTTCGTGATCGCCAAGCTGGCCCCGAGCCGCGGCAACCGCCAGCAGCCCTATCTCGTACGCGCGGGAACCCGCACGCTGTCGCGGGGTCGCAGTCTCGATGATGTCTTGAAGGCGCTGGAGCGGGCTCTTGAGCCTGCTTGAGGGCTCGCCCGCCTGAAGGGCTGGCCTAGTCGGCGGCGCCCTGGAGCTGCTTGAGCGATTGCAGCCTTGTATACGCGTCGGTCACCGCCTGCAGGTTCTGGCGATGATCGACATTGCCGCGGCCGCCCTGGCGCGTCAGCGCCAGTTCCAGGCCGCGCAGCAGGATCTCCGCCACATCGTGGTAGCCCTGGTCGCAAGCCTGGTTGAAGGCGAACAGGATCTTGTCGCTGAGGCGGCGGGCATACTCGGTCATCGGGCGCTCTCCGAAGGCAGGCTCCGCCAGGGAGCCCGGTAGGCCGTCACGCTAGACATCTTTGGTTACCCATTGCTTAACGCCGGTTGGCGGGGGCTTTCGACATACCGCTCCAGGAACATTGCCAGGCAGCGGTCATGCCAGGGGATGCGGGAACCGGCGCCATGGAAGCCGACATGGCCGCCGGCGGCGGGAAGCAGCGGCTGGAGCGCCGGCAGGTCGTCCCAGCGGACCGCGCGGTAGACCTCGCCGGGAATCCACGGGTCGTCCATCCCGTGCACTACGAGCGTCGGCGTGGCGACGCCGCCAAGATAGCGCCCGGCCGAAGACCGGGCGTAGTAGTCCGCGGCATCCGCGAAGCCGTTGCGGGGTGCCACGAAGCGCTCGTCGTAGTCGAGGACTGAAGCCGAGCTCTCGACCGCCCGGCGCTCGGCGCTGGTGAGGCCGGTGACGCGGGCAAGCGTGTCGGCGCGCAGCCGGCTGATCAGGTACTGCTCGTAGATGCGGTTCCGCCGCTGGCGCAGCCGCGCCGAACAGGCCGCGAGATCCAACGGCACCGAGACGGTGACCGCCGCCGCCAGGGGCGCCGCCCGCCCCTCCTCGGCCAGATACTTGAGCAGCATGTTGCCGCCCAGCGAATAGCCGACAGCGAACCAGGGCAGCCCGCTCAGATCGCCGCGGCGACGCAACGTCCCGATGGCATTGCGCAGATCCTCGCTGCGGCCCGCGTGATAGAGGCCGTGCACCGGCGCCGTTGTCGATGCCGCACCGCGCAGATTGAGACGGATGACGGCATGTCCCATCGAGAGGAGAAGCTGCGCCGAGGCCCGGACATAGACGCTGTCGGCGCAGCCGCTCAAACCATGAACCAGCAGCGTGACGGCGCGCGCGGCTTCCGAGGGCAGATGGATCTGGGCCAGCAGGCTATCACCGTCGGCGAGCGGCAGTTCGACCCGCTCCTCGCGCCATTGCCAGAGATCATGGTACGGCCGGCGCAGGATGTTGCGCATCGTCTGCAGGTCGCCGGTCAGCCAGGGCGGGCGCGGCACGAAGCGCGGAAAGGCGGCGTCCTTATCCACGCGGAAAGACTACCCCCACGGCCCGCGCCGCCGCTCACCGCCGAAGAGCGGCACATGGCCGTGACGAAACATGACGATCAGGATCATGCCGGCGACGAAACCGGCGACATGCGCGAACCACGCCACCCCGCCCTGCTCGTCGCCCGTCAGGAACAGGATGTTGACCAGCTGGACGACGATCCACCAGCCCAGCACCGCCACCGCCGGCAGGGTCACCGTGGTCACCAGGCCCCAGACGAACAGGCAAAGCACGCGCGCATGCGGATGAAGCACGAGGTAGGCGCCGAGCACGCCCGACACGGCGCCGCTGGCGCCGATCATCGGGATCGCCGAATCCGGATCGATCATCGCCTGGCCGAGCGCCGCCGCCAGCCCGCTCACCAGGTAGAAGACGAGGAAGCGCAAATGCCCCATCGAGTCCTCGATATTGTTCCCGAAGACCCAGAGATAGATCATGTTGCCCGCGAGGTGCAGCAGGCCCCCGTGCAGGAACATCGAGGTCACGATCGTCAGCCAGGGATCGACCGTTGGGATCGCAGCCGACAGCTCGCGGCTGCCGAACAGCACCGACGGGATCATGCCGAAGCCGAGGGCGAAGACTTCCTCTTCGCGCTGGCTGAGCGTGAGTTGATAGAGGAAAACGACGACGCAAGCGGCGATCAGGCCGATGGTCACGATCGGCGGGCGCAGCGTCGGGTTTTCGTCGCGGATCGGGATGAGCATGGGCCGGGCAAAAGTGGGGTCTGGGAAGCCTTAGAGCAAGGTGGATTTAGAGTAGATCGTCACCCGGCGCCAATCCTCCGCGCCCGCCGGCGCTTCGCGGCGGCGCAGCCTCGACGGGCGCCGCGAAAGGACTGGGCGCCTGCAGACAAGCGCCTTGTCCGGGGTGACACCGTGATAGTAGACCGCAGACTTGGCACCCGGATGGCGGACCGTTACACAGGCGCTCTTGTCATCATCCTAGAATTGCGGGCGCCCCGTTGACCAAGCCGATGACTGCTCCTCCCTTCACCTGGCGGGGTTTCCGCGCCGGGCTGGTGGGCGGCATGATCCTGGTCCCCGGTGTCACCCTCTACGGCACCGCCTTCGGCATGATGGCCCAGGCCGCCGGGCTCAGCGTCTTCGAGGCCGTGTTCATGAGCGCCTGGATGAACGCCGGCGGCGCCCAGATGGCCACCCTGCAGGCCTGGGCCGATCCCGTGCCGCTCTTCGCCGTCTGCCTCACCACTCTGGCCATGAACGCGCGCTATCTGCTGCTGGGGGCGGCCCTGCGGCCCTGGTTCGGCGGCCTGCCGCCGCACAAGTCCTACACCTCGCTCTTCGTCATGGGCGACCAGAACTGGGCCATGTCCCTGCGCGAGCACGCCGAGGGCCGGCGCGACGCGGCCTTCCTCGCCGGCAGCGGCGCGCTGCTCTCGCTGCTCTGGATCAGCGCCACCGGTGTCGGCCATCTCTTCGGCCAGGTGCTCGGCAACCCGAAGACCTTCGGCGTCGATTTCATGCTGGCGGCCTTCTTCATCACCATGGCGGCCGCCTTCGTGCGCCGGCTGCACGACATCGCTCCACTGGTCGTTGGCCTCGTCGTCGCGGTCATCGTCGAGAAGCTGATCGCCGGCCCCTGGTACATCCTGGCCGGCGCGCTCGCCGGCAGCTTCGTCGGCGCGCTGCGTTACAAGCCTGGGGGAGACGCGAATGCGGGCTGACGTCTTCGTGGCCATCGCCATCCTCGGTGTCCTCTCCTACGCCTGCCGCTTCGGGGGCTTCTTCCTGATGCGCTACGTGAGCATGACGCCGCGCGTCGAGGCCTGGCTGCGCGCCATGCCCATCGCGCTCGTCGGCGCCATCGTCGGCCCGGTCGCGGTGAATGGCGGTGCGCCGGAATGGATCGGCCTTGCGGCCGCCATCGGACTGATGCGCGTGACCGGTAACGAGTTCGTCAGCGCCATCGGCGCGGTCGTGCTCGTGGCGCTGGCCCGCGCCTTCCTGCCCTGAACCCCGGCAACTGGACAGCCCGAGAGCCCGGGGATACAAGCCGCTTCGCGCTATGCCCGCCCTCTCCTCCCGGCTTCGAGGCCTTCTTCTCGCGCTTGCGGCCCCTCTGAGCTGGAGCATCGGCGGGGTCATCATCCGCAGCGTCGACACCGAGCCGTGGGACATCGTCTTCTGGCGGGCGGCGGGCCATCTGCTCTGCTTTCCGGTGGCACTCTGGTGGCTGTGGGGCCGTAGTGCCTTCAGCGACGCACGGGCCGTCGGCCTGCCAGCCCTGGCCGTCGCCTTCTTCATCAGCTGCACCCTGGTCTTCCACGTCCTGGCCATGACCAGCACCACGGTGGCCAACGTGCTGATTCTGCAATCCATGTCCCCGCTGCTCGTCGCCGTGCTCGCCTGGGCGTTCCTCGACGAAAAGCTGCCGCTCAGCGGCTGGGCGGTCCTCGCCCTCGCCTTCTGCGGCCTGGCGCTGGTCATCGGCGGTTCGTTCGGCGGCGGCGACATGGCCGGCAATCTCTTCGCGCTCGCCGTCGCCGTCTGCTCGGCTTCGCATGTCACGATCGTGCGGCGGCACCGGGCCCGCAACCTGGCGGTCGTGACCCTGCCGGCCGCGATCCTGGCCTGCGGCGTCTCCCTGTTCTTCGCCAATCCGCTGACGGTCGGCCTCACCGATATCGGCCTGCTGATCCTGCTGGGAGGGGTGCAGATGAGCCTGGGACTGACCTGCTTCATCATGGCGCTACGCCACCTGCCGGCCGCCGAGGTGACGCTGATCGCACTGCTCGAGCCGATCCTCGGGCCCATCTGGGTCTGGCTATTCATCGGTGAGGAGCCCGCCGCAACGACCCTGATCGGCGGCGCCATCGTCCTCACCGCGCTTGCCATACACGTGACGCTGGCAGCGCGGCGCGCCCGCCAGCTGCCGTCACCCGCATGACGACACCGAATCGCACACTCGGCCTCCTGCTGATGACCGGCGCCGGCCTCGCCTGGAGCACCGGCGGCCTGCTGGCGCGCAGCGTCTCGTTCAACGACGGTTGGGAGCTGGTGTTCTGGCGCTCGCTATTCATGGTGCCCTGCCTCGCCGTCGCCGTGGCCTGGTTCCATCGCGGCCGGCTTGTCGCCCCCATCCGCCAGGTCGGGCGCGTCGGCCTGATCGCCGGCCTGCTGCTGGCCGTGCAGTTCTTCAGCTTCCTGCTGGCTGTCACCCGCACCACGGTCGCCGAGACGCTGGTCATCATGAGTCTGTCTCCGTTCATGGCGGCGATCGTCGGCGCCCTGGTGCTGGGCGAGCGCGTGCCCTTGCGCACCTGGCTCGCCATCGCCGTCGGCTTCAGCGGCATCGCGGTGATGTTCGCCGGCGCGCTGGGGACCGGCGCCCTGCTCGGCAACCTGATCGCCCTCGGCGTGCCGCTGGCCTTCGCCGGGCAGCTCATCGCGCTGCGTCGCCACGCGGCCCACATCGACATGCTGCCCACGGTGCTGATCGCCGGCCTCGTCTCGATCCCGCTGGCCTTCGTCTTCGCCTGGCCGCTGGAGGCCACGGCGCGCGACCTGGCGATGCTCGCCCTCATGGGGGCCTTCCAGCTCGCCCTGGGCTGCGCGCTGATGACCGTGGCCGTGCGCCATCTGCCGGCGGCGGAGATCGGGTTGTTTGCTCTCCTGGAAACGATTCTCGGGCCCCTCTGGGTCTGGCTCGCCTATGGCGAGCAGCCGCACGCACTGGCCTTCGTCGGCTCCGTCGTGGTCGTCGGTGCCCTGGCCGCCAACGCGCTGCTCGGCTGGCGCGCCCGTACCGCTGAGTCCCGATAGGCCGGCCCGGCGCCGACAACATTGTCGCAGGCGGCGCGCTCCGCTATGAATTCGCCTTCTTTTCTGGAGGAAGCGCCGTATGTCCGTGCCGGGCCCCTTGTCGGGCATCACCGTTATCGATCTCTCGCGTATTCTCGCCGGCCCCTATTGCACGATGCTGATGGCGGAGCTCGGCGCCCGCGTGATCAAGGTCGAGACGCCGAAGACCGGCGACGATGCGCGCCACTACGGCCCCTTCCTCAAGGGCAAGTCGGCCTACTTCATGTCGATCAACCGCGGCAAGGAATCGATCGCGCTCAATCTCAAGGCGGAAGAGGACCGGGAGATCTTCGAGAAGCTGCTGGAGACCGCCGACGTCATCGTCGAGAACTTCCGCCCCGGCACGATGGAGAAGCTCGGCTACGGCTGGGAGACGCTGCACGCCAGGTATCCCAAGCTGATCTATGCCGCGGCTTCCGGCTTTGGGCATTCCGGCCCTGACTCGCTGCGCCCGGCCTACGACATGGTCGTGCAGGGCATGGGCGGCATCATGAGCATCACGGGCACGCCCGGCGGGCCGCCGGTGCGCATCGGCATGTCGATCGGCGACATCGGTGCGGGCCTCTACACCACCGTCGGCGTCAATGCCGCGCTCTATCACCGGGCGCAGACGGGCGAGGCGACCAAGGTCGATATCGGCATGTTCGACTGCCAGCTTGCCCTGCTGGAGAATGCGATCCTGCGCTATTTCCTCAGCGGCAAGCCGCCCGGCCCGCTCGGTGTCCGCCATCCCAATATCGCGCCCTTCGAGGCCTTCGACACAGCGGACGGCAAGATCATCATCGCCGCCGGCAACGACAGCCTCTATGTGAAACTGATGGAGGCGCTTGGTCGGCCGGAACTGGCGAAGGCTGCCAAGTATCTGACCAACGACCTGCGCCTGCAGAGCATGGAAGCGCTGAAAGGCGATATCGAAACAGTGCTGAAGACCAAAAGCATGGCGCACTGGATCAAGGTGCTCGATGAGGCCGGCGTGCCGGCGGGCCCGATCAACAATGTCGGCCAGGCGATCGAAAGCCCGCAGGCCAAGGCCCGCAACATGGTCATCACCACCGAGGACCCGGTCGCGGGCACGGTGAAGCTCGTCGGCAACCCGATCAAGATGAGCGGCTTCGCCGACCCGGCGACCCGCAAGCCCGCGCCCGAGCTCGATGCCGACCGCGAACGTATCCTCAAGAGCCTGGGGACGGGGTGAGACGTGCATGATTTCCACGACAAACCTCACCCTGAGGTGCGAGCGCAGCGAGCCTCGAAGGGTGACCGCACCCGCGGTCCTCGCCCTTCGAGGCGCCCCGCGCCCGCTTCCGCGTGCGCGCGGCTCCTCAGGGTGAGGTCCGCCACGTGAACACCGAGAAGGAATAGTCCCATGCCTGCCTCCAACGCCCTCTCTCCCATCCTCGATCCCCAGGCCCTGGCCCAGCAGCTCTCCGGCAAGCTGCTGCTCGACGGCGCGCTGACCCCCGCCCTGTCGGGCAAGACCTTCGAGGTGATGAACCCGGCGACCGGCAAGACCGTCGCCCGGGCGGCGCTGGGCGAGAAGGCGGACGTCGATGCGGCTGTCGCCTCGGCGGCGAAGGCGCAAGTCGGCTGGGCGAAGATGACCGCCCGCCAGCGCGGCAAGGCCGTGCAGGAATGCGGCCGCGTGCTCAACGAGCATGTCGAGGAGCTCGGCCGCCTGGTGGCGCTGGAGACCGGCAAGGCGCTGCGTACTGAGTCGCGCGTCGAGGCCAGCATCCTGGCCGATGTCTTCGTCTTCTACGGCGGGCTCGGCTCCGAGCTCAAGGGCGAGTCCGTGCCCTTCAACAACGACATGCTCACCGTGACGATGCGCGAGCCGATCGGCGTGGTCGGGGCGATCATCCCGTGGAACGTGCCGATGATGCTGATGGCGCTGAAGATCGCGCCCGCCCTGGTCGCCGGCAACGCGGTGGTGGTGAAGTCCGCCGAGGAAGCGCCGCTGGCCGTACTGCGCACCTGCCAGATCATGAACCAGGTGCTGCCGCCCGGCGTGTTCAACATCCTCTCCGGCATGGGGCCGGAATGCGGCGGGCCGCTGGTCGCCCATCCCAAGGTCGGCAAGGTGACCTTCACCGGTTCGGTCGAGACCGGCAAGATCGTTTACAGGACCGCGGCCGAGAAGCTGATCCCGGTCACCCTGGAGCTCGGCGGCAAAAGCCCGATGATCGTCATGGGCGACGCCGACCTCGACCGCGCGGTGGCCGGCGCCATCGTCGGCATGCGCTTCACCCGCCAGGGCCAGAGCTGCACGGCGGCAAGCCGCATCTTCGTGCACGAGACCCTGCACGACGAGTTCGTCAGCAAGCTCAAGGCGAAGGTCGATGCCATGGTGATGGGCGACCCGCTCGACGAGAAGACCGATATCGGCACGATCATCTCGCAGCAGCAGTTCGACAAGGTGAAGTCCTACATCAAGGTCGGCACCGAATCCGGTGGCAAGGCGAACGCCTGTTCGGCCATGCCCAGTGATGCGAAATTCAAGGACGGGCTCTTTGTCCAGCCCGTGATCTTCACCGGCCTGACGAATGACAGCAAAGTGGCGCGCGAGGAGATCTTCGGGCCGGTCACCTGCGTCATCAAGTTCAGGGACTACGAGGAAGTCATCGCCGCCGCCAACGACAGCGACTACGGCCTGGCGGCAACCATCTGGACTAAGGACCTGAAGACGGCGCTGGATGCCACGCGCCGGCTGCAGGCCGGCTTCGTGCAGGTGAACCAGAACCTGGTGGTCCAGCCGGGCCTGTCCTACGGCGGCGTCAAGCAGTCGGGCCTGGGCAAGGAAGCGACGCTCGAGGCGATGCTCGAGCATTTCACCCAGAAGAAAACCATCATCCTGAATATGACATGAGCGCGGGCACGGCCTTCGTGCTAGGGCTGGCCGGTGGTCGACATCATTACGGTCATCGGCTCGCTCGCCGCGATAGCCTCGATGGTCAGCTTCACGCCGCAGGCGTGGAAGATCGTCAAGTCGCGCGAGACCAAGGACCTCTCCGCGACGATGTACAGCGTCACCTGCGTGGGGTTCGCGCTGTGGACGGCCTACGGCATCCTGCTCGACCAGTGGCCGATCATCGTCACCAATACGGTGTGCCTGGCCCTGGCCGGTTTCATCCTGACCATGAAGCTGCTGCCGCGGCGCACCAAGAACAAGGTGGCCGACGCCCTCGATCCCGCCGCCAAGAGCTGAGCGGGCGGAGCTGACCCGCAATGCGCCGACGCGACCGTCTCCGCCGCCGTCGCCGTTTCCGGTCGATCGTGTGGTTATTGCTGGTGGCTGCGCTCGCCGTGCCGGTGGGCCTCTACGCGCTTCTGGCGGCCTCGCTACCGCAGACCGCGGGCACGTTGCGCCTGCCCGGCGCGAGCGCGATCATCGAGGTGATCCGCGACCGTCACGGCGTGCCGCACATCTTCGCCGCCAACGAGGGCGACGCCTGGTTCGCGCTCGGCTTCGTGCACGCCCAGGATCGCTTCTACCAGATGGAGATGACGCGCCGCGCCGGTCGCGGCCGCCTGTCCGAAGTCGCCGGGCGCGCCACGCTCGACAGCGACCGCTACCTGCGCACGCTGGGGCTGCTGGACCACGCCGAAGCCGCGCTCGCCGTTCTGCCCGACGACCTGCGGCGCCAGCTCGACTCCTACGCCGCAGGGGTCAACGCCTATATCGGCCAGAGCTGGGTCCTGCCGCCGGAATTCCTGATCGCGAGGCTGACCCCCGAACCGTGGACCGCGGTCGACTGCCTGCTCTGGGGGCAGCTCATGGGGCAGCAGCTCGCCGGCAACTGGCGCGACGAAATGGCGCGCGCCCGCGCCCTCGCCCGCCAGCCAGCCGAGCGGCTCGAGGAGCTGTGGCAGGCACCGCCCGAGGGCAGCGCCACCACCCTGGCCGCGCTCGATCGCGACCTGGCCCTGGATCGCACGGTTCTGCCGCCGTCCCTCGGCCCGCACACCGCCTCCAATGAATGGGCGATCGCCGGCACGCTGACGGCGACGGGCAAGCCGCTGCTGGTCAACGATCCGCATCTCGGCCTGGGCACGCCGGCCCAGTGGTACCTGGCGCGCATCACCACGCCGACACTGCAGCTCGCCGGGGCGACGGTGCCCGGGGTGCCGGCGATGATCCTCGGCCATAACGGCCGCATCGCCTGGGGCTTCACCACGACCAACGCGGATATGTTCGATCTCTTCATCGAGCGCACGGATCCGGCCGACCCGGCGCGCTACCTGGTTCCCGGCGGCAGCGAGGCCTTCACGACACGCAGCGAGACCATCCGGGTCAAGGGCGAGGCGGACGTCGTCGTCACCGTGCGCCGCTCCCGGCACGGGCCGGTGATCTCCGACGCCATCCGCGCGCTGGGCGAGGCCGCGCCGGTCGATCATGTCCTGGCCTTGTCGTTTCCGCCGGTCTACGAGGTCGACCGCACGGCCGCGGCGATGTTCCGCGTCAACCGCGCGCGCAACTGGGAGGAGTTCAACGCCGCCCTCGCCCAGTGGCACATGCCGATGCAGAACATCGTTTATGCCGACACCGACGGCCATATCGGCTTCGTCGCCCCCGGCCAGATCCCGCGGCGCAGGTCCGGCGACGGCCGGCTGCCGCGCCCGGGCTGGACCGGCGAATTCGACTGGGACGGGTTCGCGCCGTTCGAGGCGCTACCGCGCGCCTTCGACCCGCCGGCGGGCTGGATCGCCAATGCCAATAACCGCGTCGTACCCGACACCTATCCGGTGTTCATCACCCGCGACTGGGACGCGCCCTACCGGGCCGAGCGCCTCCAGGAGCTGCTGCAGCGCCCCGCCCCGCATACCGTCCCCGGCATGGAGATGATGCTGGCCGACCCGGTCTCGCTCTACGCGCGCGCCGTGCTGCGCCGTGTCGAGGGCGTGACACCCACCAGCGAGCGCGCCGGACAGGCGCTGGCCCTGCTGCGCGACTGGGACGGACGGGCGAGCCGCGAGCGGCCGGAGCCCCTGATCCTCCACGCCTGGATGCGCGAGCTGCAGCGCGCCCTGTTCGCCGACTGGCCGGCCGACCAGCTCGGCGTGCGCGGCAGCGAGCGGCCCGAAGTCATCATGGCGGCGCTCGAGGGCCGCTCGGCCTTCTGCCGCGAGCAGCCGGGCGGCTGCGCCGGCCTGGTCGCCGCCACCCTGACCACATCCGTCGACTCTCTCGCCGCGCGTCATGGCAACGACCTCAGCGCCTGGAAATGGGGGGCCGCGCATCGCGCCCCCTTCCGCCATCTGGTGTTCGACCGCGTGCCGGTGCTGCGCGGCTGGACCGCCTTCGACGTGCCGACCGACGGCGACTCCTACACGATCAACCGTGGCGCCTGGCGCCCGTCGGCCGGCGACGAGCCCTTCGCCCATGTCCATGGTGCGGGCTACCGGGCGGTCTACGACCTCGCCGATCTCGCCAATTCGCGCTTCATCGTGGCGCCCGGCCAGTCCGGCCATCCACTGTCGCGGCATTGGGGCGACCTGGTGGAGACCTGGGCCATGGGCGGCCATATCGGCATCGGCGGCGAGCGCGCCGCCCTCGCCGCCGAGGGCCGCAGCTTGCGGATCGAGCCGCGCTAAAACAAATGTCACCCCCGCGAAAGCGGGGGTCCAGAGCAACCAGCGCGCACTTACCCTGGATGCCCGCTTCCGCGGGCATGACGGAGAAGTGGAGTGGAGCGCCTATTACAGCCCGCTGAGATTGGCCTTGCTGGCGAGATAGTCCCAGACCCGGACTTCGACCAGCGGCATGTCGAGCAGGGCCCCGGTCTTCTTCACCTCGCCGGGCGTCAGGTAGGTGATCGGGCCCAGCCCCATGGCCTCGAGCTGCAGCTTGGCGTTCACCTGCACGTAGACGGCGGTGATCACCACCTTCTTCAGGGTATCGGAGGCGACCGTGCAGCCGTGACCGCGCATCAGCACCGTGGTGTTGGCGCCCAGCGTGCGCGCCAGGTCGCGGCCCTGCTCGACATTGGCGACCAGCAGGTTGGTGTCGCCGAACTTGTCGCGGATGTCCCAGACCGGGATGGTGGCGCCCATGGCGCCGGCCACGTGGATCAGCGGCTTGAGCTCGGTCTTGGTCACCGAGAAGGGCACGATCGCCTGGCTGTGATTGTGCACGACGGCCATGATCTCGGGCCGCGCCTCGAAGATCGCCGCGTGGATGTAGCGCTCGGCGTAGGGCGCGCGCTTGTCTGATTTGTCCACCACCTCGCCGTCGAGGCCGAACTCCATCAGGTCGTCCGGTGAGACGAGATCCGGGGCCCGCGAGCGCGACAGCAGGAAGCGGTCCTTGTGCTCGGGATGACGGACGCTCACATGCCCATAGGCGTCGACCACGCCCTCGCTGGCAAGGATGCGGTTGGCAATGGCGAGTTCGCGGCGTAGCTCGGTCAGATTGGCCATGATGGGGTGTGCTTTCCTCCGGAGAATAAGACAGAATATCGTCGCAACTCCGGGGCCTGACAAGCGGCAAGCATGACCATCACCATCGACACGATCCGCGAGGCGGCGCGCGCCATCCAGGGCGCGGTGGTCCATACGCCGACCGTGCATTCGCGCACGCTCTCGCAGCTCGCCGGCGCCGAGGTCTTCCTCAAGCTGGAAAACCTGCAATACACCGCCTCGTTCAAGGATCGCGGCGCGCTGGTCAAGCTCCTCAGCCTGCCGCGCGAGAAGCGCGACGCCGGCGTCGTTGCCGCCTCGGCCGGCAACCACGCGCAAGGCGTCGCCTATCACGCCGAGCGGCTCGGCATCCCGGCCACCATCGTCATGCCGGTGCATACGCCCTTCATCAAGGTGGTGCGCACCCGCGACTTCGGCGCCAAGGTCGTCCTCCACGGCGAAGGCGTGTCCGAGGCGGCCGAGCACGCGACGGAGCTGGCGAAGGCGCATGGCTACACCTTCGTCCACCCTTACGACGACGAACGCATCATCGCCGGCCAGGGCACCACCGCGCTCGAGATGCTGACCGATCAGCCCGGCATCGACACCCTGATCGTGCCGATCGGCGGCGGCGGCCTGATCGCCGGCTGCGCCATCGCCGCCAAGGCGCTCAACCCCGGCATCCGCATCTTCGGCGTCGAGGCGGCGCTTTACCCGTCGATGCGCCAGGCCATCCACGGCGAGGGTCCGGGCTCCGGCGGGCCGACAATCGCCGAAGGCATCGCGGTCAAGGACCCGGGCGCGCTGACCCGGCCGGTGGTCGAGAAGCTGGTCGAGGACATCCTGATCATCGACGAGGCGGGCCTTGAGCGCGGCGTGCAGCTCCTGCTGGAGATCGAGAAGACGGTAGCCGAAGGGGCCGGTGCCGCGCCGCTGGCGGCGGTGCTCGCCAATCCCAGCCTTTTCGCCGGGCGCAAGGTCGGGCTGATCGTCTCGGGCGGCAATATCGATTCCCGCCTGCTCGCCTCGGTGCTGATGCGCGGCATGGCGCGCGACGGTCGCATCGCACGCATCCGGGTCGAGATCACCGACGCCCCCGGCACCCTGGCCAAGGTCGCCGGCTGCATTGCCGAGGCCGGCGGCAATATCGTTGAGATCTATCACCAGCGGCTGTTCGCCGATGTGCCGGTCAAACGCGCCGACCTCGACGCCGTGATCGAGACCCGGGACAGGGTCCATCTGGGCGACATCGTCCGCCGGCTGGAGGCGAGCGGCTTTTCGGTCCGCCAGCTTGGCAATACCGCTGCCGATGGCCACTAGCGCCGCGCTTTTCGCTGTCTTTTCAATGGAATCAGCCGGTTAAGTGGATATTAACCGTGAATCCCCATAATATTGTTCGAATATTCCTGACTCCTGCCTAGGGGTCGGCAAAAGGGGCGAACTGCGATGTTGATGATCATCGGCTCCATTACGGTGCTGGTCTGCGTCTTTGGCGGCTACATGGCCATGGGCGGCAAGCTTGGCGCTTTGTGGCAGCCGTTTGAGCTCGTGATCATCGGTGGCGCCGCGTTGGGCGCCTTCATCATCGCCAACCCGATGAGCGTCATCAAGAAGGCCGCCAGCGCGATGGGCGACCTGATGAAGGGCGGCGAGCCCTACACCAAAGCGCATTACCTCGAGCTTCTGTCCTTGCTTTACACCGTCTTCAAGATGGCGAAGTCAAAGGGCATGCTCGCCCTCGAACAACACGTCGAAAAACCCGACGAGAGCACCCTGTGGCAGAAGTTCCCACACTTCGCAGGCGATCATCACGTCCTCACCTTCCTCTGCGACTACCTGCGCCTCCTCACCCTGGGCAGCGACAACCCGCATGAGATGGAAGCCCTGATCGACGAGGAAATCGCCACCCACCACGAGGAGCGCAACCAGGTTGCCGGCGCGATCAACACCATGGCCGACGGCATGCCCGCTCTGGGCATCGTGGCCGCGGTGCTCGGCGTCATCAAAACCATGGCCTCGATCTCCGAGCCGCCCGAAGTGCTTGGCCGCCTGATCGGCGGTGCGCTGGTCGGCACCTTCCTCGGCGTGCTCCTCTCGTACGGCTTCGTCGCCCCGATGGCGAGCTCGCTCAAGGCCCGCTACGAGGCGGAAGCCAAGTATTACCAGTGCATCAAGGCCGGCCTGCTTGCCTACATGCAGGGCTATGCGCCGGCGGTGGCGACCGAGTTCGCCCGCAAGGCGCTGCTCTCGACGGTGCGGCCGACGTTCTACGAAGTTGAAGAAGCCGTCGCGGCGCTGCCGCCGGTCTAACAAGAGTCACCCGAGGGTCGGAGACCGCCGATGGCGGAAGAAACCAACCAACCAATCATCATCGTCAAGAAGAAGGGCGGCGGCCACGGCGCCGCGCATGGCGGCGCCTGGAAAGTCGCCTACGCCGACTTCGTGACCGCGATGATGGCCTTCTTTCTGCTGCTCTGGCTGCTCAACGTCACCACGGACGAGCAGAAGAAGGGCATCGCGCAGTATTTCACGCCCGAGAGCGTATCGCGCTCCACATCGGGCTCGGGCGGCATCCTGGGTGGTTCGTCGATGGCGCCGGGCGCCATGCCGCGCGATGCCGCCGGCGTGGTCATGGGCATTCCCCTCGCCCCTACCGGCGAGCAGTCGGATTCCGAGGCCGAGGACAAGACACCCCCGCCCGAGAACACGGAGAACCCCGATCCCGATGCCGAGGAACTCGCCGCCGCGATGAAGGAGGCGACGAAAGAGGACCTGCAGAAGGCGCTCGCCGACAAGGAAGAGAAGGATTTCGCCAAGGCGGAGTTCGACCTCAAGCAGGCGATCCAGGACATCCCGGAACTCAAGCCGCTGCAGGAAAACCTGATCATCGACCGTACGCCCGACGGCCTGCGCATCCAGATCGTCGATCAGCACAAGTATTCGATGTTCCCGGTCGGTTCGACCGCACCGCAGGAACACATGAAGCAGCTGATGTCGCTGGTCGCCAAGGTCGTCGGCAAGCTGCCCAACCAGATCTCGGTGTCGGGCCACACCGACTCCCTGCCCTACCCGCCGGGCGCCCAGTACACCAACTGGGAACTCTCGGCCGACCGCGCCAATGCCAGCCGGCGTGCCCTGATCGACGGCGGCCTGCCGGCCAATCGCGTCAAGTATGTGACCGGCAAGGCCGAGACCGATCCGCTGCTCAAGGAAAACCCGGCCGATCCGCGCAACCGGCGCATCAGCGTCGTGCTCCTCCGCGACCAGCCGCCCGTCGCCACCGCCCCTGCTCCCGGCACCACGGGCGTGGCCCCCGGCGCCATTCCCGCCACGCC
>JALHMR010000049.1 GCA_022843945.1 Rhodospirillaceae bacterium | reverse complement strand
GCGCGGGCGCGCCGGGCGCTTGGCCGGCGCTGCGGCCGGCGGCGCCGCTGCCGGCGTCGTCGCCGGCGAGGTGGTGGGCTCGCTCAGATCCATGTGTTACTCCGCGGCCTTCGCCGTCCCGTGCTTGGCCTTGTAATCGCTGATCGCGGCCTTGATCGCGTCCTCGGCGAGCACCGAGCAGTGGATCTTGACCGGCGGCAGCGCCAGGTGCTGGGCGATCTGGGTGTTCTTGATCGTCGCCGCCTCGTCGAGCGTCTTGCCCTTGACCCATTCAGTGACCAGCGAGCTCGAGGCGATCGCCGAACCGCAGCCGAAGGTCTTGAACTTGGCATCCTCGATGATGCCTTCCGGGCTCACCTTGATCTGCAGCTTCATCACGTCGCCGCAGGCCGGGGCGCCGACCAGACCGGTGCCGACATTGTCGTCGTTCTTGTCGAGCGAGCCCACGTTACGCGGGTGCTCGTAGTGGTCGATGAGTTTTTCGCTGTATGCCATGTTCGTCTCTCCGTTCGAATCCGCTTATAGCATGCCCATGCCGATCCCGGACCGGGGTCAGTGGGCCGCCCACTTGATCTTGCTGATATCGATGCCTTCCTGCGCCATCTCCCAGAGCGGGCTCATCGCGCGCAGCTTCTGGACCGCCTCGACAATGCGGTCGGCGGCATAATCGACCTCGTCCTCGGTGGTGAACCGGCCGAAGCCGACGCGCAGGCTGGTATGGGCGAGCTCCTCGCTCACCCCCAGTGCCCGCAGCACGTAGGACGGCTCGAGCGAAGCCGAGGTGCAGGCCGAGCCCGACGACACCGAGAGATCCTTGATGCCCATCATCAGCCCCTCGCCCTCGACATAGGCGAAGGAGATGTTGAGGTTGCCCGGCAGCCGGTTCTCGAAGTCGCCGTTGAGGAAGACCTCCGGCAGGCGGTCGGTGACCGACTTGTAGAAGCGGTCGCGCAGGGCCGTGAGCTTCTTGGTCTCGGCAACCATCTCCTTCTTGCAGATCTCGGCGGCCGCACCCAGGCCGACACAGAGCGGGGTCGGCAGCGTGCCTGAGCGGAAGCCGCGCTCCTGTCCGCCACCATGAATCAGGGGAACAAGACGGATACGCGGCTTGCGCCGCACATAGAGCGCGCCGATGCCCTTGGGCCCGTAGATCTTGTGACCCGAAATGCTCATCAGGTCGATTTTCATGGCGTTGACGTCGAGCGGAATCTTGCCGTAGGCCTGCGCGCAGTCGGTATGGAAGAGCACGCCACGCGCCCGGCACATCTCGCCGATGGCGGCCAGCGGCTGGATGACGCCGATCTCGTTGTTGGCGCCCATCACCGAGACCAGCACCGTCTTGTCGGTGATGGCGTTCTTGAGCACGTCGAGGTCGACCAGGCCGTCCTTCTTGACCGGCAGATAGGTGACGGTGAAGCCTTCCATCTCCAGGTGGCGGCAGGTGTCGAGCACGCATTTGTGCTCGGTCTGCAGCGTGATGATGTGGTTCCGCTTGTCCTTGTAGAAGCGCGCGACGCCGGCGATGGCGAGGTTGTTCGATTCGGTGGCGCCGGAGGTGAAGACGATCTCGCGCTCGTCGGCGGCGATGACCTCGGCGACCTGCAGGCGCGCCTTCTCCACCGCCTCCTCGGCCTCCCAGCCGTGCTCGTGGTTGCGCGAATGTGGGTTGCCGAACTTCTCGAAGAAGTACGGCATCATCGCCTCGACCACGCGCGGATCGGTCGGCGTCGTCGCCTGATAGTCGAGATAGATCGGCCGCTTCGGCAGGTTGCTGCCGTCGTTCTTGCGGGGGGCCGCGTTCGTCTCGCTGATCGTCGTCATCCTCTTTCCCTTCGTCTCAGGCGGCCGACACGGGCACGGTGGCCCGGTCGGGGTACTGGTGGCTGCGGGCGCGGGCGACGAGGGTCGTCCAGGCATCCAGCAGATGATCAATATCCTGTTCGTTCGTCCGCCAGCCGAGGCTGATGCGGATGGCGCCGGCGACCAGGGCAGCGTCCGCCCCCATGGCCCGCAGCACGTGCGACGGCCGCACCTTGCCCGAAGAGCAGGCCGACCCGGCGCTGACCGCGACACCGCCAAGATCGAGCGCCATGACCTGGGTTTCGGCCGGCAGACCCGGCAGGGCGATGCAGGTGGTGTTGGGCAACCGCCCGGCACCGCTTGCCAATACCACCGCCTCTGGGGCGGTACGTAACAGCCTCTCTTCCATATGGTCACGCAAGGCGGCCAATGCGAGCACGGCCGGCAGGTCCTGGACCGCCAGGCGCGCCGCCACCCCGAAACCGCGGATCGCCGGGACGTTCTCCGTACCAGCGCGCCAGCCGCGCTCCTGGCCGCCGCCCATAAGCAGCGGACGTAGCTCGACGCTGTCGCCAATCACCAGGGCGCCGACACCCTGCGGGCCGCCGAGCTTGTGGGCCGAGAGCGCCAGCGTATCGACGCCCAGCTGAACGAAATCGAGGGCCAGCTTGCCGGCCGCCTGCACCGCATCGCAATGGACCAGCGCGCCGTGGGCCCGCGCCAGCGCCGCAGCCTGCGCCACCGGCTGGATCACGCCGGTCTCGTTATTGGCCAGCATCAGGCAGACCAGGGCCGGGCGCGGGTCGCGCTCCAGCATCGCCTGCAGCGCCGCCAGATCGATCACACCCTGCGGGCCGACCGGGATGAGCGCCGCCTCGGTCGCCGCCTTGAGAACCGAATCGTGCTCGATGGCGGAGACCAGCACACGCCGTCCCGCGCCCGCCGCGGCGATGGCCAGGTTGTTCGCCTCGGTGCCGCCGCCGGTGAACACGACCTGGCGCGGCGCAGCCCCGACCAGCGCCGCGACATCCTCGCGCGCCGTCTCGACCGCGCGCCGGGCCAGCCGGCCGAAGCGGTGTACCGACGACGCGTTGCCGCATTCCGCCAAGGCCGCAGCCATCGCCTCGATGACCGGCTGTTTCAGCGGCACCGTGGCGTTGTAGTCGAGGTAGACCGGGCGGGTCATGGCGTGTCGGTTCACCCGTTCCTTGGGTTATTCAGCCGCCGCGACGGCGTGCTGCGCCGTGGCCTCGGCCGACGTCGGATGGGCGATGACGCCGCTCGTCCCGAGCACCCGCTTGTTGCAGATGTCGTGCAGGGTCACCGAGCTGAGATAGAGGTGGATCTGGTTGCCGAGTTCCTCCCACAGGTCGTGGGTCAGGCAGCGGCTCTTGTTGCTGCGGCAGCCGGCGGGCGTGCCGGGCGCACAGCGCGTGGCGCGGATCGGCTCGTCGACCGCCAGGATGATGTCGGAGACCCGCGATTCCTCGGCCGGGTGCGCCAGCAGATAGCCGCCGCCTGGGCCGCGCACGC
Source organism: Rhodospirillaceae bacterium (assembly GCA_022843945.1). Taxonomy (GTDB): domain Bacteria; phylum Pseudomonadota; class Alphaproteobacteria; order CACIAM-22H2; family CACIAM-22H2; genus VGEI01. The sequence continues at coordinate 29,799 of JALHMR010000049.1, read as the reverse complement.
TGCGCACCAGCCCGCCCTTGCGCAGCTTGGCGAAAAGCTGCTCCAGGTAGGAGAGCGAAATCTCCTGGCGCTCGGCGATGTCGGCGAGCGCGACCGGCTGACCCTTGCTGTTGCTGGCGAGGTCGACCATCGCCATCACGGCATAGCGGCCCTTGGTACTGAGCTTCACCGTCCGTCTCCTTTCGAAAATTCCAGCGCGCCGCGCCCGTTCCCGTCCACAAGCGCCGGATCGCCCGTCTCAATCCCGTTCCGCAGCGTGGCGATCGTCGTTTCGAGTTCGGCGATACGGGCGCGCATCGCTACCACGTCGCTGCACAAACCATCGAGCGCCCGGGCCACCGGATCCGGCAGGTCCGGATCCTGTCCGTAGGCGCAGAAATCGGCGCGGCTCTTCTTCTGGGCAGCGCGCACGACGGGATGCGCCGGCACGCCGACCATGGTGACGCCCGGCGTCACGTCCTTGATCACCACGGCATTGGAGCCGATACGGGCCCCGTCGCCCACGACCACAGGGCCGAGGATCTTGGCGCCGGCACCGACGATGACGTCGTTGCCGAGCGTGGGGTGGCGCTTGCCCTGCTCCAGCGAGGTGCCGCCCAGAACCACACCCTGGTAAAGCGTCACGTCATCGCCGACCGCGGCGGTTTCACCGATCACCACGGCCATCCCGTGGTCGATGAACAGGCGGCGGCCAATCTTGGCTGCGGGATGGATCTCGATACCCGTCAGCCAACGGCCAAGGTGCGAAATAAACCGGCCCAGCAGTCGGAGATTGACGTTCCACGCCGCCTGGGCGGCCCGGTGAAAGACCACGGCATGCCAACCGGGGTAACAGAGCACCACCTCCAGCCGGGAGCGGGCCGCCGGATCGCGGGCCAGAATGGCGTCGATATCATCCCGAAGGTGCTTGAAGATCATGGGCTCAACTACCTATTATGCGCCCCCGATCGTCGGGATCGGACCCCCGCCAAGCTTGAATTTGCGGACGGAAAGCGCGTTCGGTACCTGCAATCTAGTTTTTCCTACTAACCCGGTCAAGATTTGGCATTGCCGCCTATATTACTAATATCGAATATGTCCTAGTCCTTGACTACGTTATTGACTGATCCATCCCCGCCCGCCGCACAGCCAGGACGTTAAATGCCCGAAGTCATCATCAACGGCGCCGAAGGCCGCCTGGAAGGCCGATATTCGCCTGCCAAGGGCGAACGGCGGCCGATCGTCATCCTGCTGCACCCGCATCCGCAGCACGGCGGGACGATGCACAACAAGGTCATCTACGCCCTCAACCAGGTCTTCATCCGGCAGGGCTTCTCGACCCTGCGGTTCAACTTCCGCGGCGTCGGCCGCAGCCAGGGCAGCTTCGGCCGGGGCGAGGGCGAGCTGACGGACGCCGCCTCGGCGCTCGACTGGCTGCAATCGATCAACCCGAATGCGGGCGCCTGCTGGATCGCCGGCTTCTCGTTCGGTGCTTGGATCGGCATGCAGCTCCTGATGCGCCGCCCGGAGATCGACCGCTTCGTGTCGATCGCTCCGCCGGCCAACATCTTCGACTTCGCCTTCCTGGCGCCCTGCCCCTCGTCGGGCCTGATCCTGCAGGGCGACAAGGACGAGGTGGTGCCTGAGGAGTCGGTCAAGAAACTGTCCGAGAAGCTCGGCAAGCAGCGCGACATCGAGATCGACTACCGGATCATCAAGGGCGCCAACCACTTCTTCACCGGCAAGCTCGACAAGCTCGAGGCCAATACGGAGGACTACATCGAGACCTCGGCCGAGCAGCCGGCGCCGCGCGAGCGGGAGCCGCGCGAGAAGGACAAGCCTGCCGCCAAGGCGGGGGCTCGCGAGAAGGAAAAAGCGGCGGCCAAGTAGCCGCCGTTCTTACACCACGCTGTCGGGTTCGAGAGCGCAGGCGATCGCCTCGCTTGTCTCGATCTGGATCGTCACATGGCCGATGCCGAAGCGCTCGCGCAGTTCGCGCGTGACGCGGACGACGAACTCGTCCGGCGGATAGGCTCCGGGCATGACCAGATGACAGGTGAGCGCCGTTTCGGTGGTGCTCATTGGCCAGATATGCAGGTCGTGCAGGCGCGCCACGCCCGCCTGCCCCTCGAGGAAGCCGCGCACCGCCGACGGATCAATGCCCGGCGGCACGGCCTTCATCGACATGCGCAGGGCCTCGCGCAGCAGCCCCCAGGTGCCCCAGACGATCACGGCCGAGATAACCAAACTGACCACGGGATCGAGCCACAACCAGCCAGTGAGCAGCAGGCCCACACCGGCCACGACCACGCCCGCCGAGACGGCGGCGTCCGCCAGCATGTGCAGGAACGCACCCCGGATATTGATGTCCCCGGCACGGCCCGAAGCGAACAGCCACGCCGTGGTGCCGTTGATGGCGATGCCGATCGTCGCGACGACGATTACGGTCGGGGCCGCCACCGGCTCCGGCGCGCCGAACCGCTCGATCGCCTCCCAGGCGATGGCCCCGGTCGCGACCAGCAGGAACACGGCGTTGGCCAGGGCGGCGAGAATGGTCGATCCCAGGTAGCCGTAGGTGAAGCGTTCCGTGGGGCGCCGCCGCGCCAACACGCTCGCCCCCCAGGCGACGACCAGACCGAGCACGTCGCTCAGATTGTGGCCGGCATCCGCCAGCAGCGCGACGGAATTGCTCAAAATTCCAAACGCCGCCTCGACAATGACGAAACCGAGATTGAGCGCCGTACCGATGGCGAAGGCCATGCCGTAGTTGCGCTCGTTCGCGCCGGCGCCATGGCCATGGCCGTGCCCGGAGGCACCGTGCAAGTGGCCGTGGCTGGCCACCATGCTAGGAGCGCACCCTTGCCTTGGATTCAGGGTGGGCGAAATAGCGCCCGCCCAGAGTCGGCTTGGCGACACCCGTGGTGCGCGGAAAGCTCAAAGGCAGGTTGCGGCGCGAACGCACCGCCAGATAGCCGAAGGCCTGGGCCTCGAGCGCGTCGCCGTCCCAGCCGAAATCCTCGGCGGCTTTGACCACCACCCCCGGCAGCGCCGTGCGCAGGGCCGCCAGCAGTGTCGGGTTGCGCCGGCCGCCGCCGGTCACGATCCAGGTGCGCACGGGAGCGGGAAAATGCCGTGCCGCCGCCGCCGCCGTCTGCGCGGTGAAGGCGGTGAGGGTCGCAGCACCATCCTCCGTCGACAGCTTCTCGATGGGCGCCGGGTCGAAGGCATTGCGGTCCAGTGACTTCGGCGGCTGGCGCCCGAAATAGGCGTGGGCCATCAGTCGCCGCAGCGCCGCCTTGTCGGCCGTGCCGCGCGCTGCGCAGGCTCCCTCGGCATCGACCGGCTTGCCGGTATGGGTCAGCATCCAGTCGTCGATCAGGGCATTGCCGGGACCGGTGTCGAAGGCCAGAAGGTCGTCCTCCCCAGCCCCGATCCAGGTGACGTTGGCCACCCCGCCGATATTGAGCACGGCCACCGGCCGCTCCAGCCGATCGCTCAGGGCGCGGTGGAAGACCGGGACCAGCGGCGCCCCTTCCCCGCCCGCCTCGATGTCGGCCCGGCGGAAATCCGCGACCACATCGATGCCCACGCGGGCGGCGAGGGCCGCGGCGTCGCCGATCTGCCAGGTCACCCGCTCGGCGGGCCGGTGCACGATGGTCTGGCCATGGAACCCGACCACATCGATCTCAGCCGGCTTATGTCCGGATTTGGCCAGCAGGGCCTCGACCGCTTCGGCATGGGCCACGGTCAGGTCGCGCTCCACGGCCTTGACCGGCGCCCGCCCGCCGAGCGACCGGCGCAAGCGCTCGCGCAGCTTGCCGCCATACGGCACCGTCAGCGACAGCCCGCAGCGGACCTGGCGTTCGCCGTCGGTCTCGACCAGGGCCGCGTCGACCCCGTCGAGCGAGGTGCCGCTCATCAACCCGATGGCCCGCCAGGCGGAACCGTTCCGCTTCGACTCGTTGCTCATGGGCACTGATTGTGGACGACCGAGCCGCCGTGGTAAACGACCGGCCCATGACTGCCTTCAAATCGGACTTCCTGCGTACCGTCAGCGAGCGCGGCTTCGTGCACCAGATCACGGATCCCGAGGGGCTCGACGCGCGCGCCCTGCAGGGGCCGATCCCGGCCTATATCGGCTTCGACTGCACCGCGGATTCCCTTCATGTCGGCAGCCTGGTGCCGATCATGCTGCTGCGCGCCCTGCAGCGCACCGGCCATAAGCCCATCGTCCTGATGGGCGGCGGCACCACCAAGGTCGGCGATCCGTCGGGCAAGGATGAGTCGCGCCAGCTCCTGTCTGACGCCGACATCGCCCGCAACATGGCGGGCATCAAGTCGATCTTCACCAAATTCCTCACCTTCGGCGACGGCCCGACCGACGCCGTCATGGTCAACAACGCCGACTGGCTGGACGAGCTCAAATACATCCCGCTGCTGCGCGACGTCGGCCGGCATTTCTCGGTCAACCGCATGCTGACCATGGATTCGGTGCGCATGCGGCTGGAGCGCGACCAGCCGCTGACCTTCCTCGAATTCAACTACATGGTCCTGCAGTCCTACGACTTCGTCGAGCTGGCCAAGCGGCATAAATGCCTGCTGCAGATGGGTGGCTCCGATCAGTGGGGCAACATCGTGATGGGCGTCGACCTCGGCCGGCGCATGAACGATCTCTCGCTTTTCGGCCTGACCACGCCGCTGATGACCACGGCATCGGGCGCCAAGATGGGCAAGACCGCGCAGGGTGCGGTGTGGCTCAATGCCGACCGGCTGAGCCCCTACGACTACTGGCAGTTCTGGCGCAACACCGAAGACGCCGATGTCGGACGCTTCCTCAAGCTCTTCACGGATCTGCCGCTCGACGAGATCCGGCGCCTCGAGAGCGCCGGCGGAGCAGGCATCAACGACGCCAAGAAGGTGCTTGCCACCGAGGCGACCAGGCTGGCCCACGGTGAAGCCGCGGCGCTGGAGGCGGCCGAGACAGCGCGTCGCACCTTCGAGGAAGGCACGACGGGCGCGGGCCTGCCGACCGTCGATGTGCCGCGCACGGAACTCGAAAAGGGCATCCAGGCGTTCGAGCTTTTCCGCCGCACCGGCCTGGCGGCGAGCAACGGCGAGGCGCGCCGGTTGATCAAGCAGAACGGCGCACGGCTCAATGACGAAGCCTTCAGCGACGAGACCCGCCTGATCGGCGTCGCCGATCTGGGCAACGGCGGTGCCATCAAGCTATCCGCCGGCAAGAAGCGCCACGCTCTGGTCAAGGCCGTATAACCAAGCCGCTTCTTAAGGCCGGGCAATCCCGGCGCCGCCGCGCTCGGGCTCCTTGGTGTCTCCCTGCGGATCGAGCTCGGTCGGCGAGGAGCCGGGCCGATTGAAGATACCGAAAATGTTGCGCAGGAATCCCGGCGCCAGGGTGGATAGCGGATTGACGGTCACCCGCGGTTCGGCGAGCGCTCCCGACACCCGGTAAGTGGCCGCGAAGATGCCCCCGCCGCCGCCCGTCAGCAGCTCGCCGATCAAGGGGATGCGACTGGGCAGGCTGTTGATCAGATTGGCCGGCACGATGGTGCCGTCGATCTCGATCTGGTCGGTATCGACATCCAGCACGCCCTTGGCCGTCATGCCGATCGCTGAGCCGGAGGCTTTCGCCTCGACGATCTCGATCTTCGGGTCGGAATACGAGAACTCGAGATCGAAGCTCGAAAACCCGACGCCTTCGCCTCTCAGCGAATCCAGGATACCGGTCAGCAAGGCAACGCTCAGCACGCGGGCCAGGATGGGTGCGCGAACCAGGCGGAACTCGCTCATATGCAGATGGCCGGCCAGCGGCCGGCCGGGCCGCCGTTCGTCCGTGGCGCCTTTCAATTCGATACGGCCACCGATCACGTTGGGGGTGATGTCCACGGCCCGCAGAAACTCTCCGGCGTTCTCGACACGACCGTTCAGCGTCTGACGGCCTGATACGGTCTTCAGCTCCAGGACCACATGGTTACCCATGGTCAATTCGGGTCCGGTACGCGCCGACAGATCGAAATTCTCCCAACGCTCGGTCGCGCGCTGGCCCTCGAGGCGGACCGCGTATAGCAGGCGGTCGGTATCGAAATAGAGACGGTCGACATCCAGCTTGAGATCCAAGGGCGGCCGGTCCGCCGACGGCGGCGTCTTGTCGCGGCTGAACGGCCCGACATCGAACGACGGACCCGCGACCGTGACGGCAAATCCGCGGCCGGCACGAACGGCGGTGCCACGGGCATCGGTGAGGCCAACCTTGAGCGAGGCCAGTTCGACCCGGCTCACCGTCTTGCCGTCCTGGGCAAAGGTCAGATTGCCTCTCGCGTTCAGGGTGGAGGCAGGGCTTCCGGCGGTCAGCGAGAATTCCGGGAGCGACGTGGCCTTGCCGCCGGAGATGGCGACGCGCCCCTTCGCCGTGCCGGGCTGGCCAGCCGGCTTGGACCATTCGAGCTGGGAAAACGACAGCGTAGCGGCGGTCAGGCCCGCCTCGAGTGTCACCTCGTTGCGCCCGCCGGGCCTCTCGATGTACTCGACGGCGACATCCGCAGGCCCGTCGAGATAGGGCACGAAGTCGAAACCGAAGGCCGCCCGGTCCGCCGTGCCGAGCCGGCCGCGGGCGCGCGTGCGGCCAACGATCGGAGCGTTGTCGGCGAAGTTGCGCCGCATCTCGACGGTCGCCGGAACGGTGCCCAGCGTCAGGCGGCCGCTCACGTCGAGGCCGGTGCGATCCACGCGCAGCTTCATATCGCCGTCGCGCGCGTCCTGCCCCAGCGCCGCACTCTGCTGGGAGAAATTCTTGACGTCCGCGGCGGCCAGGATGTCGAGCTCATCGACCCGCAATGTCTTCTTCAGCGGGAATTTGAGCGTGAGGTTGACGGCTGCATCACCGCCAAAATCCTCCGGCTTGAGATCGATCTTCTTGAGGTAGCCCAGCGGCGGCCCGTCGATCAGGACCAGCGCGTCGCGCACCGGGCCGCTCACCGAGATGTCGATGGCCGCCAGTTCGATGTCGGTGTCGAGATCGTAGAGCGCGATCTTGCCTTCGGTCGCGCGCAGCGCACCGAGATCGCCGCCCCGGACGATGATGTCGAAGCGCTTGGCGTCGAAGGTTGCGGTGCCGGTGACACCGCGCACCGGCGGCATCGGTCGCAGGTAGTTGACGTCGACACCGGAGGCACGGATCGTGCCGCCCAGTTTCTCGACCGCCCAGTTGTTGCCAGCCTGGACCACGGCAAACTCGGCCTTGGCCTCGCTGACGCCGCCGGCGGAAAGATTGGCGATGATCCAGTCGCGGGCATTCTTACCCAGGTCGCGCGGCCATATGTTGCGCAGCTCGTTGGTCGGAACGTCGCGGGCCGTCGCCGAACCCTCGGCGCGCGCCCGTTCCCCCAGGCCGGTCAACCGCGCCACGAGGGAAACCGTCGGCCCGTTTAGGTCGAGGGTGAATTCGTCGACGACCACCGTCCGCGTGCCGTCGGGCAACGAGCCGCGCAGCGCCACCCGGCGCACCGGGATGTCGCGCGGCACGTCGAAGGACCCGGCCGCCAGCCGCCCCCCCATGCCGCCGAAATTGAAGCGCGCGCCGGCGATACGGAACTCCGGGTCGAAATTGACCTCGACCGTGCCCGACAGCGGAACGTGGATGCCGCGCAGCGGCTCCAGCGTCGTATCGAAGGCCGCGAGGGTCGCGGGATCGAAATCGCCAAGACGGACCGAGACCTCGAGCCGCGCCGTGTCGACCCGGAAAACCCCGGCCGCGGTCAGGCTGGTCGGCCGGGGGCCAAGGTCGGCGGTGGCGCTCACTTCGGCCCGCAAACCGGCGGCGTCGCGCAGCAGCGAGATCTCGGCGTCGCGCCCGGTCCAGGTCTGGCCGCTGGCCTCATCGACGATCTCGATGCTGGCTTCGGTCATGCTCAGCCGCTGGAGATAGCCCAGGCTGCGATCGGGGTCGGGCGGGCCGAGCAACTGGCCGATCACGATGGGCCCCGCGCCGCCTTCGCCCGGCTGTTCCGGCGCGTGCCCGAAGCGGATCGCGCCGTCGCGGCCGCGGACGAGGCGCAGCTTGAACCCCGTGACGTCGATGGCGGTCGGCGCGATGAGCCCGCGCAGCAGGGCGCGCCCGGAGAAGCTGATCGAGGCCTCGGGCACTTCGGCCATCAACCGGCCGGCCGGACCCATGACATGGACTCCGACGATCCGGACGTCGAGGGTCCGGCGCCAGCCGGCCCAGGTCAGGACGGTGTCATCGACGTCGACGACCAGGGATTCGTCGCTGTGGCTGAGCGCCCGCTCGACGAGCGGCGTCAGGAAGGCGAGCGAAATCGGCCCCTGGGAAAGCAGCCAGCCCAGGATTCCCACGGCAACGGCCGTGACGACCAGAAGGGTCCCGATGATGTCAATCGCTGTTCGCGATACCCGGCCGAACACGCCGAACCCTCCGCCAAACGTCCCGCGTCCGCCCCGACAACGCTTGACCCGCCTATCTCAAGCACTCCAGTGTGCGGCAAAACCGATCCAGGGGAAATGAAGGAATTGCACCCCGGCTTCGCCAGCGCCCGCTGGCCGCGCCCCGCCAACCCCGCCCAGGTCACCATCGAGACCGAGCGCTGGCTCGGGGCCGCCGCCGAGCTCGATGCCGCCGACCGCGGATTTGCCGAGGAGGTCAGCCGCAGTCCGGCCGGCGGCGCTCTCCTCGCGGCGATCTTCGGCAGCAGCTCCTACCTGACCCACAGCCTGGTGGAGGATATCGGCTTTGCGATCGACCTCCTGCGGCGCGGCCCCGACAAAGCCGTCGCGGACGTCTTCGCCCAGGCCCGGCGGGAGCTCGGGCAGCCGACCAGCGAGGCCGCCCTGATGAAGGGCCTGCGCCAGGCGAAGCGCCGCATCGCGCTGGCCGTGGCACTGGCCGATATCGCCGATGCCTGGCCGGTCGAGCGCATCACCGAAGTGCTCAGCGATACGGCGGAGATGGCGCTTGGCCTCGCGGTCCGGCACCTCCTGCGTCAGGCCGCCGCCGGCGGCGCCTTCCGCCTCAAGCAGGCGGACGAGCCGGAGCGCGATTCGGGTCTGGTGGTGCTTGGCATGGGCAAGCTCGGGGCGCGCGAGCTCAACTACTCGAGCGACATCGATCTGATCGTCCTCTACGACCCCGAGGTCATCGAGTGCGACAACCCCGAGAAGCTGCTCCAGGTCTTCATCCGGCTGACGCGCGGGATGGTCAAGATCCTCGAGGAGCGCACGCCGGACGGCTACGTCTTCCGCACCGATCTGCGCCTGCGGCCCGACCCGGCCTCGACGCCAATGGCCCTCTCGATGCTGGCGGCCGAGACCTATTACGAGAGCCTCGGCCAGAACTGGGAGCGGGCCGCGATGATCAAGGCGCGGCCGGTGGCCGGCGACATCGCCGCCGGTGCCGGCTTCGTCCAGCGCCTGCGCCCCTATGTCTGGCGCAAGCATCTCGACTTCGCCGCCATTCAGGACATCCATTCGATCAAGCGCCAGATCAACACGCATCGCGGCGGCCAGACGGTCGCCATCGCCGGCCACAACATCAAGCTCGGGCGCGGCGGCATCCGTGAGATCGAGTTCTTCGCCCAGACCCAGCAGCTGATCTGGGGCGGTCGGCGGCCGGAGCTGCGCCAGGTGCAGACCGTCCCGGCCATCGAGGCCCTGCACAACGCCGGCCGCGTGACGCGCCAGGCCGCCGACGAGATGATCGCCGCCTATCGCTACCTGCGCCGGGTCGAGCACCGCCTGCAGATGACCGCCGACCAGCAGACCCACACCCTGCCGCAGGAAGGGCCGGCGCTCGACGCCTTCGCCGCGTTCCTCGGCTACCCCGACACGGCCGCCTTCGGCGCCGAGCTTCTCGGCCACCTGACGCGGGTCGAGAAGAACTACGCCGAGCTCTTCGAGGAGGCGCCCGATCTCGGCGGGCCCGGCAACCTGGTCTTCACCGGCACCGAGGACGATCCCTCGACCATCGAGACGCTGACGCGCATCGGCTTCACCGCGCCCGGCACGGTCGCCGCTTCGGTGCGCGGCTGGCACCACGGGCGCTACCGGGCCATGCGCAGCGTGCGCGCCCGCGAGCTGCTCACCGAGCTGATGCCGGCCCTGCTCCAGGCGCTGGCCCGCACGGCGCAGCCGGACGCCGCCTTCGTGCGCTTCGACCGCTTCCTCTCCCAGCTTCCGGCCGGGGTTCAGCTCTTCTCGCTGTTCCACGCCAACCCGCCGCTGCTCGACCTGGTGGCCGAGATCATGGGCGGGGCACCCCGCCTCGCCGACCTGCTCAGCCGGCACACGCACCTGCTCGACAGCGTGCTCGGCGACGAGTTCCGCCGGCCGCCGCCCGACCTCACCGGCCTGGCGGCCGACCTGGCCCAGGCGCTATCCCAGGCGCGCGACTTCCAGGACACGCTCGACGTGCTGCGGCGCTGGAAATCCGAGCGTGAGTTCCAGGTCGGCGTGCAGATGCTGCAGAACCTGCTGCCCGCATCGCGCGCCGGCGCGGCCCTGGCCGACATCGCCGAGGCGGCGATCGGCGCGCTGCAGCCGGCGGTCGAGGCGGAATTCGCCAAGGCGCACGGCCGCGTGCCGGGCGGGGCGATGGCCGTGGTCGCCTACGGCAAGCTCGGCGGGCGCGAGATGACGGTGACCTCCGATCTCGATCTCATCCTGCTGTGGGATGCGCCCGAGGGCGTCGAGCAGTCGGACGGGCCCAAGCCCCTGCCCGTCAGCCTCTACTACCAGCGCCTGGCGCCGCGCCTGATCAACGCAGTCACCGCGCCGACCGGCGAGGGCAAGCTCTACGAGATCGACCTGCGCCTGCGCCCGTCGGGCAATAAGGGGCCGATCGCCACCAATCTGGACGGCTTCGTCACCTACCAGCGCGGCGAGGCCTGGACCTGGGAGCATCTGGCGCTGACCCGCGCGCGCGCCCTCACCGGTCCGGAGACGCTGCGCCGGCGCATCGCCGAAACCATTCGCTCAGTCCTGATCGCTCCGCGCGACCAGGCCAAGCTGCGCGCCGACGTGGTCAGCATGCGCGAGCTGATGGCCCGCGAGCATCCCGCCAGGCTCCCGTGGAACATCAAGCACTGGCGCGGCGGCCTGATCGACATCGAGTTCATCGCCCAGTATCTGCAGCTCAGCCACGGTGCGACCCATCCGGCCATGCTCTCGCCCAACACCGCCCAGGCCCTCGACAACGCCGTCAAAGCCGGCGTGCTCGACAAGACCGCGGGCAGCGAGCTGCGCGAGGCGCTGGGCCTCAGCCAGACGGTGCAGGGCCTGACCCGCCTGACCCTCGAAGGCGATTTCGATCCCGGCGAAGCGCCCGAAGCGCTCAAACGCGCGCTGGCCGCCGCGGCCAAGGCGGTTGACTTCGACGACCTGGAAGCCAAGATCCGGGCCCGCACCCAGCGCGCCCACGCACTGTTCGAGCAACTGATCGCCGAGGGAAAGCCGAATGGCACCGACTAAAAAAGCACCGAAGAAGAAGCCCGCTCCGGCCGCGAAGGCAAAGCCGCCGAAGAAGCCGACTAAGGCAGCAGGCGGCTTGCAGCCCGGCAGCAAGGCGCCGGATTTCGACCTGCCGACCGACGGCAGCGGCCGGATCACCCTGAAGGAACTCCGCGGCAAAGCGGTGGTGGTCTATTTCTACCCGCGCGACGACACGCCGGGCTGCACCAAGGAGGCCTGCGGCTTCAGCGACGCGCTGCCGGATTTCTCCCGGGTCAACGCCACGATCATCGGCATCTCCAAGGACAAGGAAGCCAGCCACGCGCGCTTTCGCGACAAGTACGGCCTGAAGTTCAAGCTGGCCGCCGATGTCGACACCAAAACGGCGCAGGCCTACGGCGTGTGGATCGAGAAGAGCCTCTACGGCCGCAAGTACATGGGCATGGACCGCGCCACGTTCCTCGTCGACAGAAGCGGCGTCGTCCGGCACGTCTGGCGATCGGTCAAGGTTCCCGGCCATGTCGACGCGGTGCTCGAGGCCGCAAAAGCGCTCTGATCAGGAACCTCACCCAAGCGCAACCGTTCCTTACCCAGCCAAACGTTGCCCCCAACGTTGAAAGGAACGGTCATGAACAAGCTCCTGGCGCTCGCCGGCGCCGCCTTTATCGCCTCGGCAGCCCTGCCGCTGTCGCCCGCGCCGACCCAGGCGCAAGGGCAGCAACAGACGCTCGCTGCCGTGCGCATCGATCCCGTGAAACTCTCGACCGGCTACCGCGCCTCCAAGGTGCGCGGCGCTTCCGTGGTCAATGAGACGGGCGAGCGCATCGGCACGATCGACGACGTGATCATCACCCAGGACGGCAAGGAGTCGTATGCCGTGCTGGCGGTCGGCGGCTTCCTCGGCCTGGGCGACCACCTGGTCGCCATCCCCTACAGCCAGCTGACCATGCAGGAAAGCCGGATCGTGCTGCGCGGCGCCACCAAGGACACGCTCAAGCAGTTGCCGCAGTTCAAATACTCGTAAGCTCCAAACAGAACGGGCGGCGGCGACCGGTCACGAGGACCGGCGGCCGCCGCCCGTGATTTCCTGGCGCTAGCGCTTCTTCTTGCCGCGGATGCCGCCGCGGGCCAGCGCCTTGACCATGGTGCGCTCGTCGAAGGCCGGCAGCGAGGTGAGCTTGCCGAAGCCCTGCTCCGAATACCAGACCGAGAAGGCGAGCATCGCCTCGGGGTTCGGCGCGTCGACAACGTCGACGAAATCGAATGCTCCTTGCGTGTAGTAGACGCTCTCGAGCTTCATGCCGAGCTCCTTGAGCTTGGCGCGCGCGTTCGACGTCCGGCTTTCCTGCTTCTTCATCGAGCCGGGACCAAGCGTTCCGAGCATCACGTATTTCATCGGCGTCCTCCGATCGACATTAAGGACCGGACTCTAGCAGGCCCCGCCGGCCCGGGTCACGCTTGAGTATGGCGAAAGGCCGCCGCGGCACGTCGGGCGAAGCCGGCAAGCGTAACAGGCGGCCGGCCCAGCAGCCGCTCCAGCGCGTGCGGATTGCCGGCGAGGCCGTGACGATCGTAGTAGCGGAACATCCGGATGAGCGTGTCGCGCGCATGGTCGTCGAGCGCCGTCGCCCCTTTCTCCCAGTCGCCGATCGGCTGGGCCTCGGCGCGCACGGGTCGGCCGAGGGCGTGGCTGAGGATATCAGCCACCTCGACCTGGCTGAGCGGCAGGGTTCCGACGAGCTCGTAGGTGGCGCCCGCGTGACCGGGCTCGAGCAGCACGCGCGAAGCGGCCTCGGCCACATCCTCGATATCGACCAGGCTCAGCCGCGCCTCGACCCGGTACGGCACGCGCCAGACCCCGTCGTCCACGATCGAGCGCCTTGAGGCCAGCAGGTTCTGCATGTACGCCGTCGGCTGCAGGATGGTCGCCGCCAGGTTCGAGGCGAACAGCGCCTCCTCGACCCGCCCCTTCTGCCAATGGTGCGGCATGGCCTCGATCTGCGGATGCAGCACCGAATGGAAGACGAAGCGCGGCACGCAAGCGGCTTTGGCCGCGGCGATCGCGGCCGTGCCGTAGGCGAATTCATGGGGGCTGACATTGGGCGCCAGGTGATAGATCGCCGCGGCGCCGGCGGCGGCGCGGGTCAGGGCCTCGATGTCGTCGAGCGAGCCGACACTGACCGACCGGGCGCCTTCGGCCGTCACGGTGGCCGACTGCGCTTCGCGATGCACGAAAGCCCGGACCTCGGCGCCACGCGCCGCCAGGGCGCGGATGATCGCCCGGCCCGTCTTGCCGGCAGCCCCGGTGACCAGGATCACGCGGCGCGGGCCCGGCGTCGGCCGCGCGGCTTCACGGGCGCGGCGGGCTTCGCCAGGTTCTGCAGCCGGCGCGCCAGATGGTCCGCCACGGCGGCGGCGGCAACGCTGAGCGGCCGGCGGGCCGAGACAATGATGGCCAAGGGGATGCCGCTGAGGCGCGTCTCCGCCAGCGGGATGGCGACCACCTCGCGCTTGTCGATCTCATGGACGAAGCCGAGACGGGTGAAAAAGGCCACGCACATCCCGGCCTTCACGGCCTGGCGCAGGAACTCGATCGAGTTCGAGCGCAGGAAGGCCGCCGGCTCGGCGCCGGCGCGGACAAACTCGCCCTCGAGCAGCGGCGTCAGCGGCAGCGTGTCATGGACGAGGCCGAGCGGATAACGGGCACAGTCGACGAGGCGCACCACACGGCGGCGCGCCAGCGGATGCCCGACGGCGACGACGGCCTGGATGGCGGTCGGGATCCGGGCGATGAGCCGCAGATGATCCATGTTGCCCAGCGCGAACGACAGGCCGATATCCGCCTCGCCGGAAACCACCTCGTCGCCGACATCGGACGGTCCGGACGCCATGACCGAAAAAGTGACGCCGGGATAGAGCCGGTGGAACTCCTCGAGCGCCACGGGCAGGAAATCGACCATCAGCGAATCAAGCGCGACGATCTTCACATGGCCGGTCTTCAACCCCTTGAGATCGTCGATCGAGGCGCGGGCGCGGGCGAAGCCATAGAGCGTCTCGCGCGCGTGACGGGCCAGGATCTCGCCCGCCAGCGTCAGGCGCACGCCACCGGTGCGCCGCTCGAAGAGCGGGGCGCCGAGCGTCGCTTCGAGCTTCAGGATCTGGCGGTTGACCGCCGAGGAGGCGATATGCAGCGCCTCCGCCGCCTTGCGGATCGAGCCGCGGCGCACGACTTCCTCGAGATAGCGCAGGACCTGGGCGTGCATCGAAAATCTCCGGCGTGGTGCGTGCTGGCGCAGGTCCCGTGCAGGTCGCTTCACTCTTTCCGTCATTGCCGCACTTGATGCGGCATCCATCGCCCCGATGGCACCATGGACCCCGGCTCGCGCTTCGCTTGGCCGGGGTGACAGACAGAGGTGATGCCATTTTGGCATCACCTCGGGCGAAAATCTCTGCTTTTCGTGGTCACCCCATCGGCCCAGACTTTGCATTGCAAAACGGGGAAGGACCGGCCGCGGGGGCCGGGCCGCGACAGGGAGATCAGGAACCATGACGCTCACCGCCAAGCCGGATGGGACTCGCCGCACTGTGCTCAAAGGGATGGCCGCGATGGGCGCGCTGGGTTTCGCGCCGCGCATCATCTCGATCGCCGAAGCCCAGTCCCGCACGATCAACATGCAGCTCGGCTGGATCCTCGGCGGCAACCAGATCGGCGAGGTGGTGGCCAAGCATATGGGCTTCTTCGCCAAGGAAGGCGTCAACGTCCAGATCCAGGCCGGCGGCCCGAACATCGACGGCGTGGCCGTCGTCGCCTCCGGGCGCTACGAGATCGGCCAGGTGTCGTCGAGCCCGTCTATCATGCACGCGGTGTCGCAGGGCATCCCCATCAAGTGCTTCGCCAGCGGCGCGCAGGAACACCCGTTCAGCTACTTCTCGCTCAAGAAGAACCCGGTCAACTCGGTGCAGGACCTCGTGGGCAAGAAGGTCGGCACGCAAGGAACGGCGCGCATCCTGCTCAGCGCGCTCCTCAAGAAGAACAACGTCGATGAATCGAAGGTCACTGTCGTGGTCATCGGCGCCGACATGGGCCCGCTGATGACCGGCCAGGTCGACGTCATCACCGGCTGGCAGACCAACACCACGGCGCTCAAGCCGCTCGGTGACCAGCGCCACAAGGACCTGCGCCTGTGGGATAACGGCGTGCAGCTCTACGCCCTGCCCTACTACGCCACGGTCGACACGATTGCGAAGCAAGGTGAAACTCTCGCTGGCTTCATCCGCGGCTGCGCCAAGGGCTGGGAGTTCGTGAAGAACAACAAGCAGGAGGCGGTGAAGCTGCTGATCCGCGAGTATCCCAACCTGGTGGAGAAGGACGAGCTCGAGGCGGTCGACGTCATGCTGAGCTACGTCTTCAACGACGCCACCAAGAAGAACGGCTGGGGCCAGATGGACATGGCCGTCTGGGAAAGCCAGATCAAGCTCTACGACGATCTCAAGGAGTTCCGGGCCGGCGCGCCGAAGCTCGACAACGTCGCGACGCTGGAGATCCTGAACGCGACCAAGGACGCGCGGCCAAAGATCTAAGCGCAAGCGTCATGCGGGCCATACCCCCCACCCTAACCCTCCCCCACAAGGGGGGAGGGAAAGGAAGTGTCGCTCCTTCTCCTACCCCCGCCCCCTCGATGGGGGAGGGCTGGGGTGGGGGTGGTCGGTGTCGGTCCGGAGGACCTCTTTAATGACCGCGCTCGCCGTTGCCTGCGACCGTGTCGATGTCCGTTTCACGACGGAACGCGGCACGGTGACGGCCCTTCACGAAGTCTCGCTGGACGTCGAAGACGGCGCCTTCCTGACCATGCTGGGGCCTTCGGGTTGCGGCAAGTCGACTCTCCTGCGTGTCGTCGCCGACCTGATCGAGCCGAGCAAGGGGGCCTTGCGCGTGCTCGGCCGCAGCCCCCGCGAGGCGCGCAGCAAGCGCGAGATCGGTTTCGTCTTCCAGGACTCGGCCCTGCTCGCGTGGCGCAGCGTGCTGGCCAATGTCGAGCTGCCGCTCGAGGTCGGCGGCGGCGCCTCGATCGCCGGCCACACCGCCAGCCCGCGCGAGCTGCTCGAGCTCGTCGGCCTCAAGGGCTGGGAGGATGCCTATCCGCACGAGCTGTCGGGCGGCATGCGCCAGCGCGTGGCCATCGCCCGCGCGCTGGTGACGCGGCCCCGGCTGCTGCTGATGGATGAGCCGTTCGGGGCGCTCGACGAGATCACCCGCGATCGCCTGAACGAGGAGCTGCTGCGCGTCTGGGAGCAGACGCGCACCACCATCCTCTTCGTCACCCACAGCCTCTACGAGGCGGCCTTCCTCGGCCAGAAGGTGCTGATGCTCGCCGCCAATCCCGGCCGGGTGCGCGAGATCGTGCCGATCGACCTACCCTACCCGCGCCGCCTGGCCCTGCGCGAGACGCCGGAATTCGTGCGCCTGGTCGCCCGCCTGCGCGCCGTGCTGGAGACCTGCTGATGGCCACCCGGTCTTCCGCCCTGGCGCGCCCCACCGCCTTCGTCGCCGACGCCGAGGCCGACGCGCGCTTCACCGCCCGCAAGAACCGCCTGATGTGGCGCCGCCGCCTGCTGCCGCTGGCGGCGGCGATCCTGCTCATCGCCCTGTGGCAGTTCACGGTGGTCTTCTTCGAGATCCGGCCGTTCATCGCACCCTCGCCGCTCGCCGTCGCCTATACGCTGGTCGATCGCTTCGGCATCCTGATGCAGAATCTGCTGCCGACGGCGATCGAGGCGTTTCTCGGCTTCCTAATCGGCAACTTCGCCGCCATCGCGCTGGCCACCGCCTTTGTCCACAACAAGACGGTCGAGGAAGCCTTCTTCCCCATCGTCGTGCTGATCAACACCATCCCGGTGGTGGCCAAGGCGCCGATCCTGGTGCTGCTGATGGGCAACGGCATCGAGCCGAAGGTCGCCATTGCGGCGCTAATCTGCTTCTTCCCCACCCTGGTCAACATGACCCGCGGCCTCACCGCGGTGAACCCGCAGGCGCTCGAACTCATGCGCGTGCTCTCGGCCAGCGACCGCGAGATCTTCTGGAAGCTGCGGGTCTACAACTCATTGCCCTACCTGTTCTCGGCGCTGAAGATCGCGGCCAGCACCTCGGTCATCGGCGCCATCGTCGCCGAATGGATCGGCACCACGACCGGCATCGGCGCGCTGATCATCGAGGCGACCTACAAGTTCGACTCGCCGATGCTCTACGCAACGGTGTTCGTCGGCGCCAGCTTCTCGGTCGCGTTCTTCTTCCTGATCACCGTGATCGAGCGGCTGGTCGTGAAATGGGAACCGCAGGCCGTCCACTAAGAGGAGCACGGGCAGTGAGCGACATCCTCAACGAGCCGGGTGGCAGCGCACGAATCGTCGCCAAGAGCGACGTGGTCGTGGTCGGCGGCGGACCCGCGGGCCTGGCGGCGGCCCTGTCGGCGGCCCGCGCCGGTGCGAGCGTCACCCTGGTCGAGCGCTATCCCTATCTCGGCGGCCTGGCCTCGGGCGGCATGGTCCTGGTGCTCGACGACATGTGCAACGGGCCGGAGATCTCGGTCAAAGGCATCGCCCAGGAGTTCATCGAGCGCCTCGACCGCCTCGGCCTCGTCGTCTACCCGCCGGAGGAGGACCGCCGCTCCGACCTGGCGATGTGGCGCAAATGGTCGCGCTGGGGCGCCTTCGATTTCACCTCCAAGCAGAAGCCGCAGCCCATCGTCTACGCCGCCGCCTTCGATCCCGACGGCTGGAAGCGCGTCTCCGACGACGCGGTGCGCGAGACCAAGGTCAATCTGCGCCTGCACAGCTGGTTCTCGCGGGCCATCATGGACGGCAACCGCATCAAGGGCGTGGTCTGCGAGAGTAAGGGCGGGCGCGAGGCGATCCTCGGCGAGATCGTGATCGATGCCTCCGGCGACCTCGACGTCGGCGCATCGGCGGGTGCCAAGTTCTTTCACGGCAACTACATCGTCACCACGGTGTTCCGCCTCGCGGGTGTCGATATCGCCGAGGCCGAGCGCTTCGAATACGAGGAGCCGGAGGCCTTCGCCGCCATCGACCGCCAGGCCAAGCGCGTGGTCGGCGGTTCGTGGGACAAATGGTGGCTCAAGACGCCGCTGCCGGGCATCGTCTGGTGCAACTGCCCGCACATGACCGGTCTCGACGGGCTCAAGGTCGAGGACCTGACCGGCGCCGAGTTCGAGGGCCGCAAGCGTATCGACGCGCTGGTCGAGCACGTGCGCGCCAACCTCCCCGGCTTCAAGAACGCCTTCCTGCTCGACCTCGCCCCGCAGACCGGCATCCGCCAGACGCGGTTGCTCGAGGGCGAATACATCGTCAGCAAGGAAGACGTCGCCGACCGCGTGCATTTCCCTGATTCGGTGGCGCGCGGGCGCGACTACTACACGCCCTATCGCGCGCTGCTGCCGCGCGAGGTCGAGCAGCTGATCGTCGCCGGGCGCCACTACTCGGCGAACACGGCGGCACAGCGCCTGTCGCGCGAGATCCCGCCCTGCATGGCCATGGGCGAGGCCGCCGGGCTGGCCGCCGCCATGGCGATCGACCAGGACATCCTGATTCGCAAGGTCGACGTGCCCACCCTGCAGAAGCGCCTGCGCGCGCAAGGGGCCGATCCCGGCGACCGGCCGGCCGCCAACGCCACGCTGCGCAACACCGAAGAAAGAGTCGCCAATGCCTGATTCTTCCGCCACCGCGCAGCCGCTGACCGGGATCCGCGTCGTCGATTTCACGCAAGTGATGCTCGGGCCGTGCTGCACCCAGATCCTGGGCGATTTCGGCGCCGACGTGATCAAGATCGAGAAGCCGAAGAGCGGCGACCTGTCGCGCTGGTCAGTTGCCGGCGAAGGCGGGGACAATCCGGTCTTCCAGAGCCTGAACCGCAACAAGCGCTCCCTCGCCCTCGACCTGCGTGGCGAGGTGGGCAAGGCGATCGTGCGCGACCTGGTGATCAAGGCCGACGTGGTGGTGAGCAATTTCCGTCCCGGCGTGATGGAGCGCATGGGCTTCGGCTACGCCGACCTGGTGAAGCTCAATCCGCGCATCATCTATGCCCAGGGCAGCGGCTTCGGCCCCACCGGGCCCAACGTCCACAAGGGCGGCCAGGACGTGCTGGCCCAGGCGCTGAGCGGCGTCATGGCGCGCAAGGCCGACCCGCACCAGCCGCTTTCCATCTACGCCACGGCCCTGGCCGACTTCAGCGCCGGCATGCATCTCGTCCAGGGTATTCTGCTCGCCCTCCTGCAGCGTGCCCGCACCGGCCGCGGCCAGTCGATCGACGTGTCGCTCTACGACAGCATGCTGTCCATGCAGATGCAGGAAGCGGCGATGTGGATGATGCGCAAGCGTGAGCTCAACTGGGCGGCGATGCCGCTGTCGGGCGTCTTCCCGACCACCGATGGGGCGCTCGTCCTGGTCGGCGCCTTCAAGGAGAATCCCTTGCGCGATATCTGCACCGCGCTGGGCATCGAGGACCTGTCGCAGAAGCCGCATCTCAAGGACCTCACGGCCCAGATGAAGAGCCGCGACGAGCTGCAGACCATCTTCCGACAGAACTTCTCGCGTAACACGACGGCCCATTGGATCGAGCGCCTCGAGAAGCAGGATCTCCTCTGCGCGCCGGTGCGCTCGCTGGCCGAGGCGCTGGACGACGAGCAGACGGCGGCCAACGGCATGGTGGTCGAGGTGAAGCGCAACGGCGCCAACGAGCCCGCCCGCCTGCTGGCCCCGCCGATCCATATGTCCGGCGGCGGCTTCGAGGTGCGCCACGCCCCGCCGGCGCTGGGCGAGCATTCGAAGCAGATCCTGGCCGAGCTCGGCTACGACGCGGCGCGCATCGAGAAACTGACCGCCGACGGTGTGGTGCAGTGAGCGTCGCCTTCACCGTCGCCGAGCACGTCGCCCGCGTCACCATCGACCGGCCGGAAGCCCTCAACGCCGTCAACACCGCGACCGAGGCGGAGCTGCGGCGCATCTGGAACGAGATCGAGAAGCGCAACGACATCCGCGTCGTCGTGCTCACCGGGGCCGGCGACCGGGCCTTCTGTGCCGGTGCCGACCTCAAGGACGTCGGCAAGGAGGGTGTCGCCTATTGGGCCGACAACCGCCCCGGCGGCTTCGGCGGCTTGAGCCTGCGCACCACCCTCGACGTGCCGGTGATCGCGCGGGTCAACGGCCATGCGCTGGGTGGCGGCTTCGAGATGGTGCTGGGCTGCGACATCGTCGTGGCCGCCGAGGAGGCGACCATGGGCCTGCCCGAGCCGCGGGTGGGGCGCCTGCCGCTCGACGGCGGCATGATCCTGCTGCCGCGCATGATCCCCGAGAAGCTGGCCATGGGCATGCTGCTCACGGCGCGGCGCCTGCCGGCCGCCGAATGGGCGAAGCTCGGCCTGGTCAACGAGGTGGTGCCGCGCGCCAAGCTGGACGAGGCCGTGGAGCGCTGGGTCGCCGATATCCTGACCTGCGCGCCGCTCTCGGTGCGGGCGATCAAGCAGATCGTCCGGCGCACCCGCCATATGACGCCGGCCGAGGCGCAAGGCCAGCGCCTGCCCGCCCTCGTCGCCGCCCTTGAATCCGAAGACGGCCTCGAGGGCGTGCGCGCCTTCCAGGAGAAGCGCAAGCCGGTGTGGAAGGGCCGCTAGCGGCCTGGCGATGACTTACGTCATCACCACGGCCTGCATCGACGTGAAGGACGGCGCCTGCATGAAGGCCTGCCCGGTCGACTGCATCTATATCGGCGGCCGGATGATGTACATCCACCCGACCGAATGCATCGATTGCGGGCTCTGCCTGTCGGTCTGCCCGGTCGACGCCATCTACGAGGATCACGACATCCCGGAGCGCTTCCGGGACTTCGTCGCGGTGAACGCCGAGTTCTTCGGCCCCGCGGTGACCGGCTGGGGAGATCCCGGCGGGGCGATGGCCAAAGGACCCAGCCCGCTCGACCACCCTGCGGTCGCCGCCCATCCGATTCAGAAGAAGACCTAGAGCCAGGTTGCCCAGCCTCGCTTCGGCTGGCTCTATAGTCCCGGGATCGAACCCGGAGGACGCCCATGCCCGAAGCCGTAATCGTCTCCACCGCCCGCACGCCGATCGGCCGGGCGTTCCGTGGCGCGTTCAATCTCACCCACGGCGCTACCCTGGGCGGTCATGTGATCCGTCACGCCGTCGAGCGCGCCGGGATCGAACCCGGCGAAGTCGAGGACGTGATCATGGGCTGCGGCTTCCCCGAGGGAGCGACGGGCCACAACATTGCGCGCCAGGCCGCGATCAAGGCCGGACTGCCGGTCACGACCAGCGCCATGACGCTCAATCGCTTCTGCAGCTCCGGTCTGCAGGCGATCAGCATCGCCGCACAACGTGTGATGGTCGACGGCGCGCCGGTCGCGGTCGGCGGCGGCCTCGAATCGATCAGCCTGATCCAGAACAACACCAACCTGCACCACTACAAGGACGAGTGGCTTCTCGCGCACAAGCCTGAGGTCTACCTGCCGATGATCGACACGGCCGAGAACGTGGCGGTGCGCTACGGGATCAGCCGCGAGCAGCAGGACGAGTTCGCGCTCGAGAGCCAGCGCCGCACCGCTGCCGCCCAGCAGGCCGGCCTGTTCAAGGGCGAGATCGTGCCGCTCACCACGATCAAGCAGATGACCGACAAGGAAGGCACGCGCAGCTGGACCGAGGAGGTGACGCTCGCCCAGGACGAGGGCAACCGCCCCGACACCTCGCGGGACGGCCTGGCGAAGCTGAAGCCGGTGCGCGGCGAGGGCAAGTGCATCACCGCCGGCAATGCCAGCCAGCTCTCCGACGGGGCCTCGGCCGCCGTGGTCATGGATGCGAAGCTCGCCGAGCGCCGCGGTCTCAAGCCGCTCGCCCTCTATCGCGGCATGGTGGTGGCCGGCTGCGAGCCCGACGAGATGGGCATCGGCCCGGTCTTCGCTGTCCCTAAGCTGCTGCAGCGCCACGGGCTCAAGGTCGACGATATCGATCTGTGGGAGCTGAACGAGGCCTTCGCCGTTCAGGTCCTCTATTGCCGGGACCGCCTCGGCATTCCCAACGAGCGGCTGAACGTCAACGGCGGCGCGATCTCGGTCGGACACCCGTACGGCATGAGCGGGGCCCGGCTGGTCGGCCACGCCCTGCTCGAAGGCCGCCGCCGCAAGGCGAAGAAGGTGGTCGTCACCATGTGCGTCGGCGGCGGCATGGGTGCGGCGGGTCTGTTCGAGATCGCCTGATGCGCGCCAACGCTGCGCGTTGCGCTAGAAACCGGGATAGAGCTTGGTGAAATGCGGCTCGGCGCGCTCGGCCAGGCGCAGCCGGTCGGCCGCCGCCCCGACAATCGCCGTCGCGCGTTCCCGGTAGCGCCGCAGCACCGCCGCCTCGTCGAAGGCCAGGACCTTGCCGTCGCGGTAGACGAAACGCCCGCCGACCATCGTCGCCTGCACCGCATGCGGCCCGGCGTGCTGGATGAGGGCGGCCAGAGACGGCGCGGCCGCCTGCATCAGCGCCGTGTCGAGACGCACGAGCACGAGATCGGCCAGCCGCCCGGTTTCCAGGCGGCCCACCTCGACGCCCAACGCGCGCGCGCCGCCGGCACTGGCCATGGCGAGCACGGCTTGCGGTGTCGGCCAGTCGGCCTCGTTCGCCGTGGTGGGGCGCGGCAGCATCAGCGCCAGGCGCATGACCTCGAACAGGTTGGCCGCGCCGCCGGTGTTGGCCGAATCGCTGCCCAGCGCCACCGCGATGCCGCGCCTGAGATAGTCGACCAGCGGCATCGTGCCGCTGCCCAGCATCAGGTTGCTCACCGGGTTATGCGAGACGGTGACTCCGTGCTTCGCCAGCAGGTCGCGCTCGCTTTCGGCCAGCCAGACCGCGTGGGCCACCGACAGGCGCTGGTTGAGCAGGCCATGCTTCGCCATGCCGGTAACCGTGCCGCCCCAGTGCGTCTCGCCGTAGCGCGCCTGCGGCAGCGTCTCGCAGAGATGGGTGTGGACGCGCAAAGACAGCTCGTCGGCCAGGCGTCGCCATAGCTCCAGCAACGCCGCCGAGCAACGCTGCGGCGCGTTGGGGCCGAGCATGATCTGCAGCCGCCCGTCCCGCCCCTGCCACTCGCGAACCAGCTGGCGGAAGAATTCGGCGATGCTCTCCGGCGGGCGGCTGGGGGCATCGAAGGCGGCGCGCAGCTCGGCCGGCAACGCCACGCCGAAGAGATCGTGGTCGGAGCGGTCATGGAGGAACGGCGCGTAACCCACCCGCAGGCCCGACTGGGCATGCGCCTCGAGCGCCGCCTCGGCGTGAGTCACATGCGGCGCGTGATCGACCAGCGCGGTGACGCCGCCCCGCATCGCCTCGGCCGCGCCCAGCAGCACGCCCAGGCGGATCGCCTCGGCATCGAGCACGTAGCCGTAGGCGACGGTGTAGAGCGCCCAGCTCTCCAGCCGCCGGTCGTTGCGCGTACCGCGCAGCACGTTGGAATAGGCGTGGTGATGGGCGTTGACCAGGCCGGGCATGACGGCGAGGCCGGCCCCGTCGATGATCTCATCCGCCGTCTGGGGCCCGTCGCCGCCGGGGAAGACGCCGGCGATGCGCTCGCCCTTGGCCAGCAGCGAGCCCGTCGGGAGGTCGGCGCGATCCGGTAGGACCAGGTGCGCGTTGCGGATCAGGATCGAAGGCATGGCGGACGGACGATCTCCCACAGGCACAGGTTCAATAGCCGAGAACGGTCTCAAGGTGCCAGTGCCGTAACATCGGCGCTATAGTCGGCTTCGCCAATCGCCGGGGACCCATGGATCAGCGCGTGCAATTCCGCCACCTCCGCGCTTTCGTCGAGGTGGCCCGTCATCGCAGCTTCACGCGTGCCGCGGAGAGCCTGAACACAGTTCAGCCGGCTGTTTCGCGCACGATCTCGCATCTCGAGCAGATTGTCGGACGGCCGCTCTTCGAGCGCCGGGCCCGTGGCCTCGCGCTGACGAGCGCCGGCGAGAGTCTGATGTTTTTCGCCGAATCGGGCCTCGCCCAGCTTTCCGAAGGCGTGCAGCAGGCGGCCGGCCGGGGAGCCACCCAGACCATCGGCCTGGGCATCTTGCCCAACGTGACCCGCGAACTCATGCCGGACGCTGTTCTGCGCTTCAAGCGCGTCCATCCCAACGTCACCGTGCGGATCGTGACGGCCGGCGCCGACGAGCTTCTGCGTCTGCTCCGCGGTGGTGACCTCGACATGCTGGTCGGCCGCCTGCTGCGTCCGGAACAGGTCAAAGGGCTTCGCTTCGATCACCTCTATGACGAGCCGCTCGTCTTTGCCGTGCGGACCGGCCATCCCCTGGCACGTCGTCGGCGACTGGCGCTGGATGAGCTCGAGCGCTACGGTATGATCCTCCCCCTGCCTGGCACGATCATCCGCGACGAGATCAATCGCTTTCTCATGACGCGCGGTCATGCGACCGTCTCGAACGTCGTCGAGACCGCCTCTTTCGAGTTCGCACGGCCTTATCTGCTCGCCAGTGATTCCGTCATCGCCTTTCCCCTGGGCACCATGCGCGCCGAGCTCCGGGATGGAGTCCTCGTCCGGCTGCCGATCGGTGGCGACGAGCTGAGCGGACCGGTGGGTATTACCCATGTTCCCGGCCGGCCGTTGACGGCGCCGACACGCCGGCTGATCGCGGCCCTGCGCAAGGAGCTGCGCCCGCTCGATCGGCCATAACAGAATTGTTATACTGCCATGCCGCTTAGCATTTTGTGAGACGGGCCATGCCGATATCCTGCCATGGACGAGGCGCTCAAGCCCGCAACCGGGAGGAACCATGAGCAACGATTTTCGGAACCGGCTTGCCGGCGCCGCCCTGCTGGTGTCCGTCGCCCTTGGAATGATGGCCGGCGCGGCCGTTCCGGCCGCCGCGCAGGACCAGCCGCTGCGCGTCATCCTCGGTTTTCCGGCCGGGGCCGGCGTCGACACGCTGACCCGCCTGCTGGCCGATAAGATGCGCGGGACCCTCGGCCGGCCGGTGGTGGTGGAGAACCGGGCCGGCGGCGGCGGCATCCTGGCCAACGAGCTGGTCAAGAGCGCCCGGCCCGACGGCAACACGATCCTGATGACGCCTTTCGCCACCATGGTCGCCTATCCGCATTCCTATTCGAGGCTGAGCTACGATCCCCTCACCGATTTCCTGCCGGTCGCCCATATCGCGAGCTTCCAGCTGGCGCTGGGGGTTGGTGAACAGGTGCCGGCCAGGACCGTCGCCGAATATGTAGCGCTGGCGAAGACCGGCGGCCAGTACAGCAACTACGCTTCGGCCAGTGCCGGCAGCCTGCCGCACTTCTTCGGCGTGATGTTCGCCCGCGCCGCCGGGCTTGACCTCACCCATGTTCCCTATCGCGGCACGGCGCCGGTGCTGCAGGCCCTGATCGGCGGTGAGATTCCTGCGGCCATGCTGGTGCTCGCCGATATCGGTGCGCTGGCCCAGGCCGGCAAGGCCCGCGTGCTCGCCGTCTCGGGCGCCCGGCGCGCGCCGGGCGCGCCCGATATCCCGACCTTCAAGGAGAGCGGCTACGATATCGAAGGCATGGCGTGGTACGCGATGTTCGCGCCCGCCGGCACGCCCAGGGAGATCGTCGACCGCCTGGCCAAGGCGGCAATCGACGCCACGCTCGCGGCCGACACCAAGCCGCGCATCGAGGGCATGAACCTCGAGCCGACCGGGCTGGGGCCTGCGGACCTCGCCCGTATCCTCAAAGCCGACTATGACCGCTGGGGCCCGGTGATCCGCGCCTCGGGCTTCAAGGCTGACTGAGACGTCGCGTGACGCGTCCCAACTTCGTCTTCATCCTGGCCGACGATCTGGGCTACGCCGATCTCGGCTGCTACGGCGGGCGCGGCGATGTCTCGCCGTCCCTTGATCGCATGGCCGCCGAGGGCTTGCGCTTCACCGACGGCTATTCGAACTCCCCGGTCTGCTCGCCCACGCGCTTCGCGCTGATGACCGGGCGCTACCAGTACCGGCTGCGCGGCGCGCT
Organism: Rhodospirillaceae bacterium; assembly: GCA_022843945.1. Taxonomy (GTDB): domain Bacteria; phylum Pseudomonadota; class Alphaproteobacteria; order CACIAM-22H2; family CACIAM-22H2; genus VGEI01. Next base: position 3,294 of record JALHMR010000049.1, on the reverse strand, counting down.
CGACGAGCCGCTCGCCGGCGCTGCCCGCGGCCGCGACGACCTCGGTCTGCCACCCTCGCATCCGACCCTGCCGTCGCTGTTGCGCGACGCCGGCTACACCACGGCCCTGGCCGGCAAATGGCATCTCGGCTACCCGCCGCATTTCGGGCCGCTGCTCAGCGGCTACGGCGAGCATTTCGGGCCGCTCGGCGGCGGCGTCGACTATTTCTCGCACCGGGACCGCGCCGGCGTGCACGACCTCTTCGAGAACGGCGCGGAGAGCCGGCGTGTCGGCTATCTCACCGACCTGATCAGCGATCACGCCGTGGACTTCATCGGCCGGCAGAGGAACAAGGACGCGCCATTCCTGCTCAGCGTCCATTACACGGCGCCGCACTGGCCGTGGGAGGCGCGCGACCACGAGGCTGAGTCGCGGCGTATCGGCAACGCCATCCACCATATCGACGGCGGCTCGGTCGAGACCTACCGCACGATGATCCGCCACATGGACGAGGGTGTGGGCCGCATCCTTGTGGCGCTGAAGCAGGCCGGCCTGGCGGAGAACACGCTGACCGTGTTCACCAGCGACAATGGCGGCGAGCGTTTCTCGGACACCTGGCCGTTCGTTGGCAAGAAGATGGACCTGCTCGAAGGCGGCATCCGCGTGCCGCTGCTGGCGCACTGGCCGTCACGTATCGCTTCGGGCGGCATCACCGGACAGACAGCCATCACCATGGACTGGCCGGCGACGATGCTCGACGCCGCCAGCGTGACGCCGCACCCCGATTACCCGCTCGACGGGTTCAGCCTCCTCCCCCTGCTCGCCGCTCCCGGAAGGACAATGGCGCGCGACCTGTTCTGGCGCATGAACCACCGCAGCCAGAAGGCCGTACGGCGGGGCGCCTGGAAATACCTGTCGCTCGACGGCGACGCGTTTCTTTACGACCTGTCCCAGGATTCGCGCGAGCGCGCCAACCTGGCGAAGCGCCATCCCGAACGGCTGACGGAGCTGCGTGCGGCTTACGACAGTTGGGAGGCAACCATGCCGGGAATCCCGGCGGAGGCGCGCGTCTCTCTGGTCTACGGCAAGTCGGACATGGCGACGCCTACACCGTAGGCGGGCGCGGCTACTCGATATCCTGCACCGGCTGACCGGCGCCGCCCTTGAGGCGCTGGGCGAGCGAGGCTTCGAGGAACAGGTCGAGATCGCCGTCGAGCACGCCCGAGGTATCCGAGGTCTGCACGCCGGTGCGCAGGTCCTTGACCATCTGGTAGGGCTGCAGGACGTAGGAGCGGATCTGGTGGCCCCAGCCGATATCGGTCTTGGCCGCCTCGATTGCCGCCGAAACAGCCTCGCGCTTCTTCAGTTCGGCCTCGTAGAGGCGCGCTTTCAGCATCTTCATCGCCTCGGCCCGGTTCTTGTGCTGCGAGCGGTCGTTCTGGCATGCGACGACGATGCCGGTCGGCAAGTGGGTCATGCGCACCGCGGATTCGGTCTTGTTGACGTGCTGGCCGCCCGCGCCCGAGGCGCGGTAGACGTCGATGCGCAGGTCGCCCTCGTTGACCACGATGTCGATCTTGTCGTCGACCACCGGATAGACCCAGACCGAGGCGAAGGAGGTGTGGCGCCGGGCGTTGGAATCGTAGGGCGAGATGCGCACCAGGCGGTGGACGCCGCTCTCGGTCTTCAGCCAACCATAGGCGTTGGCGCCCATGATCTTGAGCGTCGCCGACTTGATGCCCGCCTCCTCGCCGACGCTCTCCTCGAGGAACTCGACCTTGTAGTCGTGCGCCTCGGCCCAGCGCATGTACATGCGCATGAGGATGGAGGCCCAGTCCTGCGATTCGGTGCCGCCCGCCCCGGCATGGATCTCGACGAAGCAGTCGTTGCCGTCGGCCTCGCCCGAGAGCAGCGCCTCGAGGCCGCGCTTCTCGGCCGCCGGCTTCAGCGCCCGGATCAGGGCCTCGCCCTCGCTGACGCTCGCCGTATCGCCTTCGGCCTCGCCGAGCTCGATCAGGGTCGTGGCGTCATCGAGCTCCTGCTGGATGCCCCTGACCACGCCGATCGACTTCTCCAGGTGGGCGCGCTCGCGCAGCAACCCTTGCGCCTTCTGTGAGTCGCTCCACAGGTTGGGATCGTTGGCGAGCGCGGTCAGCTCGCTCAGACGCCGGTTGGCCTTGTCCCAGTCAAAGATGCCTCCTCAGCAGTTCGAGCGACTGCTGGATGTCGGAGGCGATGGATTTGATTTCGTCACGCATGGTGCGCAAGCTTATCGGCCATCGGCGAGCTGGAATCAAGTGACCCGCGCGGCTTGTAACCGTGGCCGGCGCCGGCCATATTTCCCCTATGTCCAAGGCCTTCACCAAGGAAACCGACGACGCGCCGGAAGACGACGGCCCGGACGACGCCCCGACTTTGCCCGCGGGGCAGCCGAACTACATCACCCCCGCCGGCCTCAAGCGCCTGCAGGACGAGCTCACGCAGCTGCTGCGGGTCGAGCGGCCGAAGGTCGTCGAGGTGGTGTCCTGGGCCGCCGGCAACGGCGACCGTTCGGAGAACGGCGACTACCTCTACGGCAAGAAGCGCCTGCGCGAGATCGACCGCCGGGTGCGCTTTTTGACCAAGCGGCTGGAGATCGCCCGGGTGGTCGACCCGGCCGCCCAGCCGCGCCGCGACCAGGTGTTCTTCGGCGCCACCGTGACCTACGCCCATGAGGATGGCAGCGAAAAGACCGTGACCATCCGCGGCGTCGACGAGGCCGACCTGGCACGCGGCGAGGTGAGCTGGATCGCGCCCGTCTCACGCGCCCTGCTCAAGGCCCGCGTCGGCGACACGGTGGAGCTGCGCACGCCCGGCGGGGCGGAGACCCTCGAGGTGATGCGCATCGAGTATCCGTCATAGGTCTTGTCATGCCCGGGCTCCGACCCGGGCATCCACCGTGCCGACGGAACGATGGATCGCCGGGTCAAGCCCGGCGATGACAACTGTGGGGAATTCGCCGCCCGTGCATGTCGTTATACTGTCGTGATGAAATCGCTGGCCGCCATTGCCATCCCTATCCTTCTGCTGGCCGCGCCCGCCCTCGCCCAGTCTCCGCCGCCGATCCATCCCAACGATCTCAACGCCACCAATGCGCGCGAGCGCAGCGAGCAGATCCAGCGCAGCGGCAACCCGGCCGATTACGGCCAGATGAACGCCCTCGACAGCCTGCGCCTGCAATCCGGCAACATGAACGATGCCGGGCGGATCACCGGCCAGGGCACCAACCTCGCCCCCCTCCCGCCGGAGCGCCGCGAGCCCGCGCCCGCGGCCAC